>CACOMW010000059.1 GCA_902628365.1 uncultured Marinoscillum sp. | reverse complement strand
ATATGAAAACTTCGAATACGTTCCTATTCTTATAGGCGCTAAAACCACTACTGGGATTGATAATGAAAATAATACCAACAATAAGTTAAATGTTTATCCTAATCCAGTTAAAAAATGGATAAATATTGAATTTGAAGTTAAAAGTGGAGATGTTGAATTAAATATTATTGATACTAATGGGAGGGTTGTAGATGAACTGATTAGTAAAAGTTTAAAAAGTGGCAAACACAGTATAAAATCTAATTTAGAAAAACTAAAAAACGGACTTTATTTTATAAGATTTATTAATCAAAAATCAAAGTATAGTAGGTCAATAATTAAACAACACTAAATTCTGTTTATTCAATATGAAAAAAACAGAAAATAAAGATTTAAATAGATTATCAAAAGAAGATTTTAAATCCAAAATTAAAACACCAGTCTCAATTCTTTTAGATAATATAAGAAGTATGAATAATGTTGGATCATGTTTCAGAACCTGTGATGCGTTTCTAATCGAGAAAATATATCTTACCGGAATTACAGCATCTCCACCACACAGAGAAATTCATAAAACAGCACTAGGTGCAACTGAATCAGTAGACTGGGAATACAAGAAAAATCCTGAGAATATATTACAAAAACTTAAAAAAAATAATTGGAAAATTGTATTAATAGAGCAGACCAATCAAAGTATTGAATTAAATGAATTTAATCCAAAAAAAAATGAAAAGTATTGTTTCGTGTTTGGAAATGAAGTCTTTGGAATAAGTAAGAACATATTACCATATGGTGATTTTTCTATTGAAATACCTCAATTTGGAACAAAACACTCATTAAATATTGCTGTTTCATTCGGTATTGTTATTTGGGATTTTTTTGTTAAATCAATATCTAAATAGGCTCGCAAAGATCTGGTAATTTTTTTTGAAAAAGATCTTGAATTCTTATAAAAAGGGAATTATCACCTTCAATCTTTCTAGAATCAATTTCATGGACCGGAGTCATTTCTCCGTTCGTGCCAGTGGCAAAAACAACATCTGCATTTACAAATTCTGTTAATGATAAATCTTTTTCAAATACAGGTATGTTATTCTCTTGTAATAAAGAAATTATTGTTCCTCTAGTAATTCCCGGAAGACACGCATGAGCAAAAGGTGTAAAAACTTCATCATTTTTAATCATAAACAAATTAGTATCATTTAGTTCAGCAACAAAACCTCTATCATCTAGCATTACAGCAGCATCCATTCCAGCAATATTAGCATGTATTTTTGCTATAACTAAACTTAGCATATTGTTATGATGAATTTTAGAATCAAGAAACTGAGGTATACTTCTTCTTATTGAAGTACTTATTACTTTAATTCCTTTTGAAGGATCATAAACTTTTTTTTTCCATTCAGCAAGAACAATTAAACAACATCCACTTTGATTTAATCTGGCGTCCATGCCTGAGGTAACCTTTTCACCTCTTGACAATGTTAGGCGAATGTGAGTATCATTTTTCATTCCATTAGCATCTAAAGTTTGTTTTATTGCTTTTCTTATTTCTTCCTTTGATGGCACTCCCTCATAAGCAAGAGCTTTAGCACCTTCATGAATTCTTGTCAGATGTTTATCTAAACAAACTATTCCCTCGGGATATACCCTGAGTCCTTCCCATACTGCATCTCCGTTTTGAACTGTACTATCAAATACAGAAACTTTTGCTTCTTCTCTTTTATACAATCGATCACCAACATAAACTAGAATATCTTTATTTTTAGGATTATATTCTTGTAACATTTTTAAACTTTAATTGAATTAATAGACAATTTATCATAATATTTTAACGCATCAAAGTATAATGGTTCACAATGTTTCGGCAATTCCCTATTACTAGTTTTTTGTTTAACAAAACCCGTAGATTCGTGAACATTTCTATACCAATGTTTAGCCCAAACACCATCTTCCTTTATACCGCCCTTTGACCAGGATAACATATCTGTATAAAAATCAATGTCTAAATTATTACACAGTTTAATCAATAGTTTTTTAGGGCTATTTAAAATTTCAGCAGAATCTAATACAATGGGATTTGTACTTTTAAGTTTTGAAATATAATTAAAAAGATCCCATGATTTTTTTAGCCCAATATCTTTCATTGTTGGATTAGAAATAACTTGAGCAAAAGAAGCAATCAACTGCTTTGGGTTTCGAATCAAAAATAGATTGGTCATTTTTTTTAAAAAAAATAA
>CACOMW010000058.1 GCA_902628365.1 uncultured Marinoscillum sp. | reverse complement strand
CATTCTTAAATATTGCAAAATCTCAATTTTTGGTTGATGATTTTCAAAATGCAATAAAAAATTTAAAAATTGCTATAAATATTAATTCAGAATTTTCAGAAGGATTTTTTTGGTTAGGTTTAGCTCATTTTCAAATTAACCTTAGAAATGAAGGTTGTTTAATATTGAAAAAAGCTAATGAACTTGGTCATCCATATGCTAAAGATGCTTTAAATATTAATTGTTAATGTAGTAATGATAAAAGTTGGAAAAAGTATAAATGAATCAGTAAAAAATTTAATAAATGGAGAAATTGTATGTATTCCTACAGAAACAGTATACGGTTTAGGCGTAAATGCATTAGATCAAAAAGCCGTTGCTAAAGTTTTCAAATTAAAAAAAAGACCATATTTTGATCCCTTAATATGTCATACAAATTCCATTGAAAAAGTAAAACTATTTGTTAAAAATTTTCCAAGAAAAGCTGAAATTCTAGCAAAAAATTTTTGGCCTGGTCCATTAACAATCTTACTAGAAAAAAAAAATATTATTCCTGATATAACCACTTCAAAACTTAAAACAGTAGGTTTTAGAATACCAGATAATAAATTAACTTTAAGTATATTGGAAAAAATAGATTTTCCAATAGCTGCGCCAAGCGCTAATCCATTTGGATATATATCCCCTACTTTACCAAAACATATATTAGATATGTTCAAAAATGATATCTCATATGTCCTTGATGATGGAGGATGTAATATTGGCATAGAATCAACGATTGTTGGTTTTGAAGATAAAAAAACTTTAGTATATAGAGTAGGAGGAATTACGATCGAAAAACTTGAAAGTATAATTGGCGAAGTAGAAATATTTAAAAAAAATACAAAACTTCCAATAAGTTCAGGTATGTTAAAAAACCATTATTCACCAAAAAAAGATTTAATCGTTGGTGAAATTCAATCCCTAATAAAAAAATATATAAATAAAAAAATTGGCATAATGTCATTTAACAAATATTATAAAGGGATTGATCTTAAAAATCAAATTATACTATCAAAAAATCTTAATTTAGAACAAGCCTCAAGAAACTTATATAAATCCCTACATTTGTTAGACAATATGAATGTTGATATTATTTTGACTTCACTACTTCCAAATCATGGTATTGGAAAAAGTATAAATGATAGGATAATTAAAGCATCAAAAAAAAATGAACTTTAAAAAAATAGATCAAATTGATTTCATTGATAAAAAAGCTTTAATAAGAGTTGATTATAATGTACCAATAAATTCTAATCTAGAAGTTATAGATGAAAGTAGAATTTTATCATCTTTACCAACTATTAATAAAATTCTAAAAGACGGGGGTTCTTGTATTCTTATGAGTCATATGGGTAGACCTAATGGTATTAATAATCCTAAATTATCCTTAAAAAACATAATTTCTTCCCTTGAAAAATTGATTAATAAAAAAGTTTTATTTTGTGAAGATTGTATCTCTGAAAAAACGGTTGAAAAATGTAACAATCTTAAAAATGGGGAAATTATTCTTTTAGAAAATCTAAGGTTTTATAAAGAAGAAGAATTAGGTAATACTGAATTCGCAAAAAAATTATCAACATTAGGAGATGTATATGTAAATGATGCTTTTGGCACATCTCATAGAATCCACTCTTCCAATTCAATCATTACTGATTTTTTCAATCAAAAGTGTATTGGATACTTAATTGAAAATGAAATAAAAAATATAAACAAAATTCTATACAAAAAATCAAAACCATTTACAGCAATATTAGGTGGATCAAAAGTTTCTGATAAAATTCTTCTTATAGAAAAGTTAATGAGCTATGTTGATAACATAATTATTGGAGGTGCTATGAGTAATACATTTATTAAAGCTAATAATGGAAAAATTGGGAACTCAATATATGAATCAAATAAAATAGAATTAGTTAAAAAAATTTTAGATAAAAGTATTAAAATGAATGTTAAAATATACCTTCCTATTGATTTTTTAACATCAAAATCTATTGATATTAAATCAAAAACTAAATTTTTTAAATCTGGAGAAACTGAAAAAGAATGGATAAACGTAGACATTGGACCTAATTCAATCAAAAAATTTAATGAAATTATAATGCAATCAAAAAAAATATTGTGGAATGGGCCAATGGGAGTTTATGAAATTGATAAATATTCAGCTGGAACTAATCATATTGCAAATTCAATATCTAATTCAACAAAAAATGGGTCAATAA
>CACOMW010000057.1 GCA_902628365.1 uncultured Marinoscillum sp. | reverse complement strand
AATTACAAAGTATCGCCATTTATTGCTTTTTATGATAAAACTCCCCAATTTAAATTAAATTCGTTTGAAGTAGATAAATTAATAGAAATTAAAATCAATCAAATTCTAGATCAATCAAATATTTTAAAAAAAAAAATAAAACTATCATCAGGAGTTTTAGTTGATTGTCCCTATTATTTTTTAAATGGTTATACTGTATGGGGTGCAACCGCTATGATATTGTCAGAACTTTGTGCTATATTGAAAGAAAAATTTTAATATGAAGAACTCATATATTGTTATTGAGAATGATGCAGCGTTATTTGGTATTTTACTTATTATTCTTGGGATAATTTTTTACACTTCAAATATTAAAACTACATTTTGGAAAAAATTTTATACTTTCTTTCCTGTAATTTTGATGTGTTATTTTATTCCTTCATTATTAAATACTATTGGGGTAGTTTCTCCTGATAAATCAAATTTATATTTTGTAGCTTCCAGATACTTGCTTCCCACATCATTAGTTTTACTGACATTAAGTGTGGATTTAAAAGAAATTAGTAAGCTTGGCTCAAAAGCATTAATAATGTTTTTTACTGGTACTTTAGGTATAATTATAGGAGGGCCAATAGCAATTTTATTAGTAATAAATTTTTTTCCTTCTTTAGTTACAATCAACCCAGAGGAATTAGCTAGAGGGATGAGTACCATTGCAGGAAGTTGGATAGGGGGGGGGTGCTAATCAAACAGCTATGAAAGAGGTTTTTAATGTAGATGGTGATTTATTTTCAAAAATGGTAACTGTTGATGTTTTAGTTGGTAATGCACTTCTTGCTCTACTTTTAATTGGCGTAGGTAGAGCGGTTTCAATTGATAAGTTTTTAAATGCTAATAGTGATTCAGTTGAGAAAGTAAAAAAGAAAATAGAAAAGTATAATATGAGTATTGCACGAATACCTAATTTAACAGAATTAATTTATATACTTTCTATTGGTTTTGGTGTTACAGGACTTAGTCATCTAATTGCAGATAGTTTAGCACCATTTATATTAACCAATTTTCCAAACCTTCAAAAATATAGTCTTACATCCACTTTTTTTTGGTTGATTGTCATGTCAACCACTTTTGGAGTTATTCTTTCGTTTTCAAAAATAAGAAATTTAGAAGGTGCTGGTGCATCAAAAATTGGTAGTGTATTTATTTATATATTGGTAGCAACTATTGGGTTACAAATGAATTTATTTACAATTTTTGATAATCCTGGACTTTTTATAATTGGATTAATTTGGATTAGTATTCATATTCTTCTATTAATTACAGTAGCAGTTTTGATAAAAGCGCCTTTCTTTTTTGTAGCAGTAGGAAGTCAGGCTAATGTGGGTGGTGCTGCATCTGCACCGGTAGTGGCTTCAGCTTTTCATCCATCTTTGGCAGCTGTGGGTGTTTTACTTGCAGTATTGGGTTATGCGGTTGGAACTTATGGGGCTTGGCTTTGTGGAATATTAATGCAATCTATTATTTAATAGTATTTTTTTTTGGTAGAAGTTTTCCTCTTAGAAAATCATTATATTCGTCGCAAGTTAAAAACCCTTTATCATCAGAAAAAGGACAAGTTTTATATATTTTTCCAATATTAGTCTCTGTAATCATAACACTACTTCCTTTACATATTGGACATAATTTAAACTTATTTGGGCACTCAATATACCTGTAAGAAAACAGCTCAATTATAACATTTTCAGTATCCTCTCTTCTATCAATAATATTTTTTGTATTTGCTAACTCTAAGTATTTTATTGTTTCCTCAGAGTAAATACCTAACAACCCTTTCAGTTCTATATATTTATTTAACCAATTAATAGACTGTTTAAATTTATTAAGATGAAAAGAGTTTTTGCCAAATAAGAAGGTTAATTCAGATGAAATTGAATCTACGTTATTAATGACTTCTTTTAATATAGAATCTGCTTCTAAATAATTTTCATTAATTATTAATTGTTGTGATTTGTTTAATAAAAAATCATTTGATTGCGCAAAACCCGAATTTTGTACAATTAAAATTATGGAAAGTATTAAAGCTTTTTTCAAGTTAAATGTAAAAAAATAATTTTTAGATATACTTCAAATCTATGCCTTTTCTTTTAAATACTTGAATTTTAAATCTTTGTTTAATGAATGAAGATAACTTGTAATGAAGATTCTTTAATTCTTTAGTTTGATAATTAAGTGCAGTTAATTTTAAAATTGTCTTAATAAATGAGGAATTTTTTAGAAAATTTTTTGCTTCTTTTTTAAAA
>CACOMW010000056.1 GCA_902628365.1 uncultured Marinoscillum sp. | reverse complement strand
AGAAAATTTTATTTTTTTCATATTAATTAAATTCTTTTTTGAATTTTATAATGGATAATGTACGTTTACCATATGATTAAATGTAGACTAATTAAAGAATTCATAGAAAAAAAAACCTATGTTATTAAAAGATATAGGTTAAAAATAATTTGGAGAGATGCTCTTCATAAAAAAACTTATGAGTCTTTTTATATTCCAAAAAATATATAAAAAAAGGCCTTAATATTAAGGCCTTTTTTTGTAAAATTATTCAACGTAGGATGCTTTGAAGTTTAGGGTCTTTTTAACCATATCTAATTCGCCAGTTGCCAAAATAAACTTTCCATTTGATAGGTTATCAAAAGTATACAATTTAAATGTATTTCCTTTTTTTCTATAAATACCTCTTAATATTGCTCTAGTAATTTCCTCTCCATTTTGTGTCCAGGCGGTTCCTGTAAACTCACCTTGGCCACTAACATCTAAGTGACTGGTGAAGTTATAAGATAGATAAGCTCTACCATATGGACCTGCTTCTCCAGATGCTGTCATCTTATAATTATTAAGATCATCTGAATACATCATATCAACAACAAAATTAGCTTCAAAAAGACCATCACCATATTTTAAATCCTGTGAGAATAAATTAAAGGTTAAAAATATAAGGGATATAATTAATAATTTTTTCATAGTTTCAAATATTTAAATTAAAAGTTAAACTTAGGTACAAGTATTTAAAAAATTAAATTATTGGATCAAAATTGATTTAGTTCTAATACATGTATTGGTTAGGACTAATTTTTACAATATGTTTATTTTCTATATCCCTTCCATAAAGAATTGAATTTCCAGCATCTTTTAAGCAGCTTTTTGTGAATTCAAGGCGACAATTTGTTTTGTATTCATAAAAAAAAGCATCTCCATCTAAATTATTTTGTTCTGTCAAACTTTGAACCTTATTGGCGTCATATGAAATAAACTCGTCTTCTTTATCAGTTTCTTCATTATAATATATATTATTTTTAAAAGATTTATTCTTAATAGTTGGTTCATCAAGTTCAACGATCATCATATTTTCTTCACTTAATATTACAACGGCATATTTTTTTATCTTAGACACCAACTTTTGTTCATATGGGACATTTTTAAGTATTTCAAAACCTGTCATAAAAACAACGTTAATGTCTTCATATTTTTTATTATTAAAATGAACTGATTTACAATTATATACAAGTTTTGCACTAAGACTATATGATATTAATTGTAAAAAAATAATATATACTAGGGTTGATTTATACATAGCTAAACATATGGAATAAACATTATTTATTTTATTTTGGTATCAATTTAAAAATCCCTTTATTCTCTACAGATAAGTATATATAACCTTCAGGACTTTCTACAACATCTCTGACTCTTCCAATATCTTTAGCTAACTTTTCGCGATAAATTACTTGATTTTGATCATCTAAAACCAATCTCTCTAAATAACCAAAGCTTAATGACCCTGCAACTAAATTACCCTTCCAATTATCATATTTATCTGATGATATATATTCAAAACAACTTGGGGCTATAGATGGTGTCCAATAATAAAGTGGTTGTTCCATTCCATATAGTTTTTTAAGGTTAGTTATTGTTGTGCCATTATAGTTTTTTCCATATGTTATAGTAGGCCACCCATAGTTTTTACCTTTTTTGATTATATTAATTTCATCACCACCCTTTGGGCCATGTTCGTTTGTCCATATCATTCCAGATTCTGGATGTAAAAATATTCCTTGTGGATTTCTGTGTCCATAAGAATAAATAGCATCTATAATATCATTTTTATCAACAAAAGGATTGTCTTCAGGGATAGACCCATCTTCATTTATTCGATAAACCTTTCCTCCATCACGACTTAAATCTTGTGGATTTACACTTCTATTTCCTCTATCTCCAATTGTAAAAAAAAGAAAGCCATTATTATCAAATTGAATTCTTGAGCCCCAATGTTGACCTTTTGTAGAATTTTCTTTGCCTCTATAAAGAATTTTTTTATTAATTAATTTATTTGCATCTAGAACTGCACTCATTATAGCAGTATTCCCGCCTTCGCTTTTATTTGAACTTTCAGCAAAAGATAAATAAATCTTATTGTTTTGAGAGAATTTTGGATGTAATTCTATATCCATTAATCCACCTTGACCCATTAGATATATTTCGGGTACTCCAGAAATTTCCTGAATATCATTATTTTTAAGCTTAAAAATTTTACCTCTTTTGTCGGCAAAAATTATTGTATTTTCATCTATGAATTCAA
>CACOMW010000055.1 GCA_902628365.1 uncultured Marinoscillum sp. | reverse complement strand
ATCCTTTATGGGAAAAAGAGTCTACTGTTGCTGTAGCCAATACGTTAAAGACCTTTTCTAAACATACCATAAAATATCCCTACCCAGTTGCTATATCGGTTCATGCTGCTAGTATAGGTATGGAGTACCCTATGATTTGTTTTAATTTTGGAAGACCCAATAAAAACGGAAAATATAGTGAAGCTACTAAGTGGGGAATGATAAGTGTAATTATTCATGAGGTTGGTCATAACTTCTTTCCAATGATTATCAATTCTGATGAAAGACAATGGACTTGGATGGATGAGGGTTTAACAACATTTGTTCAGTCCCTAACCCAAAGAGAGCATTATAGTGATGGGCCGTTAAGAAGAGGGACGGCACAAAGCATTGTTGATTATATGAAGGGCGACAAAGAAGGAATAAGACCAATTATGACTAATTCAGAACAAATATTACAATTTGGAGCTAATGCATATGCAAAACCAGCGGCAGCTTTAAGTATTTTAAGAGAAACAATTATGGGGCCTGAGTTATTTGATTATGCATTTAAAGAATATTCAAAACGTTGGGCATTTAAGCACCCCGATCCGGCTGACTTTTTTAGAACAATGGAAGATGCTTCTTCAATAGATTTGGACTGGTTTTGGAAGGGATGGTTTTATACAACTGACCATGTTGATGTTGCTATAGAAAACGTTAGGTGGTTTCAAATGAGAAAACCACCTGAAAATTTTGATAATAAAAACAATCTTGAAGAAATTGAAATAGGAATAGATGAAAAGAGGCCAGCTGTAGACAGGGTTCCTTATACTTTTAGAGATACACCTTTATATTTTGATTTTAAAAACACAAGACAATCATCATATAGAGAATTTAGAAACAAATTAAATGACGAACAAATTAAAGAAGAAAATAAAAATAAAAACTTCTATGAATTAACTTTTAAAAATATTGGTGGATTGATTACTCCATTAATTATCGAGTGGACATATGAAGATAAATCTAAAGAGATTGAAAGAATCCCTGCCGAAATTTGGAGATTAAATGAAAACGAAATATCAAAGGTATTTGTTAAAGACAAAAAAGTTATTAATATAAAACTAGATCCATATCTTGAGACTGCAGACACAGATGTTTCCGATAATAATTTTCCAAGATTAGTTTTGAAATCTAATTTTGATAAATTTAAAAAAAGAAATTAAAAAGGAAGATTTTTTAAATCTACATTTCCTCCGGTTAAAATAATTCCAACATTTTTGTTTTTAAAAACTTCTTTTGTTTTTAAGACAGCAGCTAGTGGCACTGCGCAAGATGGTTCACAAATTATTTTCATTCTTTCCCAAATTAACTTCATTGCAAAAATAATTTCATCTTCGGAAACTGTAATTATTTTTTCAGCACCCTTAACTATTATATTAAATGTCTTCTCTGATAAAGAGGTCATCAGGCCATCCGCAATAGTTTTAGGGTCTTTAACTGGAATTAATTTTTTTTCAACAAAAGACCTATAAGCATCAGATGCATTTTTTGGCTCAGCTAAAATTACTTTGGTTTTTGGTGAAAAAAATTTAGTAGATAATATTGTTCCAGAGGCTAGTCCCCCACCCCCAACTGGACATAAGATATAATCAAGATTTATCTTTGGATAAATATCATAAATTTCCTTTGAACAAGTGGCTTGGCCAACAATCACACTATCGTTGTCATATGGGTGAATAAAATTAGCGCCCGTTTTTTTAATTAACTTTTCACAAGACTCTTTTCTGGAATTTTCGTTGTTGGCGCAAAAAGTAATCTCTGCACCATATCCCTTTACAGCATCAATCTTTATTTTTGGGGCATTATTGGGCATAACAATGTATGCTTTTGACTTCATAATTTTAGAGGATAGCGCAACAGCCTGTGCGTGATTTCCGGAAGAATGTGTTACGAAGCCTTTTTTTATCTCTTTAGTAGAATGTAACATCACTGCGTTTAATGCACCTCGCATTTTGAAGGCTCCAATTTTTTGAAAATTTTCACATTTAAAAAAAATATTAGCTCCCGAGATTTTATTCATTGATTCTGAGGATAAAATAGGTGTGTTGTGAATTAAATTTTTAATTCTTCTTTGAGCATTTATAATTGATTGTTTGGTTATTTCCATAATTAATGTGCTTCCAGCCAATTTTTTCCATATCCAATATCAACTGACAGTGGGATTTTCATATCAACAACACTTTCCATTAAAGATTTTATATTTAATTGAAACAATTCTAACTCGTTATTCTTTACATCAAAAACTAATTCATCATGAACTTGCATAATCATTTTTGATTTTAAATTATTTTTTTTTATCCAGTTATATATTTTTA
>CACOMW010000054.1 GCA_902628365.1 uncultured Marinoscillum sp. | reverse complement strand
GAAAAAATATAAAAAAGGAAATTACATCAATGCCTGGTCAATTTCAATTATCTATTGATAATGTTTTGAAAATTTGTGATGAATTAGTTTCCAAAAACATATACAGTATAATTCTTTTTGGAACTCCCTCAAAAAAAGATGAAGAAGGCCTAGTCGCTAGTGATGAAAATGGAATTGTTCAAAGAACTATCAAAGAAATAAAAAAGAAAAACAAAAGTATATTAGTTATTGTAGATGTTTGTCATTGTCAGTACACAACCCATGGTCATTGCGGAACAATTAAAGATGGAGATGTTGATAATGATTCTACTTTAAAAAACCTTGGTTCCCAGGCCTTATCTTTAGTAAAAGCAGGTGCCGATGTTATTGCACCATCAGACATGATGGATGGAAGAGTTAAATACATTAGAAATATTTTGGATAAATCAAATTATCATAAAATTCCAGTATTTTCATATTCAGTAAAATATGCATCGTCCTTTTATGGGCCATTTAGAAATGCTACTGATATTAACTTAAACTTTACAGATAGAAAAACTTATCAAATGAGTTTTAAAAGTTCTAGTGAAGCGTTAAGAGAAGCAGAAATGGATATAAAGGAGGGAGTAGATGTAATTATTATAAAGCCAGCATTATCTTATTTGGATATCTTATATAAAATTAAATCCAAATATAATATTCCAGTTATTGCGTATAACGTTAGTGGAGAGTATTCTATGTTAAAAGCCGCATCTGAAAAAAACTGGATTCAATCAAAAGAAACTATTTTTGAAATTTTAACGTCTATGAAGAGAGCTGGAGCAAATGCAATTATAACATATCATGCTTTAGAAATTTCTGACTATTTAAATTAATCATATTGTATAAAAAAAGCATTCAGGAATTTAGAAAATCAAAAAAATTAATACCTGGGGGTGTAAATTCTCCAGTTAGGGCTTTCAAAAGTGTTGGATGTGACCCTATATTTTTTGAAAAAGGCAAAGGAAGCAAGTTATTTGATGTAGATGGAAACGAATATATTGATTGTGTTTCTTCTTGGGGACCACTAATTTTTGGTCATGCAGATAGCGATACAGTGTCTTCTATTCAAAAGGCGCTTAAATTTGGAACCACCTACGGAGCACCTACCGTTATTGAAACGAAAATTGCAGAGCAAATTATTAAAATGGTGCCATCAATAGAGAAAGTTAGAATGGTTAACTCAGGTACCGAAGCTACTATGAGCGCGATAAGGCTGGCTAGAGGGTACACAAAAAAAAATTTAATAATTAAATTTTCTGGTAATTATCATGGCCACGGAGATAGTTTTTTAATAAAAGCAGGGTCAGGAGCAATTACACTAGGTTTACCAGATAGTCCTGGTGTAACAAAAAATATAGCAAGGGATACATTAATTGCTTCTTATAATAATCTCAATTCCGTAGAAAAATTATTATTTAAGAACAAGAATAAAGTTGCTGCAATAATTATAGAGCCTGTTGCGGGAAATATGGGTTTAGTTTTACCAAAGAAAAATTTTTTAAAAGGGTTAAAGAATCTTTCTAAAAAATATAATTGTCTTTTAATCTTTGATGAAGTTATGACAGGGTTCAGAGTTTCAAAAGGAGGTGTCCAGGAAATTTATGATGTTGAACCAGACATAACCACCCTAGGTAAGGTGATTGGAGGTGGTTTGCCTGTGGGAGCTTATGGAGGAAAGAAAGAAATAATGAATTATTTAGCGCCTGATGGCCCTGTTTATCAAGCAGGAACTTTATCCGGAAACCCACTAGCTATGAATGCAGGAATAACAGTACTTAAAAAATTAAATGCTGGAGTGTTTAAAAAACTTGAGATGATTTCAAAAAAAATTTGTAATGGAATCATTAAAAATATAGAAGAAACTAATACTAATGCGATTGTAAATAGAATTGGCTCTATGATGACTTTATTTTTTACAGATAAAAGTGAAATAAACAATTATGATGATGCTGTTGAATGTGATGTAAAAAAATATGCTAAATATTTTAAACATATGTTAGATATGGGAATATATCTTCCCCCTTCACAATATGAGTGTTGTTTCTTTTCCTTAGCTTTGTCAGATTCTGATATAACAAAAATTTTAAGGGCTAATAAAACTGCTCTTCAAAAAATTTAATTATGAGCTCTATTTTTTTGGATACCTTAAATGGAATTGAATCCCCTAGACCACCTGTATGGTTTATGAGACAAGCAGGTAGAATACTACCTTCGTATCAAAAGCTTAAACGTAAGTATACATTTAGTGATTTAATGATGAATAAAAAGTTAGCATCAGAAGTAACATTATTACCTATTGATGATTTAGGAGTTGATGCTGCAATTTTATTTTCTGATATTTTAGTAATACCTGAATCTTTGGGATTAAAATTAGAATTTACTAACAGAGGACCAAAATTTCATAATCCATTAA
>CACOMW010000053.1 GCA_902628365.1 uncultured Marinoscillum sp. | reverse complement strand
TTTAATCGACTCTTTGTGGCCAAATAAAATTGAAATAAAAAAGAATAAAAGAATAAAATTTTTTTTGTTAAACATATATTGTTATTTAAGTTTTTTAATTTACAAAAAACAATTTAATTATTCTAACAAGCTTAAGTTGAAGAATTGAACAAACCAACAAACCAACTGTTTTTATTAGACGCTATGGCTCTCATCTACAGGGCCCATTTTGCATTTAGTAAAAACCCAATTGTCAATTCAAAAGGCTTAAATACAAGCGCCATATATGGGTTTTTAAATACATTGCTTGAGTTGCTTAGAAAAGAAAAACCAACGCATCTTGCTATAGCTTTTGATACAAAAGCACCAACCTTTAGGTCGGAAATTTTTAATGACTATAAAGCTAACAGAGAACGCCAACCAGAGGATATTCAAGTGGCAATACCTATAATAAAAAAGTTAGTTAAACTTATGAATATTAAAGTTTTGGAAAAAGATGGGTATGAAGCAGACGATGTTATTGGTACAATAGCGACTCAATTATCCGGCAAGCATAATATTAACATTTTTATGATGACACCAGATAAAGATTTTGCTCAATTAGTTTCTAAGAATGTTTTTCTTTATAAGCCAGCTTTCATGGGTAGGGGTGTGGATATTCTTGGAGAAAAAGAAGTTTTGGATAAGTTTAAAATAAATCATGTTGATCAGGTAATAGATTTTTTAGGCCTTCAAGGTGATAGTGTTGATAATATACCAGGAATTCCTGGGGTAGGTCCAAAAACAGCCCAGAAACTTTTAAAAAATTTTGGTTCCGTTGAAGGAATAATAAAAAACAAAGACTCAATTTCCGGTTCTGTAGGAAACAAAATTAGAGATAACACGGAAAACGCATTAATGTCAAAAGAACTTGCTAAAATTAAAGTTGATGTTCCTATTATTGTTGGTCTTGATGACTTAGAATTTAAAAAATCCGATTCTTTAGAGTTAAATAATCTTCTAGACGATTTAGAGTTTAGGACAATTAAAAATAGAATGATTTCACAAGGATTGTTAATTGATAAAAAAGAAGAACAACTCGAGTTTTTTTCTTCCTCAAAAACGTCAATAGAGGATGAGGGTGTTAATTATAAAATTATACAAGAAAATGAGTTAGATTCTTTAGTCAATGAACTACAAGGCAGCAATGAGGTCTGTTTTGATACAGAAACATCAAGTTTAAATATTCAAGAAGCTGAACTGGCCGGAATAGCATTTTCCATTAAAAGTAAAGAAGCTTATTATGTTCCAACTATTGAAAATACTAACAATATAGTAAATAAGCTAAAACCAATTCTTGAAAATAAAAACATAAAACTAATTGGACATAATCTTAAATATGATGTTCAAATTTTAAAAAAATATAATGTGAGTGTTTCAGAAAACGTTTTTGATACAATGATTGCTCATTATCTTATTAATCCAGAATCAAGCCATAAACTTGATGTTTTATCAGAAAACTATCTTAATCATAAATGTATACCTATAGAAGAATTAATTGGTAAAAAGGGCCCAAATCAAAAAAAAATGACCGATATGTCGCCTAATGAAATTTATAAATATGCTTGTGAAGATGCTGATATTACATTCAGATTAAAAAGTGTAATTGAAAAAGAAATAAAAGATCTCCAAATATCTAAACTTTTAGATAATGTAGAAAACCCTCTATTATTTGTTTTGTCAGAACTAGAAAGTAATGGAGTAAAAATAGATACTCAATTTTTAAAAAAAATGTCAACAGAGCTGGTAGAAAAAATATCTAGTACAGAAAAATTAATATATCAGCATTCTGGAGAAGAATTTAATATTTCTTCACCCAAACAACTAGGGGTTATTCTTTTTGATAAGTTAAAAATTGACGAAAACCCAAAGAAAACTAAATCAGGTCAATATTCAACAAGTGAAGATGTGCTTAATAAGCTATCAAAAAAAAATAAAATTGTTGATCTCATATTAGACTATAGAGAATTCAAAAAGCTTTTATCAACATATGTTGATGCCTTACCACAAATGATGTCTCAAAATGATGGTTTAATTCACACAGATTATGCTCAAGCTGTTACTGCAACAGGACGCCTAAGCTCCAATAGGCCTAACCTTCAAAACATTCCAATTAAAACTGAGCTGGGTAGAAAAATTAGAAAAGCTTTTGTTGCAAGGGACATGGAGAGTTGTATTTTAGCGGCAGATTATTCTCAAATTGAATTAAGAATAATTGCAGATTTTAGTGGAGATAAAGAAATGATAAAAGCTTTTAGGGAAGAAAAAGATATACATAACATAACAGCTTCAAAAGTTTTTAATGTTGATTTAAACGATGTTACAAAAGATATGAGAAGAAGGGCTAAGGAAGTTAATTTTGGAATTATTTATGGTATTTCTCCTTTTGGTCTATCTCAAAATTTAAATATTTCAAGAGCTGAAGCTAAAGAAATTATTGATTCTTATTTTAATCA
>CACOMW010000052.1 GCA_902628365.1 uncultured Marinoscillum sp. | reverse complement strand
TTGATCTAGCATTTTATTAATTTGACTTTTTCAAAGATATAATAGAGTTTAACCAATTCAAATTTACTTTTTTATTTAGAACCTTAGGTTTTGATATTAAACCTAAAAATAAAATATATAATAATGAAAGATATAATGTCATCAAACCTAATTTAAGTTCAATAAAATCACCTAAAACACCAATAATAAATGGATATATTGCACCTCCTGAAATTCCTGCCATCATAATGCCCGAAACTGTTCCATGATTTTTTGTAAAAGAATTAAGAGCTAATGCAATAATTATTGACCACATACTGGAAATAGATAAACCCAAACACGGAATTGCTATAACAGCTATCCATTTTTCCCCAAACAATCCAAAACTTAATATTAGAATGGATAGACAAGATAAAAAAATTAGTAGTTTTCTAGAATCTATTAATTTAATTAAGATAAGACCGATTAATGTTCCAACAGTCATATTGCCCCAAAAAAATGAAATAACTTTTGCCCCCTCATTCTGAGGATCAAGGCCATGGTATGAAAAAAGAAATTGAGATGCCCATGTATTTATTCCTTGTTCTGTTCCAACATAAAAGAAGATTCCAAAAAAATATAGATATGACCATTTGTTATTTAAAATATTTATTAAGGTGTCAAATTCAATTTTTTCTTCTTTGTGTTTTTTTATTGGAAATTTAGAAATACTTATTATAAAAATAAGTAAGAGAGATATTATACTAAATGTCCAATATATAACTATCCATTTTGGATTAAAATTATATATAAAGCTTATAACCTTATTAGATAAAATTTCAACATAAAAAATAGGACTAAAAAATGAAGCTAAACCAAAAAAAAACTGACCCATTATAGAGAAAAAAGCAAAGTTTTCAGCATTAGTCGTAGATCGTAATAATGGGTTAATTGTAACTTGTAATATTGCCATTCCTGTTCCTATTAATAACAAAGAGACAATACCCGTAAAATAATTTGTATATAATGAAAAAAACAGAGAGCCTATAAGGGATATTAATAATCCAATAATTATGATTTTTTTTTCACCATAAAACTCTATTAAATAACCACTTGGCGCTGAAAATAATCCATATGCAATAAAAAAAGAAAATGGAAGTATTCCTGCGGCAGTTAAACTTAGGTTAAAACTTTGTATTATATCAGGTATAAGAGGACCTATGATATTTGTAATAAATGAAATCAAAAAAAATATTATCATAATTAATATGATCAGATAATTCTTTTTTTTGAGGAATTTAATCTTATGAGCAAGCAATAAAAAATGGATTTAATAAGTTCTTTTTATTATATGATATTTCTTTTTTAAAGCTTGTATTGAAAAGCTTTACGTTTGAACTATTTGCTATAGCATGAGCAGCTGCAGTGTCCCATTCCATAGTAGGTCCATATCTAGGGTATATATCAGCATTATTTTCAGCAACAAATAATATTTTTAAAGAACTACCAACAGCTATAATTTCCGGTTTTTTTAATTTTGTCAGAAAATCTTCTGTTTCCTTATTCATATGAGATCTTGAAGTTACTACTCTTAAGTTAGGGTCTTTAAAATTTATTTTTTTTCTTTTTTCTAACTTTACTATTTTATCAATATGCTTTTTATAACTTCCACTTTTGGGATCGTTCCAATAAAGGGTTTGAAAAGTGGGGCAATATACTATTCCTATAAATGGAAGATTTTTTTTAATCAAAGCAATGTTTACAGTGAATTCACCATTTTTTTTAATAAACTCTTTAGTTCCATCCAAAGGATCAACTAACCAATAATATTCCCATTTTTTTCTTTCATCATATTTAGTGATTTTTTTCTCCTCACTAATTATTTCAATATTAGTTTTTTTTAAAACCTTACTAATTATACTATGTGAGGCTCTATCTGCTTTTGTAAGAGGAGAATTATCTTTTTTACTTTTAAAATCAATAAATTCTGAATTATTATATATGTTCATTATTTCTTCTCCTGCCATCTCGGCGGCTTCAGAAGCAATTTTTATCATTTCATGATAATTCATTATACCTTAATTTTTTCAAGAATAACAGAAAAAATTTTTTCAACCGATTCATCTACCGTTTCATTTTCTGTATTTATTTTGAGACTTGGATTTTTTGGTTCTTCGTAAGGAGAATCTATTCCTGTAAAGTTTTTTATTTCTCCCTTTCTCACTTTTTTATATAATCCTTTAACATCTCTTTCTTCACATTTTTCAATTGAGCAATCAACATGAACTAGAAAATAATTCTCCTTTTTTACTAATTTTTTTGCAAAGTCTCTTTCTTCTTCAAAAGGAGATATAAAAGCGGTTATTACAATTACTCCAGCATCAATCATTAACTTAGAAACTTCTGCTATTCTTCTAATATTTTCCTTTCTGTCTTCATCAGAGAATCCTAAATCATTATTTAAACCAACTCTTATATTATCTCCATCTAATAAATAAGAAAGAAAACCATTTTCATATAATTTTTTTTCTAAAACATTAGCTATAGTTGATTTACCTGAGCCAGATAGACCAGACAACCAAATCAATAAAGGTCTTTGATTAATTAATTTTTGTCTTAGTTCTGAATTTACAAAATGATTATGAGGAAATAAATTTTTAGAATTATTCATAAATAGTCTGATTTAATAATGTGAGTGTTATTTTTGTACAAATATGCTAAAGAAAATAATCAATATACTATACAAGGATATAAAAATTGATTTAAGTTTAAAACACCTTTTTTTGTCTGTGGCCTTGTATTTGGTTTCAGCTATTTACATTATATATGTAACTTTTGATTTTAGTGAGATATATGAATTTGATATTTG
>CACOMW010000051.1 GCA_902628365.1 uncultured Marinoscillum sp. | reverse complement strand
CAAATTTTTGTTCTAATTTCCAAAACTTTTTAAGGGCATGTTTTGAACTCATTTTACTAGTATCCCCAGCATAAATGCCATTCAAAAATGGCTCTATTAATTTATCATGAAATTCTTTTCCAAATCTTGATGATATAAAATTTATTACTGATGTATTTTTCTTGTGAACTGGCTTAAAAATTTCTTTAAAAACTCTAAACTTTGCTTGAAATGTTAATAAAGGAGTTAGTACAAATTTCAATAAACTAGTAGGTATTGCAATTGGGTTATTATTATTAAATACATACCTATTTGTATTTGCTTTTTTATTAGGTAAAATAATTTTATTTAAAATTCTTAAGTCCTTAAGGAGCTGATTGATGGATGTGTTATTATTTAAAATTGTATTAGGTCCATTTTCAAAAGTAAAATTATTTTTTTTAATTGTTTGAATCACACCACCAAGCTTTTTATTTGATTCAATTATAACAAAATCGATTTTTTTTTTTTTTAAAAAGTGACCAGCACTTAATCCACTAATACCCCCACCAATTATAACTGTATTAATTTTTAGCATATTAAAAAGCTACTTTTTTACTCCATTTAGCAAGAAGCTTTGCCCAATCATCATCATCATTTAAACAAGAAACATAGTAATAACTTTTGCCACCAGCTTCTAAAAACTCATCTTTCCCTTCCATAGCAATTTCTTCAAGTGTTTCTAAACAATCTGTGACAAATGCTGGAGTCACTATTATTAAATTTTTTTTACCCTCTTTGGCCAACCTAACAAGCTCATTATCTGTATATGGCTTTAACCATGGCTCATTTGGAAGTCTAGACTGAAACGAATTACTGTATTTATTTTTATCAATCTTTAACTTTTTTACAACGGCTTCCGTTGTTTCAAGTACTTGATGTTTATAACAAAACTCATGTGCCTGAGAATGTGTTTTACAACAATCATTAACCTTGTAGCAATGATTATTTGTTGGATCTGATATTTTTAGATGGCTTACGGGTATACCATGATAAGAAAATAGAATATGATCATAATCAACTTTATTAATAACTTTTTGAATCTTTTTGCTTAAAAGGCCTATATAGTTTTTTTCCCTATAAAATGGTGATATAAACTTTAAATTTAAATCAGGGAAATTATTCTTCTTTTCATATTTAACTTTTTCGATAACAGTCTCATAAGATGACATTGCATAATGAGGATAAAGTGGAAGTACAATGACTTCATTAACTCCTTTTTCTTGAAGTTCTTTTAATCCCTTATTTATACTTATGGATCCATATCGCATTGCAAGGGATACAGGGAAATTTAAAATATTTTTTACTTTATTAAATAAACGCTTTGATAATACAATTAAAGGCGATCCTTCTTTCCACCAAATTTTTTTATAAGCTTCTGCAGACTTTCTAGGTCTTGTATTTAAAATTATTACTTTAACCAAAAACCACCTAAACCAATAGCTTTTTCCAATGACTCTTTCATCCATCAAAAACTCATCTAAATATTTTCTTACATCTGCAACAGAAGTACTGTCTGGTGAGCCAAGATTTATCATTAATAAACCTCTCATCTATATTGTATTTGAATAGGTTCCTATTTTTTTACTTATTAGAGGATCGAATCTCATAGATATATTTCTTGTAAAAAGTCTTCCTTTTCTATTGATAATAATTTTATTAATGAATCGGATATGAAATCAACAAAGTTAGATTCAGAATAATTTAATATGTTTTTTATCTCTGATAAGTCACAATCAAAATAATCCGCAACAAAATTTAAGTCAACATAATAATTACACATCAAAGAATTGATAACATACCTAATTATTTTTTCATTATAATTTAAAGAATACCCTCTTAATACTGCTGTCCCATTTTTTTCAATTTTATTAATATATTCTGTAGCATTTTTAATATTTTGACTATATGCAGAATCTAATTGCGATATTGAAGAAGCTCCAAAACCATATACTTGACCAGTAGTTTCTAAGGTACAGTACCCCTGAAAGTTACGATGTAACTTCTTTTGATTTAATGCTAATGCAAACTCATCATTAGGCTTTGAATAATGATCCATACCAATGGATACATAACCTGCCTTAATTAATTGATTATATGAATTTTCATACATTAATGCTTTTTCATCAGAGCTAGGAAAACCAATATTCTCTAGAACTTTTTGTCGTGGTATTACTGATGGAACATGGGCATATGAAAAAGTAACAATTCGATCGGTATTTAAAGAAATAGCTTTATCTACCGTTTTTTTAAAAGAATCAACTGTTTGTAGGGGCAATCCATAAACTAGATCAAGATTTGTTCCAGTAAAACCCTCATCTTGAATTTTTTTAATTATTTCTTCAATTGGTCTTTTTGATGGTTTTCTATTGATTGCATCTAATACATCCTTTCTAAAGTCTTGAATACCAACAGAAATCCTATTGAAACCAAATTTCTTTAATAATTCTATATGTCTAAACTCTAAGTGAGCAGGATTGCATTCTATTGCCATTTCGTAGTTTTTAGAAAAATCAAAATAATCCTTTAATGCATTGGTTATTTTTTCTATGTACTTATAAGCTATTGCATTAGGTGTACCGCCGCCCCAATGAACTTGAGTTAATTTTCTTTTATCATCCAATTTGCTTGATACCAACTCTATTTCTTTTACTACTGCATTAATATATCTTTCTAGAAAGGGTTTTGTAAAACCAGTTTCTGTAGTACACCCACAAAAATGACAAATTTGAGGACAAAAAGGGACATGAATATATACAGATATATTTTTTGGATTTTCATAATTTGACTTACCCAAACATTCTAAATATTCATTATCATTAAAATATTCATTAAAAAATGTTGCTGGGGGATAAGATGTATA
>CACOMW010000050.1 GCA_902628365.1 uncultured Marinoscillum sp. | reverse complement strand
ATAAGCACAAAAAGGTAATAGAAAATACAAGGCAAATTAGTGATAAATTAAATATTCCTATAGCTATTATTCAAGATCTCCAAGGTCCTAAAATTCGAATTGGAAAAATAAAAAATGATAAAATCAAATTAAATGACGGACAAAATCTTGATATTCAATTAAGTGATGTACTTGGTACAAATAAAATTATTTCAATTTCAAATAAAAATCTTTTTCAAGATATTAATCCAGATGAACATATTTTAATTGATGATGGAAAGATAAAACTAAAAGTTTTAAAAAAAACTAGGGAATTAATTTCTACAATAGTTGAGAGTGGAGGTGAATTAAAATCTAATAAAGGAGTGAACTTGCCTGACACGGATATATTATTATCTTCATTGACCGAAAAAGATAAAAAGGATTTAGATTTTGGTTTAGAAAATGGTGTTGATTGGATTGCACTTTCATTTGTTAGATCTTCAAAAGATGTAAATGAACTTAGAAAAATAATTAATTCTAAAAAATTAAAAACTAAGATCATTGCTAAAATTGAAAAACCTCAAGCTTTAAAAAATATTGATAAGATAATTGAATCTTCTGATGCCTTAATGGTTGCTAGAGGAGATTTGGGAGTTGAAATTCCTATGGAATCAGTTCCAATATATCAAAAAAGAATAGTAAATAAATGTAACAAACAATTTAAACCTGTAATTATTGCTACTCAAATGTTAGAAAGTATGATAGATAGCAAAACACCTACAAGAGCTGAAGCTAATGATGTAGCAAATGCTGTACTTGATGGTGCAGATGCAGTAATGCTTTCTGCTGAATCAGCAACAGGAAAATATCCAGTTCTAACTGTTAAGAATATGGATAAAATAATTAATTCTATTGAAAAAAATTCAGATATTATTTATAATAAATTTTTTGAAAAAAATAAATCATTGTCAAATAGAGAAAATGATAGTTTAATTCGTTCTGCATGCAGATTAAGTAGATTAATTAATTCTAAGGCTATAGTAACTATGACAAAGAGTGGCTACACTGGTTTAAGAGTTTCTGGTCATAGACCAAAAGCTAATATATTAATAGTCACAAATGATAAAAGTTTGCTTAATGTCATGAGTTTTATATGGGGAATTAGAGGAATCATATATGATAAAAATGATTATATCGATAATACAATTGAAAATATTGAAAGTATACTTATTGAAAATAAGTTTTTAAAGAAAAAGGATAAATATATAATTACTGCATCTATGCCATCTCATTGGAAAGGTCATACAAACATGATGAAAGTAAGTAGAGTAGAGTAGTCAGTTTACTTAAATAGAGATTTTTAAAGAGTCATATGCTAGTTTTACATTTTTTGGTAACTTTTTAGAAGTTTCTTTATGCAATCCTAAATTATGACTTATATGTGTTAAATATGCTTTTTTTACTTTTAACTCTTTAATAATTGATAATGCTTCATCTAAATTAAAATGTGAAATATGATTTTCCTTTTGTAAGCAATTTATAACTAAAACATCTGATCCAATAATCTTTTCTTTTTCTTTATTGGAAATAAAATTAGCGTCTGTTATATATGTAAAATTTTTGATTCTGTAACCTAAAACATCTAATTTGTGGTGTTTTACTTTAATTGGATTAATAATTATTCCATTTTTTTCAAATTTGTCATTTATATAATTAATTGTGATTTTCGGTAAAGCTTTATAATTATTTTTTTTAAAAATATAGGAATAGTCTCTAATGATTTGGTCTATTGTTTTTTTGTTACCATATATTGGAATTGTTTTTTTTAAAAAAAAATTAAAGGATCTAATATCATCAATTCCACCGGTATGATCTTTATGAGCATGTGTATATAAAATAAAGTCTAAATTTTTAATTTTTTCTTTTAATGCTTGTTGTCTAAAATCTGGACCAGTATCAATTATAATATTTGAATTATTATACTTTATATAAACCGATGATCTTAACCTGATATCTTTATTATCGTCAGATTGACATATTTTACAGTCACATCCAATTATTGGTATTCCTTGAGAAGTTCCAGTTCCTAAAAAAGTAACCTCCATTTAAATTAATTTTATCTTATTTAAAATTTGTAAATTTTCCTCTTTAATATTTTTGAAACTATAGTTTAAGGAGTTCAAAATTTTTATTATTGTATTAATTTTTCCTTCAGTGGTATAATATTTATTTATTATAACAACCTTTTCATCTCTTAAAACACAAAATCCGGATTTAAAATTTCCTTTTTCATATCTTAATCTATATTCGAGATCAGGAAATATATTTTCTAATTTTTTTTGAAATTGTTTTGTATATTTTAATTCCATTAACTTTTATTTAATTATTATTAAATAATAAAAAAAAATATGACTAAAATATTAAAAAAATATTTAATCGTTATTGTTGGACCAACTGCTTCAGGAAAAACAAATTTAGCTATTAAAGTTGCGGAAAAATTAAAATGTGAAATAATTTCTGCTGATTCAAGGCAATTTTTTAAAGAAATGAATATTGGAACAGCAAAGCCTACTAAAAAAGAACTATCTAAAGTTAAGCATCATTTCATAAATAATTTGTCCGTTAAAGAACAATATAATGCTGGTTCTTTTGAAAATGATGTATTAAAACTTATAGGTGATCTTTATAAAAAATTTAATCATATAATCATGACTGGTGGCTCTGGTCTTTATATTGATGCTGTATGTAATGGTTTAGATTCTTTTCCAAAAATACCAATTGAATTTCGTCAAAAATTAATTTTAGAACATAAAAATAAAGGTTTAATAAGTTTATTAAATGAGCTTAAAATTAAAGATAGAAAGTATTATGATTTAGTTGATAAAAATAATTATCAAAGAATTATAAGGGCACTAGAAGTAATTAGATTTACAGGCAAAAGATTTTCTAATTTTATAAGTAATTCTAAAA
>CACOMW010000049.1 GCA_902628365.1 uncultured Marinoscillum sp. | reverse complement strand
ATAGATATATCGAATCTTGATTCTTTTGATCCTTGCTTTTTAATTTTTCTTCCTACATCCATTACTAATAATTTTGCAGCATTAATTTCAACTCTTCTTTCAGCTATCATTTTGTGTATTAACTGCTTTTGTCCTAAAAAATTACCAGGGGATAATTCTCTTGAAGCAGCTCTTTCACACATCATATCAAAAGATCTTTCACAAATTCCAATCCATCTCATGCAATGATGAATTCTTCCAGGACCTAGTCTTGATTGGGCTATTTTAAATCCAAAACCTTCTTTACCTAATAAATTCTCTTTTGGAACCGTGACATTATTATATTCAATTTCAGAATGACTAAAATACCCTTCTCCTTCTTCACCCATAACAGGAATTTTTCTTATTAAATTAAATCCTTTTAAATCTGTTGGAACAATAATTTGACTTGCAGTAAGGTATTTATTTTTCTCATTAGGATTAGATATAGCCATAACTATAGCAAAAGAAGATCCCTCGGCAGATGATGTATACCATTTTCTTCCATTTATTAAATAAGAATCATTTTTTTTGATTGCAGTAGTACTCATAAAAACTGGATTTGATCCTGCATGATTTGGTTCTGTCATTGAAAAACAAGATCTAATTTTTCCTTCAAGTAAAGGTTTTAAAAATTTATCTTTTTGATATTTAGTTCCATATTCAATCAAAATTTCCATATTTCCAGCATCAGGCGCTTGACAATTAAATAAATACAAGCCAATTGGACTAGATCCAAGTATGGAACTTATCTGAGAAAACTCAATTAAACTCAATCCCATACCTCCATATTTTTTTGGAATTTGAGGGATCCAGTATCCTAAAGATTTTACTTTTTCTCTCTTCTTTTCTATATCTTCAATAGACTTGTTCCAACCATGAGTCAATACTTTTTTTTCTAAAGGATAAACTTCATTAATTAGAAAAGATTCAATATCCTTTTTTAAAATAATTAGTTCATTATCATTCATTTTAAGAAAAATTTATATAAAATTAAATTTAATAATTTTATGTTGATTAATTATATTACTATTATAATCTAATTTAATTATGAATAATCTAAACGAAGAGAAAACATTATTTGGACATCCTTATGGATTATATATATTGTTTTTCACTGAGTTGTGGGAAAGATTTTCATATTATGGTATGAGAGCTCTATTAGTTCTTTTTCTCATATCTGAAGTAAATAGTGATAATCCAGGATATGGTTGGTCAAATGAAGATGCATTATATCTTTATGGCTGGTATACAATGTTGGTTTATGTTGCTGGCATACCAGGAGGAATTATAGCAGATAGATATCTTGGACAAAAAAAGACAGTAATGATTGGAGGTTTACTTTTAGTTTTAGGCCACAGTATTCTTGCCATAGATAATCTTACTGCTTTTTATGCTGGATTAGGATTTATAATACTTGGAGTTGGTGGTTTAAAACCAAATATCTCCACTATGGTAGGTGGTCTTTATAATAACAACGATGATAGAAGAGATATAGGATTTAAAATATTTTATATGGGTATTAATATTGGTGCTTTCTTTTCAGCATTAATAATTGGAGGTATTGGAGAGGTTTATGGATGGCATTATGGATTTGGATTAGCTGGAATAGGAATGTTACTTGGTCAATTAGTATTTATGTGGGGACAAAAATATCTCATAGGAGTTGGAGAGTTTATAGGTACAAAAGATAATCCCGATAAAGATTTAATGGATAAACCTCTTACAAAAATTGAAAAAGATAGAGTTCTTGTTCTTTTATTATCTTTTTTAATTGTGATAGTATTTTGGGGAGCTTTTGAGCAAGCAGGAGGACTGATGAATATTTATGCTTTTGAGAAAACTAATAGATTAATTGATAGTATAAACTTCGAAGTTCCAGCAACATGGTTTCAATCATTAAATGCTGGATTTATTGTTCTATTTGCTGTAGCTGTAGGAAAGTTTTGGTCTTGGTGGAAATCATTAGGAAAAGAATCAGCTTTACTATTCCAGATGGCTACAGGAGTTATAATAATGGCTATTGGTTTTTTCTTCATGAGCGCAGCATCTTTAGAATTTCAAGAAAATGGATCTAGTGCAATGTATTGGTTAGTTTTAGCATATCTTTTTCATACTCTTGGAGAATTATGTACATCTCCAACTGCTATGGCTTTAATTACTAAACTTGCCCCTTTAAAATATGCCTCTATTATGATGGGAACATATTTTGCATGTACTGGGTTTGGGAATAAATTAGCAGCATATTTAGGAGAATGGGCTCAAACAGCTGGAGAATTTCAAATTTTTACTGGAATAGCTGTATTTTGTTCTGCATTTGGTTTTTTAGTTGTTTTACTTTTAAAACCATTAAAAAGACTTACTCATGGAGCAGATTAAGTTTTCATCATAGAAATTTTTTTATTATCACAAAAATATTCCCCCATCTTATCAGCAGTCAAACATGAATGAATAGGGATTATAGATAATAGATCTCCTACTTTATAATTATCTTGTTTCTCTATCTTAATAATACCATGTTCTTGGGACAATGATTGAATGTAACCAATTTTTTTTGATGTATTCCAAAAATTATTTCCATAATAAACATATCCATAACATTTATTTCCTTTTTCAATAATAAAATCTTTAGAAAAATGAACAGAACCTCCGTAAATCAATATTTTTTTATCTTTAGGATAAATTGAAACTATGGGACATATCATTCTGACAGCTATTTTACTTAAAGTACATGAACCAATTTTATTTTGATATAAATCATAAAATATGAAATTTCCAGGTCTAATTTCATTAATGTAATCAGGTACTCTTTTGAGAATAGATAAAGATGGTGTGTCTCCAATGCTAAAATTTATTCTTTGATCTAAATTAAATTTTAAGGTTTCTATATTATTTATAGAATTAATATAGGTTTTTGAAATATCTGTCTTATTTTTTGAATTATATGTATTACCAAAATGAGATAGAAAACCACCAAAACTAAGCATTTTTGAATTTTTTATTTTTTTTATTGTAAGCTTTATCTTTTTAAGATCATTAAAAGATATTCCTGCTCTTTTATAACCCAAATCAATTTTAACATAAACCAGTATTTTATTATTTAAATTATTATCCAAAAATTCT
>CACOMW010000048.1 GCA_902628365.1 uncultured Marinoscillum sp. | reverse complement strand
TAATTTTATTATCATTTAAATAAACAATTTTTTTACCATTCAGCCATGTTGTTACTTCAGAGTTTAAAACTTTAATTTCCATAATATTCCATTTTCCTTCAATTAAATTATCTGGAACACTTGTATCAGGCCTAATCAACCAACCTCTTCCATATGATTCATAAATTCCCCCAGTAAACTGATTAGTTGGTGCTACTTCAACTTGCCAACCAGAAATTTTAATCCCATCGATTGTAGATCTAAAAAATACTCCGCTATTACCATTGGATTCTTGTTTAAATTCTAAGTGGAGTAAAAAATTATCATAATTTTTTTTTGTCAAAAGATAACCATATTCTTTCTTTGGACCACTTTCAGAAACTAATTCTTCATTTTCAACATACCATAATTCCGAGCCATAAATTTCCCAACCATCAAGATTTTTTCCATTAAATAGAATTTCTTTATTATGTGATTGTCCATTTAAAATTATAGGAATAAAAAATAAAATGTAAATTAATTTTTTCACTTTACTATTAAATTAATAATTTAGATATTATGTAAATTGATTAAATAAAATTAAAAAATAATGAAAAACTTAGTATATACAGTATTAATTTTTATTTTCATCTCATGTCAAACTACACAAGAAGAAAATAAAACGATTGAATATCCCTTTAAAGCATCTTATTCTAGTGATATTAGTATGGGAGACCCAAGTTTATCAAACATTGTACTAAATCTACAAAAAGCAGCTAATGAAGGAGATTTTGAAAAAGCTATGTCCTACCTTCACGAGGACTTCGAAGGTACTTTAGCTGATGGATCTATTGCAAAAAAAGAAGATATAGTTGCACTTTATAGACCTGTTTTTGAAACTACAAAATTTAATATAGTTCCTGGAGCATGGTTTTCAATACGTGTAAATGATTTAGATCATGATTGGGTTATGTTATGGACTAAAGAGGATTTAATAACTTCTGGTGACACCACTAGTCTATTTGCACAAGAAAGTTTTCAAATCAAAGATGGAAAAATAATAGGAATAAATCAGTTTCAAAGACCTATTAACTAATTAAGTTATAATTTTTATTTGTGGAAAAAATTATAATTAAAAAAAAATTTGATTTATTTAATGATCACTGGAATCCAAAAATAATTGGAAGTATAAATGATCACGATGTAAAACTTGCTAAAGTTAAGGGTGAATTTGTATGGCATAATCATGAAAATGAAGACGAATTATTTCTTGTTATTAAAGGAAAGCTAATTATAGAATTCCAAGATAAAAAAGTAGAATTAAATAAAGGAGAAATGTTGATTGTACCAAAAGGTGTTGAGCATAAACCTATTGCAAAAAAAGAAGTTTGGTTATTACTTTTTGAACCAAATAATATAAAACATACGGGTGATGTAAAAACTAATTTAACCGTCGAAAAATACGATAAAATATGATGAAAAAATTATTAATATTTCTTTTTTTTATTGGTTGTAATACGACAAATAATTCTTTGACTGAAAAAAAATCTGTTTCTATTGATTACAAATTTTTTGAATATGAAGAATTAGTAAATTTGTTTTATGAGTGGAGAGAATTTGAAAAACCTCCACGTTTAAATGGCGCCCCTGACTATACCAAAAAAAGATTTAAAGAAGATCATAAGAAATTTTTAGATTTAAAAAATAGACTTCACGCGTTTGATACAAGTAATTGGAATATAAATAATCAAATTGATTGGCATATTATAAAAGCTGAAATGAATGGTTATGAATTTAACTATTCTGTTTTAAAACCATGGGAAAGAGACCCTGCATTTTATCAAACTATTTGGATGAGACAAAGTGATGTTCCTGCACATGAAGGACCAACGAATCACGGTATTTTAGAATTTTGGATGTATGATCTTCCATTAAATGGAGATTCTAAGAGAAAATTTCAAAATGAAATGATGAGTATCCCATCATTTTTAATTCAAGCTAGAGATAATCTGAAAGGAAATGCAAAAGAATTATGGGTGGCAGGAATTGAAAATTTTAGAAAACAATTTAATAATCTTAATATTATCAAGTCAAAATTAAATTTAAATAAAAATGATAACATAAGTGTTGCAATAGAGGAAGCTAAAATTGCCACTCAAAATTTTATAGAGTGGTTAGAAAATGAATCAAAAAATAAAACTGGCCCTTCTGGTATTGGTAAAGATAATTATACCTGGTATCAGCAAAATGTTCATTTAGTACCTTTAACCTGGGAAGACGAAGTAAGGCTATTACAAAGGGAACTTGATAGAGCATGGGCTTCTCTTAAATTAGAAGAACATAATAATAGAGATTTACCACGATTGATTTCTGCAGATACGCCAGAGGAATTTAAAAAACTAACAGAAAATGGAGTAAAAAGATTTATGAAATTTTTAAAAGAAAAAGATATTATGACTGTAAAAGATAATATGGAACCAGCATTAAGGGAACATATGGGAAAATTTGTACCTAAAGAAACAAGAAATTTTTTTAATATAGGACTTCATCTTGATCCACTTCCATTATATTCTCATTTTGTTCATTGGTTTGATCTAGCGATGATGAGAGATGAGCCTCACCAAAGTCCAATTAGACGAGAAGCCTTATTATATAATATTTTTGATTCAAAAAATGAAGGTTATGCCACAGGTGCTGAAGAAATGTTTATGCATGCTGGTCTATATGAGGATTCCCCTAGATCAAAAGAGATTGTTTGGATAATGATTGCTCAAAGAGCTGCTAGAGGATTAGGATCTCTTTATGCTCATGCAAATGAAATGACAATGGCTGAAGCTGGTAACGTACATGTAAAATGGACACCTCGAGGTTGGATGAATAGAGAACCTCACCTATTACAGTTTGAACAGCATCTTTATTTAAGGCAACCAGGATATGGTACATCTTATATTACAGGCAAATACCTTATCGAAAGAATTATGACCGAATATGCTGAAAAACTTGAAAAAGAAGGGAAAATATTTTCTTTAAAAGAATTTTTTGATGCGTTTAATAATACAGGAAATATACCTGTAGAATTAGTTCGTTGGGAAATGACTGGAAATAAACCAAAAAATTATGAATGAAATAATTATAACCTTATTAGATAAAAAAGAAATATCCTTATTTGATTCAAAAGAAAAAAAAACAATTTGGAAAAAGGAATTAAATAGAAAAATTTTAGGAACATATAAAGTAGGAGAATATTTATTTATATATACCTATTCAAGTTGGGGATATTC
>CACOMW010000047.1 GCA_902628365.1 uncultured Marinoscillum sp. | reverse complement strand
TAATTTTTTTCTTCCTTTTGATCTTCTTTTATTCAACAACTTTTTTCCATTAGCATCTTGCATTCTTTTTCTAAAACCGTGTTTGTTTTTTCTTTTTCTTTTTGAAGGTTGGAAAGTTCTTTTCATAGTTTATTAATTTATTTATAAGCAACAAAGATAAATACTTTTAAGATTTATCTAAATCATTGTTTGTTTAATATCATCAATAACATTTTTATCTAATCTTGGTCCTAACTTAGTAACAACTTTTGATGATAAAGAAGAAGCCAATTCACCTGACTTTTTAAGAGAGAGACCATTATTAATTCCATACAAAAATGCCCCCGCATAAGTGTCACCAGCACCAACAGTATCTAATGGAGTTACATTTTTTGGTTCTATTTCAATATTTTCTCCAGAATTTGAAACAATTAAAGAGCCTTTATCACCTTTAGTTATAACAACTAATTCTGAATATTCTAACATTTTCTCACAACATTTTTTAAAATTATTTTCTCCAGTAAAAGTTTTCGCTTCTTCTTGATTACAAAAGAGTAAGTCGATCTTGTGATTAAGTATATTAAGGAACTTTTCCCTAAAGTATTTAACCATACTTAAATCTGAAAAAGTAAGAGAAATTTTTACATCGTTTTCTATACTAAAAGAAATTGACTTTTTAATAGCTTCAATTGCAATATCAGATGTTACTAAATATCCCTCTATATACAGGTATCTAGATAATTTAAGATCATCAAAGTTTATATTTTTAATTGAGAAATTAGATGAAGCACCTAAACATGTATTCATCGTTCTTTCGGCATCTGGAGTAGTGAGAACTAAACATGAGCCAGTCATGCCATCTCCAAAAAAATATTTTTTATCTGCAGTATTTATTCCACTCTTTTTTATATCATTTAAATACAAATTGCCATATGAATCATTAGAAATGAGAAAAGATAAATAACCAGATCCACCAAGATTAGACAAAGTATAAATAGAATTAGGCACTGATCCACCAGACTGTATAAAAGGATCTGTATCTTTAATTTTTTCAATTATAGATTTTTGTTTCTTATCATCAACAATTGTCATTAAACCTTTTTCTATATTATTATCATCTAAAAAAGAGTCTGAAACTAAGCAAACACAATCTACAAGTGCATTTCCTATACCAAAAACATCAAATTTTTTCATATTATTTTTTAATTTCTAAAACTCTTTCTGGATAATCTGTAATAATGCCATCTACATCAAGATTTAAAATTTTTGCAATATCGGAATAAGAATTAACAGTCCAAGGAATAATTTTAATTTTTTTTTGTTTTAAAAGCTCTAAATCTTCCTTATTCAGATACTTATAATTAGGGCTATAAATATCTGGATGAAATCCCAAATCATCTAAATTTTTTAGTGGATCATAATTTTCAGATACTAATACCGATAAAGCTATCTCTGGATAATTTTTATTTAGGTATTTTAGTACTCTAAAATCAAAACTTTGAACAGTTGTTCTTTCTAAAATTTTTTTATTTTTTATAACATTAACTACCAAGTCTGTAAACTCTTTTACATCTGGATGAAAAATTAAATCAGTTTTATCAGACGATTTTATTTCAATATTATATTTAACTGTTTTATATTTTTTCTCTTTTATATAATTTTCAACAGTTTTAATTACATGATTTAATGTTGGTTTAAATACAGAGATTTTTTTTTGATCTGGAAATTTGTCATTTCCAATAATACCACAATCGAATTTTTTAATATCATTATATTCCATTGAATATATATTAAAATCCTCCTTATCATTAATGATTCTATTTCCATTTTGATCAATACATATATTTTTTGAAATCCAAGGCTCATGAGAAACAACTACTTGTTTATCCTTACTAATTACAACATCTAACTCAATAGTATTTACACCTATATGTAATGACTTCAAAAAACCAATAGTTGAATTTTCAGGATATAAACCTCTATAACCTCTATGACCTTGTAAATCAAACTCATTTATCTTATTACATGATAAAAATGTTAAGAAAAATAAAAAGAAGCTAGTTTTTACTTTCAATTATTGATAATGTTGATACTAGAAGAAAAATTCCAACTGACAAATACAGATATATATTTTCAATATTTTCAAATAAAAATTCATAAACAGTCACACCTAAAACTCCACCAGTTAAAGGACCAATGACCGGTATCCATGAATAACCAAAATTTGAATCTCCTTTGCCAGGAATAGGCAAAATATAATGAGATAATCTTGGTATAAAATCTCTTACAGGATTGATAGCATAACCAGTTGTGCCACCTAATGAAATTCCAATTGCACAAACTAAACATCCAACAACAATTGGATTTAATCCTTGAGCAAATTCATTAATACCAATAAATTTTAAACCAAATAATAATGCAAAAGTTCCTAAAATTTCACTGTTAAGATTAGCCCACCTTGATGAGATAGATGGTGAAGTTGCAAAGACTCCTAATTTAACTTTTTTATCATTTGTTTTAGACCAATGCGGTAAATAATGTAGGTATATTATAACACACGCTAAAAAAGCACCTATAGATTGTCCTATTAAATATTGAAAAGCTTTGGTTAATTCAATATCTCCAGAAGATAAAAGCCCAAAAGTAACTGCAGGATTAATATGAGCCCCACTATATTGACTTGCATAAACTCCTAAAGTTACTGCAAGTCCCCAACCCAACGTACCTACTGTCCAACTATTACTTTCTTTTTTGGAATAACTATTTTTTAAAGAAGTTCCTGCATTAACTCCACAACCAAAAAGAATTAATACAAATGTTCCAATGGCTTCTGATAAAAGTTCATTCATTTTATTAAATCGTTTTATTAATGATGTAAAACTATAAAAGATTTAAATTTAATAAATACTTATATTATAAAACTTTAAACATATTATCATATATAGTATTATTGTAAGTCAGATTTATAAATTAATTTTAAAAAAATAAATTGAGTAGGCTACTTATATCGTTTCTTTTGATATTCTTTGGATGTAAACCAATTGAACCTATCGAATTCGTAGAAATAAAAAATGTTAAAGTAAATAGTCTTCAAAATAATAAATTAAAAATTTCAGCCGATATTATACTTAATAACCCAAATAAAGTAAAAATTATAATATCTAAAGTAGATGTAGGAATTTATGCAGAAAGTGTATTACTCGTCAAAATTGATGAAGAAAATGAAAGAGAACTTTCAAACATGACTGAATCAACTATTGATATCCAAGGAGACATAAATGTAAAAAATCTAGAAAGTTTTATTAATCAAAAGGGGCTTAGTTTGTTATTTGGAAATGAAAAAGTCAGCCTTAAATTTAAAGGGGAAATAGAAGCAAAAGCCTATGGTATTAAAGATATAATATTAATAGACTACTCTATTGGAAATATTCAAGATTTAGTTAAATAAAGGTTGTAATTTCATTTATATGACTTTTTAAATCATATAA
>CACOMW010000046.1 GCA_902628365.1 uncultured Marinoscillum sp. | reverse complement strand
GAGAAATTTATTCAGAATCGATGGCTGCAGTTGCAGGGGGAGTTACATCATTCATGGAAATGCCAAACACTATACCAAATGCAGTTACACTTGATGAACTTGAAAAAAAATATTTAATTGGAGAAAACAGATCTTTTGCTAATTACTCTTTTTATATGGGAGCAACAAATGACAACCTAGATCAAGTTTTAAAGATTGATAAAAATAGAGTGTGTGGAGTTAAAATTTTTATGGGTTCATCTACGGGCAATATGCTTGTTGACAATGAAAAGGCACTAAGAGATGTTTTCAAAAATTGTGAAACTATAATTACTACCCACTGTGAAGATGAAAATACTATTAAAGAAAATCTTAAAAAGTCTATTGAAAAATATGGAGAAAATATTCCAATAGATCAACATCCAATAATTAGGTCTAGAGAAGCTTGTTATAAATCCTCTTCAAAGGCTATAGATCTTGCAAAAGAATATAACTCAAAACTTCATGTTCTGCATATTTCAACGAATGAGGAACTTGATTTATTTGATAACAAACAAAATTTGAAAGATAAAAAAATTACAAGTGAAGCATGCCTTCATCATCTTTGGTTTGATGAAAGAGATTATAAAAGTCTTGGAAATTTAATAAAATGGAATCCAGCAATAAAAAAAGCTGATGACAAGAATGCCATATTGGAAGGTTTAAAAAATAATAATATAGATGTAATTGCAACTGATCATGCTCCGCATACCTTAGAAGAAAAATCATCATATTATACAAATTGTCCATCCGGCGGACCGCTAATTCAACACTCTCTACCTCTATTATTAGAAATGTACCATAATAAATCTCTGGACCTTGAAACTATAGTTACTAAAACATCTCATAATCCATCAATATTATTTGAAATTAAAGATAGAGGTTTTATAAGAGAAGGTTATTATGCTGATTTAGTATTATTTGATTTAAACTCACCATGGAAAGTGTCAGATTCAATTTTATATTCGAAATGCAATTGGACACCATTCAAAAAAGAAACTTTCAAATCCAAAGTGATTCACACAATAGTGTCAGGTAATCATGTATTTGATAATGGAATTATAAATAAAAATCTAAATTCTAAAAGAATAGAATTTGAAAGAGATTAAAAATTTAATTTGTCATAATAAATTCATTATAATAGATTTGCAAAAAATAAATGGTGGTTGTAGTTCAGTTGGTTAGAACGCCTGATTGTGGTTCAGGAGGTCGCCGGTTCGAGTCCGGTCTTCCACCCTTTTTTCTTATAATGCTTGAACTTTACTTACGTATAAAGATATAAAATATTGGCACTTATTTGGCACCTTTATTAATCAGTGTTTTTTCAATTCTATTTCTTAATTCAATTAATTTTTCCTCATATCCATCCAAAAAATAATTTTTAATTCCCATTTTTCTGTATTTGGTATACATAAGTGCTTTAAGGATCTCATCATTATTGACTGCTTTACTTAAGGTATTATAGTAGGTTTTTTTTTCTGTATCATATTTTTCTAATAAAATAACTTTTGGATAATTCTCAGCTAAATACAAACTTAATTTTTGCTGGATTAATTTTTCATCATCCACAATAGACTTCAAATATGCATATAATGTATTATGAAGCTCGCTTAACTGCTGTTTTACTGAATCTGATTCAATAAATTTTATTGTTCCTTCATTAATGATTGAATTGTATCTATTCATAGGTGGCTGAAATTCCCGGTAGTCATTCAATGCAAACCCTATCCCTGGTGAAGACTGAACAAGATTGTCTATGCTGTCAAATGCATAGTCCGGATTTTTTAATAAGTAAGAAAGTATATTATGATCTTTTCTATAACTGGTTTTTCTTTCCTCACAATAAGTATCAATCTCATCTAATTCAATTTGTAAGTTTTTAAGAGCTTTAATCTCTTCTTTATCATTTTGTAAACTTTCTCGATATTCCTCACCCCAGAACGAAGCTGTTATACCGGTTACTATTACCAAAAATTCAACAATATATCTTAAAGCATTTTTTTGTTTATACATTAAATAATTAGACTTTTATAATATCTGTAATCTAAAATTTTAAAATATAAATACAAAATAGAGATAGGTCTGGATTTGATTAATCAATCTTTTAAAATTATTGTAAATTGTAGGTATGAAAAAGCTAATACTATTACTGTTTATTCCACTTATCTATTGTTGTAATGAATCAAATCAAAGTATTATCGAATATGAGCTAATAGAAAATTGGGCAAAAATTCCTGATGATTACACATTTGGAAATCCTACAGGAGTTGCATTGAACTCAAATCAAAATTTAGTTGTTTTTCACAGAGGATCAAGATCCTGGCAAATGCCAATGCCAAAAGAAAAAATTATAGAAGATACCTTTGTTGAAATAGATAAAGTTTCAGGAAAAATAATTAAATCTTGGGGATCAAATCTTTTTATAATGCCTCACGGATTAGAAATTGATAAAGATGATAATATTTGGATAACAGATGTAGGCTTGCATCAAGTTATCAAATATGATTCAAATGGAAATGAATTGATAGTTCTTGGGGTAGAAAACACACCGGGTAAAGATTCATTACATTTTAACTTACCTACAGATGTAGCTGTTTCCGAAAATGGTTCTTTTTATGTAAGTGATGGGTATGGAAATAGTAGAATAGTTAAGTTTTCTTCAGCAGGAGTATATCTTCTTGAATGGGGAGTCTTTGGAGAAAATAAAAATGAGTTTAATATTCCACACGGATTAGACTTGGATAAAAATGGGAATGTTTATGTCGCAGACAGAGAAAATAATAAAATACAAAAATTTGACTCTTTGGGAAACTTTATTTCCGAATGGAAAAACAAGGGGATTGGACAATTATATTCTGTTAATGTAAATAATTATAATAAGTATCTTTTTGGAATCGACTATATAGGATTTGAAAATTTAGTACCTATAGGTTCTGATATTATCAAGTTTGATCTTGATTTAAATTTTAAATCTAGGTTTGGTAGAAGTGGAAACTATAATGGACCAAAAGCAAGATACCACGATATTCAAGTTGATGATAAAGGAAATATTTATGTGGGTGATATTCTAAATAATACTATTCAAAAATTTAAACCAATTAAAAAGATAGATTAAACTATAGGTATATCTTCTTCTTTTAATTCACCAGTTCTTATATTTATTTAATGAAAAAGCTAATATTACTATTATTATTCATTCCTATAATCTCATTTGGTCAGTCAACAGACCAAGAGATTGAGTTAACTGCACTAAGACTTAGTGATAACTTCTCAAAACAACACAGAGTTTTAAAAACAACAATTTCTGATAAATCTTTGTTTCAACAATATTATAATAATACTAATTTAACTCTTGACTATGTTATTAGGTATCATTTTTACACCTCAATTAATTTAAATTCAGAAAAAAATCAATTAATTAGTATGGATGGTACTAAATTTAATCTTTCCTCTAAAAATGCTGTGGATTTAACTGACGAAGTTGTCTCACTTATAAGCAAGATGTATTTAGGCAAAAAAGAGTTTAAAGAGTTTAAAGAACTAAATAAAAAATGAATA
>CACOMW010000045.1 GCA_902628365.1 uncultured Marinoscillum sp. | reverse complement strand
TAAAGATTGTTTACTCATTTTATTAGAAGATAATATATCCTATATAAATATGCAATAAATGCAATAAATGGAAAAAGAAGTACTAAAATTGGATATTCAAATTTAAAATAAGAATCAAAAAAATCACCAACGTAACCTGATGCAAATAATAAGACAAGAATTTGAAAACCAAGGTTTATATATTTAAAATAATTTTTTTTTGATTTAAAATTATTTATCATTATTAGAAGATAAATTCGAGCTTTTAGAAATTTTTTGTTTTTCTAAGCCCTCACCCATAACACATCCTCCATTAAATTTAGAGCCTGATTCAATTATTAATTTTTCTGTTGAAATATCTCCATTAATGTTACATGAAGATTTTAATATTAATAATTCTTCAACCTTAACTTTACCATTTACTTTACCTGCAATCTCAGCATTTACAGCATTAACATTCCCCTCAATAACTGATGTTTCACCACAAACTATTTTGGATTTCGATTTAACATTACCAACTACTTTCCCTTCTAATCTAATATTACCTGGAACATTTAGGTTGCCTTTAAGTAAACTGCCTTTTGCAATAATATTATTTGATTCTGAGTTTTCCACTTTATTATTAATTTTAAATTAGACACAAAAATAGTTAGAATGAAACAAATTGTAAAGGATTAATTGATTTACCATTAAACCACAATTCTAAATGAAGATGTGGTCCAGAAGAAAGTTCTCCGGTATTTCCAATAATAGCTATTATATCACCAGAAGAAACATTATCTCCAACATTCCTTAATAATTTTGAGTTATGTTTATAAATTGAAACAAGATTGTTTGAATGATAAATCGAAATAATATATCCACTGTCTTTAGTCCATGAAGAAAGAATAATTGTTCCATCAGCTATTGCTTTAATTGGCTCATCCTTACCACAAAGAATATCAATACCATAATGTTTTTTAGAAACATCATATTTTGATGAAACTATTCCTGAAGAAACAGGAGAAAAAAGATTAAGATTCAATATCTCATCAAAATTATTTTCAATATTATTATTAAAATAATTATTATTTGATTCTTCGAATTGCTTTCTAAAAATTGAATCTATGGAATTAGATTTTGAAGTTAGGTTTTTTTTAGATAACGTATCTATTGATATATCATCTAAGGTATTAGAAAAATTATTATCGTTTTCTTTACCCTGCAAGATGGATTTAATATTGTTAATATAATTATCCTTATTATTTGATTCAATAATTAATGAATCAACTGTTTCAGACAAATTTATCACTTGCTGATTGGCTAGTTGTTCAACAAATCGTGGATCAAACCAATATCTTAACGCAGTTGTTGACAAATAAAAGCTAATAGTAAAAAAAGAAAAAAGAATAATAAAAGAAATTAAAATAAATCTAAAATTCGATAGTTTATAAATAAATAACTCTTTTAAATCAGCATCATTTCTAATAACAAAATGAAATTTAGATTGTAACCATTTAATAATTTTTTTTCTCACTTAATTATCTTTATAAAACAAATAAACAAAAATATATTTTAATTACTATCGTTTACGTATAGTAATTAAGGTAAATAAATCATATGGAAAATGATTGTTAACATATACACCAATATTAAATATTTTATTATAATAACATTCTTATTATTTTCTTGCAAGTCGATAGTTAAGCAATTTTATGAAGATTCAACAGCAAGGTTTAATAGCTATTTTATAGCTAATGAAAACATAAAAGAAGTTCAACAGATAATTTATGATGCATACAAGTGGAATTATGATGAAATAATTCCAATAATTTCTCCTTTAGATTCAAATAATATTACTAAATATTCAAATTTAACTAATAATGCAATTGAAAAAGCATCTTTATTAATACAAAGGCATCCTGAATCATCTTTAGTTATGGATAGCTATATTCTAATCGGACTTTCAAGGCTATATAATTTTGAATTTAAAAATGCTGAAATAACTTTCAAATTTGTTAATACAAAATCAAAAGAAGAAAAAACAAGTACAATCGCACTCATTTACTTAATGAGAACTTATTTTGAAAATAATAAAATAAAAGAAGCAATAGAGGTTTATAATTACCTTAAAAAGGTAGAAATGAATAAAAAGAATAAAATTTTATTTCACCTTAATTCAGCATTCATTTTTCAAAATGTTGAAAATTATGATGAAGTAATTAAAAATTTAAATTTAATAGAAGAGTTGGTAACAAATAAAAACCAACAAAGCAAAATTTTATTTTTGATTGGTCAAATTTATCAAGAAAAAGGATTTAAAAGTGAAGCCTACGAGTATTATAGAAAATGTTTAAAAAACAATCCATCATTTGATCTTGAGTTTTATACAAAATTGAATCTAGCAAAAGTAACGGAATTAACTAATTCTAATGATATAAAAAAAATCTATAAATATTTTAACAAACTATTAAGGGATAAAAAAAATGAAAATTATTTAGATAAAATATTCTTTGAAATAGGTGAATTTGAATATAGTCAAAATAAAATTGATTTAGCAATTAAAAATTATAATAAATCGCTTAAATCTGATGAAAGTAGTTCAGAACAAAAGTATTTAAATTATAAAAAATTAGCTGAAATATACTATAATGACTTTAGAGAATATGAGGTATCAAAACTTTATTATGATAGTACTTTAGATAATACAAATAGAGAAAATAAAGAATATAAAAATCTTAACGATATAAGACAAATCTTATCAGAATTAGTAGAAAACTTGAATAAAATCCAAGAAAACGACAGCTTAATTCAGTTAAGTCTGTTAAATAAAGATGAAATAAATAACATAGTTGATAACTATATAAATCAGTTAGAAAAAGAAAAAGAAGAAAAAGAAAAATCAATTGAAAGTTTCACTTTCAATGAAAATAAACAAGAAATCATAGATGGAAATTTGACAAACAGTACATGGTACTTCTACAATGATATCGTTGTATCAAGAGGAAGAGATGAATTCAAAAGAGTTTGGGGAAATAGAAAATTGACTGATAATTGGAGGATTTCAAGAAAAATTAAACTAATAGATATAGAAGAAACGAATATAAAAAATATTGAAAATTCAACTTCATTATCATCTAATATAGAAGACAATAATGGAATAAATAGAGAAAACTTACTTAAAAAAATACCATTTAAAGAAAATGAAAAAAATAATTTAAAAAAAGAAATAGAAATTTCATATTTTAAAGTTGGAAAAATATACATACAACAATTAAATGAAATAAAGCTTGGAAAAAAATATTTTGATAAGCTTTTAAATGAATTTGATAAATCTGAATATATTCCAGAAGTATTATATCTTCAATATTTAACAATTAAAGAATCCGAACCAAAAATAGCAGAGGTTTACAAAGAGAAACTGTTAAATAATTTTCCAAATCACTTACTAGCAAAACTGATTATAAATCCCAATTATGAGCAAGATCAATTTGCAGAAAATACATTTCTTATAAATGAATACAATAATCTTTTTAAAATTTATGAAAATAAAAATTATGATTATGTAATTAAAAAATCAAACTCAATAATCAACAACTACTCAAAAAATAGTTTACATGAAAAATTTATTTTACTTAAAACTTTAGCAAATGGGGAAATGCATGGAAATTTTATATTTCAATTAAATATTAAGAAAATGCTAAGCAACGTTACCAATGAAGATATTATTCAATTTAGTAAAGAGCTTTTAAAATCTTCTGAAGAAGTAAATAGTAATTATATATTTAGCGGAATACCAAAGTTTGTCAATTATAAAAATGACAAAATCT
>CACOMW010000044.1 GCA_902628365.1 uncultured Marinoscillum sp. | reverse complement strand
TGTTCCAAAAAATGTAAAGAAATCAAAAGTTAAAAATATAGAATCTTATGGGTCTAAAGTAGTAAAATTTGGTGATGATTGTCTTGATACTGAAAAGGAGGCTATTCGTTTATCTAAAGAAAATAATTTAACATTTGTTTCTCCTTATAATGATTATGATATTATCTCTGGGCAAGGCACAATAGGGGTAGAGATATTAGATCAAAACCGTGAAATTGATATTATTTTTATAACTGTAGGTGGTGGTGGTTTGATATCAGGAATTTCTTCTTATATAAAATCGGTAAATCCTAATATTAAAGTAATAGGATGCTCACCGATTAACTCTTCAATTATGATAAACTCTATAAAAGAAGGCAAAATAGTTAATACTGAATCAAAAGATACTCTTTCGGATGGCTCTGCTGGAGGTGTAGAAGAAGATTCAATTACCTTTAATATGTGTAAAGAGTTTATCGATGATTATTGTTTAGTTTCTGAAGAAGAGATAGCATTACAAATTAAAAATACATTGAATAAAGATAAAATTCTAATAGAGGGATCTGCTGCAGTAGCTATAGCATCTGCTATAAAGATGAAGTCATATTTGAAAGAGAAAAATGTTGCAATTATAATTTGTGGTGGAAATATTGGTTCAGATACATTAAATAAGATATTATGAGTTCTAAATTTTATACTAAAGAACAAATTTTAAAAACTCTTAAAAATATCAATTTATTAGAATCCATTGAAAGAGGGTTTGTAGAATACTCAAGAGGAAATTCAGTAGTTCCCCCAGTTGGTGAGTTATTATTTGATAAGCCACCAGGAGATGTTCATATCAAATATGGTTATATTAAAAATCAAGATAATTATGTTATAAAAATTGCTTCAGGATTTTCCGAAAACGATAAAGTTGGTTTATCATCAAGTCATGGAGTTATGGTAATGTTTGATAGTAAAACAGGTTATTTAAAGTGTGTTTTACATGACGAAGGTTATTTAACCAATGTAAGAACAGCTGTTGCTGGTGCTATTTGTGCTAAATATTTAGCACCAACTGATATTAATGCTATTGGTATTATTGGTACTGGAATTCAAGCTAGAATGCAATTAGAATACTTAAAAATGGTAACTAATTGTAGAGAGGCATTAGTTCTAGGAAGAAATAAAGAAAAAATTTCTAAGTATATTGATGATATGAAATACCATGGTTTTAATATAAGAGCTGCAAGTAACTCTAAAGATTTATGTGAAAATTCTAATTTGATTGTTACAACAACAAATGCCAATGAATCACTTATTTATAAAGATGATATAAAAGAAGGTACTCACATCACTGCTTTGGGATCTGATACACCAGATAAAAGGGAACTAGATTCAGAAATTTTAAATATAGCAGATTTTATAGTAGTTGATAGTATTCCACAATGCTTAGAAAGAGGAGAAACTAAAAATGCTCTTGATAGAAATCTTATAAAAAAAGATGACCTAATCGAAATAGGTTCGATTATTGATTCTGGTAAAAATTTAAGAAAAAATAATAATGAAATTACGGTTGCTGACTTAACTGGAGTAGCAGTACAAGATATTATGATTACAAATGCAGTTTATGAACAATTAATTAAATAACATGAAAAACTTATTAAAGCTAATTTTAATTTTCTATATATCATTTGATTCTGATGCTTCTCTCATTGAATTTGATAATGATCTTACAGATGTAATTAAAAATTTAAAATATAGAAATGTGGGGCCAACGAGAGGAGGTAGAGTTACTACAGTACATGGTGTAGAGTCTCAAAAAAATGTTTTTTATATGGGAACAACTGGAGGTGGAGTATGGAAAACATCAGATTTTGGAAATAATTGGTATAACATTTCAGATGGTTATTTCAAGTCACCCTCAATTGGAGCTATTAATGTATATCAAAAAGATCCTAATATAGTTTATGTGGGAACAGGTTCAGATGGTTTAAGATCAAATATTATTATTGGTAAAGGAATTTATAGATCAGGAGATGCAGGTAAAACTTGGGAACACATAGGTTTAGAAAAAGTTGGTCAAATTGGTGCAGTAGAAATACATCCAAATGATCCAAATACTATATATGTGGCTGCAATAGGTCAACCATTTAAAAATAATGAAGAGAGGGGCCTTTATAAAAGTATTGATGGTGGTAAATCATGGGATAAAGTACTTTACTTATCGGACTCTATTGGTATTGTGGATGTTGAATTTGCTCCAGATGACCCAAACACTTTGTATGCTGCTTCATGGAGAACAGAGAGAAAGCCATGGACAATAATTAGTGGTTCAACTAATGGAGGAGCTTATAAATCAGTTGATTCTGGCAAAACTTGGAATAAAATAGATTTAGGTATTGATGCTCAATATATAGGAAAAATTGATTTTGCAGTATCTAAATCAAAACCTAATAGGTTATTTATGATGATTGAAGCATCAGAAGATAAAGGTGGCTTGTATAAATCGGAAGATAGAGGGATATCATTTGAACATATGAACAATAGAGAAGAGTTAGTAAATAGACCTTTTTATTATTTAAATGTAGAATCAAATCCACTTAATTCAGATATTCTGTATTCAAGTGCTAATAGATTTATGATTTCTAAAGATGCTGGAAAAACCTGGAAATCTTATTCCACTCCTCATGGTGATAATCATGATATATGGATTAATCCCTCTGATACATCGGTCTGGATTCAGTCAAATGATGGTGGTGCTAATATTACTTTTAATTCTGGAAAAACTTGGACTACTCAATTTAATCAGCCTACAGCAGAAATTTATCAAGTTGAAGTAGATGATCAATATCCTTATTGGCTATATGGCGGTCAGCAAGATAATTATTCAACAGTTTCTGTTCCTAGTTTACCTCCTTATGGACTTCAGGCTGGACCAAATGCATATATTACAAATACAGGAGGGTGTGAAACAGGACCTGCTGTTCCAAAGCCTAGAAATCCAAATATTGTATATTCTAATTGTAAAGGAAGATTTGGGGTATTTAATAAGCTTACTGGTCAAGAAAAACAATATTATGTTGGTGCATCTAATATGTATGGACATAATCCTAAAGATCTAAAATATAGATTTCAGAGAGTTTCTCCAATACATGTATCTCCGCACGATTCAGATGTTATTTACCACGCATCACAATTCCTTCATATGACAAAAGATGACGGAGTTACTTGGGAGACAATATCTCCTGATCTTACAGCATTTGAATCAGACAAACAAGTCATTTCAGGTTCACCAATAACTAGAGACATAACAGGTGAAGAGTTTTATAGTACCATTTACTCTGTTAGAGAATCAAAATTAAAAAAAGGCCTGATTTGGGTTGGTGCAAATGATGGACCTGTACATGTTACTACTGATGGAGGTAAAAACTGGAAAAATGTTACTCCTAATAAAAATATAAAAGGAGGTAGAGTTGATTCTGTTGAGCCATCATCACATAACTCATCTAAAGCATTTGTTACTATTCTTAGGTATCAATTAGGTGATTGGAGGCCATATATATACAGAACCTATAATAATGGAAATTCTTGGGATCTTATAACAGAGGGAATTCCAGCTGATTATCCAGTAAGAGTTTTAAGAGAAGATCCAAAGAGGGAAGGACTACTTTTTGCAGGTACAGAATTTGGAATGTTTATTTCGTTTGATGATGGAAATAATTGGCAATCATTCCAAAAAAATTTACCAATAACTCCAATAACTGATATTAAAATTCATAGAAATGACGTTGTTTTATCTACAATGGGAAGATCATTTTGGATTTTGGATAATATTAATTACTTGAGAAGCTTCAGTTTTAATGATGATGATTTTTTATATCCTGTTTCAAATACTATAAGATATAGAAATCGTCCATCAAATAGTAATCATGTAAATTATCCAAGAACTTCTGTTGATTTTGATTATAAAATTACAAACAAGTCAGTAGGGGAGATTTTAATTACGATTATGGATGATGAAAATAATTTAATTAATTCATTCAAGTCTATCAATAAAAATCAGAATATTGAGAATTATGAGATGTCAACAAATGAATTTACATTCATTTCTAATAGTAATATATCTAAAAAAATTGGAGTAAATAGGTTTAAGTGGGATATGAG
>CACOMW010000043.1 GCA_902628365.1 uncultured Marinoscillum sp. | reverse complement strand
AGTTTTTATTTTTATTTTTATTTTTTCTTTTCCATATCTGAATTTTCATGTGTATTCTTTGATGTATCCTATAACAAAAATATAAAATAAATCATTTAATAACTAATAATACACTTTTTACGCTTTTCTTTCTAAAGGTAATGTTGTACATCTGAAAAGTCCGCCAAATTTGGATATTTCATCATATTTTGTTTTTTCAACTTTATATCCTAGACTTTCTAATGTAGTATTTAATTTTTTAAATGATGTATTTGATACAATAGTTTGATTGTCAATTGAAAAAATATTTGTATTTAAATTATACAACTCTTTATTATTTATTTTTATAATATTATTCTTTCCAAAAATTTTATTGATTAATTCAACGTCATTTTTATTTTTAAATCCATTTTCATATAAGATCAATTGATTATTTCCAATAGGTTGCATGGTACAATCTAAGTGTAATATGTTTTTATATGGATCATGATCATCTTTAATTAATTCAAATCCATATATTTCTTTATTAGGAAAACTATTCCTAATAAATTCTAATCCTTTTTCGTTAGTTCTTGAAACTTTATAATTATTAAATGATGATATTTTTGAATATCCAATAAATATAATGTCATTATAAAGTATAATGTCTCCTCCTTCAATTTTTGCTTCTTTTGGTATATAAATTTTATGTTCTATATCATTTATAATTTCATCAATTCCTTTTTTTTCAAAATTTCTTTCTTTAATTATCTCAGGTATAAATAATTTATTTTCAATGACAAAAGCAATATCTCTTGAAAAAATTTGATTTAAATTTTTTATATTTTTCGGCCTTAATACTTGTATATTATATTTTAATAGGATGTTGGCAAATCTTTCAATTTCGTCAATGCAATCTATTTCGTCAGGATAATTATCATTAATTATACTCTCTCTTGTTTTTGGATCTATACAATTATCAATATCTGGTTTATCATCAAGATCATTGGCAATTCCTAGTACAACAGAAACTAATTTATCTGTTTCATTGTTAACGTTAAGATTCATTGATGGTATATTAGATATTATAGCTTTAAATTAATTTCTAAATATTTTTTTGGAGCAGTAATGGCATTCAATACATAAAATGTTAAATTATTTACATCAATTTTATTTTTTGTTTTCAAAGAAATTTCCATTGTACTTTTAGGAGAAATCAAGATTATATCATTATTTGTTTCAAAAGTAAATGGAGTTTTATTTTTTAAAATAAATGGTGCATTTGCAATATTTTTAATAATAATTTTTTGAATTGAGCTTTTGCCCACTTCTGAATATCCTGCTGATGAATTTTCTTTTCTAATTAGTTTTATACTACTCTCAACAAGTGGTTTTAAAAATTTACTCTTACCAATTAATAGCTCATTATAATAAACAGCCGTATTTCCATCAAAAAGAGCTTTTTTTATAGCATTTTCACTTTTTTCTTTTGTAAAGACAAGTGTTACAGGCCTATGGTTTTCAATTCTAAATTTACTTTTATCATTCGAAATATTTTTATCATTCGAAATATTAAATAACCAATCAATTAAACCATGAATATCTGAAGTCCCCATAATAGTAAGATCATTTTCAATTGCTATTTTAAATGCTTCTTCTGAATATGTTAGTTCATTAACAATTTCTATTCCATGAATTAATTTATTAGAAATTAAATATCTGTGTAGCGAATCTAATTTTGCAATTCCATTACTTCTTTGTGCTGGCCATGCTGGATGATTCCAAAAAACAAATGCTCCTTGTTCATTAGCTTCTATAATACCTTTTACTGAATCTTCTAAATCTAAAAGTGGGTTTGCATCTTCTAAAAAAATAGCATTTATATGCCCCGGAGGCATCTTTCTAGTAATTTCTTGACCATTAATAACCAATAATTTATCTGTTTCGTCAAGTTTTTTATTTTCATCGTCTGCATATTTTTTTGCAACATGATAAGATCTATTTCTATCTGGATTAGGAATATCAGCACTGTAAGGTTGATATTCAAGGTGTTCAGTTAATGATATGGCATCTAAACCATCTTTAAATGACTCTTGTACTCTTATTGTAGGCCAGACATTTCCATCTGAAAAAACAGTATGTTGATGGAAATCTGTAGCTAAAGTATAATAACCTTTAATGTTTGGAAAATCTATTTTCCTTTTATTGTTTTGTGAAAATATTGTATTAGATATGAAAATTATGAGAAATATATAACATATTTTTTGTTTAAAATTCATAATCAAATATTTACATTTTTTTTTAAAATTCAATATATAAGTATTATTTTAATTAAACATTATGAGAATCTTTTATTTATTTATTTTTTTCCTAAGCTCATGCAACTATAATAAATATATAGTTTCATACAATGGTTACCCTAAGGCTCCAGATTATCGTCTTGAAAGAAATTGGGTTTCATCACCTAAAAAACCTATTCCATTACCGAAAAACTATATTGATAATTCAAAGTCACATTCCTCAAATTTGGATGTTTTTTATATTTATCCAACAATGTATTATGATGGATATAATGGGAATTTATGGAATGCAGATACGGAAGATGAAAAATTAAATGAAAAAATTAGAAAACTACCAGTAAATTTACAAGCTAGTATCTTTTCAGGTATTGCTGACGTATATTCACCACTATATAGGCAATTATTCTATGATGCTTTAGGCTTTCATATTTCAAATGAGTATTTATCTGATTTAATTTTAGATAAGTCAAGGGTAGATGATTATTTATATTCTAAAGATAAAATATATGAAGATGAAAATCTAAAATTATTCAATTTTGAAAATGACAAACTAAGATATTTTGCTAAAGAGGCAAATGATGTTGCATACAATGATATAAGAAGAGCATTTATTGAATATTTTAATGAAAAAAATAATGGAAAAAAGTTTATTATCGCCAGTCACAGTCAAGGATCATACCATGCTGTAAGACTATTAAATGAATTAATCTTTAAAAGAAAGGATATGAGAGAGAAATTATTATTGTCCTATTTACCAGGAATGCCTATAGAAGACGTCTTTGATGAAATAGATGAATGTAAAAACCCAGTTGAAGTAGATTGCTTCCTTTCTTGGAATACTTTTGGCAAAGGTTATATTCCTTTTTTTTATAATGATAAAGTTACAGCATCTAATCCTATCTCGTTTATTAATGATAGTAGAATAAGTGACTTACAAAGTCATAAAGGTATACTTCTACCAAATTTTTTTCAACTTATGAAATATAAATTATTTAGATCAAGAATAAATACTATCAAACTTAAAAGAGAAGGCTCATTACAAGTTCAATCAGAAAATGGAACATTACAAGTTAAAAATATTAATATGCCTTTTCCAATTAATAAACTATATGATTGGAAAGATTATCATATCGGAGATTATAATCTATTTTGGTTAAATATTAGAGAGAATCTAAAGCTCAGGCTTGAAAAAAATCTAGATTAGTTATTCAGCTTTTATTAATTTGATGAATGCTGCTTCAGGCAAGGTTTCTCTTATTCTTTTTAAAACTCCAATACTTTCTCTTATTGTTTTTAATGGTCCAATTGTTGCTCGATAAAATTGATAATCATCAATTTCATTTATAATTATTTTGTATTCAAATTCGTCTAGCTTGTTTTTATAAATAAATTGTTTTGCACCTTCCTTTGATCCATAATTTCCTAATAAAATAAAGTTTTCTCCTTCTGGTAAATTTTGGGTTGCCCAAATATCAGACATCATAGCTGTTTCAAAAATTTCAACCTTATTAAGAAAGTTATTAATTTTTACAAGAGAATCGCCTTCATTAAGAATTATTTCATCAATTTTTAATGCTTCTGATTCTAAAGACAAAATCCTTGTTTCAGCCATTTCTAATTCGCTTCTTAATAACTCATATTCTTCTAATGTAATATCTCCTTCTTTTTTTCTATTAGGTATGCCAATTCCAACTGAGAACCCAAATGTATGATCATAATTATTTCCAAATGGATTATGATCTAGGCCATCTTCTGTATTGAAAACTTTATAATAGGCTTCAAAATTAATATTATATTTTTCATTAATTTTCATTTCATATTTAGCTCCAAGTCCGGTAGGAAAACCCCAAGATGTTCCGTCTGAACCTAATGGACCATCGTTCCAATTAATTACACTGAAACCAAAGCTTGTAAATAACTTAATTTTTTTGAAGACATAGGCTCCTAATCTAAATTCTGGAGCAATCCCATTTGTATGTGTAATATTATCATCTGCAGGACCAAGTCTAAATAAATTGATTTTAGCTCCTGCAAAAAATGGGTCTGTCCAATCTTTCTCAAAACCTATTCCTATATTTATATTTCTTTTAAAACCATACATTATATCAGTTCCTGAACTTGCAGCTTGTTTGTCGCCAACAAGATAAACTGGTCCAAGATCAAAATATAAGCCTTCTAGTTTTTGTAAAAAACTATCTTTTTGCTTAACAGAATCTTGAATTTGACTATAACCTTCAAATAAAAAAATAAGATTTATAGCCAATATCAGTTTGAAATATTTCATAATTAGTTTCATTAATTATGCAATTTAAATAAAATTAAGGTATTCTATATTTACCATTAGGGAGTTTAGTTGGAAATTTATATTCACTATTTGTTAACAAGTTATACACATTCAGATC
>CACOMW010000042.1 GCA_902628365.1 uncultured Marinoscillum sp. | reverse complement strand
ATCTGAAAATTATTTCAATAAAAGACCAAGAGATTCTCAAATTTCTGCTTGGGTTTCAAATCAAAGTAAAAAATTAGAAAATAGATTCGTTTTGGAAAATCAGTATAAAAATATGATAAAAAAATTCAAATCAGTTCAAATAATACCAAAACCAAATTTTTGGGGAGGATATATTGTAGTACCTAACAAAATCGAGTTTTGGCAGGGAAAAAAATCAAGATTACATGATAGAATTTGCTACAAATTAATCAATAAAAACTGGGAAATAATTAGATTATCTCCCTAATATATTATAAATATTATTGATTCTAATATTTTTACTACTTTTAAATCCTTCTCCATGATCTACACCAATTGCATGTCCAAATTCAATTGATCTTGACTCTATAAACTTCATAAAATGTTTTGATGAAATATAGGATTTTGGTTCAATTGATTTTGAATCATAAAATTGACTTTTAAAACAAGATATTGTTTTCAATTTATCTTTGAAATATTTAGAAACATCAATTATAAAATCAGGTTCAACATAACTATCTTGTATTGAAAATAATATAATTTCTGGTCTCCAACTTTCTTGATAAATATCATCTTGCATTGATTTGAATTTTCGTAAACCAGAAATAAAACATGCATCATTAACAAGATTAGATGCTTTCTCATGATCAGGGTGACGATCTTTTATTGAGTTTGTAATAACAATATTTGGCCTATATTGTCTAATTTTTTGAACAATTTTTAATTTATTTTTATTAGATATTTTAAATAAACTATCTTTTAAATTAAGATTATCTCTAAATTCAACTTGCATTAATTTTGCAGAATTATTCGCTTCTTTTATCCTTATAGTTTCATTACCTCTAGTTCCTAATTCACCTTTAGTTAAATCAATCATTCCAACTTTTAAACCCATTTTTACAGAAGAAATAATAGTTCCAGAACAAGATAACTCAGCATCATCTGGATGAGCCATAATAACTAAAATATCTAATTTCATGATAGGTTGTTTTCAGATAAAAATTTTTCAGCTTCTAATGCACCCATACAACCAGAACCAGCTGCAGTAACAGCTTGTCTATATATTTTATCTTGAGCATCACCAGTAGCAAAAACACCTTTAATATTAGTTTGAGTAGTACCTGGTTTGGTTAAAATATAACCATTATCATCTAAATCAATATAATCTTTAAATATATCGGTATTTGGTTTATGACCAATCGCTATAAACAAACCAGAAATATTCAATTTTGATGTAGTATTATTTGAATTGTTTAAAACCAAAACTGAATCAACTTTATCATCTCCGAAAATATCCTTTACCTCACTATTCCAAATGATTTCAATATTTTTGTTATCAAAAACTCTTTTTTGCATAATTTTAGAGGCTCTCAATTCATCTCTTCGAACAATAAGAAAAACTTTTTTTGTTATTTTAGATAAATAAAGAGATTCTTCAGCTGCAGTATCTCCACCTCCTACTACAGCAACTATTTGATCTTTAAAGAAAAAACCATCACAAACAGCACATGCAGAAACACCATTTCCATTAAATTTCTTTTCTGATTCTAATCCAAGCCATTTAGCTGAAGCACCAGTTGAAATAATAACTGAATTTACAATTAGAATCTTGTCATTATCATCAATAATTTCAAATGGATATTTAGAAAAATCAACAGATTTAATAAAACCACCTTTAACAATAGTTCCAAATCTTTCTGCTTGCTTTTGAAAATCTATCATCATTTCTGGTCCTTGAATACCATTAGGATAACCAGGATAATTTTCAACATCAGATGTAATGGTTAACTGACCACCTGGTTCTTTTCCTTGATAAAGGATAGGATTTAAACCTGCCCTAGAGGCATAAATAGCAGCAGTATATCCAGCTGGCCCAGAACCAATAATTAATAAATCAATAATATCATTTTTCATAATATTTAAATTGTAATATTAATTATTTTTCGGGTTTTGGAATTAAAACTTTTCTAGAAAGTCTAAATTTTCCAGTTTTTTTATCAATTTCAATTAGTTTAACTTTTATCTCTTCACCTTCTTCAAGAACACCATCCATACTTTCTAACCTTTCCCATTTAATTTCTGAAATATGTAATAAACCATCCTTTCCAGGCATAAATTCAATAAAAGCACCAAATGGCATAATGTTTTTAACTTTTCCAATATATTCTTCACCAACTTCAGGCAATGCCACAATAGCTTTGACCTTTTCAACAGCAGCATCCATATTTTCTTGATTAGAAGCAAAAATATTTACCACACCATTATCATCAACCTCATCAACTAAAACTGTAGCTCCTGATTCTTTTTGAATTTCCTGAATAATTTTTCCACCAGGACCAATAACAGCACCAATCATATCTTTTGCAATAATTAATTTAAATGATCTTGGTGTGTGAGGTTTTAAATCAGCTCTAGGTTTATCAATTGATTTAAGCATTTCCTTTAAAATATGAAGTCTTCCTTCTTTGGCTTGATTTAAAGCTTTTGATAAAACTTCATATGATAAGCCATCTAATTTTATATCCATTTGACAAGCTGTAATACCATCCTTAGTACCAGTAACTTTAAAATCCATATCACCTAAATGATCTTCATCACCTAATATATCTGATAAAATTGCATACTTATTACTATTTGAATCAGAGATCATACCCATAGCAATACCAGAAACTGGTTTGTCTATTTTAATTCCTGCATCCATCAATGCAAGGCTTCCTGCACATACTGTAGCCATTGAAGAAGAACCATTAGATTCTAAAATATCTGATACTATTCTAATTGTATAAGGGTTTTCTTCTTCAGAAGGTAAAACACCTTTTAGCGATCTGTAAGCAAGATTTCCATGACCAATCTCTCTTCTTCCAGCCCCTCTATTTGGTCTGACTTCACCTGTTGAAAAACCAGGGAAATTATAGTGTAAATAAAATTTATTATAACCACTATTCATTGCACCATCAATCATCTGCTCATCTAATTTCGTTCCTAATGTAACAGTTGATAATGATTGAGTTTCTCCTCTAGTAAAAATGGAGGATCCATGTGCGTTTGGTAAGTAATCAACTTCTGTCCAAATATTTCTAATTTCATCAAGTTTTCTTCCATCTAATCTAACTTTTGTATCAAGCACAGCATTTCTAATTGCTTTTTTTTCTACATCATGAAAGTATTTATTAAATAAAAACTCATCAAAATCTTCATTTTCATCAATTTTTGATAGATAATCATCCTTAACGGCTTTTAACTCTTCTTTTCTCTTCTTTTTATCAGATATCCCTTTTTTAGCAATTTTATAAATTCTATCAAATGCATTTTCATAAATATCTTTTTCTAACACTTCATCAGATTTTTCATGAGAATATTCTCTAATTTCTTTACCAACATCTTTCTGTAACTTTAATTGAATATCGCATAAATTTTTTATGGATTCATGAGCAACTTTTAAAGCATCTATAATTTCATCTTCAGAAACCTCACTTGCTTCTCCTTCTACCATACAAATATTCTCTTTTGAAGCTCCTACAATTAAATTTAAAGAAGCTTTATCAATTTGATCTTGATTTGGATTGATTATATATTCATTATTCAATTTAATAACTCTAACTTCAGCTATTGGTCCATTAAATGGTATATCTGAAACACTTAATGCAGCTGAAGCAGCAAGAGCAGCTAAACTATCAGGAAGTACTTCTGGATCAGCACTAATCAAAGATAACATAACTTGAGTATCAGCATGATAATCACTTGGAAACATAGGTCTTAATACTCTATCTACCAATCTACAAATTAGAACTTCATGATCAGATAATCTTCCTTCTCTTTTTAAAAATCCTCCAGGAATTTTTCCTGCAGATGCAAATTTTTCCTGGTAATCTACTGACAATGGAAGGAAATCAATATCCTCTTTTGCTTCACTATTTGAAACAACAGTAGCTAAAATCATTGTTTTACCCATGGATAGCACTACAGAACCGTCAGCTTGTTTTGCAAGCTTTCCAGTTTCAATTTTAATTTCTCTACCATCAGAAAACTTGGTAGAAACTGATTTAATATTATTTTTCATATTTATATAGTATTTATAAAAAGGATGCTAACTCAGAAGTTACTGAAATATTATTTCCTAATCTTCAATTCAGATATAATTGATCTATATCTATCAATATGTTTAGAGGAGAGATAATTTAATAAACTTCTTCTTTTACCAACCAACTTAATTAAACCCATTCGAGAAGAATGATCATTTTTATTTGTTCTCAAATGATTGGTTAAATGATTAATACGGTGTGTAAATAAAGCAATTTGTGACTCAGCAGATCCTGTATCATTTTTTGCCTTTAACCGACCATGATTTTTAAATAAATCTTCTTTATTTTTTTTTGTTAAATACATGCTTAGCCAAAGTTTTTTTTTAAAAATTTAATTCTGGCAAAATTAGTTAATAATTGTTTGTATCAAAATTTTTATGAATTAATTATGTTCTCTTAAATTTTTTAAAAAACTTCTTATAATATGTTAAGTAAAAATCAAAATCTATTAATCTTGAATCTTTACTTGATTTATATAAAAAGAAAAAACCAATTGGAAAAAGAACAAAATTTGATACCCATGCAGCATATTCAGGTAATAATATACCTTCCCTTGCCCATTTTAAACTTAAAATATTAAGAAAATAATAAAGTAAATAAAAAAATATAGAAATTATCACTGGAATACCTAATCCTCCTTTTTTAATCAATGAACCAAGAGGTGCTCCAATTAAAAACATTGTTAAACATGCAAATGCCTGAGCATATTTTCTATACATTTCAATTGAATTTTTATTTATTTCAA
>CACOMW010000041.1 GCA_902628365.1 uncultured Marinoscillum sp. | reverse complement strand
TGTTTTGGTAATAAAGTTTTCTACTCTTGAAAATTTGGGTCTTATCATTAAACTTCCATTTATTAAATTGTTTTGTTCCCACGACCCATTAGTATTAAAAAATATTTTATCGGAATTGTTATTGTTTTTATCTAAACCTATAGGTATAAAATCGTCATCAAATTGTTTATAACCTATGTAAATAGTATCGTTTACAATTAATGGAGATATTAATTTAAATGAGTTATAATTATTATTGCTGCTTATATTAATTAGATTATTTGTAATTAAGTTAATTCTATTTTCATTCAACTTTTTATAAAGGACAAGTTCTAATTTTTTATTATCACTTATAGGGTAGATTTTTGGAAAATATAGATCTATATGAGTAATTGTATCTACTTGTTTTAAGATATACATGACTACAACCTCACCATCTTCTTGATTAATTCCGGCTGCAAATTCAGCTTTTTCATCATCATAAGATAAATAATCATTTATTTTATTAATATTAAAAACTGTATCATTAATTCTATAATCTATTCCATTAATAATTGTATCTCCAGAATTTATATAGAATTTTATTTTTAAGCTAAGAGAATCTTTATTTAGTGGAATTTTTTCTTTAGCTAGAATTTTAGTTGAAAGTATTCTTCTTTCAAAACCTTGGGCTATTGGATTTAAAGGTTCTTCCCAACTTAAAGTATCAACTACTGAATTATTAAATAAATCATAAATAATACAACTGAATTCAATTGGCTGAATTTGATTATTTAAATTATTAAATCCAACATTAATAGAATCTAAAAATAAATCTGAGTTATTTACAAGATGTTCCATCGGAATTGAAGTGAATGATCCAAAAATATTCTTAGGTTTATATGTTAAAGTTCTATCAATAAATATTGTGTCATTTGATTTTCTATTACTATTTAAATAAATATAGTCTATCACCCAGCTATCAAAAGGACCATTTAATTTGCCAAAATTTTGAAATCTAAATCTGTAATTATTATGAAGATATTTTTCTTTTAGATGAAATATTTCATGTTTGAAATATTCATTTTGATTTGATTGAACTCCAATAGTTTTCCAAATAGTTTCCCAATTATTTTCTTTATTTAGAAATTGTAATCTAATTGAATCATTATCATCAGGAAATTCTGAAAAATTATTGATTTTCCATAGAAAACTTAAATAAATACTATCCTTTGATGAAAAACTTTCAAGATTAATAAAATTTGAAGAAAGTGTGTCGGCTAACCCTGTATATTCACTAGATTCATTATAAGGAATTCCATATTGATTAATTCCATCAAAAACAGCTACTCCAATACTAGGCGATTTATTATCAGGTAAATCTTTAATTAATATACTTTTTGAATTACTCCAAAAATTATTTTTCAGTATTGTATCATTATATGATGAAAAGTCATCAAAAAAAGGCAATAATACAGTATCAATTTTTTCATTACTATATCTAATAGTATTGGAAATATCTGAAGATATCGTTTTTATTATAAATTGAGAAAATAAATATTTGTTGTTGAATAATATTAATAATATACAAATTAAATATTTAAAATATTTCAATTAAAATTTATTTAATTGCTAAAGAATCTCTCACAACCCACATATCTATTTTTCTTCCAATTTTTATTTTTTTTGGAGATTCTGGATATTGCTTAAATATGATTCCATCCTTAGCATTAATTTCTTTTATTTCTTCATCTCCATCTTCATTTATTATATCAATAAATAATTTACCTTCATTTTTATAATATATTTCTCCAATTGATAACCCAGAACCAAGAATGGTGAACTTTCCTTCTTCTAAATCTAAACCAATTAAATTTGGGATTTCAAAAATTTGATTTCCCATTCCATTTCCTATGTCTAGATCAATAGTTGAACCTTTGGAAATAAGATCTCCACCTTGAATAATATCACCATTATGATATTGTTGAATTACAGCATTAGCTGCCATATCTGGTACATAATTAATTTTACCTAAAAATAAATCATATGTTTTTAAAATTAATTGAGCGTTTTTTACTGATCCATTGATCAGTTTTGGCATTTTGATTTTTGGTGGTTGAATTGAATTTAAAGTTAGATAAATCTTTCTACCTTCTTTTACTTTATTTCCTACAATTGGATTTTGAAATATTACACTTAAAGGAGGATAATCTGTTGTAAAACTTGAATCGGGAATTATTTCATATTTTAGATTTCTTTGAGTTAAATAATCATCAATTTCATCATAATTTACTCCTTTAAGGTCTGGAACTGTTATAGTTTCTCCATGATTAGTTATAATTGGAAAATATAGATAAAATAAAACCATTACTATTACAACTGAAGTAATAATTATGTAAATAATATTTTTAAAAATCTTGATCAATTTTTATTAATTTATTAAATTTTTAAATAATTCTTTTAAAGAAATACCATAAGATATTGCTTGTTGTGGTAAAATACTTTCTTTTGTTAATCCAGGATTTGTATTTATTTCTAGAAAGTAAAAATTATTATTTCTTAAAATAAAATCAGATCTTGAAAAACCTTTTAAATCTAATATTTTATATATTTTTTTACTCAATTTTTGTATAAAATCAGTTTGATCTTTAGTCAAATGAGCTGGTGTTATTTCATCTGATTCTCCTTTGTATTTTGCATTGTAATCAAAAAAATCATTTTGTGTTACAATTTCAGTTGGGGGCAAAGCAATAATTTTATTTTTAATTTTGATAACACTAACTGATATTTCTCTTCCTTTAATTTCTTGCTCAATAATCACTTCATTATCTTCTTTAAATGCATATTCAATTGAATTTTTTAATTTATCAATATTTTTTACTCTAGATATTCCAAAACTAGACCCACCTTTATTTGGCTTCACAAAAACAGGAATTCCTGTTATATTTAAAATTTCTTTAATATTTATATTGATTTTTTTAGTTAGTAAAACTGATTTTGGTGTTAAAATATTATGTTTTATTAAAAAGTTTTTGCACTCACTTTTATTAAATGTAAGTGCAGTTTGAAAATATTCTGATGAACTATGTTTGATATTTAGCATTTTAAAATAGGACTGGATAAGACCATCTTCACCAGGACTTCCGTGTATAACATTTATAACATAATCAAACTCTATTTTAGGTTTATTAACAGAAAAATTTTTAACATTTATAGAATATTTATTCTCATTTTTATCAATACAATACCATTTCTCTTTTGTTATAATTACCTTAAAAAGATTGTATTTAAATGAGCTTAAATTTTTGTAAACTTCATTTCCACTTCTAATTGAAACCTCATATTCAGAAGAATAACCACCCATTAAAATAGCAATATTCTTATTTTTCAAAATTTTTGTTTATTCAAAATTAATAAACTAGTAAAGTAAAACTTATTTAATTAGAAAAATTAATTGTTTTGATTCCTTTTATCTCAGGTACATTTTTTTTTATTGCTTCTTCTACACCTAGTTTTAAGGTCATTGGTGACATAGGACAACTTTCGCAATTTCCCAATAACTCTACATTAGCAATATTATTGTTATCTATTGAAACTACCTTGATATCCCCTCCATCTTTATTTAGATAAGGTCTTATTTCATCCAATGCATTTTCAACTTTTTCAATTAGACTTCTATTATTCATTTTAATGTAATTTATAGAATATAATATTATTTTATATTATTTACTACAATTAGTCTTGCAATACTTTTACAAATATCTATGTATTTTTCACTAACATTAGTTTCTTTAAGGACAATAGGAAAACCATTATCACTACTATTCATTATCTCTTCATCAATTGGAATTTCTCCAATAAAATTTAAATCAAATTTATTAGCAACATCTTTTCCTCCATTTTTACCAAATAAATAATATTTATTTTTAGGTAATTCTTTAGGTGAAAAATATGACATATTTTCAATAACACCTAAAATAGGAATTTTAGTTTGTTTTTGATTAAACATGGATATGGATTTTTTAACGTCATTAACAGAAACTTTTTGAGGAGTTGTTACAATAATAGCACCTGAAATTGGAAAATTTTGAGTTAATGTAATATGTATATCGCTTGTTCCTGGAGGTAAATCTACTAATAGATAATCTAATTCCTCCCATTCTACATCAAGAATAAATTGCTTTAATGCTGAACTTGCCATTGGCCCTCTCCAAATAACAGCTTTATCTTTTGGAATTAACAATCCCATTGAAAGTAATTTTATTCCATATTGTGTAATAGGAATTATAATATTTTTATTATTTACTTTTTTAATCTGAGGTTGCTGATTTTCACAATTAAACATTGTTGGAATGGAAGGTCCAAAAATATCTGCATCAATTAAACCAACTTTAGCACCTAATTTTGCAAGACCAACAGCTAAATTTGATGAAATTGTTGATTTTCCAACACCTCCTTTACCTGATGAAACTGCAATAATATTTTTAATATTTTTTACTATTGATTTTTGGTTATAATTAATCACTTCAGATGTGAAGTTGATAATAGGTTTAATATTTGGATAATATTTTCTAAAACTAGATATACAATCGGATTTAATCTTTTCTTTTAAAGGGCATGCAGGTGTAGTTAATTTAATATCAAAATTAACCTTATCTCTATTAATCTTAATATTTTCAATCATTTTAAGTGTTACAAGATCTTTTTTTATATCAGGATCTATAACATTTTTTAAAACATTCAGAACATCTATATCTTTCATTGTTTAAAAATATATTTTCTTGTAATTTACTTTTTAATATCTTTTTAAAAAAATGATTAAATTAAGTTTGTATTAAATTATGATCGACGAACAAACAATTTTGCAAATTAAAGAACGAATAGATATTGTAGAGGTTGTCAGTGACTTTATAAATTTGAAAAAAAAGCGGTTCAAGTTATAAAGCTTTAAGTCCTTTTTCTTCTGAAAAAACTCCTTCGT
>CACOMW010000040.1 GCA_902628365.1 uncultured Marinoscillum sp. | reverse complement strand
ATTAATTATAACTCCACCTAAATCAAAAATTAATGTTGTTATTTTATTATTCATAATAGTGAAGTTAAAACAATTTGGAAAAAATAATAAGTTGATCATAAATTTAAAGCATGCTTCTAGAATATAAGAAAAACAAAACTTAAATTTGCAAACAATAATTTAGGATAAGTTATTAATCCTAAGGGCCCATAGCTCAGTTGGTTAGAGCACCCGGCTCATAACCGGTAGGTCCCAGGTTCAAGTCCTGGTGGGCCCACATGATTATTTTATATTAGTTAATCATCCTCCACACTTTTTGAATTTTGTATATATAATTGTAGATTGTATAAACTAAAATTTTATAAATCTAAAATTAATTAAAATGAAAAAAATAATCATATTATCGTTACTATGCATTGTAATTTCTTGTAATCAGAAACAACAAAATCCAAATTTTGAAAAAAATGTTGAATTAGCTAAAAATTGGTTTACAACATTTACTTCTGAAGATTTAGAAGGTTGTGCTGAAATGATGAGTGAAGATGTTGAATGGAGAAGTTGTTTTTATGGAGCACCCGCTATGGATAAAAAAGCAACAATTGAATATATGAAAGGGTGGCAAGATGCAATGGAAAACATAAAATATACACCTGAAAATTACCTTCCAGGAGTTGACCCTGAAACTGGACAATTAAACGGTAGTGTTAGAACATATGGTACTTGGACTGGTACTAATACAGAATCAGGAAAAAGTTTTGAGATATACATGTATCATTACTTTACATTTAATGATGAAGGAAAAATTATTAATTCTGGAGATTTTGGAGATGCAACTGGATTAGTTATGGCAGTAGCTCCTGATCAAACTGAATAAATTAAATATTTTTAATGTTAAGGGAATACATTAAAAAAAAATGGGAATGGGTTGATAAAAACTAATATAAGTATCTTGGTTAGGATGGTTAAGGGATTAATAACTGGAGGTGCTAAACGCATTGGTCTTTAATTTGTGATAACCATTTATCAATCCTTTCATCTGTCATTTCATGTTGATTATCATCATCGATAACTAGTCCATAAAAATCACCGTCTGAATTCACACCTAAAGATTCATCAAAATCATAACCATCAGTTGGCCAACTTCCGAAAACTTCACCCCCATTTTCTAAAACAATTTTGGCTAAAATTCCAATGCCGTCAACAAAACTATCAGGATAACCTAACTGATCTCCTAATCCAAAGTATGTTGTTTTAATTCCTCTAAAATCGATTTTCTTAAAATCTGGCAAAAAATAATCCCAATCACTCTGTAACTGACCAAAATGCCAGGTTGGAACACCTAATAAAATAATTTTATATTTTTTAAAATCATCGGGAGAAACTCTATTAACTTCTAATAAATCCACTTTTTTCTCACCAATCTTTTTATGAATAGATATAGCTATATTTTCAGTTGTACCAGTATCTGAACCATAAATTATTGCAATATTTTTATTTGACATGTTAATAAATTTTTTGTAAAATAAACTATTTAGAATAATTATAAATAATAACTTTATAAAAATTTTAAAATTAAAATCATTGACAAAAAAAACATCAAATTCAACAGACTTTTATGACATAGATTCTCTATTAAAAGAAGAACAAATATTAATCAGAGATTCAGTAAAATCTTGGGTAAAAGATAATGTATCAAATATAATTGAAGACGCTGCACTAGAAAGTAAATTCCCAAAACAATTGATTAAGGGTTTAGCTAATTTGGGAGGTTTTGGAGGATTTCTACCAATTGAATTTGGAGGATCTCAAATTGACTTTACATCATACGGTCTTATGATGCAGGAACTTGAAAGAGGAGACTCATCATTAAGAGTATTAAGTTCAGTTCAAAGTCTCGTGATGAATACTATATTCAAATTTGGAAATGATTATTTAAAATCAAAATATTTAAAAAAATTAGCAAAAGGTGAATTAGTGGGTAGTTTTGGAATGTCAGAACCTAATCATGGTTCTGATCCATTTTCTATGAAAACTAATTTTAAGGAGAAAGGAAATCATTATATTGTAAATGGATCAAAAATGTGGATAGGTCATGCACCAATTTGTGATATAGCCATAGTATGGGCTAAAGGAGAAAACAATAAATTAGCTGGATTTATTGTTGAAAGGGGAACTGAAGGATTTTCAACAGCTAAAATAAATAAGAAGTGGTCTTTTCGAGCTTCAGAAACAGGAGAATTAATATTTCATAATATGGTAGTGCCAAAGAAAAATTTGTTACACATAACTGATAATATGAAAGACTTATATGATAGACTTAATATTGGTAGATTTGGTGTTGCTTGGGGATCATTAGGCATAGCAATGGAGTGTTATGAAATTGCTTTGAATTATACAAATGAGAGGGAACAATTTGGAAAAAAAATTAACTCTTATCAATTAATTCAAAAAAAACTTGTTGATATGCTTTCTCAAATTACACAATCCCAATTATTAGTTTGGAGGCTAAGTTTATTAGCAGATGAGGATCGCGCATCATTTGAACAAGTATCTATGGCCAAAAAAATTAATGTTGAAATGGCTTGTAATGTAGCAAAAATTTCTCGTTCAATTTTAGGTGGAATGGGTATAACAGCCGAATATCCAATAATGAGACATATTAATAATCTTGAAGCATTAATAACTTATCAGGGAACCGAAGAAGTTCATACACTAATAATTGGAAAAAAAATAACTGGTATATCAGCAATAAAATAAAAAAAATTATAAAACTACATTTTAATTCCCATAAAATGATTTACACCTTTAGGGATAGGATTACCAGAAGATCTTCTGTATGAAACTACTTGACCAATATGGTATAAAGCATCTGATATAGGTCCATGAAATAAATTGTAAATATCATATTTCTGTTTTCCAAAAATAACTTTAGAATTTTCAAAGTCATCACCGGAATAATTCTCAAGAAGAATTACAGTATTTTCTAAAAAATCAAGGGTACCTTGTCTTAATTCATCGTAAGACAAATCAGGATAAGATCTTGATCTTTCAATCTCTTTATTATGAAAACCATTATGAATCATGATAGATAATCCATAAATATGTTCTAAAGTTTCTCTAGTATTAATGCCAGAATCAGAGGGTTTATACTTTAAATCTTCATTTCTCAATCCCTCAGTAGCCCAATAGTATCTAAAACCAACACTATGAACAAATCTGGAAACAATTGCCTTATTAGAATAGTTTTCATCAAATTTTTTTATTTCATAGAAGTAATTTTTTTCCTGTGAATTCATATCGGAATTTATAAAAGATAAAAATAAACATAATAATAGATTCATTATTCTTTTGATTTAATATGAACATCTCTTTGAGGAAAAGGTATAGATACATTATTCTTTTTAAATTTATTGAATACAGCAAAATATATTTCGCTTTTAATAACCTCAGGTTTATCAACATGTGATGATGTCCAAATACCTAAACTAAAATTTAACGCGCTATCACCAAATCCTTCAAAAAACACTTTAGATTTTGGTTCTTTATGTACATTAGGATTTTCATCTGCAACTTCCAACAACAAAGCTCTTATTTTTTCTGGATCCTCACCATAACTTACACCAATTGGATATCTAAATCTTACAACTCTACTATTATGACTCCAATTTATAACCTTAGTTGAAATAAACTCTGAATTAGGAACTATAATAGAAATATTATCATTAGTGAGAACAGTTGTTGATCTTAGAGAAATATTTACTATATCTCCAGTAACTTCTCCAACCTCAACTCTATCTCCAACTTTAACAGGTTCTTCAATTAAAATAGTTAATCCACTAATCAAATTATCAGTTACCTTCTGAAATCCAAAACCAATACCAACACCTAGAGCACCAGCTAATAAACTTAGCGCACTTAAATCTATTCCTACAGCTTGAATAATAATAATTGTACCAATTAATAAAATGAAAACTCTCACTGAATTAGCAATAGTTTCTCTAAATGATTTTTTAAGATTAGATTTAGCTAAAATTTTAAATAGCAGAAGATTTCTAATTTTTTTTGAAGAAAAAATTAGAATATAAAAACTTAGAAAAAATATGATAATAGTACCTATATTGATTTCAGACTCCCCTATTTTAAATATTGGTTTATTAAAAACTTGAAGTATATCAGAAATTGTTGTCTGAAATTGAGTAAAAATTTCTAAAAAAAAATCCATAATATTGTAGCGAATTTAATAATTATTAATCAAAAAAATTAAAAATCAAAAAAGGTCATCAATTTTATTTTTTTTAATAGCTTGATAAGCAACTAAAGAACAAACTTTTACAACATCAATTAATTTTGAAAATCTTTTATCTTTTGAATAACCACTTTTATATCTAAAATAAATTTGTTGGACAATTACTGATATCTTAAATAACCCAAAAACATAATAAAATACAGGGTCTTTAACTTGAATTTCTGAGTATTTTTCATAAAAATTTACAATTTCTGTCCTGGACAAATTCCCAGATGAAGTTGTTGGGCTTAATGATATTTTTTTTAAAAGCGGATGATCGTTTTCTTGAACCCAATAACCTAAGGTTGTTCCTAGATCAAATAATGGATTACCTATTGTAGCCATTTCCCAATCAAGAATACCTAAGATTTTTGTATAATTTTTATTTAAAACTATATTATCATATTTATAATCATTATGAATCAAAGAAAAAATTTCCTTAGATTGTTGATTTTTCGATAGCCAATTAATAATAAAATTCATTTCTTTGATATCATTTGTTTTTGATTTTAAATATCTATTTGACCAACCAGATATCTGCCTTGAGGAATATCCATTTCCTTTTTTAAAATTATTTAAACCTATTTTATTAAAATCCAATTTATGTAAAGCAGATAAGGTCTTAATAAATTTTTTTGAAATGTTTTCCATTTTTTTTTTTTCAGGCATTAAATCATTTGGAGTATTAGGTCTTAAAATAATTCCTTCAATTTTTTCCATTAAATAAAAATCATAGTCTAAAAACTTTTTATTATTAAAATATAAATAAGTCTTAGGCACTTTATCATAACAGTTTGATAGTTTGGATAGAATATCATACTCCCTTTTCATATCATGCCCTCCTTTTGTTACTTTACCTAAAGGTGGTCTTCTCAAAATAAATTCCTTATTATTCCATAAAATATTGTAGGTAAGATTAGAAAAACCTTTTCTATATTGTTTTAGAATCAAATTTTTTGGAGAAGCACCAAAATTTTTATTTAGAATATTTGATAGCTTT
>CACOMW010000039.1 GCA_902628365.1 uncultured Marinoscillum sp. | reverse complement strand
GAATTGGGTTAAATGAAAAAGATATGAGAAAAGCTCAGGTTGGTATTGCTAGCACTGGTTTTGAAGGAAATCCATGTAATATGCATTTAAATATTTTAGCTCAGCAAATTAAAAAAAACGTTTTAAAATCTAATTTAGTTGGTTTAATTTTTAATACTATTGGAGTTAGTGATGGAATTACTAATGGAACAAAAGGGATGACTTACTCTTTAATTTCAAGAGAAATAATTGCTGATTCAATAGAAACAATTGTAAATGCTCAATTTTATGATGGTTTAATTTCAGTTGTTGGATGTGATAAAAATATGCCAGGTGCAATGATAGCAATTGGTAGACTAAATAGACCATCTATATTAGTTTATGGAGGAACAATTAAGTCTGGAAGATATAAAGATAAAAGTTTAAATATAGTATCAGCATTTGAAGCATATGGTCAAAAAATAAAAGGTAAAATATCAGAAGAAGAATATAAAGGCATAATTAAAAATAGTATTCCAGGACCTGGAGCTTGTGGTGGTATGTACACCGCAAATACTATGTCTTCTGCTATTGAAGCTCTTGGGATGAGTTTACCATTTAGCTCATCTAATCCAGCTGAAAGCGATAATAAATTATTAGAAACTCAAAATATAGGAAAATCAATTTATAACCTCCTTAAAGAAGATATCAGACCTAAGGAAATCATGACAAGGAAAGCTTTTGAAAATGCATTATCAATAATAATGGTTCTGGGAGGGTCTACAAATGCAGTCCTTCACATAATAGCTATGGCTAACTCCGTTGGGGTTGAAGTTAGCTTAAATGATTTTCAAAATTTCAGCGATAAGACACCATTTATTGCTAATTTAAAACCAAGTGGTGATTTTCTGATGGAAGATTTACATAATATGGGTGGAACTCCTGTACTGATGAAATATATGCTAGAGAATGGATATTTACATGGAGATTGCCTAACAGTTACAGGCAAAACTCTAGAAGAAAATCTCAAAAGTGTTAAAGATTCAATAGACTCTAAAATTATAAAATCTTTTGAAAAACCAATTAAAAATAGTGGTCATATTCAAATTTTATATGGAAATATAGCACCTGAAGGTGCAGTCGCAAAAATAACAGGGAAAGAGGGCGAAATTTTTGAGGGACTAGCTAAAGTTTATGAAAATGAGTTTGATGCTATAAAAGGTATTGAAAATGAAGTTAAGAAAGGAGATGTAATAGTTATCAAAAACTCTGGACCAAAAGGAGGACCAGGAATGCCAGAGATGTTAAAACCAACAAGTGCTGTGATTGGAGCAGGTCTTGGCAAAGACGTAGCACTAATCACAGATGGGAGATTTTCTGGGGGATCTCATGGTTTTGTTGTTGGCCATATATCACCAGAATCTTATGACGGGGGACCCATCTGTATTATAAGAAATAATGATAAAATTATTATTGATGCAAAAAATAATAAAATAGATCTTAAAATTGATAAAAAAGAGTTTGATAAAAGGATAAATTCCTTAAAATTACATTCTAATAATAAATATAAAGGTGTAATTAAAAAATATATCAATTCAGTATCTTCAGCATCCGAAGGATGTGTTACAGATTAAAATATTTAAAATATGAATATTTCAGGGTCAGAAGCAGTTATTAAAAGTCTATTAAAAGAAAATGTTGATACAATTTTTGGATATCCTGGAGGAGCTATTATGCCTATTTATGATGCATTATATAATTACGTAAATAAAATAAATCATATATTAACTAGACATGAACAAGGTGCTATTCACGCAGCTCAAGGTTATGCAAGAGTATCAGGGAGAACAGGTGTTTGTTTTGCAACATCTGGACCTGGTGCAACAAATTTAATTACTGGATTAAATGATGCTTTAATTGATTCTACTCCTGTTGTTTGTATTACAGGTCAAGTTCCTTCAAATTTATTAGGAACAGATGCGTTTCAAGAATCTGATGTAATTGGAATTTCAATGCCAGTGACAAAATGGAATCATCAAATAACTAATTCATCAGAAATTGTTGAAATCCTTTCTAAAGCTTTTTATATAGCAGGATCAGGTAGACCTGGACCGGTACTGATAGATATTACAAAAGATGCTCAATTCTCAAAAACAAAATTTAGATATAAAAAATGTGAAAAGATAAGAAGCTATCATCCGTATCCAGTTTTGAAATCAGAGAAAATAAATGATGCAGCTAAAATTATTAATCAAGCTAAAAAACCTCTAATTCTTGTTGGTCAAGGAGTTCTACTCTCTAAAGCTGAAAATGAGTTAATTAAGTTTTCAGAAATAACAGGAATTCCATTAGCATCTACATTACTTGGATTATCTGCAGTAAGCTGTGATCACAAAAACTATGTCGGATATTTAGGAATGCATGGAAATTATGGCCCAAACCTAAAGACAAATGAAGCAGATTTAATCATCGCTATTGGAATGAGATTTGATGATAGAGTTACTGGTGATACCACAAAATATGCAGTGAATGCTAAAATTATTCACATAGAAATAGATCCTTCTGAGATTGACAAAATTATAAAAACTGATGTAGCAATAAATGCAGACGCTAAAGAAGCTTTAATAGATCTAAATAAAATCGTACAAAAAAATAGTCATGAAAAATGGATTAATGAATTCAGAAAATGTGATAAGCTAGAATTTGATAAAATAATTAATAAAGAAATAAATGGCTCTTATGATAAATTGTCCATGGCAGAAGTAATTCATAAAATATCAGAATTTACAAAGGGTAAATCTATAATTGTAACTGATGTAGGACAACATCAAATGGTAGCATCAAGATATTATAAATTTAAAGAACCAAATAGTAATATTACATCCGGAGGATTAGGAACTATGGGATTTGCACTCCCCGCAGCAATGGGGTCGAAAATTGGTAATCCAAATAGAGACGTTATAGCTATTATTGGTGATGGAGGAATCCAGATGACAATTCAAGAACTAGCTACCATATCGCAGTACAATATAAAAGTTAAAATCTTAATTCTAAATAATAATTTTTTAGGTATGGTTCGACAATGGCAACAATTATTTTTTGATAATAGATATTCCTTCACAGAAATGAAAAATCCTAATTTTAACAAAATTACTGATGGGTATAGAATTAAAAATAAAAAATTAGAAAAGAGAGAAGATTTAGATAAAGTAATTAAAGAATTTATAGAATATGATGGACCATATCTATTAAATGTAATTGTGGAGAAAGAAGAAAATGTTTTTCCCATGGTTCCATCAGGAGAATCTGTTTCAAATATTAGATTAGAATGAAAAAGAAAGGATTATATCAACTTAAAAAGTCAGATAATAAAATTAAGGAGTACACTTTATCTGTATTAACAGAAGATAAAGCTGGACTATTAAATCATATAACTATTATTTTTAATAGGAGAAAAATGAACATAAATAGTTTAAATGTATCAACTACTGAGATTACAGGTGTAAGTAGATTTACAATAGTTGTACATTCAAGCCTAGAATCAGCAACTAAAGTTGTAAAACAAATAAGAAAATTAGTTGATGTGTTAGCAGCATTTCTTTATGAGGAACATGAAATATACTATCAAGAAATAGCTTTATATAAATTATCTACTAAAATTTTTTTAAAAGGCGATCTTGTTGAAAAAATTATTATTAGAAAATATGGAGCAAAAATTTTAAAAATAGAAAAAGACCATATTATTATTCAAAAAACTGGTACAAAAGTAGGAACCCAAAAACTCTATGATGAACTTAAAAAATTTGGTGAAATTTTAGAATTTGCTAGGTCTGGAAGAGTAGCACTATCAAAAAAGAAAAGAAAAACAGTAAACTTTATTAAAGAACTAGAAAAAACTAAATCAAATAAATTAAACATTTAAATTAAAAATTATGGCAAAAATAAATTTTGGAGGTACTATTGAAGAAGTAGTTACACGTGAGGAATTTCCATTAAATAAAGCTTTAGAGTACTTAAAAGATGAAATAATAGCTATTATAGGTTATGGTGTACAAGGACCAGGTCAGTCATTGAATCTAAAAGATAATGGTTTTAATGTAATAGTTGGACAAAGAAAAAATTCAAAATCATGGGATAAAGCTATTTCTGATGGATGGGTAGAGGGTAAAGATCTTTTTGAAATTGAGGAGGCTTGTAATAAAGGGACTATAATCCAATACTTATTATCTGACGCAGGTCAAATTGAGATGTGGGACACAGTTAAAAAACATCTCACAAAAGGTAAAGCACTTTATTTTTCTCATGGATTTGGGATAACTTACAAAGATCAAACTAATATTATACCGCCAGAAGATATTGATGTAATTTTAGTTGCTCCAAAAGGTTCGGGAACTAGCTTAAGAAGATTATTTTTAGAAGGAAAAGGGCTTAATTCTAGTTTTGCCATTCATCAAGATGTTTCTGGAAATGCTAGAGAGAAAGCAATTGCATTAGGGATTGGAGTTGGATCTGGATATTTATTTGAAACAACTTTTAAGAAAGAAGTTTTTAGTGATTTAACTGGAGAAAGAGGATCTTTAATGGGCGCCATTCAGGGTTTGTTTGCAGCTCAATATGAAATACTTAGAAAAAAGGGACATTCCCCTTCTGAAGCATTTAATGAAACAGTCGAAGAAGCTACTCAATCATTATATCCTCTAATCGCTGAAAATGGTATGGACTGGATGTATGCAAATTGTTCTACTACAGCTCAAAGAGGTGCATTAGATTGGTGGAAAAAATTTAAAAATGCTGTCTATCCTGTTTTTGAAGAATTATATAACTCTGTTGAAAGTGGTGAAGAAGCTAGAATAACTATTGAATCTAATAAAAAAGAAAATTATAGAAAGAATTTAGAAAAGGAATTAAATGAATTGAAAGATTCAGAATTTTGGAAAACAGGCTCGGAAGTTAGAAAATTAAGACCCTAGCCTAATCTATTTTGTATTATTGTAACTTATGAATCTAGATGATTATAATTACAGCTATAATAAATCAATTATAGCTTCATATCCGTTAAAAAGAAGGGATGAATCTAAACTACTTGTTTTTAATAATGATAAAATAATTGATTCAAAATTTTATAACATAACAAATTATTTACCAAGTGATACAATATTATTCTTCAACGATACTAAAGTAATCAAGGGAAGAATTAAAATAAAAAAAGATACAGGAGCAAAAATTGAATTATTGTTAATAAATAAAATAAATGATAGTTATTCCTTAAGATTTCAAAAAATATATAAAAATAATATTGCATTTGAAAGTCTAATTGGTAATAGCAAAAAATGGAAATTAAATTCCGAAATTATTTTAAAAAAAAAAAATAAAATAAGACTT
>CACOMW010000038.1 GCA_902628365.1 uncultured Marinoscillum sp. | reverse complement strand
GTAATCATGCACAAGCTTTAGCATGGGCTTCTAATGAAATAGGTATAAAATCTAAAATTATCATGCCATTTAATGCTTCTAAAGCCAAGATAAAATCAACTAAATATTATGGGGGTAATGTTGTTTTAACTAAAAAAAATATGTTAGAAGAATGTATGGAAATAATGAAAAAAGAAAATTTAACTCTTATCCACCCATTCGATGATGATCATGTGATTTATGGACAAGGAACAATTGGTTTGGAAATATTTGAGTATTCAAAAAAATTTGAATATGTTATTATTGGAGTAGGTGGAGGTGGTTTGATTTCTGGTATTTCTGCAGTCTTAAAAACATTAAATCCAAAAATTAAAATTATTGGTGTAGAGCCTACTAACTCTAATGTTATAAGTAAAAGTTTAATTTCAAACAAACCCGAATCATTATCATCAAATACAACTATTGCTGATGGTTTGGCTGCTCCCTTTGCTGGAAATATTACATTAAAATATATAAAAAAATTTGTAGATAAAATAGTGTGTGTAAATGAGAGTGAAATCAAAAATTCTTTAAGACAAGTAATAATAAATGAGAAAATAATTATAGAGCCAGCTGCAGCTGTAACAATTGCATCACTGGTTTATGAAAAAATTTCTATACCTAAAAATAGTAATGTCTTATGTTTAATGTGTGGCAGTAACATTGACTCAAAATTTTTAAAAGAACTACTATAATTTTTTAAATCTATCTAATATATCTTCATATTTTTTTATAGATATATTTAAAGTACTTTCATGAGTTTTTGTCTGTTTTGATGTTGTATTGTATAATTCCCAACTCATTGACCCGAGTCTTCTTTGTACGGAAGGAGGAGAACCAGAGAATACATCAGCATAATTAAGACTTATAGCTCCTGTAAGTTCCATTCTTAAATCCATTAACTTTCCCTTCTTATTATTTAATTCAGACAAATCTTTTTGATTGCTTAAATTAATGTATTTATTTATTTCACCGTTGGTTTTCTTTATTTTATCATCAATATTATCTTTTAGTTTTTCCACATCAGCTAATATTTTATCAAATTTTATTTGAAATTGAAATAGACTTTCTCTGTCTTCTTGAGAGGATTTGCTTCCTATAGATATAACATTAAAGGGAAATTTTTTTGAAAGAGTTGTAAAAATATTATTTTCAAATTTTTCTAATTGTACAAAATATTTTCCTGGCGGTACTAATGGACCTGAAAAATCTTCTTCCTCTTCAATATTTCTATGACTATATGTTCTTAAATCCCAATAATTTTCATGATACCCTTTTTTATTTTTTCCAGTTATTCTTCTTATAACTTTACCATCTTCAGAAGTAATTGTTAATAAAGTTTTTGGAGATTTTTCTTTAGCTTCCTCTTCGAGGTCTTTTTTTGTAGGATAATCAATAGTTTCACCTTTTTTAAATTTATAATTTTCAACCTCAATTCTTTTTTCGTATTTATTTTTAAGATCACTTTTTAGATAATATGATAATTTGAGTCCATATGTAGGGTTTGGAGAACTAAAAAAGTTATGTCCAGTTGCAGTTTTCTCAGGTGCTGCAACGATATATTGAATAGCATCTTTAATTGAAAATAAATGTCCTTCTTTTGATAGTATATCTGTTGAAAACTCTCTAATTGCAGAATAATCATCTACAATAAAAAACCCTCTTCCAAAAGATGCAGCAACCAAATCATCTTCTTCCTTATGTATTTCTAAATCTCTTATAGGAATAGTTGGAATATTTTTAAATTCATTCCATGAATTTCCAGCATTTATTGAATAAAACATACCAAATTCAGTTCCAACAAATAATAAATTAGGGTTTATATGATCTTCCACAATAGTCCAAATAAAATTATTTTTAGGTATATTATTTGATATTGATTTCCATGATTTTCCACCATCTTTTGTGACAATTAAATATGGTTTAAAATCTCCATATTTATGATAATTAAATGAAACATAAATTGTATTCATATCATGTTTTGAAGCTAATACATCAGTAACATATGCTTTTGCTGGAACGCCGGGGAAATTTTCATGTTTTTTCCAAGTAGTTCCATTATCTCTTGTGATCTGAACTAATCCATCATCAGTTCCCACAATAATAAACCCTTCACTTAATGTTGATTCGTCTAAAGCAACTATTGTACCCAATGGGGAAGTAAAAACATTTTTAAAAATTGCATCCACGCTCCATACTTTTCCCATTACTTTTTTCTTATTTCTATCTTCATTTCTTGTTAAGTCCGTACTAATTTTTTTCCATGAATCACCCTTATTATCACTTTGAAAAAGATAATTTGCAGCAAAATATAATCTATTTGAATTATGGGGACTTATTATCAAAGGTGAATCCCAATTCCATCTAAATGCTGCTTCATTAATTTCTGGTTGTGGCTTTATTCCTATTTTTTCTCCATTAGACTTATCATATCTCATTATTCCTGCATATTGTGACATAGTATATATAATATCTGGATTTTTTGGATCTACCCTAACTTGAAAACCATCTCCTCCAGTAGTAACAAACCAGTCACTATTTCTAATTCCAGATCTATTTTTAGTTCTCGATGGCCCTCCAAAACTGTCATTATCTTGAGTTCCGCCGTATACGTTATAAAAAGGTTTACTATTATCAATACCAACTCTATACAATTGAATGATTGGAAGATTATCTATAAACCTCCATGTTTTCATTTTATCAAAGCTTTCATAAATTCCTCCATCACAACTTATCATGATATAATTAGGATCATTAATATCAAAAATTACATCATGACTATCAACATGTTTTTTATTTTCTGGAATTCTATTAAACGTCTTTCCACCATCTTCTGTAACATATGATCTCATATCAACAGAATATATCTTATCAAATTGATGAGGATCAGGGAAAATTTCTACATAATATTGGGAGTCAACAACCTGATAATCACTCATTTTTTTCCATGTCTCTCCAAAATTATCAGATCTATAAAAACCTTTGGTTTCTTTTTTTGCAGTAATTAATGCGTAGACAACATTTGCTTTTTGAGGTGATATTGCAAGTCCAATTCTTCCAATATCTCCAGATGGTAGCCCATTTTTTAATTTTTTCCATGTCTTACCTTTGTCAATGGATTTAAATATTCCACCTTCTGAGCCTCCTGCAACTAAAATTCCAAAATGTCTTCTTCTTTGATATGTACTTGCATATAAAATATTATTACTATTGTCCATAACAACATCAGAAATTCCAGTGTTTTCACTTATATGTAGAATTCTTTTCCAATTTTTTCCTCCGTCAGAAGAATTGTAAAGACCTCTTTCTCCTCCTGATCTCCACAAGGGACCCTGTGATGCTACATATATATTGTCAGAATCATTTGGATCAATAATAATTTTTGCAATATGTTCAGATGTTTTTAAACCCATATTTTCCCATGTTTTTCCACCATTGATGCTTTTATAGATTCCATCACCAAATCCAACTGACCTTTGACTATTATTTTCTCCTGTACCTAACCAAAGAATATTTGGATTTTTTGGATCCATACTAATTGTGCCTATAGAGTATGATCCATAATGTTCAAAAATTGGAATCCAAGTTGTGCCAGAGTTTAAAGTCTTCCACACATTACCAGAAGCAGTTGTAACATACCAAATATTAGAATTAGTATAATCCTTAATTACTTTTGTTATTCTACCAGAAACTTTAGCTGGACCAATATTTCTTACATTTATATTTTCAAAAATTGAAGCTTTGCTGGTCTGATAGATATTTTTTTGAGAAATTAAATCATAATTAAATAAATAAAATGATAAAATTAATATTAGTAAATTAGTTTTCATATTGGGTTATTTTTATATCAAATATATGTTTTTTTTTAAAATTAAGATTTTCTAATTAATATAACTTTAAATGTCAAGACTCTTAATTGTATTATTACTATTCATCAATTTAAATTCATTTTCTAAAAATAATTTTATAATTTCAAATGATACATCCTCTAATAAAATAAATAAAAAAAAATTATATAAATTTTTAGCTATTGAAGGAGCAGTTTTGGCTGGCACTATTTCTTATCTTAGATTTCAGTGGTATAGTGATAAACAAAGAGTTCCTTTTCATTTTTATAATGATTTTAAAGGCTGGCTTCAAATAGATAAATTTGGTCATTTTTACGCTTCATATTTAGAAAGTCTAGTAGGTTATAAAATTTTAAAAAAATCTAATATTAATGAAAACAAAGCTTTATTATTTGGAGGCTCTCAGGGTTTTATTTTAGAAGCGCCAATTGAATTTTTCGATGCATATTATGAAGGATGGGGCTTTTCTATATCGGATGTAATTGCTAATGCGTTAGGTTCAACTTTTTTTATTGTACAACAAAAAGTATTTGATGAGCAATGGATTAAACCTAAACTGACTTTTTCAAGGTCAATATATGCCCAGAATGCAAATGGTTATTTGGGTAAAAATAACTTTATTTCAGAACTGGTTTATGATTATAATGGCTATACGTATTGGTTTTCACTTACTCCAAATAAGTTTATTAAATCTGAATTTATACCAAACTGGCTCGCTTTATCAGTCGGATATGGTGCTGATGGTATGATTGGTGAATTTGATAATTTAACAAAATATAATGGGGTTATAATCCCTGAATATAAAAGACATAGACAATTTTATTTATCCTTAGATATTGATTTTTCTAAAATTCATACCAATTCAAAATTTCTTAAAAGAGTTTTTAATTCTATAAGCTACATTAAACTTCCTTTTCCAACTCTTGAGATTTCAAATAATAGGATCAAAGGGTATTGGATTCATTATTAATTTAAATTATTTTATTTTTATTGATTATTTAATTTAAATGAAATTGAATTATATTATTATTATTAGTTTATTATTTGTTTCACTAAAGTCTCTTTGCCAAATTTCTCTGCCAACATTTCAAGGAATTCACTCTGGAGAATCTTGTGAAATTATTAATAATGGATTAACTATTTATTATGATGTTGGTAATCCTAATTCCTATTCTGGTTCTGGAACAAGATTAGTTGATTTAAGTGGTAACGGACATGATGCAATTCTTAGAAATAATTTACAAAATGGTTATAATAATGGTGTTGGTGTAATTGTTGATGGATTTTTTACTTTTAATGGTTCAAATCATTATGCTTATATAGAATCATTAAATATCAACAATACGATTTCTGAAATGAGTGTTTTTGCATGGGTTAAAACAACTTATAATTCAGGAACACCTGGAGTTTGGGGTGAGGGTAATTGGTCTATTATAGATTTTGATAGAAGTGAAAAATTTCAACTTACTATTAGTAATGCAGGTGAAGTTGCTATGGCTGGAAATACTTCGGATAGAGGAAATATAGGTATTAGTTCTGGAGGTGGTTTTTCTGGTCAAT
>CACOMW010000037.1 GCA_902628365.1 uncultured Marinoscillum sp. | reverse complement strand
AAACGAAAATAAATAAAAAAGCATTTCTTATTTATAGTCTAAACTTAATTAGAGAATCTTTTGTCATAAAAATTAATTCTTCTTTGTCTAGGATAGTTGATGAGGAATCTGAATTCATTAAAAACTTTTCTCAATCTTTGAATGAGGAAAAAACAGAAAAAATCATCTTAGAATTAAATGATTCAATAAGATTTCTTGAAAGGAATGCAAATCCTAAAATAATCTTTCTAGATTTATCTATTGAAATTGCGAATGCATTTAATGAAATGAAACAAATTGCTTAAATGAAAAAACTAATTTATATCTTACTTTTTATTATAATCTCATGTGATATGGAAAAAGACGTATTAATAACAATAAATACTCCTTACGGAGATATGAAAGCTATTTTATTTGAAGAAACACCACTACATAAAAAAAATTTTATTACTCTAACTAAAGAGGAGAAATTTAATTCTACAATTTTTCATAGAGTAATTAAAGACTTTATGATTCAAGGAGGAGATGTTAATTTAAAGGGCGATCCTAATGCAATTGATTATACTATTCCTGCTGAATTTAATGATAAATTTTTTCATAGTAAAGGTGCATTGGCTGCTGCAAGAATGGGAGATAACGTCAACCCAAAGAAGGAATCAAGTGGATGTCAATTTTATATAGTTGATGGAAGTATTTTTACTAAAGAAGAGTTATCAACAGATATTCAGTCTTTATATGAGGGTATTCAATTACTTTTTATGGAGCCTGAATATTCAGATTTAAAAGATAAATTTTTGAAAGTTCAAAACGATCGTAAAGAAACCCAGAAATTAGCAATGCAGTTTAAAAATGTGGTAAAAGAAAAATTTGATATTTCTACTTCTATTGATATTTTACCTGAAAAGCTTGAAGCTTATTCTTCTTTAGGAGGCAGTCCTCATCTTGATGGCGAATATACTGTTTTTGGTAGGGTAGTGGAAGGCTTAGATGTAATTGATAAGATTGCTGCAGTTAAAACAGGGCAGGCTAATAAACCGATTGAAGATATTCAAATGAAAGTTTCTCTTGAGATGGTTAAAAAAGATTTTATAACTAAAACATATGGTTATCAATATCCTGCTGGACAATGAAAATTCTTATTACCGGCGTTAATGGATTATTAGGCTCAAAGCTTTTTGAATTGCTAAATTTCTCTGAACATGACATAATTTCAACAGCTAGATCTCAAGAGGGCCTAGCTACTACAACTTTGGATATTACGAATGAAAAACAGATTCATCAAGTTTTAGAAACTCATAAACCAGATGTTTTGATTAATACTGCTGCGATTGCAGATGTAGATTTATGTGAGGTTGAAAAAGAATTGTGTTGGAATACAAATGTGAAAGCAGTTGGATATCTAGTCGATAAATGCAAAAAATTTAATGTTCATTTAATACATATATCAACAGATTATATTTTTGATGGGACATCTGGCCCATACATAGAATCAGATGATCCCAATCCAATTAGTTACTACGGCAAAAGTAAATTTGAAGGAGAAAAAGTTATAGTTGAAAATAATCTTGATCATACAATAATAAGAACCATTCTTGTTTATGGAGTTCATGCCAAGTCTAATATTGTTTCGTATGTAAAACAGAGTTTAGAAAATGGGAACCCAGTTAATTTAGTTGATGATCAGCATCGAATGCCTACGTTTGTTGATGACCTTGCAAATGCATGTATTTCTGCTGCAAACAAAAAAGTATTAGGTGTTTTCCATGTTTCTGGTAGTGAGATGTTAAATTATTATGAGATAGGATTATCTATTGCAGATTATTTTTCTTTGGACGCCTCGCTAATTAATAAAATAAAGACATTACAATTAAACCAAAAAGCAAGAAGACCTGAATTAACTGGTTTTATTTTAGATAAAGCAAAAAAGGAATTGGATTATAAGCCCACTTCTTTTGAAAATAGTCTAGAGGTATTCAGAAAAGTTTAATTATTTTTTGAGCTTTTAATGATTCTAAAGATCCTTCTTTTATTGGTTCCTTTTTGAACAACTTCAATAAAATATGTTCCGTAATTATATTTTTTCATATCTAAAGAAAGGTCTCTATAGTCTATGCCTTTTTGATCTAAAACTTTTCCAGTTTTATCAACTAGTCTTATATCATATTCTCCTGTAGGGTCTTCTCCTTTAAATATGACTTTATCATATACAGGGTTTGGGTAAGCTGTCATTTCCAATCTATACATTTCCTCTATTCCTGTAGGAAAAATGTCTATAATTAAAGGCTGAAGGAATCCTTGTGTAAGCTTTGTATCTCCGCTTTCTACAGTTCCAATAACTACCTCTCCTATAGACCAAGTTATTTTGTTTCCATCTTTTTCTGCATACCCACTAGAAGAAGAAATTAATTCTTGAGCATTAGTAGAATTATAGATAAAAGTTAATAAAGCAAATAATAATACCTTTTTCATAAGTAAGCAAAGTTAGTAAAGTTATTAATATTCATCATTTTTGTCTAGAATTTTCTAATTCTATAATTCTAGCTTCCAGCTTTTCAATTAGCTTTTGCTGTTCTTGAATTGCTTTAATCAAAGGAATCGTCAACGCACCATATTGCACTCCTTCTTTTCCATCCGATTCATTTTTAGACCACCCACTCCAATTGACTCCAACTTCATCCATAGCTTCTTTCACTTCTTGAGCAATTAATCCATCATACGTGTTTTCATCATCTGCTGGTCTTTCAACTTCACCAACAAATGGTCCGTTGCCTGGAACATCTCTAAATCTCGCTTCTAAAAGCTCGTTTGGATAATCAGCAGGATTTTTCATTTTATAAGTAACCGGTCTTAATTTCATGATAAAATTCAATCCAAGTTCGGAATCATTAATATTCCTTTTGATTCTTTTATCAGAGTAAGTTGAAAAAGCTACTTGACCCTTAATAGCTGTTATACTAGTATTTCCTATTGATACTGTATTACTTCCCGCACCAGTAACTCCCTGACCAATAGCAACCTCATTTTGTACGTTACCCGCACTTGCTTCAGCATCATGGCCAATATATACATTTTTAGTTCCAGAAGTAAGCGCATCACCAGCGCCATATCCAACTGCTGTATTAAGGCCTCCTGTAGTATTTTCTAAACTATGAGCACCAGTTGCAGTATTATATTGTCCAGTGATTACATCCATTAATGAACTTTTTCCAACGGCTGTATTGCTGTGTCCAGATGTACTACTTTTTAAAGCATGACTTCCTATAGCTGTATTTTCATTTCCTTCACCGCTTGAACTTAATGATTCGAATCCTACAGCAGTATTTTTAGTTCCTTTATGAAATGCGGAGGCTCTATAGCCTACAGCTGTATTTTCGTTTCCTGTTGAGTTCAATCTAAGAGCATAATGTCCAATAGCAGTATTTTTTAATCCAGTTGTATTTGATCCCGAAGCTTCTGTACCAAAACTAGCATTATATTCTCCAGAAGTATTAGCAATTAAAGAAAATACACCAACAGCAAGATTATATTTGCCACCTACATTAGATTTCAATGCTTGATATCCAATAGCATGATTACCAAAACCTGTTGTGTTAGACTTTAATGCTTCATATCCAATTGCAAGTTGATTTCCTACATTTGTATTATTTTCTAGTGCGTGACTTCCTATTGCTATATTGCTTGAACCAGTAGTATTTTTGTTTAAAACAAAATGACCTATTCCAATGCTATGGTTTCCACTTGTATTTTTTTCAAGAGCAGCTGTTCCAACTGAGACATTATAACTTCCATTATTATCCCCTAATGAATTTCCACCAATGCTAATATTAAACTCTCCAGTCGTATTAGATTTTAAACTATAAATACCCATTGCAACATTACCATCTCCTGTAGTATTATGTAATAAAGCGTAATTTCCAAAAGCATGATTATTTGATCCAGAGGTATTAGCTTGCAAAGCATCAAAACCAAAAGCACTATTCCCTACCCCTGTTGTATTACCACTTAAAGCTTGAAATCCAACAGCGGTTCCACTACCAGTAGTATTTTTAAGTAAAGCTTTATATCCAACAGCTGTATTATTGTGAGCTGTGCTTAGTTCTAAAGTTCTATATCCTAGTGCAGTATTGTTATTACCAGTTTGATTGGTCATCAGAGCATCTTTTCCTATGGCAGTATTATTACTTCCCGTAGTAACTGCTCTTATAGCATAGTATCCTACAGCAGTATTTCTCATACTGGTTGTACTACTATACAATGCTTCTTTTCCAAACGCAGAATTAGCGCTTCCAGTTGTATTATAAGATAATGACATATTCCCAACAGCAGTATTTCCACCTCCTGATGTATTTTCTTTCATGGCATCGTGTCCAATTGCTGTATTATTATCATTTGTATTTTTAGTTAGAGCATTTAATCCAACTGCAACATTATTGTCTCCAGTAATATTTGAATTTAATGCATAATTTCCAACTCCTACATTAGAACTTCCTGTAGTATTTGCACTTAAAACATTTTTTCCAACCGCTACATTTTCTGTTCCCGTGGTATTGGCAAACAATGAGAAGGCTCCGGTAACAGTATTATTAGCTCCAGTTGTATTTGAATATAATGCTTTTGTTCCAACAGCTGTATTTGCATCTCCTGTAGTATTTAATAGCATAGCTTTCTCTCCAACAGCAACGTTAGCATCAGCAGTAGTATTAGCATTTAAACTTCTATATCCAACTGCTGTATTAAGTCCTCCTGTTGTATTTGCATATAAAGCACCCATTCCTAGACCAACATTATTTACTCCAGTTGTATTACTTTTTAGGGTGACAACTCCAACTGAGGTATTTCTTACACCTGTCGTATTATCTTCAAGAGCTCTTTCTCCAATAGCAGTGTTTAAGGATCCTGTTGTATTAACTTTTAAAGCATTATATCCCACTGCAGTATTTTCATATCCAGTTGTATTTGTTTTTAAAGCATCTTTACCAATAGCTACATTGTCATAACCGGATGTATTTGCTTTTAAATTAGTAATCCCTATCGCCGTATTATTTTTTCCAGTTGAATTTGCTGGAATATTTCCAAGATAAAAAGTGCTATCTTGTATGGTTACTTTAGCATCCGATAAGCTATTAATATTAGAAGCAGAACCGCCACCAGATAGATTATTTATTTGGGTTTGAATTGAAGAAGTAACTCCAGCAAGATATCCAATCTCAGCAGCTGAAGCACCAGCAACTTTAGCGGTATTAGCAGTAATTGCAGCTGCTTGATTATTAGTGATTCCCACTTTAGCGGTATTAGCAGTAATTGCAGCTGCTTGGGCAGTTGTGATTCCTACTTTAGCTGTATTAGCAGTAATGGCATCAGCTTGATCCTGTGTCATTCCGTTTTCTGCTTTAGTAGCATACATAGCGAAAGGAACACTCATTATCTGATTACTCCCAAGTGAATTTCCATCAATAAATACTTCTAAAAAATATTTATCATTAGACCAAGTTATATTTGATAAATCAGGGCTTTGCGTTGTTCCTCTACCAATGATTAAAGATACTAAACCTCCATCGTTTGTTTGAGTATTATGCTCTT
>CACOMW010000036.1 GCA_902628365.1 uncultured Marinoscillum sp. | reverse complement strand
AATATAACTTATCATTTTGTTTAAAAATTTAAAATTATATCTTTTTAAGATTAAATATATATGATTTTAACATCAAGATTTTTTTTCTTAGATTTAAAGAATCAAACTCAAGATGACCACAAATTTTAACTTCCAAAATGAAAATAAATTTGATGCCATTGTCATTGGCTCAGGAATGAGTGGTGGTATAGCAGCTAAAGAATTATCGCAATCAGGTTTAAAAACTCTTGTTTTAGAAAGAGGAAGAGATGTTAAGCATATAAAAGATTATCCTACCATGAACAAAGCTCCATGGGAGTTGCCATATGCTGATCAATTGGCTGCTAGAGAAAGAAAAGATTATGATAAACAATTAAGAACTGGCTATACTGTAAAACAGTCTACAAAACATTGGTGGATAAAAGATACTGATCAACCTTATCATGAAGTTAAAGGGGGTTTTGATTGGATTAGAGGATACCATGTTGGAGGAAGATCTCTTCTGTGGGGAAGACATGTATATAGATGGAGTGATTTGGATTTTGAAGCAAATTTAAAGGAGGGAATAGGAATTGATTGGCCAATACGATATAAAGACATTGAAAAATGGTATGATTATATAGAAACATACATTGGAATTTGTGGAAGAAAGGAAGGGCTTTCTCAACTACCTGATGGAAAGTTTTTACCACCATTTGAACTAAATTGTGTTGAAAAAGATTTTAGAAAAAATCTTAAAGAAAAATATAACGATAGAATCTTAACTTCTGGTAGACTTGCTAATATTACAGCAAATGAAAATAATTTTAATGGAAGGGGAAAATGTCAATCAAGAAATTTATGTATTAGAGGCTGTCCATTTGGGGGATATTATAGCAGTAATTCTGGAAGTTTACCAGATGCTATGAATTCTGGCAACATGACCCTAAGACCTTATTCAATAGTTCATTCAATTATATATGATGAAAAAGAAAGAAAAGCAATTGGAGTATTAGTTAGAGATTCAGAAACACTTGAAGAAATTGAATATTTTTCAAAAATAATTTTTGTGTGTGCTTCAACAATTAATTCAACTTCAATCATGTTAAATTCAAAATCAAAACGGTTTCCAAATGGTCTTGGAAATGATTCTGGCGAATTAGGTCATAATATTATGGATCATCACTTTTTGGTTGGTGCAAGAGCTAAAATTGATGGCTATGAAGATAGGTATTATACAAAAGGTAGACCAAGTGGAACTTACTTACCAAGATTTAGAAACGTCGGAAAGAATAAAATGAATTTTTTAAGAGGATATGGCTATCAAGGAGGAGCAAGTAGAGGAAACTGGTCTAGTTCTAGTGAAGCTTATTTAGCTGGAGAAGATCTTATTAAAAATGCTGTAAAACCTGGAGAATGGACAATGAATTTACTTGGCTTTGGAGAAGTACTTCCTTATCACGAAAATAAAATGTATCTTAATTATTCTATAGTAGATAAATGGGGTTTACCAACTGTAAATTTTGAAACAGAAATTAAAGAAAATGAAAAATTAATGAGAAAAGATATGGCTGATTCTGCGGCAGAAATGCTTGAAGAATGTGGTTTTAAAGATGTTCAAAAATATGATAATAGATATGCATTGGGTTTAGGAATACATGAAATGGGTACAGCTAGAATGGGTAAAGATCCAAAAAACTCAGTTTTAAATAGATGGAATCAAATTCATACATGTAAAAATGTATTTGTAACTGATGGGTCATGTATGACATCATCATCTTGTGTCAATCCATCTATAACCTATATGGCTTTGACAGCAAGAGCTGCAAACTTTGCAATAAATGAACTTAAAAAAGGAAACTTATAAAATGAAAAGAAGAGAATTATTAAAAAATACATCTTTATGGGTTTCAGGACTACTTTTGACCCCATCAGTAGTTGTTTTAAAATCTTGTAATCCTCTCAAAAGAGAAGATAAATGGAAATCAGATTTTTTTTCAAGTGATAATGGAAATCTAATATTTGAATTAATTGATACTTTAATTCCTAATACTGAAATTCCTGGAGCAATAGAAGCTAAGGTTCATGAATTTGTAGAATCATATGTTCGTGATGTATATAATAAAAATAAAAGAGAATGGTTTATTGAAGAATTATCAAATTTTAATGATAAAATAAAAAAATTTTCTTCTAAATCATTCTTTAAATTAAACATTATTGAAAAAATTAATACACTCAATGAAATTCAAAAAAAAGAATCTGGTAACAGTGCCTCATTTTATATTGATTTAAAAAAATTAGTAATTAGAGGTTATTTTAATTCTAAAATAGGAGTTACACAAGCATTAAACTACAGACCAATTCCAGGAACTTTTAAAGGATGTATACCTTTAAGTGAATCTGGTGGAAAATTATGGTCATAAATTAATTATTTAAATTATTATGAATAAAAATAATATAACAACACCACTTGATAATTTTTATAAATGGGAAAATGAAAAAGGAAATGAAGATTTTTTAATTCAACCAATAAATGGTAATTACATTACTTATACATGGAATGAAGTGGGAGTTCAAGCAAGAAAAATTGCTAATAAAATAAATAGTTTAAATCTTAAAAAAAATTCAAAAATTGCTATTATTTCAAAAAACTGTGCTCATTGGATAATTGCTGATCTTGCAATTATGATGAGTGGTCATATTTCCGTTCCAATTTATGCTAATGTAAACGCAGAGACAACAAAATATATTTTAAACCATAGTGAATCAAAGCTAGTATTCATAGGAAAATTAGAAGAAAGTGATTGGAAAGAAATAAAAAAAGGAATACCCAATTCGATTAACAAAATTAATTTTGGTTATTATGATTTATCAAATACAGTTGGAATAGAAACATGGGAAGATGTAATCAATTCACACTCATCTATAAATGATAGTCCTAAAAGTAATCTTGATGAAATTTTTTCAATCATTTACACTTCTGGAACAACTGGTATTCCTAAGGGTGTTGTGTTAAAGTTTTATTCGGCTTCACTTGCAACACAAAACTTAAATAATATAGTTCCTCTTGAGGAATCTGAAAGGTTTTTTTCATATTTACCATTATCTCACATTGCAGAAAGAGCTTTAGTTGAATTTGGTGGTATTTTTTCAGGCGGTACAATAAGTTTTGCTGAATCATTAGATACGTTTTCTGATAATTTAAAATATACAAAACCCACAATATTTTTTGGTGTTCCAAGAATATGGTCAAAATTTATGTCTGGTATTCTATCAAAGTTTTCTCAAAATACTATTAATTTAATTTTATCAATACCTATTCTAAATTCTCTTTTTAAAGCTATAATACAAAAAGCTTTAGGACTTAATAAAGCTAGAATATGCATTACTGGTGCAGCAGCTATTCCAGTTTCTACACTAGATTGGTATAAAAAATTGGGAATATTAGTTTATGAAGCTTATGGAATGACTGAGAATGCTGCTTGTTCTCATGGAAATTACCCTAACAATATAAAGTTTGGATATGTTGGAAAAGCCATGCCAAATACAGATGTTAAAATTACTGAAAAAGGTGAAGTTATTATGAAAAATGGATGTGTTATGGAGGGGTATTATAAAGAACCTGAAAAAACAAAAGAAGTTATTAAAAACGGTTATTTATATACAGGAGATAAAGGCGAGATTGATCAAGATGGCTTTTTAAAAATTACTGGTAGAGTTAAAGATATTTTCAAAACATCAAAAGGAAAATACGTTGCACCAAACCCAATAGAAATGAAGTTTAGTAAAAATAAAGATATTGAGCAAATATGTATAGCAGGTATGAATTTAATCCAACCAATTGCTTTAATTGTACTTTCAGAAAACGCAAATAAAGAGAATAAATTAAATTTAGAAGAAAAACTAATTAAAACATTAGAAAATGTAAATCAACAAATTGATAAACATGAACAAATTGAAAAAATCATTATAATGAAAGATGCCTGGACTACTGAAAATAATATCTTGACTCCCACTATGAAAATAAAAAGATCCAAACTTGACTCTATGTATGAAAAAGAGTATCCCAAATGGTATGAAATGTCTCAAAAAGTAATTTGGGAATAAATTTTCATTTAACTTTTTATCTTTCTTGACTTATTTTTATAACCGATAAAAGGGTTATATCCATTGAGAGATTTTTGATAACTCCCTGAACCATTATAAGTCCTGATTTTTTCATTTTTCATGCAAGACTTTGAACAGCAACCCTTAAATAATTTTGATCCATTTTGTGACATTGGCACGTGAATATTACATTCTGGGTTAGCACAATTAACCATTCTATCAGAAAGTTCACCAGTTATATAACATTTTGAAATAACAGATGGATTAGATTTATTAATATTTACAGTTAATCTATTATCAAATACATAGCATTTTCCTTCAAAGTCATAACCATCTTCCTCTATACCATATTTTATAATTCCTCCATGAAGTTGATATACATTTTTAAAACCTTTTTTTAATAAAAAACCACTTGCCTTTTCACACTTCACTCCACCTGTACAATAAGTAATTATTTTTTTATCTTTAATTTTTTTTAGTTCATCTATTTTAGCCTGAAATTCTCTAAAATTTTCAATATCAAGAGTGATAGCATTTTTAAATTTACCAACGTTATATTCATAATTAGATCTTATATCTAAAATAACAACGTCGTCATCATCATTTTTTAAAATAGATTTAAACTCCTTTGGCTCTATATACTTACCAGATAATTTGTTAGGGTCAATATTTTTTATGCCAGAGTTTACAATCTCTTTTTTTAATCTTACATTCAATTTATTAAATACATTTTTAGGATATTTTGCAATCTTAAATTCAACATTTTTAAATCTGATATCTGAATATATTTTTTTCATATAATTTTCACAATCATTTTTTTTCCCAGAAATTGTTCCGTTTATTCCTTCTTTGGATACAATAATTCTTCCTTTCAAATTATTATTAATGCAAAAAAGGTGATGTTTTTCTCTAAATTTATTTGGATTGGAAATATTAGTATAACAATAATATAATAGAACTAAATAAGGTTCCTTCATAACAAATTATTTTTTTTTAATAAAATCTCCATATCTGCTTGAATAGTTTTAACCTTTTCATTGACTTTTAAATTAAAATTTTCTGAAGAATCAGAATAAATTATATTTCTTGAATTATTTATCAACAAACCACAATCACTTGTAAAACCTAATTTACTTATATTTTCTAGACTACCTCCTTGGGCGCCAATACCAGGAACAAGTAAAAAATGATTAGGAATCAAATTTCTAATTTTAGTTATATCTTTTTCATTATTAGCGCCAACTACATACATCATATTGTTATTAATAGCCCATTCCTTAGATTTTTTTATGACCTCTAAGTACAGATTATTATATTTTTGAAAATCTTCTGAGCCTTTATTGGAAGTTAAGGCTAACAAAATAACCCATTTATTTTTATATTTTAAATACGGTTGAATAGAATCATAACCCATATAAGGTGATAAAGTAATTGCATCAAAATTGAATGTTTCAAAATATGTCTTTGCATACATTTCAGAAGTATTCCCAATATCTCCTCTTTTTGCATCTGCAATCTTAAAAATGTTATTTGGTATATAATCTAAAGTTTTTTTTAATGAATTAAATCCATATGAACCTAAATATTCATAAAAAGCTAAATTTGGTTTGTAAGCAACTACAAAATCAGCAGTAGCATCTATTATTTTTTTGTTAAATTCAAAAATTGGATCTTCATATTTTAGAAGATGTTTAGGGATTTTTTTTAAATCAGAATCTAAACCGACACATAAAT
>CACOMW010000035.1 GCA_902628365.1 uncultured Marinoscillum sp. | reverse complement strand
TTTATTGATGAAAAAGCTGTAATTGGAAAATCTGTAAAAATTGAGCCATTTACTTTTATTGATAAGAATGTTACTATTGGAGATAATTGTTGGATAGGGAATAATGTCACTATTTATTCAGGAGCTAGGATTGGTAAAAATGTGAAAATTTTTCCTGGAGCTGTGATTTCAGCAGTACCTCAAGATATGAAATTTAAAGGTGAAGAAACAATAGTTGAGATTGGAGATAATACAATAATAAGAGAATGTGCAACTATTAACAGAGGAACAATTGATACTAATAAGACAGTAGTAGAAAATGATTGTCTAATAATGGCATATGTTCATATAGCCCATGATTGTGTTATAAAAAATAATTCAATTTTAGTTAATGCTGTTCAAATTGGAGGACATAGTTTAATTGATGAACATGCTATAATAGGTGGCGGATCTGTAATTCATCAATTTACCAAAATTGGAAAGTATTCAATGACAGCAGGTGGATCTATAATACGAAAAGATATTCCTCCTTATTGCAAAGCCGGTAAAAACCCATTAAAATATATGGGAATTAATTCTATTGGTTTAAAAAGAAAGGGATACAGTAAAGATATTATTAATAAAATTCAAGAAATTTATAGAATACTGTATTTTAATGGACTAAATAATTCGGAAGCATATTTAAAAATATCTAATAATATAATTGATTCTAATGAAAAAAATGAAATATTAGATTTTATATCAAAAAGTGATAGAGGGTTAATTAAAGGCACATAAATTAGATGAAAATTATACTAGATAATATTTCAAAAAAGTATAATAAAAAATATGTATTAAAGAATTTTTCGTATGAATTTAAAAATAAATACTATTCCATAACAGGTTCTAACGGATCTGGTAAAACTACTTTACTTAATATAATTTTAGGATATACATCACCAAATAGTGGTTCTGTAACGTATTACGAAAATAATTCGAAAATAAAAGATGATAGTTTTGGATTTTTTAGTTTTGCAGCTCCTTATCAAGAAATTATTGAAGAATTCACTTTAAATGAAATAATTCATTTTCATTTTAAATTTTTAAATCCAATAAATAAAATGAGAGAAAATGAAGTAATAAATTCATTAGAGTTGGAAGATTATTGTAATATTAAAATTTCAAATTTTTCTACAGGAATGAAACAAAAAGTAAAATTAGGTTTGGCCCTTTTTTCAGAATGTGAATTTACTTTATTAGATGAACCATGTTCAAATTTAGATGATAAAGGAATAAACTGGTATCATAAAAATATAGAGAAAATTTTAAAATTTAAAAAAATAATTGTTGCTTCAAATAATAAAAATGAGGTTATTAATAAAGATATAATTAATATAAATCTAGATAAAGTATAAAAACATTAATTAATTAATTATATCAATTCCCCACAGTAATGGTAAAAAAAAGTATATATAAATAGAAATCAATATTATAGATATAATATTCATAAATAAACCAGTTTTAACCATATCATTCATTTTTAAATATCCAGATCCAAATACTATCGCATTAGGTGGTGTTGCAACTGGAAGCATAAAAGCACATGAAGCAGCAATTGTAGTGCTTATCATTAATATATATGGATGTATACCAATTGTTGATCCAATTGATGCTAGTATTGGAAGAAGCATCGAAACAGTTGCTAGATTAGATGTGATTTCAGTAAGAAAATTAACAGATAAAACAAGTAATAATAAAATAATAAATGGTGAAAAGTTCTTTAAGAAAATAGACTGATTACCAATCCATTCAGCCAAACCACTATTTTGTATAGCAAATGCAATTGAAAGACCAGCACCAAAAAGTAATACTATTCCCCATGGGAGTTTAATAGCATCATCCCATTCTATTAATTTTTTATTATTTTTTTTATTAGGAATTAAAAAAAGAAATATGGATAAGAATATAGCTATCACAGTATCATCAATATTAATAATATAATTTTGAATTTTATTTTTAAATATTAATGCCAAAATAAAAACTAAAAAAAGAGATGAAATAATTTTTTCTTCATAACTGATCTTACCCAATTTTTTGAGTTGGGATTTTATTTCTTTTTTTCCTATTTCTGAATTTTCACCTAAATCAAATGAAAATTTTGAAAGATAAATCCAACATATAATTAATAATAAAATAGATAATGGAAATGCCATAATTAACCATGAATTATATTCAATCGTTGAATTATAAAATTGTTCAATGTTAGATTTTAATATCATATTAGGTGGAGTCCCATATAATGTTGCAAAACCACCAATTGAAGCAGAGTAAGCTATTCCTAACATTAGTGCTTTTCCAAAATTTTTATTTTCATTAAAAGAAATCTGTGAGGTTACTGCAATTCCAATCGTCAACATCATTATAGCAGTTGAAGTATTAGATATACCCATTGATAAAAATGCTGTAGATATCATAAAACCTAGAATTACTTTAGTTTTATCAGAACCAAATATTCTAATTATATTTAATGCTATTCTTTTATGTAAATTCCATTTTTGCATTGCAATTGCAATAATAAACCCAGCGATATAAAAAAAAATTATTTTATCACCATAAGCAGAAGCAGTTAAATTAATATCAAGTCCACCTGATAAAGGAAAAAGAACTAATGGTAACAAAGATGTAATAGGTATTGGAACAGCCTCAAATATCCACCAAATTGCTATCCATAAAGAAGAACACAAAATCGCATGAGCCTGAAAATTCATTTCACCAAAAGGACCATTTACATATAGTAAAATAAATATTAATGGACCTGAAATAATAGAAATAAAATTATTAGGTGACATTTTTTTTGAGTAGTAAGTTATTTTACGAAGCTAAATTCCCAATTTCCTTCCTTAAGTCCACCTATGACTGTAAAACTAGAAGTTAGTATTGTATCTGATACAGAAACAGTGATTAAAACACTATCATCTCTAAGTATTTTGTTTGGATCTTCATTATAAAATGCCCAAGTACCTTTTTGTGGCCATACATTTTCATCAGTACTATTCACAGTAGAAAAATTTCCTCCAATCTTAGTTGATCCGTAAATTATAAGCTCAAGCCCTAAAAAAGATTCTTCAATATTCCCATCTTTGACTGCTGAAGATAAATCTTTAAGTTTCCATGTTCCATCCAAAAGACCAGCTTGTAATTCTAAGGGGTCAATAATTTGAGAATCAGGATCTATGCTTTTACAAGATAAAAAAAAAGAAACTATAAATACTAGTATACTGTAATACCTCATCTTGTAAAATTATCAATTAAAATTTTAAATTAAATACATTAATTTCTAAAAAAAAAAGCTAATAATTTTTATTAGCTTTTTTCTTTAGGAATGTTTAAAATTTAAAACCAAAGTTTATAACTTATATTGGCAGTTCTACCCCATCCTGGGAAACCTTCTTTAAGAGCTCTTCCATCTCTAGTAAATGGATTATCACCAACACCATCAGTACCATAATTTACACCTCCAACTGTCCAACCATTTTCAGCTGATGTATCAGTTCCTCTTGCCCAATGAAAGTTATCAAACAAATTATAAACTTGAACTTGTAAATAAGAATCTAAACCAAATAATTTAAAAGAAGCACCCAATCTAGCATCAGTTATACCATTTGAATTCATTCTATAAACTTGTTCGCCTGCTGCAGATGGATCATCTCTGTCAAATACATCATAATCAGCATACAACTTATCATTAAATAACCATTGTGCACCAAAATCAAATACGTTACTAATTTGCCACTTCATTAATGCACCAAACTGATTCATTGGATGATTACCAACATATAATCCATCAGCATAAACATCAACTGTTGTAATTGATTGATCTAGATCAGATCTCAATTCAGCTTTAACATTATTTTTCCATTTATAATCACCAATTGTTACCATTGCTCCTAAACTTAAATCCCTTCCAACTTTAGCTTGAAACTCTAATTCTAAACCTTTGTGAAGAGCATTTTGGCCGCTAACTGCAGCTCTTGTCTGTCCTCCACCTGGTGCTGGAATTCTACCAGATAATAAAGATTTATCAATCCATTCAGTAACATAATAATTAGCTTTTAATTTTACGTTTCTAGAAATAAAAGCGTAACCTATTTCCATAGAATTTGCTTTTTCATTTTTAAGAGGATCAACAACTACATTTTGATAATTTGTAAAAACAAAATTAAAAAATGGTGGCCTAGAGAATGTTCCTAGGTTTAAATATACATTGCTCTTTGGAGACATATTATAATTTATACCACCCTTTGCCGTATAACCAATTATATTAACACCTTCTGATTCAATTGCAGTACCTCCATTTGAAACACCAATATAATTATATCTATCAATTCTTTTATATGTTGTACTTGAAACAGTTGATGATAAGAAGGCTGATATTTTATCATCATTATATTCTACTTGACCGAACAAGCCAGCATAAGTATTTTTACCGTCATTATCATAAGCAATTCTGTTTGTAGCAGGAGTTTTCACAAACCATAGAGCAGTTGAGTTTGGATCAACAGTTCTAGTTTTACTTCTTCCTCCATCACCATCAACAGCATACTTAAACGCTTCTTGCCAATCATTTCCACCCATTAAGTCTCTTACTTCTCTAAAATGTTCACCTTTATAAGTTCTTGCATCTAATCCAAAACTTAATGCCCAATTTTGGTCAATATTATGATTTAAATTAGCCAAAATACCATACCAACTATGATTATTAACTGAATTTCTAAGAATTGTTTTTGATGAAATTCCAGCATTTCCTGCAGCAATCTTATCCCAAGGAATAAGACCATCTATATCTCTTTTATTTGCACCTTCAAAATATATTCCATCATAACTTCCAAGAGGTCCTGATCCACCTCCTTTACCATAAGATGCATATATAGATGTATTTAAAGTAGTTTTATCTGATAAAGTCAAGTAATCGTTAAGTGCAATATGAGGTTTGTGATAATAATTATTTCTCATATTCCAGACTTGTCTTTCACCATCTTTTGTGTAATATCCCCAGTCCTTATTATGTTTAACTCCATATCTCCAATTATCTTCTGGGGTTAAATATTGATCTCTTTGTCCATGTTTTTGAGGAGAGCCAACTGCTGTAAATACCATTGAATGTTTTGAACTAAATTCCTTAGCAACAGAAAGAAAATAAGTATTAGCATGAACATAAGTTCCATCTACATACCCATCACCATCTGTTCTTGAATATAAAACAGATACAGCCCAATCTCTATTCAATCTACCAGTATTATATGCAAACGTTTCTTTGAATTGACCATAATTTGAATATTGTTGTAAATAAGATCCACCTCTTTTGGCATCTGTAGATTTTGTAATGATATTAATTGTACCACCAATTGAATTGATAGCTAATTTAGAAGCACCAAGTCCTCTTTGTACTTGCATAGCAGCCGTTACGTCACCCAATCCTGACCAGTTTGACCAATATACTCTACCATTTTCCATATCATTAACTGGAATTCCATTAATTAAGACCGCAATATTTTCTTGAGCAAAACCTCTTATATATACTCTTCCATCACCAACACCTCCACCCTCTTTTGTAGCATAGACTCCTGGTGTCATTTTCATTAATTCAGGTAACTCTTGAGTCCCTGCGTAATCATTTATATATTCAGTAGAAACATTTGATATGGTTGTTGGTGTCTTTCGATCAATACCATAAGACGATGTAACTTCTATTTCAGAAAGAGCAATATCAGAAGATTCTAACAAAGCTTCAACATCAATTTTTTCACTCTCTATTAAATCATTAGTAATAGGAATTTCTAAATCAATATATCCTAGATATGTTATTTCCAAAATAGGGCTTGAAGTTAATTCAGCTTTTGAAACACTAAATTGAAAAGATCCATCCAGTCCCGTAGATGAACCAATAGTTGTACCCTTAACAACAACATTAGCTCCTATTAATGGCTGATCGTTGTTAGAATCAACTACTACCCCCTGTACGACTACTTGAGCATATAACACAGTAGTACATAACATGAGTGCAGATGTTATGAATAGTGAAAATAATTTTTTCATATTTCAGTTAATTTAAGTTTAGTTGTATAATACAAATCTAAATAAATTTATTCTATATTTCTATAATAAACATATCAATAAATATCTATTATTCGATTTAGATTAAATTCAAATTATAATTAAATTTAAGCATGAAAAACAAACTTTTTGAATCAGACAAGAATATTATTCTAAAAAAAACACAACATAAATTAAGAAATGAACTCCTCAGAGATCTAATTTTTAATTCAATTAAAGAATATAAAATAAAAAATAATTCCTTAGGAATTATTGATAGTGTTATTGAA
>CACOMW010000034.1 GCA_902628365.1 uncultured Marinoscillum sp. | reverse complement strand
ATAAATATTTATTTGTAGGTTTTAGCTCATTGACTAATGCTGAAAAAGAAATAATTAAATATTTCATAAAGAAATATTCTTCTATGGCATTTTGGGATTTTGATAGATATTACTATAATGACATTGATCAAGAAGCTGGCGATTCGTTTAGGGAATTTAGCGAAGATAATATTTTGAATTCAACCTTCCCGGATTCAATTCCTAATAATTTTGAAGAAGTAGAAAAAAAATTATATTCTATTGGAGTTGGTTCTCAAGTTGGTCAGGCAAAAATTTTAGGAAATATTCTTTTAAAAAAATCTCGTGAAATTAATTTTGATCAAGATAAAGTATTGGTTCTTTTACCAAATGAAAACCTTCTTTTTCCTGTATTAAATACAATTCCTGATTCTATAAATAATATAAATGTAACTATGGGATTTCCTTTGTCTGAAACCCCTCTTTTTAATATGATTCACTTGATTGTAAAAGTTCACAAAAATTCTTTTAAAAGAGATTTGAAAACCTGTAATTATTTTAAAGATGTTCTAGAGCTAATATCACACCCTTATATTTATCAATATGAAAAAAAATCCTCTAATTCAATTATATCTGATCTTAATGAGAGAAAAATAATTTATGTAAGCCACAATTATTTATCTGAATTTTCTGAAATTTTAAAATATATTTTTGATCCAAAAAGTAGTTTACTTGAAATCTTAAAAAATGTATCTTCATTAATTTATAATAATTCAAATGAATTAGGTAAGCTTGATAAAGAATATATAAAACTATTTCTTGATATAATAGATAGAATTGAAAAAATTAATATTGATTTCAAATCTTTTGAAGTTTTATCGAAATTATTAACTCAAATTTTGAAAATTACTAAAATTCCATTTTCTGGTGAACCTCTTTCTGGTCTTCAAATAATGGGGGTACTTGAATCAAGAAATTTAGATTTTGATGATGTTTATATTTTAAATATGAATGAAGGTGAGTTTCCAAAAAGTAAATTAAATATTTCATTTATTCCATATAATATAAGAAAAGCTTTTAATCTTAAAACGCTTGATACTATGGATAAGGTTTATAGTTATTTGTTTTATAGGTTAATTCAACGAGCAAAAAATATAACTTTTATTTATAATAAAAACTCTGATTTTAACTCGAAGGGTGAGATAAGTAGGTTTATTAAGCAATTAAATAATGAATCAAAATATCAAGTTAAAGATTTATCAGTTACTGATAAAATTGGTATTGTTAATCATTCAAAATTAATTATTCCAAAATCAAATAATTTATTGGATAAAATAAGAAAAAGATTTTATGATGATGGATATCTTTCTCCCTCTGGTATTAAAGATTATATGGATTGCTCTCTAAGATTTTATTTTAAATATTTAGCTAATATTAAACAGTTAACAACTTATTCAGAAAATATTGGAAAGCCAGAATTTGGAAAAATAACTCACAATGCTTTAGAATTAGTATATAGTGATGTTTTGAATAATAAAAAAGAAAATGTTATTGAAAAGAATGATTTTCTAAAAATTAAAGCTGGCATTAGTGGGTCTATAAGTAAAGTAATAAAGAAGCATTTTAGACTTAATAATAAAAACGAATTTGTACCTGAAGGAAATAATATTATTTTAATTGAAATAATAAAAGATTATATGAATAAGGTAATTTCATTTGATGAAAAACATGCTCCATTTAAAATATTAAATCTAGAAGGAGATAAAAAATCGGGTTTTATTAAAAAATACAATTTATCAAAAAAAAATAAAGTTAATATTTCAGGTTTTATTGATAGAATTGATGAAAAGAATAATAAAATAAGAATAATAGACTATAAAACTGGAGGGGATTCAAGAATATCCAAAGACATCAAATCATTATTTTCAAATGAAAAAAAAGAAAGAAATGATGCAGTATTTCAATTATTATTTTATTCTTTATTAGTAAAAAACTCACAAGATAAATGTTTGTCTATTACCCCTGGTTTGATTAATATAAGACAAGTAAAAAATAAGATATCAGATATTAGAATTATAATTAATAAAAAAAAGATTGATAATGTTCTACCACTTTTAGATGAATTTGAAAAGTACCTTAAAGTTAAAATAAATGAAATTTTTGATGAAAAAATTCCATTTACTCAGAACGAGGACAAAGAAGAATGTAAATACTGCCCATATAAAAACATGTGTTCTACTTAGTCTAGATATTTAAATCAATTTTTTCAACTAGCGTAGATTTAGGAACTGCTCCAACTTGTTTGTCAACAACTTCTCCGTTTTTAAATAGAAGTAAAGTGGGTATTGATCTCACACCAAATTTTATAGAAGTTTCTTGGTTATTATCTACATCTAATTTTCCTATAACTGCTTTTCCTTCATATTCTCCAGCTAATTCATCTATCATTGGAGCTATCATTTTACAAGGACCACACCATTGAGCAGTAAAATCTACTAGAACAGGTTTGTCTTGTTTAATTATTTCATCAAAATTTGAATCTGTTATTTCTATTGCTTTTCCCATGGTTATTAATTAGTTAGTAAAATTTTATCAAATATAAAATTTTTGATTGATAGAAAAATGATTTATTTAATGATTTTATATTCTAAGTACGGTAAATTTTCTAATCTAGAAATTAAATTATTTGAAACATCTATTTTCTTATTCCTTGAAAGCATATTTAAACTAAAGTTTTCTCCATTATTTTCTGAATTTATTGTAAATGTCAGTTTGCAATTTCCCTTTGAATTCTCAACAAATACATTATTTATTTCTTTAATAAAATTTTCATTTATATCATTTGAATGAATAGTTATATTCAACTCTTTAATCATTTTTTTTCTTAATTCAGATAAGAGTTTAATATCAAAAATCTTAACTTCGTTTTGGTTCGGATCATTCCACCTAGGTTGTAGTTTCCCAGAAATAATTATCATAAATTCATTTTCAAAATAATTTTTCCATTTAATATAATCATCACCAAAAAAATAAAACTGGTAATTATCTTCATAATCCTCAAGTTTGATGATTCCATAAGGCTTCCCATTTTTTGATATTCTATGTTCAACATTAGATATTATTCCACCAATTTTAATATTGTCTTTATTAATTATTTCATTATCCTTCAATAGTTTAAGGTTGCTATTACAAAAGTTTTCTAATTCTAATTTGTATTTATCAAGTGGATGACCAGAAACGTAAAGTCCAAGGATTTCTTTTTCAATTTTCTGTTTTTCAATTTTAGAATAAGGTTCTATTTCAATTATTTCAGGGATAGGTATATCAATTCCATTTTTATCTCCAAACAAAGATGTTTGTTTGGTTTCTTTTTCTTTTTGAACTTTTCCAGCATATTGTATAGCTTTTTCTATTAAAGAAAATTCACCATTGTTAGAATCAATATATTGTTTCCTGTGAATTTTCCCAAAACAATCAAAAGCTCCTGCTTGTGATAAGGCTTCATATGTTTTTTTATTTACTGTTCTTGAATTTGTTCTTATTGCAAAATCAAAAATATCTTTAAATGGACCATTTGTTTTTCTTTCTTCTAAAATTGATTGTACTGCTGATCCACCGGTTCCTTTAACCGCTCCAATTCCAAATAAAATTTCTCCTGATTTATTACAAATAAAATCCTTCCCAGACTGATTTATATCAGGTCCTAATACTTTAATTTTAGCTTTTCTACACTCATCCATGAAATAAGAGATTTTATCAATATTATTTTGATTATGGGATAAAACGGCTGCCATATATTCTGAAATATAATTGGCCTTCATATATGTTGTTTTATAGGCAATTGAAGAATAACAAGTACTATGAGATTTATTAAATGCATATTCAGCGAAAGATTGCCAATCCTGCCAAATTTTTTCAAGTTTATTTTGATCAATATTATTTTCAGTTCCTCCTTTGAAAAATTTAGGTTTTAATTTTTTTAAAAGCTTTGCATCTTTTTTACCCATTGCTTTTCTGAGTTGATCAGCTTCACCTTTAGAAAAGTTTGCTATTTTTTGAGAAATTAACATTACTTGTTCTTGATAAACTGTTATTCCAAATGTTTCACCTAAAAACTCTTCCATTTCAGGTAGATCATATTCAATTTTTTCTTTTCCATGTTTTCTAGCTATATAATTTGGAATATATTCCATTGGTCCAGGTCGATATAAAGCATTCATTGCAATAAGATCTTCAAACCTATCGGGTTTGAGAGCCTTAAGGTGCTTTTGCATTCCTCGTGATTCAAATTGAAATGTAGCATTTGTATAACCTTTTTGATACATTTTATATGTCTTTTTATCGTCAAGTGGTAAATTTTCTAGATCAATTTCTATCTCATGATTATTTTTTACATTTTTTACAGCTGAATTAAGTATTGATAAAGTTTTTAAACCCAAAAAATCCATTTTTAACATTCCCGCAGATTCTATCACGCTATTATCAAATTGAGTTATTAATAATTCAGAATCCTTTGATTTAGAAACTGGAATATATTTTGTTAATTTCTCGGGAGTTATAATTATACCGCAAGCATGAGTTCCAACATTTCTTAATGATCCTTCGATAACTTCTGCTTGATTTAATACTTCAGACTCTAAATTATTTTTTTTTCTTATATCAGACAGGTCAGATACTTCTTTAAATGCATCAATTAAATTAACACTAGGTCTATCAGGAACAAGTTTAGCAAGTTTATCAGTTTCTGACAAAGATAGTTCCAAAACTCTTCCTGCATCCCTAATAGATGATTTTGCTGCCATAGTACCATAGGTTATTATTTGGGCTACTTTATCATATCCATATTTATTCACTACATAATCAATAATTTTATCTCTTCCTATATCATCAAAATCAATGTCTATATCTGGAAGCGAAATTCTATCTGGATTCAAAAATCTTTCGAATAGTAAATTGTATTTTATAGGATCTATATTTGTGATTCCAATACAATATGCAACAACAGAACCTGCTGCTGAACCTCTTCCAGGCCCTACACTAACACCAATTTCTTTAGCTTTATTTGTAATATCTTGTACAATTAGAAAATAACCAGGATAGCCTATATTTTTAATTGCTTCAAGTTCAAAATTTATTCTTTCTTTTAGATTACCATCAATTTTTTTATATTTCTTTTTTGCTCCATCTAAAGTTAATTTTTTTAAAAATGCATTTTCTCCAGCTTCTTGATTATTTGGATCAAAATATTTTTTTGGTATTTCATAGTTTGGTAAAACAACTTTTCTTTTTAAATCATAAGTTTCTACTTTATCTATTATTTCACTAATATTTACTATTGATTCAGGTAAATCTTGAAAAAGATTTTTCATTTCCTCTTGAGTTTTGAAATAATATTCATTATTTGGAAATCCAAATCTTTTTCTGCTTCCTTTTCCTATTTCAGTAGATTTAAATTCTCCTTGTTTTATACATAAAAGAATATCATGAGCATCTGAATCCTCTTTATTTGTATAGTAAACTTCATTTGCAGCAATTACTTTTACATTATATTTTTTTGAGAAGTTTAACAAAACTTTATTCACATGATTTTCCTCATCTAAATTATGTCGAAGTAATTCTAAGTAAAAATCATCATTAAATACGTCTAACCACCATTTAAGCTCCTCCTCAGCCTTATCTTCTCCGTAGTTTAAAATCAGATTTGGTATAGTGCTTTGTAATCCTCCTGATAGTGCAATTAAATTATTTTTATATTCTTTAATTAATTCTTTATCAATTCTCGGATATAAACCATATAAGCCTTCTAAATAGCCTAATGAAGATAACTTACTTAAATTATTATAACCATCTTTATTTTTTGCAAGAAGAATTTGATTATGTCTTTTATCTGGATTATCCCTAGTAAATTTTATTTTTTTTCTATCTTCAGAAATAAAAAACTCACAGCCAACAATCGGTTTTATTCCCTTTTTTTTTGCTTCCTGAACAAATTTAAATGCACCAAACATATTTCCTAAATCAGTTAAAGCTACTGCTGGCATATTGTATTTAATTGATTTATCTATGATATCTTTAACACTTGATGTGGCTTGAAGTATTGAATAATGAGAATGGTTGTGAAGATGAATAAAAGGTTCAACAATATTGATTTCTTTTTTATTTTCAATTTCATTATTTAAATCATCATTATTTTTTTTAAAATTAGATTCTTTTATTTCTACGCCCTCATATTTTATATCTGTTAATTTTGATTCTTCAGTTTCAAAAACTTTTCTTTTCATTAATTCAAAGAAACATTTTGCGGTTGCATTAACATCAGCTCTTGCATCATGAGCATCGCTAAAATCACTTTCAAAAAGTATATTATATAATTCAATTAATTTTGGCATTTTTAATTTACCACCCAATCCACCTTCCAGCTGACAAAATTCTTTAGAAATCAATCCAGTATCTATTGATTCTTTTTCTAATAAACTAGTTTTTATTTTTGATCTATAGAACTCTGATCCTAAAATATTAACATCAAAATTTATATTATGACCAATTATATATTTATTTTTTTTTAATTCATTATTAAATTTTTCCAACACATACTTTATCTCTTTTCCCTTATCTATTGCTTTTTGAGTAGATATTCCATGAATTTTTTCTGCATTGAATGGAATTGTATAACCCTTTGGTTTTATTATATGTGATTCTGATGAAATAAGATTTCCTGATTTATCATTTATTTGCCAAGCTATTTGAACCATTCTAGGCCAATTATCGGTTTCAGAAATTGGAGCTGAATAATTTTTAGGAAGGCCAGTAGTTTCAGTATCAAATGTTAAGTACATTAAAAAAATTATTTACATAAAAATAGAAAAACTATTTTCTTTAATGCATAGGTATGAATATAATTTTTTTA
>CACOMW010000033.1 GCA_902628365.1 uncultured Marinoscillum sp. | reverse complement strand
ATGCTGGTTACGGTGCTGGCACTGAAAATTATGCTATGATAGGAAATACCCAAGGTACTTGGAATGATATTTCAAATACTGATGGTGGTATAAGTAAAATATTTCTTTTGGAAACAAATCACCTTATCAATAGTTTATCAAATTATGTCTATTTAGGACAATACCAAGGGCATTCTTATTTTAGATCTACCTTTAATGTTAATACATGGACTGATGCAAGAGACCGAGCTAATCAAGATGGTGGTTATTTGGTAACTATCACATCTCAAAATGAACAAGATTTAATTAATTCATGGCTTACAGGTCAGACACCATTTATAGGTTTGTATCAGGATGTTAATGATCCAAATTATTCTGAACCTAGTGGAGGTTGGAAATGGGTAAATAGTAATTCTGGTACGGCTATAGGAGGTGGTACAGATTATACTTTAGCTTCTTCAACGATCACTATTCCTGCAGGTCAAACTACTGGAACGACAACAGTTACAGCCGTTCAAGATGTTTTGGTAGAAGGTAATGAGACGGTGGTTTTAGATATTATAGGTGTAACGAATGGATTAGAAAATGGAACGCAACAACAAACTATTACAATTATTGATGATGATTCTAATAATCCACCAACTATTGGAAACCAAACATTTAGTATACAAGAAAAATCTGCTAATGGAACAGAGGTAGGTACAATTGTAGCATCTGATCCAGATAATAATCCACTTGCATTTACCATCACAGGGGGCAGTGGTGAATCTACTTTTGCTGTAGAGGAAAGTACAGGCAAACTGACGGTAAAAGATAATACTAAATTGGATGCAGCCATGTATGCTTCTTTAAAACTCACGGTTAAAGTAAGTGATGGCTATTCTGATTCAAGTGCAGAGATGATAATAAATATTACTAGTAAGGTATTAGCAATAGAAGAGGTAGCATCACAGATATTTAATGTATATCCGATACCTGCTAGTAGAAAACTTAAAGTAGTTTTAAAAGATAATGTAGAAGTTGAAAGAATAGAATTTATTGATTATGCTGGTAAGCTAATTACTCCTAAAAGCAGTAAAAGAAAAGATAATACCCTAACTCTTGATGTATCTAACCTTTATTCAGGCATCTACATTTTGAATATTGTAACAGAGAAGGGAAGAAGTAGATCAAGAATCATCATTGAATGATAAGAAGAGTCAAATAATAAAAAAACTTATCATTATGAAAAATATATTTTTTATATATATTCTTACTTCATTAGTCATACTTTCAAATCACGTGAATGCCCAGATGATGATTAATTTAAATAAGTATAAGGAAGAAAATTCAAGTCTTGGTCTACCAAAGCAAGGAGAAAATAGAATTGTATTTATGGGGAATTCTATTACTGAGGATTGGAAATCTCTTAGTCCAAATTTTTTTTTAGACAATAATTATGTAAACAGGGGAATAGGAGGTGAAACTTCTACTCAAATGTTACTTAGATTTAGATCTGATGTTATAAATCTTAAACCTAGTGCAGTAGTTATATTAGCGGGTATAAATGATATTGCTGAGAATCAAGGTCCAATATCCATTCCTGATATAGCAAGAAATATTTTTTTTATGAGTCAATTAGCTAGCGAAAATAATATTAAAGTTATTTTATGTTCTGTACTTCCTGCTTATGATTTTCCATGGAGACCAGGATTAAATCCAAAAGATAAGGTTATATCTTTAAATGATCTTATTCAAAAACATGCACAAGAAAAGAGCTTTGAATATGTTGATTATTTTTCAAGTATGGTAGATGAAAGAAAGGGGTTGATCAAGGAGTATGGCAATGATGAGGTTCATCCAAATTTAGAAGGATATAGGGTTATGGAATCTATTATTCAAAAATCAATCAATAAAGTCCTAAATAAGTAATTAATTTTTGTATTTATTAAACCATGCAAGCACATGATCAATTTTTGTTATTAGTTGACTAGGTCTATTGGAAATATTGTGATAGGATTCAGGAATTTCTACATAAACTGTTTCTATTTTTCTAAGCTTCAAAGCATGATAAAGCTGTTTTGCTTCTGATGGTGGTGTTCTTAAATCTTTTAAACCAACCATAACCATTGTTGGTGTTTTTACATTTCCAACTAGTGATATAGGAGAGAACTTCCAATATTCTTCAAAATTTTCCCATGGTTGATCTTTGTATCTCGAATTTGCATATCCATAATAATTATCTGCAGTTAAAGTCTTTGAAATCCAATTCATAACAGGTTTAGCAACTACAGCAGCCTTGAATCTATCATTTTTACCAATAATCCAAGCAGTCATAATACCACCCGCACTTCCTCCAGTTACAAACAAATTGTTTTCATCTATATATCCTGTTTTAATCATTTCATCAACTCCATCCATTACATCATGATAATCATCTCCAGGATAATTTCTATATAATAGATTTCCAAATTCCTCTCCATAACTTGTGCTACCTCTTGGGTTTGGATAAAAAACTACATAATCGTTTGCTGAATAAAGGAGAATCTCAGGCGAAAACCTATCTCCATAATTGCTAATAGGTCCGCCATGATTTTCAACAATTAAAGGATACTTAATATTTTTATTAAAATTAGGGGGTTTAGCTATCCAACCTTGAATTTTTCTTCCATCTACAGAAGACTTATACCAAATATCTTCAACTGTTCCTAGGTTTCTATTGCCTAACAAATCATTATTAAGATTAGTAACTTTTTTTACAGTTTTACCATCAAAATAGGCTATGTCTGACGGATGATAAGGTGAAGTAATGGTATACGCAATCTTACCATTACTGGAAACAGAATACGAACCTCCTCCATATGGTCTTCCTATCGTAGTTCCCCCAAGGTTATCACAGAGTTTTTTAGTATTTCCTTTTAAATTTACATAGCCAATTTTAGTATTCCCATTATCATCATAGGTGAAGTAAAGTCCACTATTGTCTTCAGACCAATTTAAATTGGAAATATCTCTATCTAAAGTTGTTTTGATTTCAGTTTTATTTGAGCCATCAATGTTCATAATATACAACTTTGATACTTGATATGTTTGAACCTTATCATCATAACCTAGGTAAGCTATTTTTTCCCCATCATTTGATAAGGAAACTCCATAATCTGGCCCAAATCTATTAGTCAATGCTTTTACTTTTTTGGTTTCGATAGAAATAGAATAAAGCTCAGAATTTCTAAAATCATATTCCCAATCTTTATTATAGTTTGAAGAAAAAATAAAACTTTTACTGTCAGAAGTCCATTTAAATGATCTATGATTATAATTTTCACTCGTTATTTGAATAGGGGTTCCCCCTTCGCTTGAAATTATAAAAATATGTCTAAAACCTCTTTCCATATAACCAGAGCCATCAGCTTCGTGTTTCAATCTCTCAGTTATCCTGGGTCTTGGTGCCCAAGTTGCTCCTTTAGGTTTTGAAGGAGGTGTTACCAGATGTATTGGATCTTGAGCTACAAACATAGAAAATGCAAGATATTTCCCATCAGGAGACCATTGAAGGTTTCCAGGTGATTTTTCCAGTTGTGATATCTTAGAATATTGTTTTGAGTCTGTCCAATATATATAGATTTCTGTGCCTTCATTATTTTCAGCAGATGAAAGAAAAGCAATTCTTTTTCCATCCGATGACCATCTTGGGCTTCTTTCGTTTCTTTCATTTGATGTAAGCTTTTTATGGTCACTTCCATCTGGATTTAATATCCATAAATTACTTCTTCTCCCATCTTTCATAATATCCATCATTGTTCTTACATATACGATCTTTTTTCCATCATAAGATATTTGAGGATCTTGTGCATATTGGAGATTAAAAACATCAAGATTTGAGAACTTTTTCTGTCCATTTAAATTAAAAGAGAAAGAAAATAAGAAAATTAAAAAGTATTTCATTTATATAAATATATTTATATAAATATATATTCTTTAAATAATAATTAATGAAAAAAAAACCTTTTTTAATATATAAATCTTCGGCAGGCTCCGGAAAGACTTATACTTTAGCAAAGAATTATATTAGGTTATCTCTTAAATCACCCTATCATTTCAAAAAGATATTAGCAGTAACATTTACAAATAAAGCTGCAAAAGAAATGAAAGAAAGAATTTTAGATATGATTAGTGATATTATTAATCAAAAAGAAAAAGAGTTGATATTAGAATATGCAAAAACTTTTAAAACGTCATCTGATCAGATAGTAAAAAGAACTAAAAATTTGCAAAAGAATTTAATGCATAATTATTCTTATTTTTCTATTACTACAATCGACACTTTTTTTTATAGTATAATCCAATCTTTTACAAGGGATCTTAAGTTTAGAGGAATTTTTAATATAGAGATTGATCAAGAACTTGTATCCAATGAAGTAATAGAAAGTTTTTTATCTGGTCTTAAGAAAAATTCTGATGTATCAAAATGGTTAATAGAATTTTCAAGAGAAAAATTAATGTCAGAGAAAGATTTTATGATATTTCAGGAGCTAAAAAATATGCTTCAAAATCTTTTTACTGAAGAATTTAAATCATTATCTGAATCTATTGAAAATAAAAATTACAACTCGGAAATAAAATCTTTGAAATCAAAAATTTATTTAGTTAAATCTGAATTTGAAAATCTAGTAGTTTCTAAAGCAAAGGAAATATATGAAATGATATTAAATAATGGATATGATGTGATAGATTTTAGCTATAAAGAAAATGGAGTTGCAGGTTTCATCAAAAAAACATCTAATGGAATAATTACTTATCCAGGATCCAGAGTATTTGAATGCTTGGATAATATAGAAAAATGGGTAAGTAAGGATAATAAAAATAAAGAAAAAATATTTTCATTCATTGAAAGGGATTTAATGGCAAATATGAAAGAATTTGTTTCTCATTTTGAAAAGAAATTCATTAAATACAATACAGCTTTAGAGTTAAAAAACTATATATATGTTTTTGGTATTTTAAGCGAATTACAAAAACAAGTTGTTAATTACAGAGATGAAAATGAAGTTATTTTAATTTCAGATCTTTCAGAACTTTTATACGAAATTATAAAAGATGATAATATTCCTTTTGTATTTGAGAATGTAGGAAATACTTATGATAATTTTCTTATAGATGAGTTTCAAGACACTAGTAAATATCAATGGGAAAATTTTAAAGCTATGATTAAAGAATCTCTTTCCTATGGAAATGAAAATTTAGTGGTAGGGGATATAAAACAAAGTATTTATAGGTGGAGAGGTTCTGATTCAAAAATTATGAATAGTACAATTAATTCTCAAATAGATGAAAGTTTAATAAAAATTAAAAATTTAAATATTAACTGGAGAAGTGGACAGAATATAGTTGAATTTAACAATAATATTTTTAGTAATATTTCATCATCAATTAAAGATGAAAAAATAAAAAAACATTTAAACAAAATTTATAATGTTGATATAAAACAACAGGTTAGCGGTGGTATGAAAAAAAGGGGATATGTAGAAATTTTATTTCAGGAAAAAAAATTATTTTCTAAAGAAGATAAGTATAATAATATTAAGGATTTTACTGTTAAATCAATTCAAAGAATCCAGGACAAAGGATTTGATGCTGGTGATATTGGAATTATTGTTAGGGATAATAATGAAGCTAAAATAATTGCGGAAATTCTAATAAAAGAATCTAAAGAAAACAATAAGTATAATTTTAATCATGTTTCGGCCGATGCTTTAGATATAAAGTCTTCTCCTATTGTTTTATTTTTTATTAGCGTATTTCAATACATGAATAATTATAAAGATAGGTTGTCATTATCAGAGATGGTCCACTTTTATTATAAGTATGTATTAGATTCTAAAGATATTTCTCATTATTCTATGTCAAATGACGATAAGCTAAATTGTTTACCAACTGATTTTAAAGATAATATTTTTGAAATTTCAAGGATGCCAATATATGAAATGGTTGAATCTATCATCAGAATTTTTCAATTAAATACTTTAAAAGATTATGTTCCTTATCTTCAAGCTTTTCAGGATTCAGTGTTGGAATATAAACAGTATAGAAATGGTGATGCTTCTTCTTTTATTGAATGGTGGGATAAAAAAAATAATAAAAAACTTAATTTGACTGAGCAAAAAGACTCGATCAATCTAATAACTATACATAAATCAAAGGGACTTGAATTTAATTTTGTAATCATGCCTTTTTTCAATTGGAAACTAGATAATGAATCTTCAGGGTATAAAGAAAATATTATTTGGGTTGATCTTAAAAGGTTTGATGATGAATTTAAATTTCCTTATCCTATAAAATATAAATCAAATCATCCAAGAAGTTTATATAGTGACTATTATGAAAAAGAAAGAATCAAATCCTATGAAGATAATATAAATCTAATGTATGTTTCTTTTACAAGACCAAAATTAGGATTATTTGTTAATGCATCAATAAAAGGAAAAGAAATGAAAACAGTATCAGATTTATTATATTCTAATCTTGAAAAAGATATTTTTTCAAATAAATTTAAAATTGGCACTTTTACATCTGTTAAAAATAATCCAAAAATAAAAGAAACCTACAATTTAGATAAATACCCTTCATTTTCATGGAAAGAAAGAATAAGAATAAGAACAAATGCTGAGGATAAAATTGACTTCGATAATATTAGTAGAGGAAAAAAAATACATAATATTTTAATGTATATTAAAAATATTAATCAAATAGACAAAGGAATAAACTTATCCATTTCAAAAAATATTATTTCTAAATCAGAAAAGAATTATTTTTTAGATATGATTAAAGAAATTATACACAATCCTAAAGTAAAACCATTTTTTGATTCAAATTTAGAATCATATAATGAAATTGAGATAATTAACAAAAATGGAAACATCAGTAGATTGGATAGGATAGTTGAGATGAAAGATAAATCAATTAATATCATTGATTATAAGACTGGAACAGAAAAAGATGAGGATATTTTACAAGTTGAAAATTATAAAAATACATTAAAAGAAATTGAAGATAAAAATATTAACGCCTATCTAATTTATATTGATTTGAATAAGATTGTGAAAGTATGATTAAAAAGTTTTTTTTAGAAGAAGTTGTAGATTATACATTTAGAAAATATGATGATATAAGAAATCTAAAAATTATATTTCCTAATAGAAGAGCAGGTTTATATTTTCAAAAAGCATTATCCAAAAAAACAAATAAAGCCATGTGGTCTCCAAAAGTTTTGACCATGGAAGAATTCGTTCAAGGGTATGTCGATATTAAGATTTCAGATGAAGTATCTGATAATATTTTATTAAATCATTATTTATTTCAAATAACTCAAAAATATCAAGAAAAAGATTCACTAAATAGTTTTGAAAAATTTTACTACTGGGGTCAGATTTTAATAAATGACTTTGATGATATTGATCAAAGTTTAAAAGATGAATCAAAAATATTTAAGTCTATTAAAGAGCAAAAAG
>CACOMW010000032.1 GCA_902628365.1 uncultured Marinoscillum sp. | reverse complement strand
ATACACCCCCTAAAACCATTAATAATAATGCATCTCTATGAAAATATGTGATAAGACTATTAAAATCAATAACAATTAACCACCCCATAACTAAGTATAGTGCTAGAGAGAATTTTTCAAATTTATTAAGAAAAAATATTTTAAAGAATAATCCAAAAATAGCAATTCCCCAGACTACAAAAAATAAATAAAACCCAAGTCCTTCATTTAATTTTAAAAGTAGACCAGGCGTATAAGAACCAGCTATTAAAAAATATATACTTATATGATCAGCTAATCTTAACTTGTTTTTATACTTTGTATTATAATAGTAATGATATAAAGTTGAACATAAATACATAAATATTAATGATAGACCGTAAATTAATGCGCAAATAAAAAACAACTTATCAGGGTTTTGAATTGATTTTTGAAGTAAAAAATATAAACCAACAATACTTAATAATAAGCCAAATGCATGAGTAAGTACATTTAAATTTTCTTCCTTTGCTGATTCTTTTCTTGTACTCATTATTTTAAATAAATAGATCTATATTATATGAATTAATTGTATGGTTTGTATATTTATAATATGACCCAATTTATGAAATTTTTAATTACTATTTTTCTAAATATATTATTTTATAATCACCTCCATTCACAAAATATAATTAGAGCTAGAGATGTAGGAATTCCTCTTGACGGTATAACTGGCAAATTTAATTCAATAACAGATGTTCAAGGAGTGTTAGTCGGTCATGAAACTATAATAAAAGGAAATGGTAAATTAGTAATTGGCAAAGGTCCGGTAAGGACTGGAGTAACAGCAATTTTACCTCGAGGAAAAGTATTTGATCCAGTATTTGCTGGATGGTATTCTCTAAATGGAAATGGTGAAATGACAGGAACTACATGGGTAGAAGAATCTGGCTTTCTTGAAGGGCCAATCTTAATAACAAATACCCATAGTGTAGGAGTCGTCAGAGACGCTATAATAGAGTGGCAATACAATAATAAACTATTTAAGACTCTTTATGATATAAAAGATCTATTTTGGTCACTTCCAGTCGTTGCAGAAACTTATGATGGATCATTAAATGATATAAATGGTTTTCATGTAAAAAAAGAACACGCTATTAAAGCACTAGAAAGCGCGCAAGGAGGAATTGTATTAGAAGGTGGAGTTGGCGGAGGTACAGGTATGATTTGTCATGGGTTTAAAGGAGGGATTGGAACTTCATCAAGAAAAATAAATCTAGATGGGCAAGATTACACTTTGGGAGTATTAGTTCAAGCAAATTACGGAAACAGAGAGGATCTTTCAATATCTGGTGTGCCTGTTGGAAAAGAGATTCAAGACTTAAGACCAAAAATAATTTATGGAGAAAAAAGAGATGGTCTAGGATCAATAATTGTAGTAGTTGCAACTGATGCACCATTTCTTCCTAATCAATTAAAAAGAATAGTAAGAAGAGTTCCAATCGGAATTTCTAGAGTTGGTGGGTATGGTTCTAATGGGTCTGGAGATATTTTTATTTCATTTTCTACTGCAAATAAAAAGGCTTTTGATAGAGAAAATGAAAAATCTATAATTTTCTTGCCGAACGATAAAATGAATCCTTTTTTCATTGCGACTGTTCAAGCTACAGAGGAAGCTATTTTAAATGCTCTAATTTCTGCAGAAACAATGATTGGAATAAATGACAATGTTGTTTATAAATTACCTCATGATAGACTAAAAAAAGTTTTAAAAAAATATAATAGATTAAATGAATAGCAAAATAAATAACTTTATAAACGGTGAATTCATAACTTCAAAAAGTGATCTGATAACAGTATGGAGTCCACAAGATGGAAAAAAATTAACGGAAGTAACAAACTCTTCTTTAAAAGATTTAGATCAAGCTATTTATGCAGCAAAAAATGCATATAAAAGTTGGTCGGAATTTACATTAAAAGAAAGAGTGGAGTTTTTCTATGAGTTTAGAAATCAATTAAAAAACAATATTGATTCTTTGTCAGATTCAATCTGCCAAGAAAATGGTAAAACTTTTGAAGAAGCAAAAGCAGAAGTTTTAAAAGGAATTGAACTTACAGAGTTTGCTTGCTCAATACCACAAATAATTCATGATGAAATACAAGAAGTTAGTAGAGGAGTTGAATGTAGATCATCTCATGTTCCTGTTGGAATTGTATCATCAATTACTCCATTTAATTTCCCAATTATGGTTCCTATGTGGACAATTCCCAATGCTTTAGTTCTAGGAAATTGTATGATACTAAAACCTTCGGAGCAAACACCAGTAGGTGCTTCTAAAATTGCTGAATTATTAAAAATATCTGGACTACCTAATGGAGTTTTTAATGTGATTAATGGTGACAAAAAAATTGTTGAAGAAATCTGTGATCATAAAGACATATCAGCAATTTCCTTTGTTGGTTCTACAAAAATTGCAAAAACTATTTATCAAAAATCAACATCTAACTTAAAAAGATGTCTTGCTCTTGGAGGAGCTAAAAATCATTTAATTGTTTTGCCTGATGCTAATAGTGAAATGGCTTCAAATGATATAGTAGCTTCCATGTCTGGATGTGCTGGTCAAAGATGTATGGCAGCTTCTGCAATGATAGGAGTAGGAAAGATAGAAGAAACTATTAATAAAATAAAAAACAAAGCAAAAAATGTAATTCCTGGTAAAAATTTAGGTTCCGTGATTTCAAAAGAAGCAAAACAAAGAATTGAAAAATATATAGATGAAGCTGAAAAAGAAGGTGCTAAAATAATTTTAGATGGTAGAGATGTTAAAGTTTCAGGTAAAGAAAATGGTTATTATGTGGGTCCAACTATAATTGATTATGTAACACCAGAAATGAAAATAGCTAAAGAAGAAGTATTTGGACCAGTTCTAGCAATAATGCGAACTGAAGAAATTGATCATGCAATAAAAATTGAAAATAGCTCTAATTATGGAAATGCCTCTTCAGTATATACTCAAGATGGAAAATTAGCAAATTATATTACAGAAAAAGTTAGTGCGGGTATGGTAGGCGTAAATATTGGTGTTCCTGTACCAAGAGAACCATTCTCTTTTGGAGGATGGAATGAGTCAAGATTTGGAGTTGGAGATATAACTGGAAAGAGTTCTATTAATTTTTGGACTAGATTAAAAAAAAGAACATCAAAATGGAATGCTAGTGCAAAAAAAAACTGGATGAGTTAATATATGAACAATAATAAATACTCGCTTTTACACAAAGCATCTGATGAGCAAAATGTATATCAATCCATAAATACTAAAAAAGCAGGCTGGAACCTTTTGAACTTTAATTCTAGAATTTTAAAAAAAGGTCAAGAATGGGAAAATAATACCGGCAATTATGAATATGGAATTATTTTAATGTCTGGTGATTATTCTGTAAAATCAGATAAAGGAAATTGGAAGACATTTAATGGTAGAAAAAGTGTTTTTCACGGAATAGCTCATACATTATATCTTCCTAGAAATACAGAATTTAAATTAAAAGCGGAAAGTGAAATATTAGATATTGCATGTGGATATTGTATAGCAGAGGATGATTTTCCAGCTAGGTTTAAAAAGCCAAATGAAGTGAATATAGAAATAAGAGGAGGTGATAACGCAACTCGTCAAATTAATTCTCTTATAGAACCAGGATTTGGTTGTAATAAATTAGTATCTGTAGAAGTATATACACCATCAGGAAATTGGAGTTCTTTCCCTGCTCATAAGCATGATAAAAGAATTATAGATAAAGATAATAATCTTTTAGAAGCCGAGTTAGAAGAAATATATTTTTACAAAACAGAAAAAAAGCAGGGGTTTGCTATACAACAAGTTTATACCTATGATAGGAGTTTAAATGAGGTACTAATTACAAAAAATAATGACTTAGTAACTATTCCAAAAGGATATCATCCAGTTGTAGCAGGCCATGGATATAATTTATATTATTTAAATTTCTTAGCTGGATCAGATCAATCTCTTGCAAATTCAGATGATCCAGATCATAAGTGGATCTATCAATCTTGGAAAAGAAAAGATCCAAGAGTTCCAATTGTAAAAGCAAAAAAGAATGAAAAATATTAGAAAAGTTGATTTAATTACAATTGGTAGATCATCAATAGATTTATATTCTCAAAATATAGGTTCAAAATTTGAAGAAATAAAAGGTTTTGATGCTTTCGTAGGTGGTTCTCCCTTAAATATTGCTGTAGGATGTTCCAGGTTGGGGTTAGATACTGAAATTTTAACTGGAGTTGGAAATGATAAAGTTGGGGATTTTATTTTAAACTTTTTAAAAAAAGAAAATATCAATATCAAAAATATACCTAAAATTAATGGCTCTAGAACTAGTGCTGTTTTATTAGGCATTGAACCTCCAAATAATTTTCCTCTGGTTTTTTACAGAGATAATGCTGCAGATAGTATGATTAATATCAATCATGTAAATCGCTTTCAAATAGAAAGATGTAAAATATTAGTAATTTCGGGTACCGCTTTGAATAAAGAACCCAGCAGAAGTGCTGTTATTCATGCAATCAAAATTGCTAATAAAAATAATATACCAATAATTCATGATTTAGATTTCAGATTAGATCAGTGGAAAAATGTATCTTCTTTTGGAAAGTTAACAAAATCTATTTTACCATTAATTAATATTGTCATTGGAACTGAAGAAGAAATTCTTGCAATAAATATTAAATCAAAAAATCAAGTAAAAATTAGCAATCAACAAATTTCTTCTCCAAAAATTAAGGGAAATTTATCAAAACAAATAAAAAACATTCTGAGTTATGGAGTGGATGCATTAATAGTAAAAAAAGGGGCAAAAGGTGTAGAAATTTATAATTCTAGTAGTCAATCTCACAAAATTGAAGGTTTTCCGATTGAAGTATTAAATGTGTTAGGTGCAGGTGATGCATTTGCAAGTGGTTTTATTTACGGATACTTAAAGGGTTGGGACTTAAAAAAATCTTGTAAAATGGGTAATGCTTGTGGAGCACTAGTTGTTTTACAGCCAGGTTGTGCTAACTTTATGCCAACTCTAAATCAAGCATTAAAATTTATCAATAAACATGGGGGTTTTTAAAATGAATAAAATAAAATTAACTGTAGCTCAAGCAATTATAAAGTATATTAATAATCAATATATTAAAATAGATGGGATTGAAAAAAAATTTTTTGAGGGATGTTTTGGTATATTGGGTCATGGAAATGTTGGGGGTATTGGTCAGGCCATTCAAGAACAAAAAGAACTAAAATATTATCAGTGCAGAAATGAACAATCTATGGTTCACTCAGCAGCTGCGTATGCTAAAATAAAAAATAGAAAAAATGCGCTTGTTTGCACTACATCTATTGGACCTGGAAGTACTAATATGATTACAGCTGCGGCAGGAGCAACAATAAATAGACTTCCAGTATTGCTTCTTGCAGGTGATATTTTTGCTAAAAGAAATGTTTCTCCAGCACTTCAACAGTTAGAATCAAATTTTTCTCAAGATATTTCAGTAAATGATTGTTTTAAACCTATATCAAAATACTGGGATAGAATAAATAGACCTGAACAATTACAATCTACTTTACCAGAAGTAATGAGGGTATTATTGTCTCCTTCAGAAACCGGAACAGTTATACTTTCTTTGCCTCAAGATGTTCAAAGCGAATCTTTTGAATTTCCAATTGATTTATTTAAAAAAAAAGTATGGTCAATTCAAAGATTAAGACCAGATAAAAAAAATATAGATAAGGCAATTAAGTGGATAATGAAAAGCAAAAAGCCATTAATAATAGCAGGAGGAGGAGTTCACTATAGTGAAGCTACGGAAGAACTTCTTGAATTTATTAATAAAACTGATATTCCATTAGCTGAAACTTTTGCAGGTAAAGGAGCTATAAGATACGATGATTCACATCAATTAGGCGCAATTGGAGCAACAGGTACAAAAGGAGCGGTGAAAATATCAAAAGAATCTGATCTAATTATAGGAATAGGTACTAGATATAGTGATTTTACAACATCATCAAAAACCGCATTTCAAAATAAAAATGTAAAGTTTATTAATATCAATATTAATGAATTTGATGCCTCAAAAAATGGAGCTCTAATGGTTCAAGGAGATGCTAAGGAAGTACTAAAAGAACTAAATAATTTACTTAAAAATTTTAAAGTGAATAAGAGTTACTCAAATGAAATTAAAAAATTAAATCTAGAATGGGATAGTATAGTTTCAAATGTATACAATTATAGAAACCCTAAAATTTTAAGTCAGGGTGAAATCATTGGTGCTGTAAATAATACAATAAATAAAAAAGATGTAGTTGTATGTGCAGCTGGAAGCCTCCCTGGAGATTTACATAAACTATGGAGAACAAAAGATCCAAAAGGATTCCATTTAGAATATGGATATTCATGTATGGGATATGAAATTGCAGGTGGACTTGGAATAAAAATGGCATGTCCAAACAGAGAGGTTTATGTTATGGTTGGTGATGGCAGCTACCTTATGCTTTCACAAGAAATAATAACATCAATTCAGGAAAACCTTAAACTAAATATTATTTTAATTGATAATCACGGATATAAAAGTATAGGTTCTTTATCTCGTTCACTAGGCAGTAAAGGGTTTGGAACTAGATTTTCTTTTAGAAATAAAAAAGAAAATAATGATTTCGGAGATAATGATTTTCAAGAAAAAGAAATAAAAATTGATCTTGCTGAAAATGCAAAGTCACTTGGTGCACATGTTATAAAATGTGAAAACTATAAGGATCTTGAAAATGCTTTAAAAAAAGCTAAAGAAATTGATAAAACTACTCTTATTTATGTTCAATGTGATAGGTTCCAGGAAGTTCAAGGTTACTCATGGTGGGAGGTCCCTGTAGCTGAAATATCTAAAATGGATTCTGTAAATAAAGCATATAAAGAATATCTAGATCATAAAAAAAATCAAAGATTTTACAATTAAATTATGATAAAAATTGCTAATGCACCTTGTTCTTGGGGTATTTTAGAATTTGATATAAAAAATAATTCTAACTATAAGAAAGTATTAGATGAGATTAAAGAATGTAATTATTCAGGTACAGAGCTAGGTGATTATGGATTTCTACCAACTAACCCTAAGGTTTTAGGAAAAGAATTAGAAAAAAGGAAACTCAGCTTAGTTGGAGCCTTTATACCAGTAGCTCTATATAATAAGGAAAATCACAAAAAAGGAATTGAAAAAGCATTATTAATAGCAGATTTAATGAAGAAAGCAGGATTTGATGATTCATTAATAATTCTATCTGATGATAATTGTAAAGTAAAAGAAAGAACTTGTAATACTGCTAGAATAAAAAAAAGTATGAATTTATCAAAAAAACAAAGATTAATTTTTGCACAAGGTGCTAATAAGATTGCTGAAGAAGTTCTTTCAAAATCAAATTTAAAAACTGTCTTTCATCATCATTGCGGTGGTTATATTGAAACACCAGGCGAAATTGATTATTTTATGAAAAATACTGATGAA
>CACOMW010000031.1 GCA_902628365.1 uncultured Marinoscillum sp. | reverse complement strand
ACACCTGAATTAGAAAAATTTTTTAATAAAAACCAAAAACAAATTATTCCATTAAAAGCTAACCTATTATTAAAAAAAGATATAGAGTTTCTTCTCAAAATATTTTTAAACGATAACATATTTCCTGATGTTATTATAAATAATGCAGGCATTGCCCCATCTGCACCAATATCATACACCTCTAATAGATGGGAGGCACAATGGGATAAAACAATCGGGGTAAATTTAAAAGCACCAGCCTTAATTTGTAAGGCCTTTATAGATCACAAAATTAAGATGCGAATAAATAAAAAATTAAGAATAATTAATATATCATCTAGAGCGGCGTTTAGGGGGGAAACTGAAGATTTTATTCCTTATGCGGCGTCTAAAGGAGGATTGATTTCTATAACAAAAACTATAGCTAAGTCATTTGGCAAAAACGGTGTTTTATCTTTTAGTATTGCCCCGGGTTTTGTTAAAACAGAAATGGCTGAAGATTTTATTAAAAAATATAACTTTGACCACGCAATGGAAGGAATTGTTTTGAATAGACTAACCGAGCCAAGTGATATTGCTCCTATTGTTTCTTTTATAGCCTCAGGAAAACTTGATCACGCAACAGGGTCAACAATAGATATCAATGGCGGGAGTTATTTGAGGTAGTTGATTTGAGTCATGCTTCAAATAATTGATTAGAATCTTTAAAAGATTTAAACTCTAATGCGTTTCCGCTTGGATCAAGGAAAAACATTGTTGCTTGTTCACCAACTTCACCTTCAAACCGAATGTATGGATCTATAATAAATTTAATTTTTAAACCCTGAAGTTTTTTTGATAATGAATGCCAATCTTTCCAATCTAACACAACACCAAAATGTCTTACAGGTACGCTTTTACCATCAACTTTATTCTTTTTAGTATTTGTTAGCTCTTCTGGCTTTAAGTGGGCCGATAATTGATGTCCAAAAAAATCAAAATCAACCCAAGCATCTGACTCTCTGCCAATTTCACAACCAAGAACATTTTTATAAAACCTTTTTGTTTCTTCAATATCTTTAATCGGAAAAGCTAAATGAAATGGATTTATCATAGTTATAAAATTATTAATATTGTGTTTTTAATAAAAACTTTTCTAATAAAATGAACAAAAAAATATCTTTAGCCTTATCTAGTGGGGGAGCAAGAGGCCTTGCTCATATAGGTGTTATTGAGGTTCTTTTAGAAAACAACTATAAGATTGAACAAATATCTGGCTCCTCTATAGGCTCGGTTGTAGCATCAATGTATGCTTCTGGAGCCTTAATTGAGTTTAAAAACTGGGTTTTAAGTTTAGATAAACTAAAGGTTTTTTCTTTGATGGACTTTACAATTGGTGGGCATGGTGTAATGAAAGGAGATAAGGTTTTTAATAAGTTAAAAACAATTGTTGATGATCAAAATATTGAAGATTTAAAAATCCCAATCAAAATTATTGCTACAGACGCGGTAAACGGCAAAGAAATAGTTTTCTCAAAAGGAGGTATGTATGATGCTATGCGAGCTTCTTGTTCAATACCAGGTTTAGTTAAACCTTTTGTTTACAATAATACCCAGTTGGTTGATGGTGGGGTGTTAAATCCATTGCCAATAAACCATTTATGTTCTCCTACTCAAATATTATCTGTTAATCTTAATGAAACTAAAACAAATATAAAAAACGAAAAAACAAAGTCAACAACTCAAAGTTTTGAAAATAGTTATTTTAAAGTATTAAAAGAATATTTTTATTTTAATAAAACAAACACAAAAAGACTTAGTTTTTTTGATCTTACTTATAAATCTATCCACTTAATGCAAAATAAATTAGCAAATGAAATGTTGTTAAGGTACCCTGCTGATTATGTTGTGAATATACCCTTTGATTCTTGTTACCCTCTTGAGTTTTATAAAGCCAAAAAGATGATTAAAATAGGTAGAGATATTTGCGCTAAAGCACTCAAAAACCCAACGAAAAAAGTTATCGTATAAAAAAATATTTATATTTATTAATTTATAAATCTAACAAAAACTTGTTTTTTCTTTATTAGAATAGAACAAGTTAATATAAATTTGCGCCTATGGAAATGGTAATACTTATAATAATACTTTTTATTTCAGCGATATTATGCGCCTTTTTTGTTCCTAATAGCAAAGTTAGCGACCACCCAAAAGATTCAGATTTTTAAATTATTACTTACCTTTTTTGACATTTCTGAAATCAACTATTGAAACAGCTGAAACAAAAGCAATTAAAGATACAACAACCCAGATAAAAAAACTTGCGCCATCTTCAATTTGTGGATTCGTTGGAAACATTTGTTTTTCGTTTAATATTTAAATCCCTGCAAATATAAATACAAAATTTAAAATGTTATACTTGATAGAAGTAGTTCTATTTTTGGTTTTGACATTAGGTTTACATAAGACCACCTTACACCTAAATTAAACACTGAAGTTTGTCTAAAAAAATTAACATCAAAATATAATTCACCACCAAAACCAAAAGGCCTTTCTTCAACATAATTATCATCACCTGTTACCCCCTCAATTATTGCTGTATTTATGAAAGAGGTATATCTTATTCTTTGTATATTAAGTATTGGACCAATATGTATATGTGGATATATAACCGGCAACTCATACTCAATTTCCCCAACTAGTGCATTTTTGAATTTGTTATTGCTTTCAAATCCATTTATTAAGGAGACAGAGTTCGCAAAAGCATAGCCTTTTTGTGTTTGACCTTCATAATTAAAATTTAATCTTAATGAGTGCGTCTCTTTTAAACCAGGGAAATCAAAAAAGGAACTCGCTCGAAAGTAATACCCAGAAAAATCACTTCTATTTGTCATGATTTTATGCTGTAATAAAATGGTTTGACCCCAAGGATAATACACATTTCTTTTTGTTTTTTTATGTAACCTTGAATAATAAAAGGTATTTGTTAAATACTTTATACGATCATAATTTAATTTAATTGTTCCTGGAAAAAATGGCGAATAAATATTTTCAAGTTTTGTTGATGAATAATCTGATTCAAAAATATAATATGTAGTGTATTTCGATCTTGTATATGAAAGAGGAATTTTTAAACCTATTTTTAATTCTTTTTCATCCCACTCAACATCATAACTTTTTGTTTCATTAGTTATAGTCGATTTCTTTTTCGTTTTAAGAAAGTCTAAATCTAAAATAGGATATAATCCGAGATAACTCATTTTAAAAACAGTCGATCCTTCTTTTTTATCATTGTCGTATAGGTATCCTCCTGATAGCACCATATTCCCCATTAAGTCTTTTGAACTAACACCAAAAGCAACTTGATCTATACCTTTAATGCTACCATTATAATTATAAATACCCCAGTCTACCGGTCTGATAAAATTTTTCCATTTAAAATATCTAATTGACTTATACTTTTTATTTAATTTTGTTGTTTCTCTTCTACTGTATGTTGTTTTTTTAATCTCATCTTTTGAAGAATGAAAGGGAGTTTCCTTAACATCAAACCCAAAAGCACTATAATCATTATAAATTATTTTTATAGAAGTAAAATCATTTTCTTCTAACCGTATACCTGGGTTATATGCCCCAAACTGACTATTAGTTACTTTATATATTTTTTGCGACTTTACTGGAGTATATACAATTTGATCTGTTTTGTTTATAGAGCTATTAAAAAAGACAACAGAACCTATTTTTACCGGACTACCTATATTTTCATAAGTTTCATATAAAATACTTTCTTTTTTATCCTCTAAACTTATCAAGATTATTTGTTTTTTTTCATTTAAAGTTTTGATAGCTAAAAGTTTATTTTTTTCATCTGAAAACTTAACATAAGAATAGGCACCATTGTTTAGGGAAATTGAGTCTGTTTTTTCTTTTGATAAAATGTTTTGAAAAATTAACCTACTTTTTCCATTGCTTAGGTTTTCTAAAGCGATAAAAGAATTTCCATCAGGTGAAATATCAACTGATGAATAGTAGGATCTTTTTGTTTTTAAAATAAAGTTTTTATTTTCTAAGTCAAATATTTTAATATTAGAATAAGTTCTGTTTCCCCACCGTGGATCTTTATGGTATTCTATCCAACCCAATAAATTTTTTGAATAGGCAATAAACCCTTGATCTAAAATTAAACCAGGAGTAAATAACTTTTTTATATTCCCATTATTATTGATGGTTGCAAAATGTAAGATAGACTTTAAGCCCTTAACTAAAACAACCAACTCATTGTTTTTATATTTTTTTGGATATAAGTAGTTTTTATATGTTTTAGAATTTCTAAAATTTAAGCTGCTTTCTTTAGGCTTTTGTGTGTTTTCTTTGTCTATTAGCTCGTTAAAACTTTTTTCATAAAGTTGTTTTATATTTAAAGAGGTTTCTTTTTTTAAATTTCTTACAAAAGGAAATGGAAGCAATGATTGGCCAAATGTTTTGTTAATAATTTTATTATATATCGAGTCACCATAATTTCTTTTTAAATATCGGGTCATTATATAACCACTCTCATATTCATTTGGTGTTTTATATTTATAGCTTCCAAGCGTTTGTTTATAATAATTAAAAAAACCAAAGCTATTAATGTTTGTTCTGCTTATCCTTGTAAAATTAGGCTCACGACCTCGCCCATAATTAGTCAATCGACTTTCAATATCAACTGCATCACCTTCCCAAAACCAAAATGGGGTAGCCGCAGACCCAAGCGCTCTAAACACATTTTCACCAAATAAAAAATATACCAATTTATTAATAGGTTTACTATAAGCCTTTTCTATTTGAACAAGGTGTCTAAATTCATGAGTTGACAAAAGGTCTATCCAATTATTGTTGCTTATAAAAGAATAATCCTGAGGTGGTGTTCTTACAAAAAACTCTGATCTTCTTGGTCCCACAGAGACAAAACCATTTGAAATAGCACTGGAATTATGAAGTATGATGGGTGTTTTTCTAACATTAACTTGTAGATCTTTAGAAGACTTGTTATAAATACTTTCCAAATAATTTAAAGTATAGTTTGCTACCGAGTCTAACTGTAATGGAAAAACAATTTTAAAGTTTTTACTATTCTTTTGATACCACTTGATAGATGGCGGCGATTGTTCTTGTGCAAAAAGGCTATAAGAAAAAATAACCAAAAGCAAAAACTTAATTAAGTTAAACATTCAAACAGCCTTTTTATTTCTCTTTTATCATTATAAACATGAGGAGATACTCTTATTTTATCACCCCTTACAGAAACTGAAATTTTTTTACTTTTTAATTTTTCTATTAGATTAATTTTGTTGTCAAGTTGTTTTATCCCAAAAAGATGGTTTGCTCTGTAATTTTCTTTTTCAATCCAATATTTTTTTTGATTTACTTTTTTGATTTCCTCAGAGATTAAATTTTTACAATAATCTTGAATGTTTTTAACACCCCAATTTTCAATCTGATTTAATCCAGCAAGCAACATTGGTAATAATATAAAATTACTTTGTTCTCCAACATTGTATCTAGATGCTAGCTCTCCATAGTTATCGCTATAATTAATAAGTCCTGAAAAGTTTTCACTACCCCTTCTGTTTATCCAACTATCTTCAATTGGTTTACCTTTATCAAAATAATTTCCATAGTAAGCCACACCTATGCTATACGGCCCCATTAACCACTTATATCCAGCACAAATTAATGCGTCAGGTTGAATTTTTTCTATACTTAATGGTAGCGCTCCTATAGATTGTGTTCCGTCAATTATTAATAAAGCACCAACTTCAGCTGTTTTTTTTCTAATAGCGATTAAGTCAATCAAAGTGCCACAAGCCCAATGTATATTGCCGATCGCAACAACTTTTGTTTTGTTAGTGATTGCGGCTAATATTTCTTCATTCCATTTTTTTCCTGAATCAATAAGTGTATCTGGTCTTTTTATAAAAACGAGTTTAGCTTTATTTCTTTCTTTAAGATTAAGCCAAGGATAAACATTACTAGGAAACTGTTCATCTAATAAAATAATTTCATCTTTTTCTTTAATAGAAATATTATTTACCACGTTTGCTAACCCATATGATGCGGAGGGTATTATAGCGATTCTGTTATGATTTTCACAATCAATTATTGAGGAAAATCTTTTTTTAACTAAATCAGAGGTTTTAAAAAAATCAATTGGAGTTATATGATATGGTTTTCTTTTTTGTTTTATTCCTTTAACGCCAGCTTTTTCTACCTTTTTTAGCATAGGTGACATATAAGCACAATTTAAATAGATTACTTTTTTTGAAAGAATAAACTTTGTTTTTTGACAGCGCATATTATAATAAAATTAATAAAACCTTGGGGGTTTTTTTGTGTGAAAGTTAGATTCTTTCTGAATTAAATGAGCAAACGAAAGAATTTTTCCTTCCTCAAAATAGTTGCCCAATAAAGTTATACTTGTTGGAGAGTTTTTTTTATTAAACCCATTTGGAATTGATAAAGCGGGATGCCCAGTCAGGTTTGTTATTAACATTTGCCTTCCACCAAAGGTTGGTGAAATAATTATATCAAAACTGCTCAAAATAGAATCTACTTCTTGAGTTAGTTTTGTTCTAAAACGATTAGCTTGAATATATTCAACGGCCGGTATAAACCTAGATTGTCTCAACGAGTTAGCCCTTGATCTTTGATTTTGTTGTGTTAATATTGAATCTTTTTTTTCTAAAATAAGCTTATCAAAAAAAGCACCTGCTTCTGCTCTTAAAATTATGTCAAACACTTCAAAAGGATAATTTACAGGTAATTCTACTGGAATTAAATTCCCCCCTAGTTTTTGAATAAGATTCAGGCTTTTTTTGTTGTTGATTCCATTTTCTGACGAATCGCTATCAAATAAACTTTTTAAATACCCTATTTTGTATTCGTTTAAATTAAGTGTTTGGTCATTAAAAATTAAAGCCGAGCTTTCTACAAATGGATCACCTTCATCTTTACCCTTTATTTTATTTAATACAATTGCACAACCCTTTGATGATCTACATATTGGTCCAACTTTATCCATAGTCCAAGAAAGACTCATAATCCCGGTTTTGCTTACTGTTCCATAAGTTGGCCTTAAGCCTGTAACACCACATCTTGTTGAGGGCGACACGATAGAGCCTAATGTTTCAGTGCCAATTGAAAATCCTACAAGACCAGCAGCTGTTGCAGAAGCAGAACCTGCTGACGAGCCGCTAGAGCCACTGTTGATATCCCAAGGATTTTTTGTTTTGCCACCAAACCAAACATCACCTCTTGCTAAAGCTCCAGAGCTAAGCTTCCCTAATAAAACCGCGCCTGCATTTTCAAGTTTTTTTATTATAACTGCTTTTGATTTTATATATTGATCTTTATATGGTGCCGCACCCCAGGTGGTGGGATAATCTGGGTGAGACACCAAATCTTTTACTCCATAAGGAATGCCATGGAGTGCTCCTCTATATTCTCCTCGTTTAATTTCTTCATCAGCTTTTTTTGCTTGTTTTAATGCCAAATCATCAGTAAGCGTCACCACAGCATTTAGTGAGTTGTTATATTTTTTTAATCTACTCAAGTAAATCTTTGTTAATCTCTCTGAAGTTAAAACCTGGTTTTTGATTAAATAAGCTAATTTATATACTGGCAAATAGGCAATATCTTTATCTTTTTTTGGG
>CACOMW010000030.1 GCA_902628365.1 uncultured Marinoscillum sp. | reverse complement strand
AATAATTAAATTTTTTTCTAAATGAGTTCCTTTTATTGAAAAACGAAAAGGTCTGATTTTAAATAAGTTTTTTATTCTATAAAAAACTTGATCAAATTTTAAATATTTAATTGTATTAATATATAGAATTAAATTATTTCTATCCACTTTTTATTTTGTAATGATTTAATTGCAGCAAAGGAGACTTTTGAAGAGTTAATTAAATCTTCAAAAGATATAAGAGGATCATCTCCATTTACTTGATTACTAATCAGTTCTTTAAATTGATTATAATGTCCTTTATCTTGACTTGAAGATTTACTAGATAAAGAGTTAAAACCATATGCATTTAGTTTTTTCCAATTATCAAGAATAATTGTTTTATCATCAAAATATAATTCAATCCTCTCTTTAGAATAAAGTTTTGAACCATTAGAGAAATAGTTAATTACAGCATTTGAACCATTATTATATTTTAGTAATATTGAGGCATTTTCAGTATTTTTTTTTGAGTGATTTTCCAAAGAGTTCATACATACCTCTGATACAATATCTTTAGTAAAAAAATTACACAAGTCAATGAGATGACAAGCTTCACCAACTATTCTACCACCTCCAATATCTAAATCATTAATCCAAGAATCGATAGGTAATCTACCAGCATTCATGTTAGCAATTATATTTATTGGGGAATTAGTATTACCAATTAAATTTTTAATTATTTTAGAAAAATTTGAAAATCTTCTGTTGTATCCAACCAATACCTTGGATTTAGATTTTTGGTATGCATTTATAATATCATTTAACTGTTTTGAAGAAATAGCTAAAGGTTTTTCAACAAAAATATTTTTATTTGATTTAATAGCTTTTATAACTAACTCTGCATGAGAATCATGCCTTGTAGTTATAAAAACTAAATCAATATCAGAATCATTCAAAATCATATTATAATCTGAAGTAGAATTAGCTATATTATATTTTTTTGCTAATGTGGTAGAAGAAAGCCCCTTTGAACTACACAAATATTTAATATTAGCGTTCAATTTTTTTAAGTTAGGTAAAATAATGCTGCTAGTAAAATTACCTGAACCTATCAAACCTATTATTGATTTTTTTTTATCAAATATTTTTTTATTGATTTTTATATTTCTAATAATTCTTTTTAAAGGATTATATTCAAATATTGAAGCTATTGAATTTGAAGATGATATTTTAGAATAAATTTTATCAAATTCTTCAAATTTTAACTTTTCAGTTATCAAAGGTGATACATTGAGCGTTTTGTTAGAAATAGCATTTAATATTGCTTCGAAATTTCTTTTTTCTGTCCATCTAACATAACCGATTGGATAATCGATCCCCTTATTTTCATAATTATCATCATACCTGCCAGGACCATAAGAACAAGAAACTTGAAATGAAATTTCTTTATTATAAAAATCTTCTCTATTTATATCTAAACCAATAACCCCAATTAATATAATTCTACCTCTTTTTCTACACATTCTTGCTGAATTAGAAATAATATCATTTTTTTTACTAGAAGCACAAATTAAAACACCATCTGCACCTACTCCATTTGTGTTTTTAATAACATAATTTATTTGATTCAAGTCAATTTCTTTTGATAGATTTAGAGCATTAATTCCCTTTTTTTTAGCTAAATCAACTTTTTTTGAATCATAGTCAAAAGCAATAACATTACATCCATTCGATATTAAAAGCTCAGATGATATAAGACCAATCAAACCTAAACCAATAACAACAAATGTCTCACCAAAAGTAGGTTTCAATAATCTAATACCCTGAAGTCCTATTGAACCAATTACAGTAAAAACCGCTTCATCATCACTTACATCTTTTGGAACTTTTGATAATAAATTTTTAGAAACTAATACATACTCCGCATGACCACCATTTGATACTACCCTATCACCAACTTTTATATCAATTACATTTTCTCCTACTTCCTCAACGATTCCTACATTACAATAACCCAATGGTAATGGTGTATTTAATTTATTAAAAACAGCATTTATAGTTGATTTAATTCCATCTGTTTTTATTTTATTTAAAACTAGTTTAAACTTTTCTGGTTGTTTTTTTATTTTTTGAAAATAATTAGCTTTTGAAAATTCTATCAACATTTTCTCAGTACCTAATGATACAAGAGATTTAGATGTTTTAATTAAAACATAATTTTTAGAGACTTTTGGAACAGGAACTTCTTCTAAAATAGTTTTTCCTGATTTTAAATTCTGAACTATTTGTTTCATTATTGTCTGTTTATTAATACAAAGATAATTTTTCTTTACGATTTGGATAATTAATTAAAACTGCTTTATATTTTCCTTTAAAAACAAATAAACTACCTGCTGCAGCACCTATTATTTTATATTTAGTTATTAAAGATTTAACATCATTTAAATTACCAGCACCACCTAATATAGTTAGTGGTCTATTACAAATATTCCTAACATAATCTGCTAACTTCATATCATAACCTTTCATTAAACCATCATTATCAATGGAGTTAATTATTATTTCTCCAACATTAAGATTATCTAATTCTTTGAGAATTTTATTAAATTCGATTGAACTTTTATTTTTACCATTATTAGTATAAATAGTATATCCTGAAAAAAAATTCTTTTTAACATCAATTACAACGGATAAACTTTGAAAGCCTATGGCATTTCCAATCTTATTACATATATCAATATCATCTATTGCAGCTGAAGATATTGCAATTTTCTCTACACCTAAATTAATTATTTTTTCAGCATGTTCAACAGTTTTAATACCTCCTCCATAACAAAATGGCATTCTACATTCAACAGCTAAATTAGATATTAGATTAAAATTAGGTTCTGTATTGTATTTAGAAGCATCTATATCTAAAACAACCAGTTCATCAACTTCTTTTTCATTAAATATTTTAACAGCATTTATAGGATCACCTACATACTTAGGACTAGTAAAATTGGTTGTTTTTACCAAACCATTTTTATGAACTAACAAACAAGGAATTATTCTGGATCTTAACATTTTAGATTTGCAAAATTTTTTAAAAGGTTGATACCATTCAAGTGACTTTTTTCAGGATGATATTGAACTCCAAATATATTTTCATGAAAAATAGATGAAGTAAACTTAATCCCATACTTAGTATAAGTTAAAACATTTTTAATGTTATCACATTCATAAAAAAAATTATGAATAAAATAAAAACCTTGTTTTTTATCTATATTTAAAAATAAAGGATGATTGTCATATTCTAATTCAATTGAATTCCATCCCATATGAGGATAAAAAACTTTTGAAATAGGTTTACTTTTCTCGAAACTTTTAACTTTTCCTTTGATCCAACCAAAACCATTTAATTTTCCCTCATCACTATTATTAGACATAATCTGCATTCCCAAGCAAACACCTAAAACAGGTACTCTTTTATCAATAATATACTTATTTAATATATCAAATAAGTTTTTATTTTTTAATGTTGTAATTACATTATCGTATGATCCAACTCCAGGTAATATTAATTTTTTTACTTTTTTAAATGAATTTGGGTTGTTCAATATTAATGTATCAATATTTAACTTTTTATAGATATTAATAAATGCGTTAATATTTCCAGACCCATAGTCAACTATACCTATCATCTTTTACCTCCTTTTTCTAATCCTAACATTTTCATAACTTTTGCACCGAAATGATATATATTTTTTTGAGATTTATAATCTTTATAAGTTTTATTAGGCTGATTCATATATTTTTCTAATTGAGATGGGAATATATCAAGTTTAGTTGCAATATATTCAAAATCGTGATTGATAGATTCAGAATCATATGGTGGATTTTCTAAAATCTTTAAAGCTTCATTTCTAGTTAATTGATTTGTTAATATTAAACTTGATAATTGAACTTTTCTAGTATCATATCCGAACTTTTTTGGAAGCCAGTAAGATTCATAAAATTTAGTAAATCTTGATTCAAAATGTTTTTGAGGATATTTTTGGAATTGAAATTTTTTTATCAATAGCTCGACAGCATCATTTTTATTATATGGAATGAAATCTAAAGGTCTTAAAGTTCTAACACCTCTAATATATGGTAAGTAAATCTTGTGCCATAAAATATTAGTAATAGGAAAATCTTTTAATTTTTTTTTCCCAAATTTTTTATGAATATCTCTTAACTGGGTTGAATCTGTTTGGTAATACATCCAATCAAGTGGATTTCTAACACATTCTGTAGAATAGTTTCCACCTGTTAATATATATTTAATATTATGTTTTGATGCAAATTTATACATAGTAGCAAAGAAAGCATGATCCTGAGGAGTATCAATATGAGGAACTCCTGATTTTATGAAGGAAAGTTGAAGATCTTTCATTTCTTCCCAATTAATAACTTCAGTATATAAATCAAGATTAAGACCATCAATTAATCTTTCAATATTATTTACAGCAATTTGTGAATTCCAACCTGCATCAACATGAAAAACAAGAGGTTTAAGATTGAATTTTTCAACCATCATATACAATAGATAAGAACTATCTATACCTCCACTTACTCCCATAATACAATCAAAATCATTATTTATAGAACTTTTTTTTATTTTTTCAATTTTTTCTTTTAAAATGCTTTGGCTGTTCTCATCTGTTTTCCAAAAGGGTAAAATTTTATTATAAAATGTAATACAATGATCACAAACTCCATTACTATCAAAAATTATAGCAGGGTCAGTTGTATCCATTACACAATTACTGCAAATTTTCATTTTTCAATAGTTTTTGAGTTGTAATTTATTAAAACTTGATATAAAAAATTAATTGTTTCCGAGGAACATCTTTTCCAAGAATAAATAGATGAAGATTTTTTAGATTTAATCAATAAATCATTTCTTAATGTATCATCAAATATAATTTTCTTTAAAGCATCCTCAATTGAATTTACATTCTCTGGATCAAAATAAAGACCAGAATTTCCTAAAACCTCTGGCATTGGACCTTTATTAGAAGATAATATAGGAAGACCCGATGCCATTCCTTCTAATAATGTATTAGGCATATTTTCACAACTAGAAGCAAAAAGAAAAATATTATTTTTTAAAAAATGGTTTAATATTTTTTTATGTGATAGTAAACTAGATGTAAAAATAAATTTTGAATTAGGATCAACTTTATTAATATAATCCAAGACATTATCAGAAGAGATACCCTCCTTTGCTCCAATCAAGGATAATATTATATTTAATCTATTTTTCTTTCTTAATTTTTTCACTGCTTTTATAACATGAATTTGGTTTTTATAGTATGAAGAATTAGAAACATAAATAACCTTTATTTTTTTTGATTTTAAATCATTGATTTTAAAATCATAGTTTATATTTTTAAAAATTTTAGATATTCCATGTGGAATTATTTTACAACTATTTAATGGACCAGTAAATTTTTTAATTTTATTGTAAGCATAGTTAGTTAAAAAAATTTTTCCGGTTGATTTCTTTAATGAAACAATTTGAACATACTTTATTATTAAAAGTCTAATCCAAGATTTAGATAAAAAAAATTTATTCATTATGCCATCCTCAAATGATAACATATCTCGACTCATTGTTACACTAGGAGAAAAATTAACTAATGAACTTGCATCTGTATATAGAACAATATGACAATTATTTAACTTTAATTCCTTAGGAAATATAAAATATTGCCAATAGAGTTGAGATAAAATATTTTTTTCAATTAGTTTATTAGAATATTTTGCTATGTACTTTTTATTTGGTATTCTATCCAATAATAATTTATATGACCAAACGTGTATAGTAAAATCAAAAGAAAAGTCAGATGGATTAATTTCATCTAATATTCCTAATATATAAGAAATTGCACCACCAGATTTTGCCCTTGAAGCATCAATTGCTATATTAATCAAAACTATTATTATTATTTTAAAACTAACCTTAAATCTGAAAGCAGAATTAATGGTAAAAAATTATTTTTAAATTTTATGTGGTGCGCAGTAGATTTAGGTTTCAACAAACTATTTTTAATAGCAGATGAAATAATAGTTTTTTTAGAAATACTATTTTCTAAATCAGTTACAATTAGATCTGAATTGTAATTAATCTTTGTAATAGGAGCGTGATTTATATTCATTTTTTTTAATGCATAATATCTGTGATGTCCATCAATAATTGTATTAGATTCTGAACATACGATAATACTTGGTAAAATAATATAAGGATGCAATGATTTTATATAATTTTCTAAACCTAATAATCTATCATTAAGAATATGCTCATGAGGTTTTAGTTGAGTGAAATTTAAGTAACTTTTTTCTGTAACAATTTCTTTTTTAATATAACTTATTAGCTCTATATAATTTTTCATTTATAATTGAAAATTTTTTGAATTGAATCAATAATAATTTTATTTTCTGATCTAGATCTTGACGCTAACCTTATAAATTCTCCTGATAAGCCAATTTTATCATTACAATTTCTTAGATAAATCCCATATTTTATCAACATTTTAGATACAAAATTTTCAGCAGTAGAACCATCTAATAATTCAATTAACATGAAATTTGCACTTGATGGATATACTTTAATTTGTTTTATTTTAGATAATTCTTTTTCAAAATAATTAACTTCATTAATATATTTTTTTCTAAGTTTTTCATATTTATTATAAAATTGATCATTAATCAATAGTCTAAAAAAATACTCAGAAAGTCCATTTGAGTTCCATAAATAACCATTTGATAAAAGTTTTTGAACTTTATTAGAATTTAGAATTCCATAACCACATCTTATTCCAGCAATTCCAAAATCTTTTGACATACTTTTAATTAAAGAAACATTTCTATACAATTTAAAAAATTGAATATAATTTATTGGTGAATTTGATATGTCTTCTGATGCAAAATGTATAAAACTCTCATCAATTATTATATTTTCAAGATGAGTTAAGTTCTTTAATAAAAACTCTAAATTATCTTTTTTTATATATCCTCCATCTGGATTATTTGGATTGATTAATACTATATTTTTAGCTTTGTTTTTTAAAACAAAATTTAAATAATCCTTAATATCTAATTGATATTTTTTTTTTTTTTCCAATTGATAATATAGAACCTTTGTTTTAGGCAAGACAAATTCGTAATAAGATGAAAATGTAGGAATACAAACAACTATATTTGAATTAACAAAGTTATGAAGTAATGCTTGTATGATTTCAATAGCTCCATTTCCGATTAATAAATTATCACTATTAATCTTAAGTTTTTTAGATAAAAAATTTGATATAGCTGAGTTTTGTGATGGGTAAAACTCCAAAACATCTCTTAACTTATTAGACTTAATTAAATCTTTCTTTAGATAATCGATAAATAAATCAGTTGCATATGGATTTGAAAGAAAACAGGCATCGATTTTAATATCAATTTCTTTAATTTCATTTTTAATAGTAAAAACACTAGGACTATGTGATCCGGACTTCTCTTTTAAGGCATTGATTTTATTAAAAATCTTTTCTTCAGAATTATTTAATTCTATCATATGACGTTTTAAAATGCAAAAATAAGATATTAATTTATATAATCAGCTCTAATGCAAGTAATATATTTTGAGTTTAATTTATCAATAAAATCTGCTTGAGCTTTCCAATATGGGTTTCTTGCAAAAAGATATTTTTTCCAATTACCATAGGAAAATTTAGATTTAAAATTAATTGGAGGGTTAGGTGAAAATCTAGGAGAAAATTCTAAAATATAAGGTTTCTTTGAGAGGTCGTCTTTGTCCCAAGCAATATCAAATGCTCCCATAGGCATATTTGTTTTTTTAAATTCTTCAATAATAAATTTTTTCCATTTTTTCGGATACTCATTAAAATCTATATACGAACCATAAGAACTTGCGGTAGGTTTCCATTCATTTGATGGGTTTTTTCTCCAATAAAACAAAACAACTTCATCTTTAATAATTGTTACTCTTAGATCCATTCTTATGTCCAAAAATTCTTGAATTAAAATATTATCAAATGAATCTAAATAAGAATTATTTTTAAGAAAATTTAGTAGTGAATTCTTATCATTGAACCTATAAATATCGCTACTTCCAGATGAGAATTCACCTTTCAAAATAATTGGAAAGTTTAAAGTACTATTTTCAAGTTCACTTATTGATTTGAATATCATTGTTACAGGAGAGTTAATATTATTTTTTGAAAAAAATTTATGCATAAAAGATTTATTTTCATATAAAATAATTTCCTTTGAAGAAGGAAAAATCCTATTATTATTATTTTCTAGATTTTTTGCAATTCGAAAAAGTTCTTGAGTATAGTTTTTATGTTTGGATGAAACAAAACCTTTAGAGGGAGACCAATAAATTATAGAATTAATAATATTATTATAATTAAATACAATTCTAAAATTTATTTTATTTTTAATATGATAGTTAATAGCAGATAAATCCCAGCTAAAAATTTCATTTCCAAATTTTCCAAC
>CACOMW010000029.1 GCA_902628365.1 uncultured Marinoscillum sp. | reverse complement strand
GTCAAAAAGTTCCCTGATGAAAAATTTTTATTTCCCTGTTCAGATGTAAGAAAAAAATTGATTTCTAAATTTCTCAAAAAAAATAATTTAGATTATTCAGAAGCTATAATTTATAATACAGTTCCAGCTGATTTATCTGATTTAGAAGATGTTTTTTATGATATGTTAGTTTTTTACAGCCCCTCAGGCATTCATTCTTTATTTAAAAATTTTCCAAAATTCAAACAAAATAATACTAGAATTGCTGGTTTTGGACCTACTACTCAAAAGGCAATTAGTAAGAAAAAACTTATTTTAGATATAGAGGCTCCTTTGCCTTCAGCTCCCTCCATGGTTAGAGCCATCGAATTATACGTTAAGGCTGCAAATAAAATTTCCAATTAATATAAACTTGTTTTAAATCGTTTTCGTTTATTATATTTAATTAATAATAAATTAATGTGTATCCATGAAATGAGAAAAATATCAGTTTTTTTATTTTTATTTTTTTATTCTAACGTATATTCTCAACAAGACCCGTATTTTAGTAGCTATTCATTTAATCCTGTATTAATTAATTCAAGCTTAGCTTCTTTTGAAGAAAAAAATTATGCTACGGCAATATATAGAAATCAGTGGACAGGATACTCTACATACTCCTCAAGCAATTTATCTTATAATAGAGGGGGTTCGCCTATTTCTAAATTGTTAACGGTTGTTTTAAAAGATAAAAAGAAAAAACTTTCTTTCGGAGCTAATATCATTGACGATGAATTGGGACCAAAATCAACATTTGAAATTAAACCGTTTATTGCGTTTAATAAAAATATTAATAACTCGATATTAAGCTTAAGCTTATCTCCATCTATTGGCAATCAAACTTTAAACTTTGATCAATTTATATTTGTCGATAAAAGTGACCCCTTTAATATTCAGGGGAAAGAAACCGAATGGCAACCTGATTTTGATGTTGGGTTTTCCTATTTAGGAAATAAACTCCTTTTAAGCCTATCAATAAATCATTTATTAAGTCCCTCCTTTAGCTTTGGAATTCCAGGATTGATTAATAGAAGAGAGATAACATACAACATATTATCTAAGTTCACTTTAGAGGTTGATAGAGACTTGACTATAGAACCTTATTTACTATTAAGATCAGATTTATCCACATTTACATTTGATATAAGTGGTTTAGCAACTTATAAAGATAGGTTTAAAGTTGGCACTTCATATAGACATAATGAGGCAGTAATTTTATTTTTTGGCTATAGTTTACTTAAACAAAATAGATTACACCTTGGTTATGCATTTGATTATGTTGTTAAAAACATTAATGCTAAAAGTACAACTTCTAACGAAATTCTTATCAGATATGATCTTCCTATGCCACAGGTGAAGAAACCTATAAGAACACCTAGATTTATTTATTAAAATTCCTTAAAATTTTTAATTTTTTAAATTTTACAAAATTTTATTAAATTTGCTGTCCATTTTTAAGTAAACCTTTAATCACCGTAAAACTAAACTAATAATAGATTCAATTATTTGTTAATAAAAGCAATAATTTAGATTTTTTAAAGTTAAACATTAACTTTGATAATTGTTTATGAAAATATTTAGGTCAAATATTATGTGGAATTTCTGTCTTTGGTCATTATTTGTCATTGTGCTTAATGGATGCTTTATTTTAGGTGGTGGTGTTAGCCAAAAAGATGGAAAGCAAAAAGGACAATTGGTTGGGGCTCCAGATAGAGATGGTTTTGAAATGGCTGCACAATATGGTATGGTTAAAATTCCAACAGGAAAGTTCTATATGGGGCAAGCTGATGAAAATATTCAATTAGATCAAAGTAACAGAAACAGACAAGTTACAATTAGTGCCTTTTATATGGATGATACTGAAATTACTAATAATGAGTATAGACAATTTATTAGATATATTGAAATGAACTCTCAAGACGGTGCAGAAGATGGTGGCGCAGAAGAAGATGCTGATATAGGTGGTCCAATCTACCGTATACCTGATGGATATACTCTTCAAGATCTTAAGCCTGATAGTACTGTTTGGAGTACTGATTTCACCCATCATTATGGAGATCCTTTGCTTGCATATTACTGGAGCCATCCAGCATTTGATGATTATCCAGTGGTTGGTGTTTCTTGGAAATCAGCTAACGAATTCACAAAATGGAGAAGTAACTTTTTAAATGATTATCGTAAATCAAAGAAACTTCAACCTTTTCCTAATTTTAGACTACCTACTGAGGCAGAGTGGGAATATGCTTCTAGGGGTGGTAGAGATAATGTAAAGTATCCTTGGGGAAACCCTTATGTTAGAAATTCTAGAGGTTGTGTATTAGCAAACTTTAAACCTGGAAGAGGTAATTATGTAGATGATGGATATGCTTATACCTCTCCAGTAGGAGCTTTTTTCCCAAATGATTTCGGTTTGTATGATATGTCTGGTAATGTAGCAGAGTGGTGTTTAGATGCCTATATTGATGAATATACACCTATAACATGGGACTTAAACCCTGTTTTTAGAAATGATACTATTAATGAAAAAGTTATAAGAGGTGGTTCGTGGAAAGATATTGCATTCTTTATTGAAGTGGCAACTAGAACATACGAACATCAAGATACTGTCAGGGCATTTATTGGTTTTAGAACTGCACTTCCTCATTTAGGAAGAAGCTATGATAATTTTTAATATTAAATTAAATTTTTAAATTACATATTAATAAAAAGATATTATTTTATTTAAACGAACTAAATTTTTAAACAACTAAATTAAAAAACTATGATTACTAAAAAAGCATCAAGTAATCCAGTATTAGCTTGGATTCAAAATGAAGATAATATGAACTTCATTTATGGTATGGGAGCAGCAATTGTAATTATTGGAGCTCTATTTAAACTACAACACTGGCCTGGGGCTAACGCAATGTTAATTGCTGGTTTAGGAACTGAGGCTGCAATTTTTGCTGTTAGTGCATTTGATCCTCCAACTGTTCACGAATGGGATTGGAGTAAGGTTTATCCTCAATTAAAACCAGATGGTAAAGAAACTAGTGCCTCTCAAGTTGATAATCTTTTAAAAGATGCAGAATTGGATCCTGCAGTTTTGAAAAGTGTGGGTGATGGCATGAGAAAAATGGCCGCGCAAGCTAAAAATATTAATACATTAGCAGATGCTTCTGTAGCTGCTCAGCAATACACTGAAAGTATGAAAGGAGCTGCTGAATCATTAAATTCAGTAAATGAATCTTATAATACTATATCATCTACTGCTAAAGACCTTGCTTCTTCTACTTCTAATGTAAAAGATGCAGTTGATTTGACTGAACAGTATAAAGAAAACCTTAAGAGTGCGACTGCTTCTTTGGGAGCTATAGTAGCTGCTTCTGGTGCTATTACTGAAACTGCATCGAGCATGTCAGGATCTCCTGAAGATGCTGCTAAGTTACAAAAAGAGCTTAAAGACCTTACGGATAACCTTAGTAAGTTAAATGGTATTTACAGTGGAATGTATCATGCAATGCATGATTAATAAATTACTTAATTAATTCAATAAAAATAATTAAATAATATAAAACTATGGCTGGAGGAAATAGCCCACGAGATAAGATGATCCAAGTTATGTACTTGGTTCTTATTGCTATGTTAGCATTAAACATTGATACCGCGGTTTTAGAAAAATTTGTATTAATTAATCAAAGCTTTGAGGTAACTAATGAGGAAAAAGAAGTTGATAATGACAAGAAAATTGAGGCGATTAGAGTAGCTGTTGATGATTCAGGAAATAGAGCTGAAGATGTTGCTGTGCTTGAAAGAGCAACAGAACTGAGAGAAGAAGCCAGAGCTTTGATGACTTACATGACAAATTTTAAGGATAGTATTACAAATATGACTGGTGGAAGAGATTCAAAAGGTAAGTACATTGGTTATAAAGATGTTGATGCTGTTTCAAGGTTTATGGTCAAACTAGGTAACGGTGATTCGTTACAGACCAGATTAAATAGATATACTCAAATGGTTAGAGAAGCAACAGAAGATACTTCTATTGTGGATTTAGCAAGAAATGCTAATCAAATTGCAATATATCAAGATAATGATGCCTTTAATCATTTACCTTTTAAAGAGTTAAATTTTGGTTATAATACTCCAATGGTAGGGGGATTGGCTTCTTTGAGTCAATTACAAAATGACTTAATTAACCTAGAAATCAAAGCTTTAGATCATTTAGCTGCATCAGTAGGTGCTGCTGATTTAAAATTCGATGTAGTTTCCCTAACAACATTACCTGAACAAAAAGTTGTAGCTGCAGGAGCAAAATATAGTGCTCAAATGTTTTTATCTGCAGGTTCTTCTGCTATTGTACCGGTCATGACTGCTAATGGCGATACACTAGAGGTTGAAAATGGAAGGGGACTTTATGAGTTTACAACAACTCCTGGAAGTTATGATAGAGAAGGATTAGCAAAGAAGTCATATATTGGAGCAATAAGTGTTACACTTCCTGGTGGAAGGGACACTACTTTTATAGATACTGTTGAGTATTTTGTTGCACGACCTGTAATTCAAATTCAATCTGCTTCAGTTCAAGCATTGTATTTGAATTGTGGAAATGAACTTCAAGTTAATGTTCCAGCTCTTGGTTCATCATATGCTCCAAGTTTTTCAATGACAGGAGGTGATGTAATTAAAGGATCTCAAATTGGACAAGTTACTCTTGTGCCAAAGGCAAAAAATGTTGAGTTAAGAGTTAATAATGGTGGAAATTATATAGGTTCTCAGAAATTTGGTGTAAGACAAATTCCTGCTCCTGAAATTCAAGCAAGAATTAGAGGTAAACAAATTGATGGTAAAAGAGGCATACCAATTAGTACTAGGTCTTTTGATTTAGATGCAATAGCAGATGCTAGTTTTGCTCAATTTTTACCTAAGGATTCAAAGTTTAGAGTGATGGAAGCAGAAATTACTCTTGTTAGGTCAGGTAGAGGTGGCGCTAGTTTTAGCGTAAAATCTCCAAAGGTACCTTTAAATAGATTATCTGGTCAAATGAGAAAAGGAGATGCTTTAGTTATAGAAATTAAAAGAGTAGCTAGGGCAAATTTTCAGGGAAGGACTGAAAATTTTAGAAACTTTTCTCCTAAGTATATAAATATTCCTTTAAACTAAATACTAAATGAAAAAAACAAACTTTGTAATTTTTCTATTTCTTTTCCTATTTTTTGCAACTGTTGATCAGGTTAGATCTCAGTCTGTAAGAGAAGGGTATAATCCCTTATCGGCCACTAGACAAGTTCATGAAGATTATCTTATGTGGAAAAGAACCATTTGGAGAAATGTTAATTTGAAAGAACCTCAAAACAAACCTTTCTTTGCAAAGAACAGGGAAATTACAAAGTTTATTTTTGATGCTGTAGCTAATGGTACATTACAACCATATACTAATGATTCTGTCACCGAAAGACAACTGATGACAGCAGAAGAATTTGCGGCTAAGCTCGTTGTAGAAGAAGAAGGTGCTGGTGATGATGGTTTTGGCGATGATGATGGTTTTGGTGATGATGGATTTGATGATTTTGGTTTTGGTGAAGAAGAAGAAGATCCATTTGGAGACCCATTTGGGGGTGGTGAAGAAGAAGAAGAAGAAGGCGGTATAATTATTCCTCCACAAGAAATTTCTTTAATGGAATTAAAAGAAGACATATATTTTGATAGAGTTCATTCTAGGATTTATTTTGATATTCAAGCAGTTACTTTAATTCTTCCAGCAGCATCTGCAGATAGATCAAGTGATGGTGGATTTACATCCTATGATTATAATCCTGCTGGATTCGAAAAAGCTATTGCCTCATTCAGGTTTGTTGATCTTTATAATTTATTTAGGAATAATTCTGATGCTCTATGGTATAATGATAGAAATATTGCTCAACATAAAAATTTATCAGATGCTTTTTTGTTAAGACTTTTTAAAGGAAATATTGTTAAAGTTGCGAATGTTGATGACAACCGTATTGCTGATCTTTTTGATGGTAAAGAGGCAATAATTCAAAGTCTAAAAGTAGAGCAAGATCTTATTGAGTGGGAAGCTGCTTTGTGGGAATATTAGTTCTTATTTTTCTTCAAGAATCTCTCTAAAATTTCTACTTTTTTAATTGATCCTAATATTTTTTTTAATTTAGTTTTATCGTTTATATCAATTTTTTGAATGCTACCGTATTCTTTTATAAGTTTAAATTTCGACTTTTCCCCTATCCCTTTAATATTGTCTAAACTGGATTCTATCAGCATTTTATTTCTAAGTTTTTTGTGATAAGAAATAGCAAACCTGTGCGCTTCATTCCTAATTGCTTGTAATAATTTTAATGATTCGGATTTTTTATTAATTAATATGGGTAATGAATCTTCTGGGAAATATATTTCTTCTAACTTTTTTGCAATTCCAATAATATTTAATTTATCATATACCTTTAATTTTTTTAATATTTTTGTGGCCGAAGATAATTGTCCTTTTCCACCATCAATAACTATTAGGTCAGGCATATCTTTTTTTTCAGATATCAGTCTATTATATCTTCTTTCTACAACTTCTTCAATTGATTTATAATCATTTATTCCATCTACACTTCTAATTCTATATTTTCTATATTCTCTTTTTAGGGGATATCCATTTTTAAATCTCACCATTGAAGCAGTTTTATATTTTCCTTGTGTATTTGATATATCAAAGCATTCAATAATTTTAGGTAATCTTTTGAGTTTAAGTTCTTCAAATAATTTGATTATATGATTGTATTTTTTTGTTTTTCTTTCTTTTTTTTCATTGTAATAATGCTCCTTGTAAAATAGAGCATTTTTAATACTTAAATCGATCAATTTTTTTTTATCTCCAGTTTTTGGATAAAATACCTTTACACTTCCAATAAAATTATCAAGCTTATAATTAGATATAATATTGTAATCATATGTCTTATATTTATTTTTAAAATGAAATATTAAATATTTAATAATAGATTCATTTAGATCAATTTTTTTTCTCAATTTTATAGTTTCGCCACCTAACATTATTCCATTATTAATTTTCATATAATTAACATAAATATATTTTTCATCGTCGATAATTCCGTATACTTCGATATTTTTAAATTTTGGATTAACAACAGTTGATTTATTATTATAAACTTTTAAAAGTTGTATTTTTTCTTTTAAGTTTTGTGCTTCTTCAAACTCTAATTTCTTTGAATAAGTTTTCATTTTTAATTCTAGATTTTTAATTAGTTTACCATGATTCCCTTTTAAAAGATCTTGAATTTGTTTTATATCTTTAAGATAACTTTTTTCTTCTTGTTTTTTTTCACAGGGACCTAAACAGTTCCCAATATGATAATCTAAACATACCTTAAATAATTTCTTATCTACATTCTCTTTGCTAAGTTTTAAATTACAAGTTCTTATTTTATAGATTTTCTTTATTATTTCTAGAACATTTCTCATAGATTTTATGTTGGTATATGGGCCAAACACTTTTTCTTTTTTCAAATTAACTTTTCTTGTTGTATAAACTCTTGGAAACCTTTCTTTTGAGATGGCTATATATGGATAGCTTTTATCATCTCTTAGTAAAATATTATATTTGGGTTTGTTTTCTTTTATTAAATTATTTTCCAGTAAAAGAGCATCATGTTCACTTTCAGAAACTGTATATGAAATATTTATAATTTCTTTTACCATTTTTGACGTCTTAGTACTTTGGTTTTTACTTTTATTAAAATAACTTCTAATTCTATTATTAAGATTTTTAGATTTTCCAATATATATTACTTCATTATCTATATTATAAAACTTATATATTCCAGGGGTTTTAGGAATTTTTTTCTCTAAAAAATCTTCAACCATCATTGTAATTAAAATATATCGGATTTATCAATAATTGATGATTCTAATGAGTCAGGAATAATATTATTATACTTGTCACAATCAATTTCTATTGATATTGTCTTTGTAGGTTTATCAAATTGACCTTTATTTATATTAAGGGTAGAATCATTATAAGCATCTATCATATACTCTTGCCATATTGGCATTGCTGTTCTAGCTCCTTGACCAAGTACCCAATTTCTAAATCTAATGCTTCTATCATCACCGCCAACCCATGCTCCCGAAACTAAATTTTTGGTAACACCAATAAACCAGCCATCAGATGCATTTTGAGTTGTACCAGTTTTTGCTCCTACATCGTTATTTGATGTTAATGTTGGATCCAGTCCTCTAGCTGTGCCTCCTTCTTCTTCTTTTGAGCCTTTTAGCATATGAAGCATAATATATGCTGTTTCTTCATTTAATGATTCAATTTTTTTTGGAACAAAACTTTGAATTAAATTACCATATTTATCTTCGATTCTAGAAATAAAAAATGGTTCTGTCCAAACACCTCTATTTATAAAAGTACTATATGCTCCTACTAAATCAAAAAGGGAGACATCACCCCCAGCTCCAAGACAAACTGCTGGTACTGGGTCCAAATCGCTTGAAATACCAAGCTTTTTTGCATAATCTACAACTGTGTTAGGAGTCAATTTTTTTGTCATAAAAGCAGTTATGGAATTTACTGATTTTGCCATTGCCTTTCTTAAAGTCATTGTTTCGCCTGACCACTTACTGTTGTGATTATCTGGTCTCCAATAAGGTGGATCTTGGCCTGGTAGTTCAAAAACAACAGGAGCATCCACTACAGGATAGCATGGTGAATATCCATTATCAATAGCAGCAGCATATACTATTGGTTTAATTGTAGATCCAGGCTGTCTTTTCCCTTGTTTTACATGATCATATTTAAAATATTTATGATTTATTCCACCAACCCATGCTTTTATATGTCCACTCTTTGGTTCTATAGAAATAAATCCAGCTTGTAAAAATCTTTTATAATATTTAAGTGAATCTATTGCGCTAAATATTGTATCAACTTCACCATTCCATGTAAAAACTTTCATTTTTTTTCTTTTTTTAAGTTCATTATAAATTTTTAAAGAATCTTTATTAAATTTTTTAGCATAAAATTTATATTGGTTACTTCTTTTTATTGAATTGGATATGAAATTTTTTATTTCAAAGCCTTTTTCGTCAATCCATGGATTTTTATTTTCCCAATGTTCATCAAATAACAATTGAAGTCTTTTCATTTGATTTTCTACAGATTTTTCAGCATACTTTTGTAGGGTACTATTTATAGTTGTATATATCTTTAAACCATCAGCAAATAAATCATATCCATTTTCTTTTGACCATTGTACTAAATAATTTTTAACAACCGTTCTAAAGTATGTTGCCATACCGACATTTTGATTTTCAACTTTATATTTTAATCCAAAACTGCTTGAATTCAATGAATCATATTTTGCTCTATTTATTTTATTGTATTTATACAAATTATATAAAACTTCAGTTCTTTTTCTTTTAGCAAACTCAGGATTATATATTGGGTTATATTTTGTTGGTTTATTAATTAATCCCACTAAGATTGCGGCTTCATTATAATTTATTTCCGATGGAGTTTTTTTAAAATAAGTATCACTTGCTACTTTAATACCATAGGCATTACTTCCAAATTCTGCAGTATTTAGATACATTGAAAGAATTTCTTTTTTAGTATAAAATTTTTCTAACTGAATAGCGACAATCCATTCTTTTAACTTTACAATAAAAATTCCTATGCCAGGAACTTCAGTTAGTTTCCCTTTCATTTTTCTAGTTTTAAACAAATTTTTTGCTAATTGTTGGGTTATAGTACTGCCCCCACCTTCTAAACCTGTTTGACCTAAGGTTATGATATTTTTAAATACTCCATAACTTGCTCTTATTAAGCCTCTTAAATCAATTCCTGAATGTTCATAATATCTTATATCTTCTGTAACTAAAATAGTTTCAATTAATTCATCGGATAATTCATCATATCTTGTAGGTGTTCTATTATATCTAAAATATTTACCTAATATAATATTATCTGCTGAATACAGTTCTGAAGAAAGCTCGCTTTTGGGTTTTTCTAAGTCTTCAAGGCTAGGCAGTTCTCCGTAAAGGTTGAAGTGATTTTTTTGTATTGAAAAAAATAAGAATGAAATAAAGATAAATACAATTATAAAACCTAACCATAATGATAATATAATATTTTTATTTTTCATTTTTCTATGAAATTTAAATATTCAAGATGACTTTTAGTTTCAAATAAAATTTTCATATTACTTTCTGCAATTACG
>CACOMW010000028.1 GCA_902628365.1 uncultured Marinoscillum sp. | reverse complement strand
ATTAACCAATTTTCCAATATTCTTATTTCTTAAATAAATGATTAAATCTGGAGGTTTAACATATTTAATTATAGAGTTAAATAATTTAAGATAATTATCGTATTCTCTTTTTTTTAAATACCCAGATTCATACAGGTTTTTCGTGAAGATTACCTCGTCTTCATATATTGTTCTGTCTTGAATAACAGGTTTTTTAGAATTTAAAATTTTTTGATTTTGCTCAAACCTATTATTTAAAAAATAAATTTGTAAGTGAAAAGACCATTTATCCATGTCTTTGTAGAAATCTGATAAATAAGGATTATTTTTAACTGATTCTAGTTCTAATTTCCAGTTGTAATTTTTTGATAATATTTTAGCTAATGATGTTTTTCCAACGCCAATATTTCCTGCTATTGCGATATGTTTTAGATTTTTTTTCAATTTAAAATATAAAATTACAACTAATATTTAAACTTCTTCCTGGAGCACTTATACCAGAAGAATAAGTTCTATAGTGGACGTTAAATATATTTTCAATAGATATAGACAGATCTAATAATGAATTGAAATTTATATTAGTATTTAAATTATGTGTTAACCATCTTAAACTTCCATTGGAGGTATATAAATATAGTTTATTCAATTCACTAGGGGAAAGACTATTTAATTCTTTTTTTCCATTGTAATTTATAAAGTAGCTAATTCTAAATTTATTTTTATTAAATGAAATTGAACTTTTACCAAAAATAGGAGATATATGTCTTAATGGTTTGTTGCTAATCAAATCTTTACCATCATTATAATTTAACGTTGAAATTAAATTAATGTATTTATTAAGACTAAGATTTAATAAAACACTATAACCCCATACATATGCTTTTCCAGTATTTAATATTGCTTGAACTCGACTCATTTCCCCATCATATATAATAGAATCTTTTCCATTAAATTGGTAATTTCCTCTTACCATTGCATTATTTAATTTTGAATAATATATTGATGCCTCTATTTTATGTTTATTATTAATTATTTTTCTAAAGTTTATTTCATTATTAATTGAATATTCTGGTTTTAAGTTTATGTTTGGAACTATAATATTTCCAGGTTCTGAATCAAAAACTTTACCTATATCATCTAAATTAGGTGCTCTAAACCCAGTAGAAATTAGGTAATTAAATTGATGATTTTTATTAGGTAAATATATTAAGCCAATATTTCCATTTATTGCTTTAAATGTTGATTCTATCTTTGAATATGGAAATTTAAAAAATTCTTTATTGCTAAATTTTGAATTAAAAAATATAGAAGAGAATCTGCTTCCAGCATTTAATTTAATTTTTTTGCTAATATTTTTTTTATAAGAAATGTAAGAAGCAAAAGAATTATATTGTGATCCCCCATCTGGATATCTTGTTGATGTACCTGATAAAGAATTGTCACTTATATTTTTTATAAATGCGCTAGAATTAATTTTATTAAATAACAATTCAAATCCATAATATATTTCATTTTCATCATCAAATTTTTTATCAAAATCTAGATTAATAGTGTAAATATTTAATTTTTCTATTCTTGATCTTAATAAGTTACTTTGATATTTTCTATCATACCTACTTTCATTTATTATTTGGTTTGAAATATTTATCGACAATGCATCATAAAATTTATTTATATTGAAAAATGATAAATTAACTTTATTCATTAAAAATTTTTGAGGACCATAATACCATTGACTATACTTTGGTGTAAGAAAATCATCATACTGAATTAACCTGTCATATCTAGGTATATCTGATGAATTTGAATAATATATATTGTATGAAATTAAGTTATTTTTCAAAAATTTAAATTTAAATTTTTGAATTAAATTTAATTGTGAATAGCCACTATATTTTTGAATATTATAATTAGTATTAGTTATAATTTTATCGGTGTTTCCTACTTCTACAAATTCTAATCTTTTACCAAAATCTGGATGTTTTTCAGTTCTTTTATTTCCTGTTTTTAGATCGTCAAAATTCTTAAATGAAATACTGGAAAATGAAGAAAAGTTTTTATTTCTTAAGGAAAAATTTAAATTAAAATGTTTTGAGTTTGATGCACTATAATATTTAATTAAACTGTTACCATTAAAATTCAATTTTTTTTCTGCTGAAAACTTTATTTTTTTAGTATGAAAATCCATTACACCACCAATAGCATCGCTTCCATAAATTACAGATGCAGGACCAAATAAAACTTCTGCTCCTTCTAAAATATTTGGATCAATTGAAATTATATTATGTAAGTTTCCACTTCTATATATTGCATTATTTAATCTTATTCCGTCAAGTACAATTAGTATTCTATTTGCTGAAAACCCTCGAATCATAGGGCTTCCACCACCTAATTGACTTTTTTGAACAAAGACTTGACCAGTTTTTTCAAGTAATTCAGCGGATGTTTCTGGGTTTAAATATTTTATTTCATTTTCAGATAAATCTAAAATTTGACTTGATATATCACTTTTACTTTGTTCCCATTTATTTGCTGAAATTATAATTTCATCAATTTTAAAAACTTTTTCATTTAATTTAATTACAAAATTATTCTTAATAATTTCTTCTAAATTAAGATTTATTTTTTCGTAGGATGGATGTTGTATTATAATAACATCATTATTATTGAATATTTCAATATCTGCCTCACCATTCTTATCAGTAATAATTCCATTTTTTTTTAAGTTATCAAAAATAGAAACGAAAGGAATGGGATTATTTAAATTATCAATTACTTTGACTGTTTGAGAAAAAGATAGATAATGAACAAAAAATATATAAAATATAATTAAATATTTCTTCATCTTTATTTTTTATTATTTCCATGCTAAAGCTGCTGCACCTAAAATTGCAGCATCTTTCTCTTCAAGTCCTGATTCCAAAATTTTTACTTTATTTTTATAAAATGGCAATAGGTTTTTTTCAAAATGAAAAATTGTTGGTTTTAAAATCCATTTACCAGAATTTGCCAAACCTCCCGTTAAGATAATAGCTTCAGGTTGTGAAAAGCTTACAAAGTTTGCTAAAGATTTACCAAGTATTTTTCCAGTATATTCGTATGCTTTTACAGCAATTGGATCATTTTTTTCAGCTGCTTTTGTAATATCCTCACCATGTAATTCATTAAATGGAACTTTTCTAAAAATACTATTGTCGGTATATTTTGCTAACATAAACATTATTGTTCTTTTAAGTCCAGTTGCAGAAACATAGGATTCCAATCCACCTTTAATTCCTAAACCTGTTAATCTACCATCTTCTTTTATAGAAAAATGGCCAAGCTCACCAGCGAAACCATCATAACCTTGAATTAGTTTACCATTTGATACAATTCCACTCCCTAGACCTGTTCCAAGTGTAATTACAATAAAGTCATCAAATGATTTTGCATTTCCATAAAGCATTTCTCCCATAGCAGCACAATTTGCGTCATTTGATAATTTTATTTTCACGTCAAAAAAATTACCTAATTTTTTTACTATTTCTAATTTACCTTTCCAATTTAAATTAGCTGGTGTTTCAATAGTTCCCTTTAGTGAATTTGCGTTTGGAGCCCCAATACCAATTGATAAAATATCAAAATTTTTATTATTTAATTTTATTATTGAATTGTATATATTCTTAATAAAGTCATTAAAATCAGAGTTTTCTTTTGTTCTAAAAGAAGTTTTTGAAATGCAATTACCACCTTTATCAATTAATCCAATTTTAGTTATGGTTCCACCAATGTCAATCCCTACTACAACTTTATTCATCTTTGTTAAAATTTAGAGATAACGAATTAATACAATATCTTTTTCCAGTTGGATTAGGACCATCATCAAAAACATGCCCTAAGTGTCCATCACAATTCTTACAAATAACTTCAGTTCTTATCATACCAAGTGATATATCCTCTTTAAATACTATAGAATTTATATTAATTGGTTCATAAAAACTTGGCCATCCTGAACCAGAGTCGTATTTTGATTTGGAACTAAAAAGTTCATTATCACAACCTTTACAATAATAAGTTCCTTTTTTTTTATTATAAAGTAATTTTCCAGAAAATGGCTTTTCAGTACCTTTATTTTTTAAAATATATAATTCTTCTTCAGTTAAATTTTTTTTCATAAAGTAATTTTTGCAAATATAACCTTCAAAAGAATTATATTTATTTTAATAATATTGATATTTTAAAATTATATTCATAATCAATTAAAATGGAAATAAAAGGTAAAGCAATAGTTTTAACCAATGGGGTTTATACTACTAAATCTGCTAAAACTGCACATGGGCTTGTGAGAGGTTCATCAAGATTTGATATTTTAGGGATAATTGATAATAAATTCTATGATAACGATGCTGGTAAATTGTTAGATGGAAAACATAGAAATATTCCTATTTATAAGAGTTTATTATCTTTTTTAAATTTAAATATAAATATAGATTATTGCATTATTGGTGTTGCTTCTGCAGGTGGAGTTTTACCAGAAGAAATGAGATCAGACATTATATTATCATTAAAAAATAATATTTCAATAGTAAATGGTTTACATAGTTTTTTAGAAGATGATCTTGAAATTTCAGAAATTGCAAAAATCAATAATACAAAACTTTATGATATTAGAAAGCCTAGAGAAAGAGATTCATTATCTTTTTGGAGCGGAAAGATTAATCAAGTTAAATGTCCTAAGATAGTTGTTATGGGAACCGATTGTGGGCTTGGAAAAAGAACCACAGCAAAATTAATTGTTGAAAATTTAAGAAAAAATTCTTTCAAATCAGAAATGATATATACTGGACAAACTGGCTGGATGCAAGGGTGGAAATTTGGTTTTATTTTAGATTCTACTTATAATGATTTTGTTTCAGGTGAATTAGAAAAAATGATATTTGATTGTTATAAAATTGAAAATCCCGATTTTATATTGATTGAAGGTCAGGCGGCTTTAAGAAACCCCTCAGGTCCTTGTGGTAGCGAATTTTTGATTTCATGTGATGTGGATGCTGTAATACTTCAACATTCAACTAAAAGAAAATATTATGATGGTTGGAAAGATGTAGGATGTGAAATGCCATCAATTAAATCAGAGATTGAGTTAATTAAATTATACGGGAAAGAAGTTATTGGTATATCTCTTAATACTACAGGAATGACAGATAATGAAAAAAAAGAAGCAAAAAAAGATCTAAATGATAAATTAAAAATACCTGTTGTTTTGCCAATAGAGGATGGTGTTGATGATTTAATACCAAATATTTTAAAAATAAAAGAAAAATATGATAATTGACAATATTGAAATTGAATTTGTTAAAATTAAGCTAACCAGACCTTATACTATTGCATATAAAACTACATCTTCTATAAATAATATCTTTATTAAAATAATTTTAAATAATGGAATTGTCGGTTTGGGTTCTTCAAATGTATCAAAATATGTTGTAGGTTTAGATACTAAACAATCTTATGAAAATGCTATTAATTTTAAAAATGAACTAATAGGAAAAAACATTTCTTATTTTCTGCATAATATTGACATAATTGAAAAGGAGTTTAATAAAGATCCTGGGTCAAAAGCTGCTTACAATATTGCTTTGTATGATGCATTTTGTAAATCTCTTAATATTTCATTAGGATCATTTCTTGGAAGGATAATACCAGAATTACCTACTTCCATTACTGTAGGAATAAAAGATATTAATGAAACAATAGAAGAAATTAATGAGTATTATTCCTCTGGTTTTAGATATATAAAAATTAAGTTAGGGGACAAGATTAATTATGATATTGAAAGAATTATTAAAATTAATGAGAAGTTTGGTAGTAAAATTAAAATTAGAATTGATGCTAATCAGGGATGGTCAGTTGATAATACCATAAAGTTTTTTAATAAAATAAAAGACGTGGAATTAATTGAGCAACCTATAAGTGTTGATGATACTAATAAACTTTTAGATTTACCTGAAAAAATAAAAGAAATTATTGCTCTTGATGAGAGTCTAGTGAACTATGGAAATGCAATAAAGTATTCTCAAAAAAATTATGGTAAAATTTTCAATATAAAGTTAATGAAGTGTGGAGGAATAACTTCGGGAAGAAAGATTGCAAACATTGCTTTATTAAATAATATTGACCTTATGTGGGGGTGTAACGATGAAAGTATCATAAGTATTTCTGCTGCATTAAATACTGCTCTTTCATTTTCTAACACAAAATATTTAGATTTGGATGGTAGTTTAGACTTAGCTAAAGACTTAGTTTCTGGTGGTTTTAATTTAAAAAATGGTGTAATGAAACCACTTAATAAACCAGGTCTTGGTGTTGAATTAATTTAAATTTTTATAATTGAAAGTCAAGATCAAATTGCTGCCGGGAAGAAGGTAATTAAATAATTTATATGTTTAAGATTTTAACATTATTGTTATCAATAAGTTTTTTCGAATCTAAAAAAAACAAATTAATTAATAAAATTGATTCAATTATAGAATATTCAATTAAAGAAAAAGCTTTTCCTGGTGCACAAATTTTAGTTTTGAAAGATGGGGAAGAAGTTGTAAATAAAAATTATGGTTATCATACATATGATAGTTTAATTAAAGTAAGTCGAAATTCAATTTATGATTTAGCATCTATTACTAAACCCACAGCTGGTGCAATAGCTCTAATGAAACTACATGAGAATAATTTACTAGATCTGAATAAACCTTTAAGTCACTATATTAAATTTTTTAATAAATCTAGAGTAGGAGATGTGTTGATAAAAGATTACTTACAGCACATATCAGGAATAAGACCATGGATACCATTTCATAGTACTACAAAAAAAGATGATGGGCAATTTAAAAGGAAAACACTTTCATATAAACAAAAAAGACGATATAAAATTAAACTTACAGATGACCTTTATCTCTTCAATAATTTTAAAAAAGAAATATATAATCAAATTAAAAAGACATATTTTGTAGATTCTGATACTGTCCTATACTCCGGATTATTTTTCTATTTGATACCTGAGATAGTTGAGATGCAGACCAATCAAACTTTTGATAAATATGTTGAAAATCTATTTTCTTCAATGAATCTAGATTCAATTCTTTTTAACCCAACAAAAAAAATTGATTTAAAAACAATAGTTCCTACTGAAGATGATGATTTTTTTAGAAATTTTCAAATTCATGGTTTTGTACATGATGAAGGTGCTGCGATGATGGATGGAGTTTCAGGAAATGCAGGCCTATTCTCTAATGCATCAGATTTATCAAAAATTTATCAAATGTTTTTAGACGATGGGTTTATTAATGATAAAAAGTTTATGGATAAAAAGGTTATTGAATTATTTACCCAATATAATAATGAAAATGAAAAATTTTATAGAGGGTTGGGGTTTGATAAACCAAAGCCAGTTTATGATATAGATAAATGTACATATTCAAAATATTCTTCAGATCTTAGTTTTGGTCATTCTGGTTATACCGGCACCTTTTTTTGGGTTGACCCAAAATATAATTTAATTTATGTCTTTCTTTCTAATAGAGTTTACGATACTCGAGAGAATAGAAAAATTTATGAGTTGAATGTAAGAACTAAAATTCATGATTTGATTTATGAAAATTTGATTAAAATTAACTAGTGTGAAAAAGTTATTTATAATATTATTTATGTTCATATTTCAATCATGTAATGACTTACCCAATTTTGAAGTATGTAAATCAGAAATGTGTAATTATTTAATGGAAAAAGCTTCATATGTTCATGAAATAAATGGTTTTTATATCGTATCAAGTGATGAAATTCCAACTAAAGAATACGGATTTAATCATACTCCAATTGATGTTTTTAATAAGTCAATAAAATTGTTTAGTAGTTTTCTAGATCAAAATAATGATGGTAGCATTGATCAAGAATATTTAAGTTTAAATACTGCACTTTCAGAAAATTTAGCATTTGTTATTGGCCATAGAGATTTTGTAGATGAAATTACTTATAAAACAGAAAAAAAATATGGAGTATATGGTATGGGTTTCTTTAGTGATAGTTGGCCATATGTTCCATCATATGATGGAAAAGGTTTTTTAGTAAATAAACTAAACTCCTCTATGTGGAGACCAGATGATTTTGATGCTACGTGGGAAGAAACATTTCATACAATAACAGAAGCTTTTAATAGGATTGATGATGATTTTAAATTTTCTAAGGGAGGATATTTAAGAAAATTAATGGACAATGATATTTTAGATGGAACATACGATATATCTGAACAAAATAATCTTGAAAATGGGGATTATGATAAGATTACTGCAGTAAATGAATATATTCATCAAATTTGGCAAATAAATTTTTCAGGTCAATCAAATATTTTAAATGAACACCAAAAAAAAGCACTTGATTTTATGATTGAAAAAGGAGTCCCAATGACATTAAATAATAATTATGATTTAATTTTAGGCAATAGATTAAAATAATAAAATATATATTTTTATGAAAACTTTAATTTCACCATCAAAAACATTAAACTTTGATAATAATATCAATTGCGATATCACTTCAAAATGTAGATTAATTGATTATACTAGTGAGCTTCACAAAATTTTAATAAGTTATTCAAAAAATGATTTAAAAAACTTGATGAATGTAAGTGATAAAATAGCAGAATTAAATTACAATAGATTTAAAACTTGGGAAGATCCTTCTAACTCAAAGACTTCAAAACAAGCTATATATGCTTTTAAGGGGGATGTTTATAGTGGGTTAGATGCTGAATCAATAGAAGAGGACAAGTTTGATTACCTACAAAATTCATTAAGAATTATATCTGGATATTATGGTTTACTGAGACCTTTTGATCAAATTCTTCCATACAGACTTGAAATGGGAACAAAACTTAAAAATCAAAATGGTAATAATCTTTATAAGTTTTGGGGTGATAAGATAACAGATGTATTAAACGAAGATTTAGATTCAAATGATATTATTGTTAATTTAGCTTCAGATGAATACTTTAAGTCGATAAATAAGGATAAAATTAAATCTAAAATAATTACTCCAGTATTTAAGGAATTTAAAAATGGTTTATATAAAGTCATTGCAATTTATGCTAAAAAGGCTAGGGGTCTAATGTCAAGATTTCTGATTGAAAGAAAGTCTACGAGTATTGATGATATAAAACTATTTAATATTAATGGTTACTCTTTTGACAGTAATTTATCAAATGATAATCAGCTGGTATTTACAAGATAAAGAATAGAAGTACATATTACTAATACACAAAATATTTTTATTGTTTTAGTAGCGAGAGGGGGAATTGAACCCCCGACCTCCGGGTTATGAATCCGACGCTCTAACCACCTGAGCTACCTCGCTAAAAGCCAACAAATTTAGCTATATTATTGATTAAAAAGAAAATCTTTTTATTCTTGAATTTTGTAATTTTTTTTGTACATTGAGAATACTATTAATATTTGAAAATGGCAAAACAAAAGTTTGTTGGAGAATTTGAAATTAATGCTTCTAAAGCAATGTTATTTCCTTATTTAAGTACCGCATCTGGATTATCTCAATGGTTTGCAGATGATGTTAATATAGATAGTTTTAATAAAACCCTAATTTTTATTTTAGATGGTGAGGAAAGAGTCGCAAGAATTGAATCATTAAAAAATAATCAATATGTAAAATTTGAATTTGTTAATGAAGATGATGGCGACGATCAAGATTTTATGGAATTTAGATTAGAAATTAATGAATTAACGCAATCTGTTTTCATAAAAGTTACTGAATATACAGAAACAGATGATTTAGATGAATCACATCAAATTTGGGAAAATTTATTATCAAATCTTAAAGAAATTATTGGAGCATAATTTTAATAGTCTAATTTCATGATTATGAGAAAATTAGATAAACTTATTTTAAAGTCTTTTTTTGCCCCTTTTATCTTAACTTTTTTTCTAGTAGTATTTATTCTCTTATTACAATTTATGCTTAAATACTTTGATGATATTCTTGGTAAAGATTTAGGCTTTGGTGTTTTTATGGAGTTTATGTTTTATTTTTCTATAAGAATAACACCAGAAGCGTTCCCTTTAGCATTGCTTTTATCATCCCTTATGACTTTTGGAAATTTAGGTGAGCAAAATGAATTAACAGCAATTAAAAGCTCAGGTATTTCTCTAATTAGAACATTATTTCCTTTATTTTTTGTTTCAATTTTAATTTCTTTAGTAGCATTTTATTCAAATAATTATATTATTCCAAAAGCAAATTTGAAGGCTTTAAGTCTATTGTATGATATAAAAAGAAAAAAACCTTCTATGGATTTAAAAGAAGGTCAGTTTTATGATGGTATTCCTGGTTATAGTATTAAAATTGATGAAAAAGTAAATGATAAAATATTAAAAAATATAATAATTTACGATCACATATCTTTTCCAGGAAATAATAGAGTAATTTTAGCAGATTCATGCCATATGTATCCTTTTTCAAATGATAGGTATTTAGCATTTGAATTATTTAATGGTTCATCATATACTGAAATACCAAGATCTAATAATTTTATATCAAGAAGAATTAATCAGTTTTATAGAACCAATTTTAAAAAAATGAAAATGGTTTTTGATATGTCTTCTTTTAATTTAAATAGAACAAAGGAAGAATTATTTTCTGGTGATTATAGAA
>CACOMW010000027.1 GCA_902628365.1 uncultured Marinoscillum sp. | reverse complement strand
TTCAAGAAAATATTTTGAAAAAATTTAATTGTAGGTTTTTTGTTTCATTTTTTTATATTTGTTGTCCCTTAATTTTTTATTTATGAGAATAATTATCGCTGGTTGCGGTGAAATGGGTTTTCATTTATCTAAACTTCTTGCAAAAGAAGAACATGATATTGTAATAATCGATAAAGATCCGGATGTATTAGCTCAAGCAGATATTTTAGATGTCATTAGTATTGTAGGAAGCGCAACTTCATATAAGGTTTTAGAACAAGCAAATATTAAAACTTCGGATTTATTAATAGCTGTTACTGAATCTGAAGAAACTAATATGATTTCTTGTACAATAGGTAAACATCTTGGTGTCAAAAAAACTATAGCAAGGATTTCAAACTCTGATTTTATTCATAGGAAAGATGCTTTTGATTTATCATCAGTTGGTATTGATGAAGTTATTTTTCCCGAAGCTCTGGCAGCAAAAGAAATAAGAAAATTATTAAAAGAATCTGCTGCTATAACTACATTTGATTTTGAGGGAGGGCTTCTTGAATTTATCGGTATTCCAATCGGAAAAGACTCAGCCCTAAATGGTAAATCACTTAAAGAGACAAATTACCTAAATCCAGATAACAATTTTACTCCAGTCGCTATTTTGAGAGATGTTGAGGATGTTGTTAAGAATAAGACCATAATTCCTCGTGCCGATGATATTTTTGAAGCATCGGATCATGCGTATTTTGTTGCGGAAAGAGATGGTGGAGTCGATAGAGTTTTAGCATTATCAGGAAAAAAACAATATGATATTAAAGATCTTATGATTTATGGTGGTGGACCTATGGCTTTTGTGACAGCTAAGCATTTAGCAAAAAAATATAAAATTAAATTGATAGAGGAAGATCGTGCCAGATGCGAAGAAATAGCTGCAGCGATTCCAAATATTATGGTTTTAAATGGAAGCGGAACTGATTTAGAGTTTTTAATGAAAGAAAATCTAGAATATATGGACGCTTTTTTATCTTTAACTGGCGAAACGGAAAAAAATATTCTAGCCGCTTTGGCAGCAAAAGAAACTGGTATAAAAAAAGTAATTGCATTGGTGGGTAATATAGAGTATATACCTCTATCTCAAAATATGGGAGTAGACACTCTTATAAATAAAAAAATAATTGCTGCAGACTTTATATCAAGACATGTTAAAAAAGGGGAGCTTTTAGATCTTCATTCAATTCATGGATTAGATGCTGATGTAATTGAATTAAAAGTCAATGAAAACTCATTAATTTGTAATAAAAAAATTGGTGATATTGAATTTCCAAAAACTGCAGTAGTAGGTGGGGTTATTAGAAATAATAGGTCTAAGACTGTAAGGGGGGATTTTGTCTTTGAAAATAATGATAAAGTAGTAGTTATGTGTTTACAGGAATCGAAAAAAATTGTTCAATCGCTTTTTAGATGAAATTCAATTTAAAGGTAATTATAAATATTGTTGGAATACTTTTAATTGTCAATGGTATTTTAATGTTAACCTGCTTACCATTCAGTTTTTATTATCAAGAGTCATCGTGGTATGAGATAACTATTTCTTCAATAATAAACTTAATTACAGGCTGTATACTTTATGTATTAACTAGAACTAATAAAAAAGAAGAAAAAAATATAAAAAAAAGAGATGGATATTTAATTGTAACAGCCAGCTGGTTTTTTCTTTCCTTGTTTGGAATGCTACCTTATTTTTTATCAAATCAAATCCCAACTTTTACAAATGCTTTTTTTGAATCTGTATCTGGTTACACGACTACAGGAGCAACTATTCTTGATGACATAGATGGTTCTCTAGACTATGGTTTAATGTATTGGAGAAGTTTAACACAATATATGGGGGGTATGGGAATTATTGTTCTTGCAGTTGCTATTTTACCTTTTTTAGGAATTGGTGGTATGCAGCTTTTTGTTGCTGAGGCTCCAGGAATTTCTCCAGACAAACTTCGTCCTAGAATTAAAGAAACTGCAAAAAGATTATGGATAATATATCTTACTTTCACTATCATTTTGTTTTTTATATTATTTGCCGAGGGAATGACTTTTTTTGATGCAGTAAATCATGCAATGACAACAATGGCTACTGGTGGTTTTTCAACAAAAAATGAAAGTATAGGTTATTTTGATTCACCGACTATACAATATACAATTATATTTTTTATGGCTCTATCTGCAACAAACTTTACGTTAATTTATTTTGGATTAAAATTTCAATTTAGAAAAATTATAGAAAATGAAGAATTCAAATTTTATATTGGTTTCTTAGTAATATTAACTTTAATAGTTTTTTCTACATTATACACAATTGACAATACTGATATTGAAAAAACTTTTAGAACTGCACTTTTCAATGTTGTAGCTATATTAACTACAACTGGTTATGCTTCTGCTGATTTTACATCTTGGAATACATTTATGACAATTTTATTTTTTCTTTTAATGTTTTTTGGCGCAACAGCCGGATCAACATCTGGTGGTGTTAAATTAATTAGACATATGATTTTATTAAAAAACAGTTTTTCAGAATTAAAAAAACAGCTTCATCCTTCTGCTATAATTCCTGTTAGAATTAATAATTCAGTTGTAACAAGAGATGTAATACTTAATATTCAAGCATTTATAATTTTATATATATTTCTTTTTTCAATAGGAACAATATTGATGTCACTAACAGGGGTTGATTTTATAACCGCAGTTGGATCTGCGGGGTCAGCTATTGGAAATGTTGGGCCTGGAATAGGTGATGTAGGTCCTGCTGAGACATATAGCTCAATTCCAACAACTGGAAAATATATATTATGTGTTTTAATGTTTTTGGGTAGGCTTGAACTTTTTACTGTTTTATTAATTTTAACACCATTTTTTTGGAGGGATCATTGATTAATTAAATATGAATGAATTATTATACATCATATGGAATTTAAATCCTGAAATGTTTTCAATTCCATTTCTCGATAGAGCACCAAGGTGGTATGGGCTATTGTTTGCATCAGGATTTATATTTGGTCAGATAATTGTAACCTGGATTTATACTAAAGAAAACAAGGACCCAAAAGAAGTTGATCAATTAACAATTTATCTAGTAGTATCAACAATTATTGGAGCTAGATTAGGACATTGTCTTTTTTATGATCCAGATTATTATTTGTCAAATCCAATAAAGATTTTAATGATTTGGGAAGGAGGTTTAGCAAGTCATGGTGCTGTCTTTACTATAATACCAGCATTATATATTTTTTCAAAAAAATATAAGAAATCTTTTCTTTGGTTATTAGACATCATTGCAATTGTTGTTTGTTTAGCAGGTGCATGCATAAGGTTAGGGAATTTTACAAATTCTGAAATTATTGGTCTTCCAACAAATAATAATAATGGAGTAGTTTTTGCTAGAGACGCACATGATATATTAAAATATAGGTTTGGAGAAAGAGTTGATAAAATTTCTTTTTCAAAACGTAAAGAGGAATTAGAAAATATTCCAAATGGTAAGGTCCCAATTACTATAAACATTAAGTATAAAGATAGATTTGTTGTTGATGAATCATTTGAAAATTCATTTTATGAAAAAGAATTAAAAAGATATATTTTGGGATATTCTAATATTAGCAAACATATTTATGAAGATCCCAATACCCCCTTATTGTATTCAATCTTTAAAAATAAAAATATTTATTATGGAGAAATTTATACTTTTGGCATAGCTAGGCATCCATCTCAATTATATGAATCATTATTTTATTTATCGCTTTTTATTTTTCTAATTTCTCTATGGTATTACAAAAGGGAGCAACTAAACTATGGGTTTTTGTTTTCTATATGGTTTATTGCGCTTTGGGGCCAAAGATTCTTTGTCGAATATTTAAAGGAAGATCAAGTAGCATGGGAGTCAGATTTACCTATCACTATGTTTGGTCAACTGAATATGGGTCAAATTTTAAGTATCCCGTTTGTTATAATTGGAATTATTATTTTTATAAAAACCTTTCCAAAGAAAAAATAAATAGACTATTTAGTATGTGGAAAGCAACCACATGGTCTCTGTCTAAAAAAATATCCTATTCCAAATTCAATCATATTTCCAGCTTGCATATAATTATAAGCTCCATATAATTTCATTTTCTTATATGATATACCTATTTCTCCAGAAACTGATGGCTCCATCGTATTATCTACAAAGTTAATTCCAGGTCGAATTCCAAAATAAGGTGAAAAATCTTTATCATATAAATAAAAATCTATTCCTAGAGTAATTGGAATCAGATTTACAGAGTTATTATTACTGCTATTATATAAAATAGAAAATCCAGATTTAAAACTTGCCTCTAAACTTGCAGTTTGATTCAATGTATAAACTATACCAAGGTTTGCTCCTGCTCCAAAATTATAATTAAATTCTGGAGTTGATTCCAGGGGGATTTTTGCTCCACCATCTATAGAGAACCTTATTGGTTTATAATATTTGTTTTGTTTATTTTGACTAAGAACTTCAAATTGTAAAACAAATATTATAAAGAATAAAGTATAAAATATCTTTTTTTTCATGTGATTTTAACAATAAAAATAATTATTTATTATATTAAATTGTAAATCAATCAAAATAATACTCATGAAAAATTATTATTTCCTCAAAGTTTTAGTTCTTTTAGCATTTTTTTCTTATTCATGTTCTCAAAAGGAAAAGAAACCTATTTTATCTGACATACTTATTCATAATGGAACAATTTATGATGGTTCTGGAGATAAACCTTATATTGGTTCAGTTGCAATAAAAGGTGATAAAATTATATATGTTGGGGAGAATAGTGTTTTTGAATCAGATACTACTATTGATGCAACAGGGCTTGCAATATCACCAGGGTTTATAAATATGCTTAGCTGGGGGTATGGAACTTTGATGGAAGATGGAAAGGCTTTGTCAGATTTAAAACAGGGAGTCACATTAGAAATATTTGGAGAAGGAACATCGCCAGGGCCTTTTTGGAAAGATAAAAAGTTTACTTCATTTGGAGAAGCAATGCAAAATTTAGAATCTAATGGTGTTGCAGTAAATATAGCTTCATTTCTTGGTGCTGCTACTACAAGGATTTTAGAAGTAGGATATGATAATAGACCTGCAACGGATGAAGAAATGGAAAGAATGAGGGGTCATGTTAAAGATGCAATGGAAGAAGGCGCTATGGGAATTGGTTCATCTCTAATTTATGCTCCTGGTGATTATGCTTCTACTGAGGAACTTATTGAATTGTGTAAAGTTGCATCAAACTATGGAGGCATGTATATATCACATATGAGAAATGAGGATAGTAAAGTTATGTCCGCACTAGAAGAACTTATAAGAATATCAAAAGAAGCTGATATACCAGCAGAAATATATCATCTTAAGTCATCTAGAAAACCAAATTGGAAGAAAATAGATGATATAATTAAACGTGTTGAAGAGGTGAGAGGTCAAGGATTAAAAATTACAGCCGACATATATACCTATAATGCTAGTTCTACAGGTTTGACAGGAGTAATACCCACATGGGTACAAGAAGGTGGTCATAAAGCTTGGATTGAACGAATGAAAGATCCAAATATAAGACCAAGATTATTAGAGGATATAAGAAAGGAATTATCTGAACAGCCACCTGAAGGTATCTTGATGGTTGGATTTAAAACCTCTGAGATGTCAAAAAAGTATTTATCTAAAACTGTTGCTGAGGCTGCAAAGATGAGGGGCCAATCTCCCGAGGAAGCAATAGTTGATATGGTTATAGAGGATGACAATAGAATTCAATGTATCTATTTTAGTATGTCTGAAGAAAATATTAGAAAAAAAATAAAACTTCCGTGGGTATCATTCTGTTCTGATGCAGGTGTTTATAGTGATATAACAAAAAACTTTAGAACTCATCCCAGAGCATTTGGTAGTTTTGTAAGAGTTCTAGGAAAATATTCTAGAGATGAAAATTTGTTTCCTCTTGAAGAAGGGATTAGAAGGTTAACTCATTTCCCTGCTTCAAATTTAAAATTAAAAAACAGAGGAATGTTAAAAGAAAACTATTTTGCAGATGTTGTTATTTTTGATCCAGAAAAAGTTGGAGATAAGGCTACATTTGAAGAACCATTGCAATATGCAGTCGGTGTAAACCATGTTCTTGTAAATGGAGTACCTGTTCTTCTTGATGGAGAGTCTACAAATAAATATCCAGGAAGATACGTTAAGGGCTCGGGATATAAAAATTAATTATTTTTTTGGTCCAGCCCCTCTTTTTTTAGAAGCTAAATATCTTTCCAAATGCATTTGATTTAACTCATCAGAGTCCCCATATTTTTCTCTCATCTCAACTAACTTTTTATGCATCATTGCTTTTATTTCACTATACTCTGGATTATCATAAACATTCATCATTTCTGATGGATCTTCTTTTAAATCATACATTTCCCATTCATCAATATCATAATAAAAATGCATTAATTTATATCTATCAGTTCTCACTCCATAATGTCTTTTAACCATATGTACAGATGGATATTCATAATATGTATAATAGATAGCATCTCTCCACTCAGAGCTCGTATTATTAACTACATCTCTAAATGATTTACCTTGTATATCTTCAGGAATTTTAATACCTGCATAATCTAGAAACGTAGGAGCAAAATCTAAATTTTGAATTAATTGATTTACTTGAGTGCCTTTTTTTATTTCTTTAGGATATCTCATAAGAATGGGGGTTCTTAGCGATTCTTCATACATAAACCTTTTATCAAACCATCCATGCTCACCAAGATAAAATCCTTGATCAGAAGTATAAACAACAATTGTGTTTTCAGATAAATTATTTTTATCTAGATAATCAAGAACTTCCCCAACACCATCATCAATTGATTGAATTGTCCTCAAGTAATCTTTAATATATCTATTAAATTTCCATATTCCTAATTCTCTACCAGTTGGCATGGATTCCCTGAAAGCATCATTTTTTGGTGTATATGCTGATAACCACTTTTCTCTTTGATCATCTGTAAGTCTTTTCAACTCCCAATTAAAATTTGTTTTTTTACCAGTTATAGGATTAGTTAAAAATTTAAAATCATGACCCCAAACAGCATGTCCATCAATTTGCATTTCTTGTTCTTTTGCCGCAGTACCCATTCCTTTGTAGCCATCAAAGTAATTAGCTGGAGGATCAAAAGTTTTATCATCAAAAAGAGTCAAATATTTTTCTTCAGTCATCCAGTTTCTATGTGGAGCTTTTTGGTGATAAAGTAATAGAAAAGGCTTGTCTTTATTTCTTTTATTTTCTAGCCAATCTAAAGTCATATTTGTAGTAATTGGCGTGACATGACCTTCAATTTGTATTGTGTCACCATTTTCAATAAATTTTGGATTGTAATAATGGCCTTGACCAGGTAATACTGACCAATGATCAAATCCTTGTGGGTATCCTTTAAGATGAATTTTCCCGATTAATGCCGTTTCATATCCTGAATTTTGTAAATCTTTTGCAAAATTTGGTTGGTCCCAATTAAAAGGTTGAACATTATCTACTTTTCCATTTACAAAGCTATGTTTACCCGTAAGCATTACAGCTCTACTAGGTGCACAAATTGAGTTTGTCACAAATCCTTTATTAAAAATTGCTCCTTCTTTCGCAATTCTATCAATATTTGGAGTATTATTTAAATTATGTCCATAAGCACTTACAGCTTGAAACGCATGGTCATCAGACATAATAAAAATTATGTTAGGGGGTGTATTTTTTTCATTACAAGATGAAAAAATAAAAGATGAAATTAAAATTATCATTAGAAATTTGTTCATAATCAATTATTTAAGAGTGAAATAAAAAATGCGTACTCCATAGCAGTTTCTTTATATGCTTCAAATCTACCTGAAGCTCCTCCATGCCCAGCCTCCATATTACAATACAGTAATAAAGGTTCGTTGTTTGTTCTCCTATCTCTTAGTCTTGCAATCCACTTTGCTGGCTCAAAGTATTGAACTTGGGAGTCATGATAACCTGTAGTTATAAATATTGCTGGGTAATCTTTTTCTTGAACTTGATCATAGGGTGAATAAGATAGCATATAATCATAGGAATCTTTATTTTTTGGGTTTCCCCATTCATCATATTCAAATGTTGTTAATGGTATATCATCATCAAGCATAGTTGTGATAACATCAACAAATGGTACTCCAGCAACTATACCTTTGAATAATTTTGGTTCCATATTAACAACAGCTCCCATAAGTAATCCTCCAGCGCTACCACCCATTGCAAATAATTTATTTTGATTTGCATACCCTTCATTGATAAGGAATTTTCCTGCATCTATAAAATCATAAAATGTATTTTTCTTTTTAAACATTTTGCCTTCATCATACCATTCCCTTCCAAGGTACTGACTACCTCTAATATGTGCAATGGCATAAACAAAACCTCTATCTAAAAGACTAAGTATAACAGAACTAAAGCCTGTATTATTTGTTATTCCATATGAACCATAGCCGTATAAAAGCAGTGGGTTTTTACCTTCATTAAACATATCTTTTCTATATACTAATGATATAGGGACTTTTTTACCATCTCTAGATGGAGCCCAAACTCTTTTACTTTGATAATTAGTTTTATCAAATTTACCACCAAGAACTTCAGTCTCTTTCAATACTTTTTTCTCTTTTGTTACCATATCATAATCTATGAAAGAGTTGGGTGTAGTCATTGATGAATAACTAAACCTTAATGTTTTTGTGGCTATTTGAGGGTTAGAGGTTAAATATAATGAATATGTTTCTTCATCAAATTTTATGTAGTGACTTTTACTTCCATCCCATGGTCTAATATCAATCCTTCTCAATCCATTTTCTCTTTCTGAGATAACAAGAAAATCATCAAAAACTTCTATCCCCCCTAAAAGAACATCTTGTCTATGTTTAATATAATCCACCCAGTTTTCTGATTCAGTTTTTGATTCTGGACAGGTCATTAATTTAAAATTTGTAGCATCATCCTTATTAGTGGTTATAAACCATTTATCTTTGAAATGAGAAATGGAATACTCTAAACCATCAACTCTTTTTTGGAAAAGTTTAGGCTTTTCATCTGGCTTTTCAGCATTTATAATTCTATATTCTTGAGAAAGTGTTGCGCTTGATCCAATTACAATATATTTCTCAGTCTTTGTCTTATATGAAAATACACTAAAAGTTTCATCTTCCTCAAAATACACTTCTGAACCATTTCCATTATCTCCTAATTTAAATTTCATCACTCTTTCACTTCTTAATGTTTCTGAGTCCTTCATATTATAAAATATAGTTTTATTATCGTTTGCCCAAGTGATCGAACCAGAGGAATTTTTAATATTCTTTTCTGAAATTATTCTTGATTCTAGATCCATGAAGTAGATAGTATATATTCTTCTACTAAGAGTATCAATGCTGTAGGCCATTGTCTTATTATCTGGACTAATTTCAATGGTTCCAACTCTAAAATAATCGTAACCTTCTGACATTACATTTGCATCTATAAGAATTTCTTCAGTATTTTCTAATGAACCTTTTTTACGACAGTATATAGGATACTGCTTGTCTTTTTCATACCTTGTATAGTAGTGGTAGCCGTTATAAAAATAGGGCACTGTACTATCATCTTCTTTAATTCTTGATTTTATCTCCTGAAAAATCTCATTTTCAAGGGGTTTATAATCTTTCATAAATTCATTTCTATAATCATTTTCTTTATTAAGATAATCGATCACATCTTTATCCCCCCTCTGATTAAGCCAGTAATACTCATCAATTCTATCATCACCATGAATTGATAGAATCTTCTCAATTTTTTTAGCTTTAGGTTCGATAAGTTCTTTTTTTTTCATATTACATGAAATGATTAAGGTTAATAACAAAACGGTATATTTTATCATATGTTTTTTTCAATTAATAAAATAAGTATATGAATTACTTTAATATGAATTTCCTGAATTCTATCTGAATATCCAAAATGTGGCACCCTTATTTCAATATCTGAATAACTTGACAACTCACCACCATCTCTTCCGGTTAAAGAGATAACGTTTATATTATTTTTTTTACAATACTTAGCTGCATTAATTACATTTTTTGAATTTCCACTGGTACTTATTGCCAGAAGTGTATCATCTTTTTTTCCAACTCCTTCCATAAACTTTGAAAAAACGTGATCAAACCCATAGTCATTCCCTACACAAGTAATATGTGAGGGATCTGAAATTGCTATGGCGGGCAATGGTTTTCTTTCTTCACGAAATTTTCCTGAAAGCTCCTCAGCAAAATGCATTGCATCACACATGGATCCACCATTTCCGCAAGAAATTATTTTCCTCCCTTTCCTAATCGTTTCAACCATTAAGATAGAAGCTTCATTTATTTTTTTTAAACTTTCTTCATCCTCAATAAATTTTTCTAAAACTAGTTTAGACTCGTTAAGTTCTTTTTTAATTAAATCCATCTAAGTAATATTTTGCATTTCAATAAGCTTTTTATACATATTATTTTTTTTAATTAAATCATTATGACTTCCCTCGCCAACAATTTCCCCTTTATCAATTATAATGATTTTATCACAATTTTTTATTGTACTAAGTCTATGTGCTATTATAATTGATGTTCTATTTTTCATAACTTTTTCAATAGCAGTTTGAACTTTTTTTTCTGCTTCTGAATCTAATGATGAAGTTGCTTCATCTAAAACCAAAATTGGAGGATCTTTATAAATCGCCCTAGCTATACAAATTCTTTGTCTTTGTCCTCCTGATAATTTCATTCCTCTTTCTCCAATTATGGTATCGTATTTTTCTTCTAAATTTTCAATGAAATTACTAGCATTAGCTACTTTAGATGCTACCCTTATCTGATCAGAATCTATTTTCAAATGTCCAAATGAAATATTGTTTTTAATGGTATCATGGAATAGTATAGATTCTTGAGTTACTATTCCAATAATATTCCTTAAGCTGTCTGTTTTAAGTTCTTTTATATTTTTTCCATCTATTATTATTTTTCCATTTGAACAATCATAAAATCTATTTAGTAAATCTATTAAGGTTGATTTTCCTCCCCCAGATGGGCCTACCAAAGCTATACTTTCTCCTTTTTTTATTTTAATCGAAATGTTTTTTAGAACACTAGTCTTCTCATATGAGAAGTCAACATCAGAAAATATAATTTCAGACTTTAAATCTTTTATATCAAATCCTTTATTTTTTTCATTAATTATTGGTTTTAAATCTATTAATTCAAATACCCTGTCCGCAGATGCTAATCCTCTTTGAATTATTGCATAGGCATCTGATATAGCTTTTGCAGGTTTTAGAACCTGAGAAAATATTATAATAAATGCGATAAATTCAGATGCTGTTAAAGAAGATTTATTATCTAAAACCATATTTCCTCCAATAATTAAAATTCCAGTTACCGTAGCAATCCCAATGAATTCTGACATTGGACTAGCTAATTCAAATCTTTTATACATGGATAAATTTTGGTTTCCATAATTTTCAATTTCTTTATCAAAT
>CACOMW010000026.1 GCA_902628365.1 uncultured Marinoscillum sp. | reverse complement strand
AATAATTAATCAAACCTCAAAAGATATTGATTTTTTAACAATCGGAAAACCATATGACTTAGTTAACTTTTTATCAACAAATATTAAAAAATCATCCTATTCCATCTATAAAAATTTTGGCACAGCATCATTGAAATATAAAGATTATATTTTTGAATTTGTTGGATCAAGAAAAGAGTCTTATTCCAAAGAAAGTAGAAATCCAAATGTAAAGGAAGGAGGTTTTAAAGATGATATTTATAGAAGAGATTTTACAATAAATTCACTATCAATTTCTTTGAACAATAAAAATTTTGGTTTACTTCTAGATTTGTTTGATGGTAGAAAAGATTTACATAATAAACTAATAAAAACCTGTCTAGAACCTAAAATAACTTTTAAAGATGATCCACTGAGAATGTTAAGAGCAATTCGTTTTGCTTCTCAATTGAGTTTTGATATTGAAAGTGAAACTTTTCAAGGAATTATTGAAAATAAAGAAAGAATTAAAATACTATCATATAGTAGGATCTCTGATGAATTAAATAAAATTATTATGTCAGAGAAACCTTCATATGGGTTTAAATTATTGCTTACTTCTGGACTTTTAAAAATAATATTTCCTGAAATGGATAATTTAAAAGGGATAGAAAAAATTAACAATCATATTCATAAAGATAATTTTTTCCATACTTTAAAAGTTTTAGATAATGTATCAAAAGTATCTAATTCTCTTTGGTTAAGATGGGCTGCAATATTGCATGATATCGCTAAACCATTAACTAAAAGATATAATGAAAAAGTTGGTTGGACTTTTCATGGTCATGAGGATTTAGGATCAAGAATGGTTCCGAAAATTTTCAAAAAATTTAATTTACCAACTAATCATCACATGAGGTTTGTTAAAAAACTAGTTAGGTTACACCTTAGACCAATAGCATTAGTAAAAGAAAACATAACTGATTCTGCAATTAGAAGGCTTTTATATGAAGCAGGAAATGATATTGATAAGTTAATGATATTATGTAAAGCTGATATCACTTCAAAAAATCATGAAAAAGTAAAAAAATATTTAAATAATTTTGCTATTGTTGAAAAGAAAATGGAATTAGTTGAAAAAAATGATAAAATAAAAAACTTTCAACCTCCTATTAGTGGTGATGAAATAATTAATACATTTGCAGTCAATCCATCTAAAATTGTAGGAGAAATAAAAGAAGAGATTAAGGAAAGTATTTTGGAAGGAAAAATTAAAAATACTAGAAAAGAAGCTTACAGTTTAATGTTGAAAATAGGCAAAAAAAAAGGCTTAATTGCAAAAATATGAAAAAAATATTTTTTATAATTTTTTTATTTTTTATAGTTTTCACTTCTTTTACACAAGAGAGTGAATTTGATATTCAAAAAAATATTTATAATAAATCTAAGTTATATAATGACCCTACAGTATCTATTAATGCATTATATAAAATGATTTCACTCCAACCTGATAACTTAAACTTACTAGATACACTTTTAAGGGAATATATTGGAGTTTCTAGGTGGCCATCTGCATATATGGTATCAAGAGAAATTTTATCAAATAACGCAAATAACTTGTTCGCATTGGAAGTATCATGCATAGCACTTCAAAATTTAGGCTTAAAACAACAATCCTTAAATGAATACGAATCTCTTTATTTAAAAACCGATAGAGAGGATGTTTTATATACTATAGCTTTTCTTCAGTATGAATTGAAAAATTATAATGAAAGTATTAACAATTTAAATATTCTTTTAGAAAAAAATTCTATTGATTCTATTAAAGTAAGTGTTAACATGAATGGAAATTTGACACAGGAAATAGCAATGAAATCACAATTACATTATTTAAAAGGAATAATTTATGAAGAGAAAAATGACAAAGAAAATGCAAAAATTCAATTTAAGAAAGCAGTAAATATATCTCCCGACTTTGAAAGTGCTATTAAAAAACTTGAAAAGTAAGGATTTATATATAATTAACACTTATTTCCTCTACTCTTCCTTCGGTGCAATTTAAGATTCTTTTATTGAATTTTTTTATTAGTTCATAATTATGCGTTGCCATAAGAATAGTAGTTCCTTTTTTATTTATTTCAAGAAATAATTTAAATATATTTTCAGATACTTTTGGATCTAAATTCCCAGTTGGTTCATCTGCTATTAAAATAATTGGGTTATTTATTAATGCTCTAGCTATTACAGCTCTCTGTTGTTCTCCGCCAGACAATTGATAGGGGTATCTATTTGCTTTATCCTCAAGTCCAACTTTTGATAAAAGTTTAAATACATTATCATTCATTTTATTTTTTTTCCAACCTGTTGCTTTCATAACAAATATCAAATTTTCAGCTATACTTCTATCTTGAAATAGTTGAAAATCTTGAAAGATTATTCCTAATTTTCTTCTTACAAATGGTAATTCGGATTTTTTTATATTTTTTATTTCATTCCCATCAACATTAATTGAACCCATTTTTAAGGCTAAATCACCATATATTGTTTTTAATAGTGAGGATTTCCCACTCCCAGTTTTACCAATCAGATAAACAAATTCACCTTTATTTATTTTGAAATTTACATTATTTAAGATAGTACTGTAGCGATGAAAAATACTTGCGTCTTTTATATCAATCACTGTATTTATATCATTTTTCATTTTTTGATTTTACTTTAAGTAATTTTCCATATTCTAAATTATTAACTAAATCAATGATTTTTTTTTCATCATTTAAAATTCCATATTTTTTAAATTTTTCAATAGGTCTATCAGCCCTAAAATAATCAACTAAAATCATCTTTTCATCTCTTATTTGAATATAATCAGGAATTTTTGCTTTTCCTTTTATTTTGAATAACCACATATTAAATTTAAAAAAAAGGCAAACTAGATATCGCACCGCTACAACCACCTACCCTTGCTTCCTTCCGGACCTGGGGGATTTAGTGGGAGCTGGTCGTACCAGTTTGCCAATCAAAATTAATAAATTCAGCCTCTCCATGCATTTTATTTTTAATAAATTTATATGTAAAATATATTTTATTTAATGACTAGACATAAATTCATCATATTAATATTTTTTTTTGTTATGGTATTTGATTCTAAAAATATTTTTTCTCAAAAAAAAATTTCATTAGGTATTAAGGCAGGATTTTCTCAAACTGGAATAAATATTCAAAATAATTTTTTTCCAGTAATAATTGAAACCTCAAATTTGAATTCTTATAACTATTCAATATTATCTGAAATTATGAATAAAAATAATGTCGGTGTAAGATTAGAAATAAATATGGTTAAAAAAGGATATTTTCAGGAGTTTTCATCAGGAGAAAAATTATTTTCAAAAATAAATTATATTAATATCCCTTTCTTGTTACATTATTATTTATTTGATAATAAACAAAGTGTTTATATTAATTTAGGTCCTTATTTGGAATATTTATTAAAAGTTAATAGTCAAAATATTCCATCAAGTATCAATGCATCTGAAGTTTATTTTTTTGATGATAAAAGAGACAATAAATTGGGTTATGGTCTTAAATTGTCAATAGGATTATCTACTTTAATGAAAATGAATAAAATTCAATTAGATTTTTCTTATATGTATAATTTTAGTAATCTTATATCTCCAGATTATAAATCTGATTTAGCACCAGATGTTTCAAACTTTAATACTTTATCTATCTCTTTAGTATATTTGTTTAATTTTACGAAAAATGAAATTTAAGTTCTTAAAATATTTCCTTACTCTTTCAATACCATTTTTGGCATATGTTTCATTCAATTCAACTGGAATTTTAACATATGCTCCAATTTTAGAGGCTTTTTTACTAATTCCCCTTCTTGAGTTATTTTTTAAACCATCAACTAAAAATATTTCTGAGGCTGAGGAGGAAATGGCTAAAGAAGATATATCATATGATATTATTTTATATCTTTTTGTTCCTTTAATATATTTTTTAATTTGGGAATTTTTAGTATCAATGGGTGATCCTATATCTACCTCCGATAAAATTGGTAGAATTTTATCAATGGGATTAATCTGTGGAGGCTTTGGTATAAACATTGCACATGAATTAGGGCATAGGAAAACAAAATATGAAAAACTTTTTTCTAAAATATTACTTTTACCTTCTTTATATATGCATTTTTTCATAGAGCATAATAGAGGTCATCATAAAAGAGTTTCAACTAAAGAAGATCCTTCATCAGCACGTTTTGGTGAAAATATTTTTTCTTTTTGGTTAAGGGCAGTCTCATTTGGTTATTTATCTGCCTGGAATTTAGAAAATAGTAGGCTTAAAAGGAATAGAACTAATATTATTTCTTTAAATAATGAAATGATTGTATATCAGTTAATTCAAATTATTTTTTTGGTTTTAATATATTTTATTTTTGGACTTCAGATTATGCTATATTTTATTTGTTGTTCAATTATTGGTTTTCTTCTTCTTGAAACAGTTAATTACATTGAACATTATGGTCTACAAAGAAATAAAAATGAAAGTGGAAAATACGAAAGAGTTCAACCATTTCATTCTTGGAATTCCAATCATCCAATAGGTAGAATTATGTTATTTGAATTATCAAGGCACTCGGATCATCATTATAATGCATCTAGAAAATATCAAATTTTAAAAAATCACGAGAATACTCCAGAAATGCCAACTGGATATCCTGGAATGATGATTTTATCTCTTATACCACCATTATGGTTTTATGTTATGAATAATAGGGTTAAAAAAATTATTCATTGACTTTGTTATTTGATTTCTAGGTTATAATTTCGTTATATGATAAAAATAAATACTTGGTGGTCTTATTTCAATTCTATGTAAAGCAGATAGCTATAAGTATTTTATATAAATAAACCCAAGCTTGAAGCTTGGGTTTTTTTGTTATGAAAGTAAAAACAAAACATTTAAAAATAATTTCAGATATACATACCCCAGTTGGAGTATATCTTAAGCTTAGAGATTTATATTCTAAAGTTTTTCTATTGGAAAGCTCTGATTATAAGGGATCGGAAAATAGTCTGTCATTTATATGTTTTGATTCTAAAGCTCAAATCTCAATTCATGATGATATTGTTAAAATGATATTTGGCAAAAAGGAAATAAAGAAAAAAATAAATAAAAATAAAGGAGTAACTTATTATCTAAACAATTTTATTAATCAGTTTAAAGTTGAAAAGAATAAGTTTGATTATCCATCAAATGGTTTGTTTGGATATACTTCTTATGATTCTATCAAGTATTTTGATAATATTTCAATTTCAAATTTAAAAGAGATTAATATACCTGAAATTTTATATGATGCTTTTAAATATATAATTGTTTTTAATAATTTTAATAATGAATTAATAATCTTCGAACATCTATATGATGATAATGATCTTTCAGAAATAGAAAAAATTAAGAATATAGTATCAGGAAAGCCTGTAACTCCTTTTCCTTTTAAAAGAAATAATAAAGAAAAAATAAATTTATCAGATACAAAATTTAAAAAATTAGTTGATAAGGGCATTAATCATTGTAAGTTAGGAGATGTTTTTCAAATAGTATTATCTAAAAGGTTTTATCAGGGCTTTCAAGGTGATGAATTTCAGGTTTATAGAGCTCTAAGATCTATAAATCCATCACCATATTTATTTTATTTTGATTATGGAAGTTTTAAAATTTTTGGTAGCTCCCCAGAAGCTCAAATTGTAATAAAAGATGATAAAGCTACTATTTATCCAATTGCAGGTACGTTTAAAAGAACAGGCGATGATGAATTAGATAAGAAAGAAGCTGAAAAATTATCTAGTGACACAAAAGAAAATTCTGAGCATGTAATGTTAGTTGATCTTGCAAGGAATGACTTAAGTAAAATATCAAAAAATGTAGAAGTTGAAAGATTTAAAGATATTCAGTTTTATTCTCATGTTATTCATCTAGTTTCTAAAGTATCTGGTAGGGTTTCATCAGATAAAAAAATAGATTTGATTTCTGGAACTTTTCCTGCAGGCACTTTATCAGGTGCCCCAAAACATAAAGCAATACAGCTTATTGAAGATTATGAAAATTTAAGTAGAGAATTTTATGGTGGGGCTATTGGATTTATGGGTTTTAATGGTGATTTTAATCATGCAATAATTATAAGATCATTTTTGAGTAAAAATAGAAAATTATTCTACCAAGCTGGTGCAGGAATTGTTTATAAATCAGATAGAGACAATGAAAATCAAGAAGTTTATAATAAAATAGAAGCTTTAAGAAAAGCTATTAAAATTGCAGAGAAAATATGAAAATTTTAGTTTTAGATAATTATGATAGTTTCACTTATAATATTGTACATATCTTAAGAGAACTGGATGATATAGATATATCTGTAATAAAAAATGATAAAATTAAAATAAATGATGTTGAGACTTTTGACAAAATTATTTTGTCTCCCGGACCATCTCTTCCTAAAGATTCAGGAAAAATGAATGAATTAATTTTAAAATATTATAATACAAAACCAATGCTTGGAATATGTTTGGGGCATCAAGCTATTGCAGAAAATTTTGGTGCTAAATTATATAATATGAAAGAACCATTACATGGAGTTCAAACTGATATTTATCTTGGTAATGATTACATATTTGATGGTATTCAATCAGAAATAAAAGCATGTAGATATCATTCATGGTCTGTAGAAAGTAAATTTTTTCCTGAGGAATTAAAAATAATTGCTGAGGATTGTGAAGGTGTAGTAATGGCTTTATCTCATAAAAAGTATGATTTAAAAGGATTACAATTTCACCCAGAATCAATTCAGACAAAAACTGGTTTTAATATGATAAAAAATTTTATAAATAATTAAATATGAAAAATTTACTAAAAGACTTATATAATCATAAGATAATGAGCAAGGACGAATCAAAAAACGCTTTAATTTCATTAACAGATGGTAGTGCTAATAGTTCTCAAATCTCTTCTTTTCTTACAGTTTTTTTAATGAGAGATATAACCTCAGAGGAACTTGATGGTTTTAGAGAGGCTATGATTGAGTTGTCTGTTGATTTAGATATTGATGGTGATGAATTGATTGATTTATGTGGAACTGGAGGTGATGGAAAAGACACATTTAATATATCTACAATTTCATCTTTTGTTGTTGCTGGTGCTGGCATAAGGGTATCTAAACATGGAAATTATGGTGTTTCCTCTTCATGTGGTTCATCAAATATTATTTCTCATTTAGGGCATGAATTTTCTAATAATATTGATTCATTAAGATATAGTCTTGAGAAATCAAATATTTGTTTTTTGCATGCACCACTATTTCACCCATCATTGAAAAATATTTCTCCAATAAGAAATGAATTAGGAGTAAAAACATTTTTTAATATGCTTGGGCCTATGGTAAACCCTGTTCAACCTAAAAGTCAATTAGTAGGAGTTTTTAATTCTAATATTTTTAGATTGTACTCTCATATTTATAGTAAAACAGATAAAAACTATTGTATTGTACATACTATTGACGGTTATGACGAAGTTTCTTTGACTGGAGCTTTTAAATTATTTTCTAATAACCATGATATAATGTTAGAACCTAATGATTTAGATTTTAAATTAATTCAATCTGATAAATTAAGTGGAGGAAAAAATATTCAAGAGTCTTCTAAAATCTTTTTAGATATTTTAAAAAATAATGGTACTAGAGAACAAGTTGATGTTGTTTTAGCTAATTCAGGATTAGCAATTTATTGTGCAAAAAAACTTTCTTCAATAAAAGAGGGTATACAAATTGCAAGAGAATCATTAGAGTCTGGAAATGCATATAATTGTCTAAAGCTTTTTATTGAAAACAAATGAGTATATTAAGAGAAATAATTCTAAATAAAAGAAAAGAGATTGATTTTTTAAAAAAAAATAGACCAATTTCTGAAATTGAAAAATCTCAATATTTCAATAGAGAAGTCATATCTCTTAAAAAATCTTTAATTGAAAAATCTGGTATAATTTCTGAATTTAAAAGAAAATCTCCCTCTAAACCAAATATAAATTTAGATGCAGAAGTTATAACAATTACCAGAGGTTATGAGCTCTCTAATTCTAGCGGAATATCAATTTTAACAGATTCAAAATATTTTGGAGGATCAAATGAAGATATAACTTCTGTCAGAGGTGAAATAAATATTCCAATTTTAAGAAAAGACTTTATATTGGATGAGTATCAAGTTATTGAGTCGAAATCTTTAGGGGCTGACGTTATATTATTAATTGCAGCTAGTTTATCTAAAGAAGATGTTATGAATTTATCAAGATTTGCTAAGTCTTTTGATTTACAAGTAATTTTAGAAATTCATTCAGAAGATGAATTATCTTATTTATGTGATTCAATAGATGTAGTTGGTGTAAATAATAGAAATTTAAAAAAGTTTGAAACAGATATTAATAATTCAATAAATATAGCTGGTATGATTCCTTCATCATTATTAAAAATATCAGAAAGTGGAATATCTACTTCTAAGGAAATTCTTCGCCTAAAAGAACATGGATATGATGGGTTTTTAATTGGTGAAAATTTTATGAAAAAAGAAGATCCTGTATTTGCATGTAATGATTTTATTAAAAAATTATGTTAAATAAGTTTAAAATTAAAATTTGTGGTTTAACAGATGAAAAAAACTTTTCTGAGTTAAAAAAATATCCAATAGATTACTTTGGATTTATTTTTTATGATAAGTCTCCAAGATATATTCTAAATAATCCGAATCATTCTTTTATTAAAGAAATTAAAAATAAGGTTGCTGTTTTTGTTAATGAGAGGATAGATGCTGTATTAAATATTTTAGAGGCATATAATTTTTCTTATGTTCAGTTGCATGGGAATGAGAGTAGTGATTATTGTAGAAAACTGAAGGAGAAAGGAATTAAAATAATCAAGTCATATTTAATTATGAAAGAAGAAGATTTAAAAAATATTAAAATGGACAAAGATTCAGCTGATTATTTTCTATTTGATTACAAAAGTGATAAATATGGGGGATCTGGAAAAACCTTTGATTGGGAAATTCTTAATAAAAAATTTTTTGATAAACCTTATTTTTTAAGTGGAGGTTTGTCATTAGATAATATCAATAATATTAATATGATTAAAGATAAAGAAAAGCCTTATTGCTTAGATTTAAATAGTAAATTTGAAGAATCCCCTGGTATAAAAGATATTGAAAAAATTAGTAAATTATTTAATTTAAACTTATGAAATACAATGTAAATAATGATGGGTTTTATGGTGATTTTGGGGGTGCATATATTCCAGAAATGTTATTTTCTAATATCGATGAGCTTAGAAAAAATTACTTAAGTATAGTTGAGAAAAAATCTTTTACTAAAGAGTTTAATTATTATCTTAAAAAATATGTTGGTCGACCTACACCATTATATTATGCTAAAAGATTATCAGAAAAATATGGATCAAAGATTTATCTTAAAAGAGAAGATTTATGTCATACTGGAGCCCATAAAATTAATAATACTATAGGCCAAATTCTATTAGCTAGGGAACTTAAAAAATTTAAAATAATTGCAGAGACAGGTGCAGGACAACATGGTGTTGCAACAGCAACAGTATGTGCACTTATGGGTATGGAATGTGTAATTTATATGGGTGAAGTGGATATTGAAAGACAAAGGCCCAATGTAGAAAGAATGCGAATTTTGGGAGCTGATGTTAGGCCCGCTACATCAGGTAGTAAAACCTTGAAAGATGCTACTAATGAAGCAATGAGACACTGGATAAACAATCCTGATGATACTCATTACATTATCGGATCAGTTGTTGGTCCTCATCCATATCCTGATATGGTTGCAAGATTTCAATCTGTCATATCTGAGGAATTAATTATTCAACTAAAAAAAGTCGAGGGGAGGGATTATCCTGACTATATAATAGCATGTGTAGGCGGTGGAAGTAATGCAGCTGGTATATTTTATCATTATCTTAATAATCCAAAAGTTAATCTTATTGGTGTAGAAGCAGCTGGTCTTGGAGTATCTACAAATAAATCTGCTGCAACTACAAAACTTGGTAAAAAAGGAGTTTTACATGGTAGCAAAACATTATTAATGCAAGATGAAAATGGACAAGTAACAGAGCCTTATTCTATTTCAGCAGGACTTGATTATCCGGGGATTGGACCTTTACATGCTCACCTTTTTGAGTCAAAAAGAGGCATGTATATTAGTGTAGAAGATGATAAAGCTATGAATGCTGGAATTGAGCTTAGTAGATTAGAAGGAATTATACCTGCCATCGAAACTGCTCATGCATTTTCTATTTTTGATAATATAGATATAAGAGGAAAAGTTGTTGTAATTAATTTATCAGGTAGGGGAGATAAAGATCTTGAAACTTATATTAAATGGGGAAAATATTAATATGAATAGAATTAATAAGTTATTTCAAGAAAAAAAGAACAATATATTAAGCATTTATTTCACTGCAGGTTATCCATCTTTAAATGATACTGTAGAAATTATAAAAACTCTTGATGAATCTAATGTTGATTTAATTGAAATAGGTATGCCGTTTTCAGATCCAATAGCTGATGGTCCAATCATACAATATTCTTCTAATGTAGCAATTGATAATGGAATGAATCTACATGTTTTATTTAAACAATTAGCTAATATTAGAAAAATAACCAATATTCCAATTATTCTTATGGGATATGTTAATCCAGTATACCAGTTCGGTTATGATAAATTCATAAATAAGATATTAGATTGTGATTTGGATGGTATGATCTTACCTGACCTACCCTTTGATGATTATAAGACTCAATTTAAACCAATTTTTGTTAAAAAAAACTTATCGTTTATTTCTTTAATAACACCTAACACATCTGAAGATAGAATTATACAAATTGATGATAATTCTAACGGTTTTATATATATGGTTTCCTCATCATCAATCACAGGTAAAAAAAGTAGTTTTAATAAGAGTCAAATTCAATATTTCAAGAGGATAAATAATTTATCCTTAAAAAATCCTAGAATAATCGGGTTTGGAATTTCTGATAAAAAATCTTATAATGAAGCATGTAAATATTCAAATGGAGCGATTATTGGTACAAATTTCATAAAATCATTAGACAAAAATGATTTATCTAATTCAATAAGAGATTATATAAGATTAATAAGATAAACTTTATAATTCTTTTACTTTCAGACTGAAACTTAAATTTTCCCAATTAAAAATAATACTATTATCCTCAATTGTAAAAGTCATATTTTCAAAAAATTTGTCTGATTGAGTAGGTACAACCTTTAATCTTAAAACATCTTGATTAGAGTCATAATCATAAGACCCCCATTGTTTTGAAACGCTATTAAAAATTACAGTCCAATTATCTTTTCCAGGTATAGTAAAAAATGAATATTCTCCCTTTTCAAGAGGACTATCAAATATGAGTAAATCTCTATTTATTTTAATTATGGTAGCTTCGTTAGCACCTGTTCTCCAAACTTTATCATATGGCACCAAATCACCCCAAATTGATCTTTCTCTAACTCTTGGTGAATTATAGTTTATGAGTATTGAAGTATTCCCAACCTTATCTTCAACTGTTACAGGTGGAGAGGGCTTTTGTTTGGAACCACAAGAAAAAAAAATTAAAATTATTAATATTGATATATTTATATAAGTTTTCATAATTTTTTTAAAACGGTAATTTTTCATTAATGTTTTCTTCCTCATCAGAATTATTCACTTTTTGATCTAATTCTTGATTATAATTTTCATTTTCAAATTCAATTTTCCATGCTTGTAAAGAATTAAAATAATTAATTTTACCTTCTTTATTTGTCCATTTTCTTCCTTTAATATTTAAATAAACCTTTATTTGCTCTCCAATATTAATTTTATCAATCAAATAACATTTATCTTGAATAAGTTCAATTTTTATAAATTCTGGATATTCAGGATTTTCTATGTATTCTAAAACAAACTCTCTTTTTTTAAATGTCTCAGTTATTTGGACTGTTTCAAATTTTTCTATTAATTTTCCCTCAATATTTATCATATGTCAAATAAAAAAAAAATATTTATTATTCTATCAATTATTTATATAATTTTTTTGATTTTTATAATTTTAGATTTTTCTAGAAGATCAA
>CACOMW010000025.1 GCA_902628365.1 uncultured Marinoscillum sp. | reverse complement strand
TTTTGAATTTAAAATAAATATTTTTAGGTTTAAAATATGAAAGTAGTAGATAAAGGAAAATTATTTTATAAACTTCATCAACTACAAAAAAGATTGTACAGAAGTAAAAGCAATCCTGGTCACTCATCATCTTTAAAAACAAACTTAAGATTGAAAAGAATTATTGAGTTAAAAAAACAATTAAAAAACATTTAACCTAATATTTGCAAGTGTATAGTTTACAAAAAATCTCATATCTGTATTTGTTCATGGGAGCAATTTCTCTTTTAGTTTATTTCAATATACCAGAAAAAATAAATTCACCTTACTTATCTAGATGGATTTTAATGCTCAGTATAATATATTTTGTTTTGGGTTTGGCAAGACTTATAAGGCACATCAAAAATAGTTAATATATATAAAATTATAACGATTTAAATATATAATCATATTATTAAAAAATATTTTACTATTAAAATATTTATCTTACTCATATCCACTTAGGTATGAATTATTAGAATAAGTAATGAAGAAGGATATTTATTATTTACTGGAATTCGCTGTTTGACAACATTTTTTTAGAATACCTTTTTCCGATTTTAAGAAAAAAATAAATTAAACTTTTGATATATTTTAACGTTTTTATTTTATGATAAAAATTATTAATAAAGACAACCAAGCAAAAGGTAATTTTAATAATGGTGAGATTTTAGAAAATAAACCTATTGGTTTTCCTCAAGATGGAGGTACAGTAAAACCCTATTCAAATTTATTTTATTGGGCGCATGCTTGGACTCCTGGAAAAAGTAGTAAAATAGGTTTGCATCCTCATAAAGGATTTGAGATATGTAGTTTTATTTTAAAAGGAAGTATAAATCATTATGACAATAAATTAAATGACTGGATAACCCTAGATGAAGGAGATGTTCAAATAATTAGATCAGGAAGTGGAATATCACATGCAGAGGAAATAGATGAAAATTCAGAAATTTTTCAGATATGGTTTATTCCAGATTTATCAATATCATTATATGAAAATGCTAGTTATGATGATTACAAGAAAAATGAATTTCCAGTTGAATCAAATAAAAGTTTTACTAAAAAAATTATCAAAGGAAATAAATCTCCTCTTTCAATGAATTCTGAAAAAATTGAAATTAATCAATACAAAATTTATGATGGTAAAATTGAGATAAATACTAGTTCTAGTTTTGTTCATTCTTTTTTTGTGATTGATGGTAAAATATCATTAGAAAATCAAAAGATGAAAAAATCAGATTTTGCTATTATAAATGATTCCAGCAAAATAACGATTAAATCAAATTCGGATAGTTCAATTTTTGAAATTAAATCCCCTTTGATTCCTAGTTATAATGTAAATATTTAAGATTTATTCAATTTAAATTTTCCACTTAATTTTAGTACCATGCCGTTCCATGAATTTCCTGAGGTTGTGTTTATTCCCTCTAATTTCCAAGAACCTGAAAGCTCACTATCACTGTATTTTGCTTTTTCAAATAATGTTCCCGTTTGCCACCTTACTTTTTGACATTCAGTTTCAATTTGTGTACAATTAGTATACTCTCCCCCATCTTGTATGTATTCAACCTCCCTAAATTCAACCCAGCCATACATATCAATTTCTCCCTTAACCCTATAAGTAGTTGATGATTTTGAATAAGATGTTATTCCTTCAAAACTACATTTTGATGCTTTTGTAACTTCTAACGTAAAATTATCATCAAAAATATTTCCAGTAGAATTTTGTGAACCCGTCCAAGTGCCAATAATACTTTTAGATACTCTTTTACAACTTATCAACCCTTCTTTATCAGCACATCTATAAGTGGAGTTCCACAATAAAAATAAAATTATTATTGATGAAAATTTCATATTTATTTTCAATATAAATTAACTTATTTATTTATAAAACTAAATTTTTGGTATTGATTTTTTTTTTTACATATAATTATACTTTTGCATTCTAAATTTTAAAAATGAACTTTGATATTAAAGAATTTTTAACTGCTACAATGATTTTATTTGCTATCATTGATGTTATTGGAAATATACCATTAATATTAATTATTAGAGAGAAATTTAAAATTATTGAATCTGAGAAAGCTTCAATAATTTCTTTAATAATTATGATTACTTTTTTATTTCTAGGTGAACTTATATTAAGCCTCTTAGGTGTTGGTATAAATGAGTTTGCTGTGGCAGGATCAATAATAGTCCTTTTTATAGCATTTGAGATGATATTAGGAGTTAAATTATTTAAAGATCAAAACCCTAAGACCGCTTCTATTATACCAATAGCATTTCCATTAATTGCTGGGCCTGGAACACTTACAACTCTAATATCTATAAGAAGTGAATATGATAAAATCAATATAATTTTAGCAATTATTGTTAATATGATATTAGTATATTTTGTATTGAAATTTTCTTATAAAATTGAAAGATTTCTTGGTGAACAAGGAATAAACATTCTGAGAAAAGTTTTTGGTATTATACTTTTAGCTATAGGAATTAAACTTTTTACAACCAATATCAAAATAATTTTTTCATAATTATTTTATTGATTTTTGTTACTACTTATTAGATTAGACTTATGAAAAGAGTTTTCTTATTTTTATTTATTTCTTATAGCAGTATTTCTCAAAATACCTATTATCCAAACAAAATATGGTCTGAGAAATCACCAGAATCTCAAGGCTTAATTTCAGAAAAAATAGAAAGTGCTATAAAGTTTGCTATTGAAAATGAAAATTCAGTTGAAAAAGATTTAAGAATTTCAATTTATAAAGCATTTGGTAAAGAGCCAGGCTTTAATATAAAAGGACCAACTAAAATGAGAGGTGAACCTAATGGCTTAATTATAAAAAATGGCTACATAATTGGTAAATGGGGAGATACTAAAAGAGTAGATATGACATTTAGTGTTACAAAAAGTTATCTTTCAACCGTTGCAGGTATTGCTTTTGATAAAAAATTAATTGAAATCGATAATTATGTTAAAAACTATATTTGGGATGGAAAATTTGATGATCCTCATAATAGTAAAATTAAATGGCACCACTTATTAAACCAATCTTCAGAATGGTCCGGTGAACTCTTTGGAACATATGATTGGGCAGATAGACCTCCAAAAAACCTAAATATAGAAGAAATAAAAAAAAGAAAACTCTTTGAACCAGGACAGAATTACAAATACAATGATGTAAGAGTAAATTTATTATCATACTCTCTTTTAAATGTTTTTAGAAAACCTTTACCTGAGGTATTAAAAAACAAAATTATGGGTCCTATAGGTGCTTCAACAACTTGGAGATGGTATGGATATAATGATTCTATGGTAATAATTGATGGTTTAAATATTCAATCTGTAAGCGGTGGCGGTCATTTTGGTGGTGGATTATTTATAAACTCAGAAGACCATGCTAGATTTGGTTTATTATTTTTAAGAGATGGAATATGGAATGGTGAAAGACTTATATCTTCAGATTGGATAAAAAGAGTAACAAAACCTTCAAAAAATAATCCTTCTTATGGTTATATGTGGTGGTTAAATAAAGATAAAAGAAAATGGGAAGGTCTACCTGAAACAATTTATTATGCATCAGGATTTGGTGGAAATTATATTATTATTATACCAGATAATAATATAGTCATTGTTGCAAGATGGATAAATTCTAATAAGATTGGAGATTTTATTAAAAAAGTGATTGAAGCACATCAATGAATTCTAAGGAAATAACTCTTTTTGGTGGAACTGGATTAATTGGTAGGTATTTAAAAGATCTAATCATAGATGATCCTTTTTTTAATAAAATAAATTTTGTTACTAGGCGGGTATATAAATCAAATCAAAAAAAACTAGTTAACCATGTAATAGATTTTTCAAAACATAAAGAAATTTCTAATACAATTAAAAATAGTGATATTGTATATTCAGCGATAGGAACTACTCAATCAAAAGTAAATTGGAATAAGTATGAATATCGAAAGGTAGATTATGATATTAATATTAGTATTGCAATGGCTTGTAAAAAATTTCAAATAAGAAATTTTTCTTTTGTATCAACAGCTGGTGCAAATTATAAAAGTGACAATTTCTACCTTAAACTTAAGGGTGAAATTGAAAAAGATATTATAAGTATGAACTTACCATCCACATCTATTTATCGGCCTTCTTTGTTGCTAGGTGAAAGAAAAGAAAGAAGAATAGGTGAAAAAATAGCTCAATTTTTAATGCCTAAACTCTCTTTTCTAATGCCTGATAAGTACAAACCCATAAATGCAAAAAATGTAGCTCTTTCGATGATCAATATTTCAAAATCGATCGATAAAAGACATAAATTATATCACTACAAAGAAATAATAGAGAATAGCTGAATAATCTATCTATAAACCATTTTCATTATCCTGTTTGACTCTCTCATAAACATAAAAGCCTTCAACTTTACCATTTGATATTAAAGCATCGATTACTTGAGCAGCTTTAACTTCATTTCCTTCAACAGTAAGAGTTACGTCACTTCCAGATGTTACCCATTGTTTTCTAACACCATCTTGATCTGTCAATTCATTAGCAATTAAATAATTAATTTCCCACTTTGGAGAAGCATCGCTAAACCATTGGCTTAAAAATTCAATGTGAGCATCAACACCATCTATATATTCACCCCTCGGACCCCATACTTTAATATTCTCGGAATCCATTTCTCTTATTTTATCTAAATCTCCATCATTATGAGCTTTTATATAATTTTTCCAAACATCATTAGTTGAAAGGTCTCCAGCAATTAAATCTATTTCAGTTCCATCATCAGTTACTTCTATTCCAATTTTTGTTGGTTCTAAAGCTTTATCAGACACTTTATCAGTATTTGATTGACATGATAGTAAAAAAAGAAAGGTCAAAAAATAAATTACATTAAATGTTTTCATATATATATATTTTAATAAACAATATGTTAAAATAAAAAAAAAATCAAACTTAACATCATCAATTTTGAATTAAAGTTTGATATTTATAGATTAGAATTGAATTATAACTAAATTTTTAAATATGAAAAATATATTATTAATGCTATTAACTTCATTTTTATTCGTTTCATGTAATAATAGTGTTAACGTAGATACTTCAGAATGGAGTGGTATTACAAATCAAAACGATGAAAAAAGTAAAATAGTTGAAAAATTAGCAAAAGGTTATACTGATGGTGATTTTGGAATTGCTAAAGATTACTTTACACCTGACGGAGAGCATAAAGTAAATAATGACGTTTATACGGTTGAAGAAATAATCAATGGGTATAATTTTCACTCCTTACTATATGATGAGATGCAGCATATTGATCCAGTAATTACTACAGTTAAGTATAACAATGGAGAAGTTTATACAAATCATTGGTCAGATTGGTCTGGTAAGTCTAAAATAACTGGTGAATTGCAAAAAAACACATTTCATTGTTGGTGGCAGTGGGAAGGGGATAAAATTGTTGCAACTCAATGTTATTTTGATACAAGTGATATTGAAGCTGAAACTAAATTATATCAAGAGCAAAATAGCCAAGAATAATTAATATTCTTTTTCTTAAAAAAATAAAGAAAAAGTAATAGACAAACCTCTAAATGATCCATTCCTTCTTATAATATTATTATTTGAGGAGGAAGGATCATTAATAATTGGAAAACCCATATTATCCCAAAACCTATTGCTTACCGATTTATATCTTTGAATTAAATATCCTATCTTCAAAGCTATATGCTTATTTCTAAAAGTAGATTTTTTAAAACCTATACCTAAATTAAAGTAAAATCCACCATCAGTAGAAATATAATCTTGATCTCCAAAATCTCTTCCAATTGAATAACCAATATTTTGATATATAAAAGTCCTAAATTTTGAATTCTTTTTCTTTTCTATATTTATTGGAAGTATTTCTTTGTTTAAAGAAAAATAGAAAGGTATAAAATTAATTTGATCAATTTTAAAAATACCTATACCAATCCCTGGATTTAATATTTTATCATTAAAAATTCCCTTTGAAAAGAGTAATTTACTTGATAATCCCGATTGAAAATCAAAACCAAACTCGAATTCATTCCAGCTTTTTTTTTGAAATTCAAAAAAACTATTAAATCTTCTTAACTTTATTTTATAGTTATCATCAGATGATATAATTATAGTATCTTGACCGAGACCATTATCAAATATAATATATCCTGAATTTCCATATTCAAAATCTTTATTAAAATATTCAATTATTTCACCTTCATATTTATTTCCATCTATAATAAGAATATCCTTTTTTTGAGAAAAAGCTGAGAATGAAGAGATAATAAAAAAAAAATAATAAATTCTCATTTTAAAGCTTTACTATAGGAATTGTACTAATGTATTCAATTTTAGCCTCTTCACAATCATAAGAGTACTGATGAAAACCATCTTCGCCTATAACCATTAATACATTCATAAATGGTATAACATCAATTGAACTAATATCCTTAAAATGTTCTATTAATTTTAAATTATTGAGATTTGAAATATCAAACATCTTCAAACCAAATTCACCTTCAGTTATAAATAAGCAATTATTATCTACACCTAACCCATGGGGTTGAATCATTTCATAAGTTTTAAATAATATAGGTTGATCAATCTTTGAAATATCAATAATATCAAGTTGATTATTAAATCCCATACATTCATTTCCACCCCTTAGAGTAACGAATGCATAACTATCTTGCACTACAACTGGATCACAGCTAGTCATATGCTCATAGGTTGATATCCAAGAAGGTTTATTTTTATCTTTAAGATCATATATGTGCATTCCACTTTGTGCACCAATAAATAATCTATTTTCATAGGGAAAAATTGTTTCAATACCCCAACCTAAATTAATTTCGGTCTTAAAATCAGGGTTTTTTTGATCAGAAATATCAAAGGTATTCAGATTATAAGAATCTACAGTATATAAATGATCACCTACAATTGTAAATCTTGCCATTGATCCTCCAATACCAGTACCTGAGGAATTTTCAGAAAAACCTGAAATACTATCGCTCGATGTATCGCATGCTAAAATACTGACTACCAATAATATATAAAATTGATTTAAATATTTATTTTTTATTAATCCCATATAAATCCACAGTTATGATTTTCTATATATTCTTCAACAACCTCTTCATCATAGCCAACTAATATTCCATTTTCTTCAGAATATAAACCTTGATTTAAATAATAATTTTTAAATGCTTCTTTTACTCTATTAACTTCTTTTACAGAATCTATTTTAGATATATCAAAAATTACCAAATCCATGTAACTATCAGCATATAAAAAATCATTTTTAGTTGCAATATCATTGTTCCCAGGTAAATTTATAAATCCAATATTAATAGGATTATTGAGATTCCTATTATCTATAATGTGAATTCCTTTTTTTGTTTCACTAATAAAAAGATAACCATCTTTATAATTAAGTTTTCCAGGATTATTAATTTCACGATTAACAGTAAATTTTACTGAATCTCTTAATTCATCCATATTTGAATATATTGGATTGTATTTTATATAAGTACTATAGTAATCACAATTATCTTGACATGAATAAAAAAATATGGAAAAAAGAATTGTATATGTTATAAATCTCATTTTATAGAATAATGTGAAAACTATTATTATTTTCTGACATATCCACCAATAGATTCTCTATAATCTATTTCAAAACCATTTTCAGAAGCAAACACTTTAAATTCATCTGTCGCTTTCCCTAAAGTTATAAAAGATTTTATAGTAAATATTTGAAAAAATTTTTCAAAATTTGGTCCATTAATGAAGTCCTTTCCGTGTTGCATGCCATCTTCACTATTATTATATCTTTCAATTAATGTGACGTTTTTACCATCATCTGAAATAAAATAGCCGTAAACTGTACTTGGCTCTCTTTTGACAATAAAATCAGAAAGGTATTGTGTAAAATCCTCAACATCATCCACTGAATTTTCTTTAGTTGATAACTCAAGAATAAAAACAATCTCGTCGGAATCCTTATTAAATAATATGTTTTCTTCTTTATTTGAGGGTTTCTGACAAGAAAAAAAAATTAAAAATAAAAAAATAAAAAAACTATTTTTCATTTGAAATTAGTTTATTATTTAAAAAAACAATGACTATAGTAGATATTAAAACTAAAATAGCAGGAAGAAACTTAATCATTTCATCACTTGCATAAAAATGCATAAATACAGCACCAGACATTAGAGCAATTATAACATATGCAGCTGGTAGCAATAATTTGTTGTAATATATCGAAATCAGTAAGAATATTGCACAAGAAACTTTGATAAAGCCAATTAGGTAAGTAAAGGTTTCACTAAAACCATAAACACTAAATTCTTCAAGCATATTTAAAGCATCACCTCCCCTAAAAATAGTTTCATCGTTAAATCTAAATAACCATACATTAATTATTGTAAATGAAACTAAAAGGATTAGAATAGTTTTAATATTTTTCATAAATAATAAAAAAGTTAACAATAAATTAATATAAAGATAAATAACTTAAATTATTGTTTTATCTAATTTTAATATTAAACTAAATTTTAATTATTATGAAAAAATTATTATGTATTATATTATTATTTTATGGTTTTAATTCTTTTACTCAAGAATTAGTTTTTCAACAAGTCTTTATAAAAGCTCATGATGTTGAAGCTTATGATGCATTTTTAAAAAATCATTTTTCAAAAATTCATCAAAAAAGAGTGGATGAAGGGGGTCTATTTGCCTGGGATGCATGGAAAGTAGTAGATACACCTCAAGAAGACTTCACTCATATGGTTACATATATATATGACTATACTAAAGAACCCGCTGAATGGAATGCTATGGAAGCACTTGGAATGAATGAAACTCAAATGAGTTCAGTTATGAAAAATGTAAATTCAATTAGAGAGAGAGTTGGTAAAGCAACTTTAAATGATTTGGCATCAGTAAGAAAAAAAGGAGCTGAAGACGTGCCTAACATTATGGTTTTAAATTTTATGAAAGTAAAAAATAATCTTTTTGCTTCGTATGAAAAAGCGGAAATTGATGGAACTAAAAGAATTTCTAATGATGATTTAAGAGTTGGATGGAATTTTCACAGAAGATTGGATAATTATGGAACTGATACTTACTTTTCTCATATAACAATAGATTGGTTTGATAATTTTAGAGATTATATAAGATCAAATATGGGAAGTTTATCTGATGGAAATGATAGCGAATGGAACAAACTTAGAGACCTAAAAAAAAGAGTAGTTTTAAGGAACTTTCTTAAAATAAGATCAAAATAAATCATTTTTGTTCTACTATTAAAAAAACCCTTCAAATGAAGGGTTTTTTTATTTCTTATTGGTAGATTGGTCTAATGAAAAGCATAAAATTAGCTATTAGCGAAATTTTTTTTTCAATACAGGGTGAGGGAAAAACAGTAGGAATTCCGTCTGTATTTGTTAGACTTGGAGGATGTAATCTTATTTGTGGTGGTGAGGGAACACAAAATGATAAAAAATTACATAATAATGCTAAATGGAGATGCGATACAATCGAAATCTGGAGAAAAAGTAAAAGTATAAATATTCAAAGTATTTTAGATATAAAATATATTAATCAATTGAAAAAAGGGGCTCATCTTATCATAACAGGAGGAGAGCCGTTAATACAACAAGAAAATTTAATATTGTTTTTAAATTACATCAAAAAAATAACAGGATGCTACATTGAAATTGAAACAAATGGTACCATAATACCAAATAAAGAATTATTAGAGTTGGTTGATTTGTTTAATTGCTCCCCAAAATTATCAAGTAGTGGAAATAACAAAGATGATTGTATAGTTCCTCAAGCTTTAAAAGCTATAAATTCTAAAAGTAGAGATAGTATTTTTAAATTTGTAGTATCAGAAAATAAAGATTTAAATGAAATTTTAAAAGATTTTAATAAATATATATCTAGAGAAAAAATATGGCTGATGCCAGCAGGAGAAAATCAAAAATATCTAAAAAAAAATAGAAAAAAGGTTATTGATATTTGCAAAAAAGAAAATTTTAAATTTAGCAATAGATTACAAATAGACATCTGGGATCAAAAGACCGGTGTTTAATTCAATATTTGTTTGAATTTTAATTCTATGATGCCTAGATTCGTTTAACTAAATAAAATTATTAGATATGAAAAATATATTATTCACTTTAATTATAGTCTTGTTTATCAGTTGTGTTACAAAAAATGAACAAAATACTAAAACAGAAAATTCCGAATGGTCAGGAACTATTTCAGCTACTGATGAAAGAAATGACCTTGTAAACAAATTTGTTAATGCTTATGAAAATAAAGATTCAGAAACAGCTCTATCAATTTTTTCAGATGATGCTGTATTTAACGTAAATGACTCAAAATTAACTCCAAAAGAAACCATTGAAGGTTTTATGCTAGGTCATGAATATTATGATGAAATTAAAAATATCGACCGTCAAACAATGACTATGTTTTATAATAATGGTGATATTTACACTAACTATTGGTATACATGGAACGGGGTAAATAAGAAAACTAGTGAATTGCTTGTAGTTAGAGGCTATGCTTGGTTCAAATGGGATGGAATGAAAGTAGTTGAATCATACAATGCTTTTGATCCAACTGAATATAATAAAGCATTCGAATAAATAGAATAGATTTTATTCTAATTCTAGTAAAATTTCATTTTTTCTCCCCCAAAACTTATAAGGAGGGTCGTATCCTAAATATATTGGGTTACCGCTGTATTTTATATTATTATTTTTAAGAACAGTTTTTAGTTTTTTGTAATAATCATCACTTTTTGAATCACTATTATAGCCTCCGTAACCTATAGCAGCGTATTTTTTTTTATTTGATTTATAAATATTGACTCTGGAATCATTTGGCTTTGACAAATCATCTAAATTATATTTTGAAGGCATAACAAACTTCATAGTTAAAGCATCTTTTTCTCCATTATTTTCTTTTTGCATATGAACTGGAGCAGTCATTGCTATTTTTTGATTTTCATCATTTCCTCCAAAAATATAATTTGCAAGAATTCTAAACATTGAATTTTGTTTTGCATTATTTTCTTCTAATGTAACTGATGCATATATGGCAGGTAAATATTCTCTAATTTCTATATTATTTATTTTATTAGTGACAATATATTTTTGATTTTCTGTTTGAGCCATAGAAATAAATGTTAAATAATTAATAAAGATCAACAATAAAGCTTTCATAAAAATATATCATTTAAAATATCCGCAAGTCTAATACCAGCTTTGTAAAGTTGTTTTTCTACAGTAGGAAAATTTTTATAAATATATTCATATCCAATATAATCCTCATTTTTGACTCCATTATAGATTTTATTTACTTCAATTTGAGACTCTTTAAGCCAGTCAGCAGGAATTAATGTGGTATTTATAAATTTTATTTTATCTAAATTTTCAGCAAATTCACTATAACTCATCATATGATCATTTATCATATCAGTATCCCAGAGCCTATGAAGGTTTGTTTGCTTACCAAAAAATTTGACTTTGATATCATTACCTCCCCTATCTTCAAATCTACCAACATGTAACGGCTGATGAATGTCTCCAACTAAATGTATTAAGAATTTCAAATAAAAAGCTTTTGAGGATAATGGAGAATTTTTATTTTTTAATACTTCTATACATTCATTTATTGCTGTTATCACATCACCATTTTTATTTTTTTCGATATCTGCATAGTCTTCATCTAAAGGAATATTTACATAATGCCAGGTATTATATTTTCTAGATTCAGGATCTGATTTTATTTCATCAGCCCATGTACTCACGGTAGGTAATGATTCTCCATCTAAGATTGAATTAATCTTTTTTAATGTTTTTTCGGTTAAATTTTTTTTTGCTATTTCAGCAACAACTCTATGACCAGTTTTACCCCAAATACCATAAACAAAATATGATACATTGAAAGTTAAGAAAAATATGAAAACTAGTTTCTTTAGCATCAATAAGAGTAAATTATTATAAAGGTGTTATACTTTCACTAACGGTATCTGAAAAATAAAATTTGAATTTTAGCTCATCATCTTCTTTAATTAAATAAGCACTTTCTAACCATTCAAATTCCATTTTAACATTACCATCAGGTGTTTTAACGATAAATTCACCTTTATTGTTAAGGGTAACATGAGCAGA
>CACOMW010000024.1 GCA_902628365.1 uncultured Marinoscillum sp. | reverse complement strand
TAAGATAAATCATCATAAAACTTTATAGATTTATTAATTTTTAAAAGAGTTTTAAGAAATTCAATTTTTTGTTTAGGGTTAGAAAAAAAAAGAAGTTGTTTTTTACTTATATAGATACCTAATTTTTTTAACCAACTTAGTGTTATAAAATAATATTTAAATGGCCTTACTGATGCAAAAAAAATTAGATTACCGGAATTTATATTTTTTAATATATCATCTCTTATTTTCTCAAAAAAAGGTAATTTTTCTGGAAATATTTTTTTATTATTAATGTAAGGCCATGAGTTAGATAAAGTATTATCTATATCATAAACATAAATTTTTTTTGATTTTTTGATTTTTGATTTTAGAGAAATTATCGATAGAATGAAAAAAATTTTTTTTAAAAAAGATATCATTATTTTTTTTTACACAATGTTATCAATTCTCCACTCCAATAAGCAGGAAAGTTTTTTCTTAAATAACCTAAGCCTGTCCAATTAAATTTTTTTCCACATCCTTTCCATTTAATTGGCTCCCAAGAACAATCATTTAATAATGTTTTGAATGAAGATTTAACAAAAGTATGTAGATGCATCCCGTCCCAACCATCTTTTCTCCAATGAGATACTGGCAAATCAGTTCCTGTTCTGGGTTGTTTACCTAAAATAAGGTAAAATATATTTTTTAAATATTGATAATTAGGCACGCTACAAATTAAATATGCATCCTTTTTTGCAATTCTATGAAGTTCATCTAATACAATATAGGGATTAATGACATGCTCAATTGTTGCTACACAAACAATTACATCAATAGAATTAGATTTAATTTGTGGTATTTTATCATCTTTAGGTAAAATTAAATTTAAATAATTATTATTTGGATAATTTTTTTTCCAAACTAAATTTAATTTATTTAAAGCTCTTTCACTTATATCAACTCCATATGCTTTATTAAATTTTTTTTCTGAATATAAATTATATAATAATGACCCAGAGCCGCAACCATATTCTAAAATAGTACCTGAAAGGTTTTTAAGAAAAGGGTATATATCTAAATCTCTATCTGCAAAACCTAAACTAGGGTCCCAAAATCTTTCTGAATCTTCTTCATAATATTTTTTTAAATAATTTTTAGACATATTTTATAATTTAATTAATGATTTACTAAAAAAATAAAAATAACTAGGAGGTACAATTTTTTCATAAAAATAGTTAAAATATATAAGTAATAATATTTAAAATAATAACAGAAGCTATTGTATACAACCATATAGTTTTATTTTTCCATTCTTTAGGAATATAAATTTCTAATAATAAAGATTTTATTAAAACTTGTAAAAGAAAACCAATGTAAAGACCATTTTCATTAAAAAAATAAGTCAATAAGATCCATATTATTAAACCAATTATTCCAGATAAAATAATAGAATTCATATATTCTTTATTCATTTTTTTTATATAAATAATCATAGAATTATACCAGAATGGTATAGCTAATAAATATCCAGAAAGAATTAAAGAAGAATAAAAATAAAATTCAGAGTATTTATTTAAAGGAAATTCAAGGTACCTAGAGACAAAAATTATACTTACTATAATTAAACTAATTAAAAAGGAAGATAATATAATTATAAAATAAAAATTATTTGAGCTTTTAAGTGCACTCGTTTGATTATTATTTAGATAAAGTTTGTAAAATTTTGGACTATAAATTGATATTAAAGAAGAAGATAATATTTGAGGTGCAGTTGAAATTGTAAGTAAAAAACTATATATACCAATTTGTTCTAAACTAAGAAAAGATACTGAGATCAAATTATAACCATATCCACTTAAATATCCAAAAATAGCAATTATAATAAATGGAAAAATATAATTTAAATCTTCTTTAATTTTTAATGGGTTAATAAAATTTAACGAAAGATTAAAAATTTTAATAATTAAAAGAATAAAAAATAAAATTGATAAAAACCCACTAATAAAAATATAAGTTAGGCTTTCTTTGAAAACAAAAGTTAAAATCATTGAAGAACTTAAAATGATCAAAGCCATTGGTCCAAAGAATAATGCCTTAATAAATTTTTGTTCTAGCTTTAAAGCGCTACTAGTATATATACTATATGACATAATTAAACCAATAGAAATAGGAAAAAAAATTAAATATTTAAAATCATTAATTTGATTTAAAAAATAGTATATAAGCAAAAAAATAACTGAAGCAAATAATGATATTATTAAAAATACAGAATTAGTTCTTGAATTAATTAGTTTTAGATCATCAGATTGGTTTTTTGACATGTAAGTAATTAGATTTTCATTTATACCAGCACTTCCAAATGTCATTACGCCAAATTGAAATGATATTAATAAACTAAAAACTCCAAAATTTTTTTCATCAAGATTTGCTCCTAAGTATATAATAAGTAATAATTGAATTAATTTACTTAATCCATTAAAAAAAGTAAAAATTAAACCCCAGTAAGTAGTTTTACTTGTAAAGTATTTTTTTAACATTTTTTTTAATATTATAGTTAAAAGTAACTCCTAAAAGAAAAGAAAAAATAAAAGCTCCTTGTGATTCTTTAAAGGTTTCATGAAACAAACCATAAAATAATATTCCTAAAAACCCCCAAAATAAACCCTTATCGTATAGATACAAAAAATTTGATATTTTAAAAATTAAATATATATATATCAAAAAACCTATAAATCCAGTTCTAAATAAAACATCTAAATATTGATTATGAGCTGAATTTGCTAATGAATCAATAAACCATACACCAAGAAATGAAGATCCATTAATTGGGTTCTTTAAAACATAAGTTATTATGTCAAGATAAAGATATATACGCATACCTTCTGATGATTCAAAGTCTAATAAATCATAATCAGGATTAAAAAATCTACCTATTATCCATTCATCAAAGAACAAAAAAACAAAAGGAAATGTATTATATAGATAATATAGCATAACAGAGGATATTAATATTAGAGCTGAAGAGGAAAATAAAAATTTTAAAAAATTAATTTTTTTAAAATTTAATTTACTGGTTAAAAAAATTGTCAGGACGATTAATAAAGCAATTATAGATGCCCGTGAAAAGGTTAAACCAATACCAATGAATATAACAGTAAGAAATAAAATTTTAAATGAGTTAAAATAATAGGTATTAAAATTAAAGTGCAATAATAGAAAAAATCCTAATATTAAAATAAAACCAAATCTTTGAGTTCCAATTAAATCCTTTAATTCATATGCAATTTCATTACCACCGAGAGAGAAAAAATTAAATATAGAAACTAAAGAAAAAATTATGGAAACTAATAAAATTGATAACTTAAATATCTTTACTTTTTCTGAATCAATATCAATAAATGAATAAAGGAAAATAGAAATAAATATTAAAAAACTAGTTATCGTTCTTATTACTAGAGAATCATCTAAAAAAGAACGTGATATAATACCATATAAGGCAATTATTAAATAATAAAAAATTATATAAATAAGTGATTTATGTAACTTAAGATTGTTTTTAAATAATATTAAAACCATTGGAAATAAAGCAAAAGAATAATTAATTGATATTCCATTACTAGTGGAAATAGGAAATAAAAAAAAAGAGAAAAGTAAACAAAGAATTATAAAATCAAATCTAGGAATTACAATTTTCATAAAAAGTCATCGATTATTTTAGCAGTTCTTTCAGGCATTTTAGAAAATTCAGATGGTCCAATATTAAAATCTAACCAATTATCAATTTTATCTATTTTAAATGAATCAGTTTTGAATCCTTTTTGAAGTTGATTTAGATTTTTTAAATATATTGACTTTGGATAAGAAGTAAGAACTTTACCATAATCTTGACTTTTAAACTTTCCTAATTTTGTCAAAAAAACAGGTATTCCAATTATAGCTGGTAGAATTGACACAGTGGAAGGTTCAACTATTGCAAATTCAGAATCTTTAATTTCATTTATTAAATTTTTTTTTGAAATTATTTTTATATCTAATTCTTTAAATTTTTTCAAAATAGATTGCTTTTCTAGTGAAGGATGAAGTTTAATTAGTAATTTTTTATTTAATGATTTTAAATAATTACAAATATTTTTATAATATTTAATCATATCATTTAAACTTGTGAAAACTACACCTTCTTCCAATGTTCCAGTATTTATATATATCACTTTATTAGTATTTAATATTTGATTTATTCTAGATTTAATATCTGATTTTTTTAGTACAAATGAAGAATAATCTGGATTACCTACTATATGGATATTATTTTTATTCATATGATAGGTATCTATTGCATATTTTAGATCTGCTTCAGTATATATAAATAACAAATCAGTTTGAGAATCATATGGGGCATTACTTGATGAATAAGTAAATTTATTAATTATTTCCTTGAAAAAAGCAAACCAATGTTTTAACTCTGCCTTAGTAATTATTAAGGATTTAATATATATAGGTAATATTATTTTCAAATTTTTCTTAAGTACAGAGAAAGCAAACTTTAATCTAGATAAAAAATTAAATTTAAAAGTAGAACCTTTATTATTAATTGGTTGAACAGATATTAACCCATGAAATCTATGAATTGTAGGAATAGATAAAAATCTTGCATACCGATTAAATGCTTGATGTAAAAAAGCCCTTGTTGAAAGAAATAATACTGCTTTTGGGTTTTCTAATTTTAAAATATCAAGAAAACTTTTACTATTATAATAACTTATATCCCTAACTAATAGTTTTTCAATATATTCTTCTTTTGGTCTACCTTTATCATGTCCCCAGGAACCTGTATGAATTAATAATAACTTGTAACCAAATTTTTTTAATGGTTTTGATAAAATATTGAAATTATAATACCCTTTGGTCCAACTGTCAAAACAAATAATCGTTTTATTTTTTTTCAAAATGAAAGATTATATAAAATTAATTTCCTCTTAACTTTAATCTCATTTTTTTTTCTCCCTCTGATACTTTTTTTATACCATCTCCTAAACTTTTTTCAACAGCTCTTATGTTATCAACAAGATACTTTAAACCTTGTGGTTCTACAGATGCTGATTGATCCGTACCCCACATACTTCTATCAATGGTAATGTGTCTTTCTATAACTCTTGCTCCTAAAGCAACAGATGCAATAGTAGGAATTAAACCTGTTTCGTGGCCTGAGTAACCAATAATATAATCTGGAAACATGTCTATATAGGTTTTAATTGCATTTAAGTTAAGTTCATTAAGAGGAGATGGATATGTGCTATTTGTATGCATTAAACACATTTCATTTTGATTTAAAATAGAAATAGAATTTTTAATTTCTTCAATAGTTGACATTCCGGAAGACATTAAAATAGGTTTTTTTGAATCTCTAATTTTTGAAATCAAATCTTTATGAGTAATACTAGCGGATGCTATTTTGTGGGCTGGAGGATCATAATTATTAATGAAATCAACAGAATCTGTATCCCAACATGATGCAAACCAATCAATTTTTTTCATTTTACAATATTTATCAATTTGATCATATTCTTTTTTTTCAAATTCTACTTTATATTTATAGTCTAGATAAGTAATGTACCCCCAAGGAGTTTCTCTCATAACATTTTTTTGATGATCAGGAACAGCAATTTCTGGATTTCTTTTTTGAAATTTAACAGCATCGCACCCTGCATTTGCAGCAATATCAATAAGCTCTTTAGCTATTTTTAAAGAGCCATTATGATTAATTCCAATTTCACCAATAATATAAGAAGGTTTATCAATTGATAATTTTTTATTTCCAATTTTCATTTTTCATTAATTAATATTTCACAAAATTCTCTAAAACAACCATTACCACCACGATTATTTAAAACAATGTCTACTGAATCTTTAACTTTATCCATAGCATCTGATGGACAAGCACTAAGACCCGATTTGATAATAGCATCTAGATCATTTAGATCATCACCAATATATGCAATATTTTGCCATGTTATATTATACTTTTTAAATAATTTTTCAATAAAAACCACTTTATTTTTAATACCTAAAAATAATTTAGAAATTTTTAATTTTTTAGATCTTTGAATTAAGCTCTCAGATTTTTCACCAGTTATTATAGCAGTTTCAATATTTTTTAATTTAAATAATCTTTCAACACCCATACCATCTCTTAATGAATATTTTTTGAGTTCTTCTCCGAATTTACCATAATAAACTCCTGAATCGGTTAAAACTCCATCGCAATCAGTAAACAATATTTTTATTTTTTTTAAATTCTTTTTCATAATTTACCAAGATGTCCAACCCCCGTCTACATTAATTATTGATCCATTTATATAAGATGATTTATCTGAACATAACAAATTAATTATTCCAAATAATTCATTAGCTTTTAACATTCTTCCCAAGGGAACATTTTTGTTATATTTTAATTTAAAATCTTCAGATTGGTCTATTGTTTCAACTCCTCCAGGAACAATGCAATTAACCCTAATTGGAGAAATATGAGTTGATAAATGACGAGATAAGCCAATTACTCCATGCTTAGTTATTGTATACCCTATGTGCTTCTCATTATTTTTATCATATATATATTTTTTTGGAGATAATACGCCATACAAAGATGAAAAATTAACAATAGAAGTAGCATTACAAAATTTTGCAAATGCTCTACATACAGAAAATAATGAAACTAAATTTATATTACAATAATCTGTAATTGAATCTAAATCAATATCAAAAAGGTTTGATTTATTTTTACCTTTTATGACATGATCATTTAAAGCAAATAAATTTATAAGGTATTGATAGTCCTCATGATCTTTCATTAAATCAATCACTTCTTTCTCATTAGATAAATCATGACCTAAATCTTTATCAAAACAAGCAATTTGAACATCCTTATCTTTAAACTCATTAATTAATGAACTACCAATAATTCCTTCTGAACCAGTTATAATTATTTTTCTCATTGATTTAATTTATTAAAAGATTCATCAAAAGCTTTCAAAGTTTTTTTAATATGATATTTTTTATGAGAGTATGAAATTACAAACATATTATTCCACAAAATATTATTTTTAATTAAAGTCTCTTTTATTTTATATATAATCTTTGTTTCATTTTTGTTTTCAATAAAATGTAATTTGAATCTACAAGGGTAACCAATAATTTTGATTTGATTTTGTAAATTATTTTTTCTTAAAAGAACTTTTAATTTATCAATCATATAATTTCCTAATTTCCAAATATGATCAATTGCTGATACTTTTTTGATTCTTTGAATAGTCGATAAACCAGCTTTCAAAGATAAAGCATCACTGCCAAAAGTTGTATAACCCCAAATATTATTAAACTCATTTAATATTTTTTTATCACCAACAATTGCTGCTAACGTATAACCATTTGATATTCCTTTTGAAAAAAGAGAAATATTTGGAGTAACCTTAATATATTTTTGAAATGAAAAACCTGGAAATCTAAATCCTGTCCACATCTCATCAAATGCTAATACAATATTATTTTTCGTACAGTACTTTTTAAGTTTATTTAAATAACCTTTCTTTGGTCTGAAAAAATCTATTTCTAAAATAATAATAGAAACATCATTTTTTAATTCTTCAACTTTAGACTTAATTTCTGAGAAAGAGTTAAATGGTATTTTATGACTGTAATTTTTCATTTCTTGAATATTTCCTGAATCTCGCAAAGTAAAAGAGTACCACTCATGATGACCATGATAACCGGAAAATAAAACATGTTTTTTTTTGGTATAACTTCTAGCTAATCTAACTGCTAATGAACAAATATCAGCTCCATTTTTGTAAAATCTAATTGATTGAGCAGAGGGAATTAATTTATTTAATTCTTCTGCCATTTTAACTTCTAAAACAGAAGGAAGAGAAAAAAGAGTACCTTCATCTATTTGATCATGAACTTTTTTATTTACAAAAGAATCATTATATCCTAAAACTGAAGTTCCTAGACCCATAGTATAATCAATAAACTTATTTCCATCAACATCGATAAATTCACATCCTTTAGCTGATTTAATATAATTTGGGGATAAAAGAGGATATTGATCAGCTCTTTTTGCAAATGTCATTGTTTGTTCAGGTATAAATTTTAATCCTTTTTTTAATATTTTTTTAGAATTTTTAAACTTCATTTTAAATAGATTTTTTACTTTAAAAAGTTCAATATTTTATTATAAATATCTTTAGGTGTAAATCCTTCATGTTCAAGCACATCGTTGATTAATGATGGTTTAAAAAACCTATCTTCTAAATTAATCTCTAATAATTTATTATTGATTTTTTGATTATATGATTCTTCTTTTACGATACTAGTTAATCCTCCATTAGAAAAATGATCTTCAATAACAACAAGTTTACTATAAGTATTTAAAATTTTTTTTAAATACTTATCGTTTTTAAAATTCATAAACCTAAAGTTATAAATTGAAGGAAATATTTTTTTCTTCTCTAATAATTCTGAAGCTTTAACAGAATTTTTTAGATTAATACCATAAGTTAAAATAGCTATATTTTTACCATCTTTAATTTTAATATTTTCGCCAAAATTAAAAACATCAGATCCATAATTGATTTCCGTATCATCATTGTACCTTAGGTAAAGAGGAGAATCAAATTGATCAATTATTTTAAAAATATTGCACATTTCATAAATGTTAGAAGGTGCGAATATTTTAAGATTGGGAATAAGCCTCATTAAACCTATATCTTCAATAGCTTGATGAGTTGGGCCATTAGCCTGACTATTAAACCCTGTAAATGTACCAACAATTATAGATTTTAGATTTGGATAACCCAAATCTGTTCTAATGAACTCAAATGATCTCATTGTTAGAAAGGCACTTAATGCATGCATAATTGGTATTTTCCCACATTTTGATAAACCCGCAGATACTCCTACTAAATTTTGCTCCATAATTCCTACATCAATAAATTTTTCACCAATTAAATTAGGAAGGTTTCTCATGCTAAATCTATTTTCAGCAGTTAGTATTACAACCTCTTTATTTTTTTTTGTTAATTCATAAAGACTTTCTTCATAATAATGCATCATCTTGCTATAATTTTTTTTGATTTCAAATCAGTCTTAATTCCACTTTTAAGTTCCTTTAATAATAAATTGATCTCGTCTTTTGAAAAATCAACAAACCATCTAGTTGGATCATTTTCAATAGATGGCAATCCTTTTCCTCGAGTCGTATGCGCTATGACAAATTTTGGTTTATTAGAATTTGATTTATTTAATTTTTTAAAGGCATAATCTATACTTTTGAAATCATGACCATCACATTCATAAGTTTCCCAACCAAAGGCTTTCAATTTATCAATTAAAGGCTCTAAAGGTATTAGATCTTCTGTTTTTAAATTAGCCTGAAACTTATTTCTATCAACTACAACAATTAAATTTGATAAATTTAATGCACTTGCAAGCAAGAACGATTCCCAAACTGAACCTTCATTAATTTCTCCATCACCTAATATTGTTATAATTTTATTATTAATGTTTTCAATTCTTGAATTTAATGCAATTCCAATTGATACACTTAATCCATGACCTAAAGAACCAGAATGAAATTCAACACCTGGTATACTAAAATTAGGATGCCAATATATATTATCATTAGTTTTTAAATGATTTTTTAACCTATTTTTATCAATAAAATCAAGCTCAGCAAAAATAGAATATAATGCAGGAACATCATGGCCTTTACTCAAAATTAAAATATCTCTATTAGGATGATTAAGAGTGTTTTTTTCTATATTCATATACTCTAAATACAAGTAACCTAAAAAATCAACACAGGATAAAGAAGCACCTATAAAACAACCCCCATCTGTTGACATCTTAATTATTGATTTTCTAGATTCATATGCTAGTTTAACGAGTTTATTTTTATTCATCTAAATTAAATTTATAAATTATTATACCATTGTGAATTAATATGCATAGAATTAAGTTTAGTTATTTTAATATTATTATTTAAATAATCAACTATTTCATCTAAAGTAAAATGATTGTTTTTTTTCGGAACATTTTTATATAATACTCTTAAAAAATCTAAATCTTCTTTGTAATCTAATACTATTCTGTATTTTTTTGAAAGATTTAAACCAGTTTCCCATTTATAATTTCCTATTTTAAACATATGCTTATTATTTAAAATATACGGAGTAGTATGTTCTCTTTCATGCTTTTGTTTTGAAAATAACCAACATTTTTTTAATGTATTAATTGTAAATATTTCAACATCAAAACCATAAGGATAAGATTCAGGATATAAATTACTTAAATAATCAAAATCATTTTTATCAAAATATTCAATTATATTATCAATTATTTTTGGATCCATAAAAATACAATCTGAAGGAACTTTTAATATTTTTTTTCCATTAAACTTTATTGCAGCTTTATAATGTCTGTCCAACAAATCTTCTTCATCTCCTAAAAAATATTTAATATTATTGTTTAAACAATAATTTTCAAGTGGTTTATTTATTATATTTTTAGGTATTATCATTATTAATTCCAAATTGTTTTTAATTTTTCTTAACCTTTCAATTAAAATATCAATCGCCATTACACCCTTTGAAATTTCCAAAAAAATTTTATTTGGTAATCTTGTTGAATTTAGTCTAGCTTGTACTAGAAGAAGTGTTTTTTTCAAAATTAATAGTTTTCATTAAACAACTTTGAATATCTGTAATCGGATTATAAAATATTAATTTTTTAGCCTTATTAATATTTGCATAACTATGCTTAATATCACCTTGTCTTTCTTCTTTATAAATAGGTTTTAGTTTTGAGTTAGTTATATTACTAATCATTTCCCAAAGCTGATTCAAACTACAAGAATTACCACATGCTATGTTAAAAATTTGATGATTTTTTATATTTTTAGTATTAAACATTGATATAATATTAGCTTGAACAACATTGTCAACGTAAGTAAAGTCTCTTGAAGTTTTTCCATCACCATAAATAAAAGGTCTATTATTTGATAATGCTGCTTTAATAAAAAGTGGAATTACTGCAGCATAAGGATTTTCTAAACTTTGATTAGGTCCATAAACATTAAAATATCTTAAACCAACAGTATTTAAATTATAAACTTTACTAAAAATTTCAGAGTAATTTTCATTAGTTAATTTAGTTATAGCATATGGAGATAGTGGTTTACCTTCTTTACCTTCTTCATTTGGTAGGAATGGTTTATAACCATAACACGAAGAAGATGAAGCATAAACCATCTTAATTAAGGATTTAGAATCTTTTGCAGAAATTAACATATTTAAGTGTCCTCCAATATTAACATCATTTGTTTCAATTGGATATTTAATGGATCTTGGAACAGAACCCAAAGCAGCTTGATGAGAAATAAAATTAATATTCCTTGAAGCTTTTATACATGTATCTATACTTCTTATATCACCTTCTATAAACTCAAAATTCTTATAGGAAAAAAATTTTTCAATATTCTCGATTGAGCTATTCGATAAATTATCTAATACTTTAACATGTTTTGCTTCATTATCTAAAAGATATTTAACAATATTAGAGCCAATAAAACCAGCCCCACCCGTAACTAAAAAAGTATGATTAGAAATTTTTTTTTTTTGTTTTTCTAAACTCATAAAAAATTATATAATAGACCTTCCTTTTAATTTCTCCCAATCTTTTTCTGACCTTATCTTTAAATTTGATTCCCAAGATCCTTTTATAGTATCATTAATTAAATTATGTGATTCTGAAAATTTAATTAATGCCTGTATGTCTTTTGGAAAACAACTTCCTCCATAACCTCTTTTACCGTCTGGTCCTGGTACATCTAAATGACTTTTACCAACCCTACCATCAGAAACAAAACCCTCAATTGCTGTATCCCAATCTACTTTAGTTTTATCGGCAATTAATTTCATTTCATTCATAAATGAAACTTTAGTCGCAAAAAAACAATTACACATATATTTTATTAATTCAGCAGTTTCAAAATCAGTTTCAATAATATATAAGCTTTTACCAAATCTTTTTCTATATAATCTTTTGGCAACAGTAACATTTTCTTTTTCACCACCCAAAATAGCTCTAGATTGATTTAAAAAATCAAATTTAGCTGACCTTTCAGTTAAAAATTCAGGATTAAAAACTAATCTTAATTTAGGATATTTTTTTTGTAGCTTTGAGGTGGTTCCTGGTAACATGGTTGATCTTAATAAAATAATTGGATCAGAAGTAATTACATTGTCAATATTCATTAAAACATCATCAACATTATTAAGATTTATTGTACCATCATTATTTGATGGAGTAGGTACTGAAACAAATATTATATCAGATTTGTTTACAGTATCATCTAAGGTAGAAGATGATTTTAAAGGATCAATATCATACACTCTTATTTTGACAAAGTCACATTGCGTTTGAGGAGAAAAGGCATATTCAACAGCTGATCCAACAAATCCTCTACCAATAATACCAAGATTATAATTGTTCATATTTCATTTATTTAAATAAGGACAAAATTAATAATAAAAGAATAGAAACAATGATATTGATATTTAAAAAAAAATTAATCTATCAGATATTCTTAAACTATGATGAAATGAGGTCCCGACCAGATTCGAACTGGTGTAGGAGCTTTTGCAGAGCTCTGCCTAGCCACTCGGCCACAGGACCTAATTAAATTT
>CACOMW010000023.1 GCA_902628365.1 uncultured Marinoscillum sp. | reverse complement strand
ACTTTTCAGTTTTGGTATCTACAGCTGATAAACAATCATCAAAAATTAATATCTTGGGATTTTTAATTATTGCTCTTGCTATAGAGATTCTTTGTTTTTGTCCACCAGATAATGTAACTCCTCTTTCTCCGATTTTCGTTTTAAATTTTTTAGGAAACTTATTAATATTTGCAATTAAATCTGCATTTTTTGCTGCCTCAAAAATCAAATCAAAGTTTTCTTTTTCAGATCCAAAACTAATATTATTTTGGATAGTATCTGAAAATAAAAAAACATCTTGAGGTACATAGCCTATTTGACGCCGAAGTATTTCGACATTGATATCTTCAATATTTATATCATCAATTTTTATCTTTCCAGATTGAGGATTCATTAGCCTTGGAATTAAATTACTTATAGTACTTTTCCCAGATCCAGTAGATCCAATAATTCCTAACGAATCTCCTGGCTCTATTTTAAAATTTATTTTATTTAAGGCTTTAATTCCTGATTCTTGATATTGAAAAGAAATATCTTTAAACTCAACTTTTCCTCTAATATCAATTTTTTTATTTTTTTCACTTATAATATTATTTTTTTGATTTAGAAATTCATTGATTCTTTTTTGCGATGCTGCAGCTCTTTGAATAATGCTTGTGATCCAACCCAATGAAGTTACTGGCCAAGTTAATAGAGCTACATATATTAAAAACTCAGCTATATTTCCAATAGAAATATTTCCCTCAAATACTTCAACAGATCCTTTATATACTGTGATAATAATACTTAATCCAATAAGAGTCATAATTATTGGAAAGAATAATGATAATACAAATTGAAGCCCTAAAGCTTTATCCTTATATTGTTTACTTTGTCTATCAAATTTTTGAGAAAAATCATCTTCTCTTCCAAATGATTTAATTATTCTTATTCCCGAAAATGATTCTTGTACAAAAGTTGATAAATTAGATAGTGATTTTTGAATTTCTTCAGATTTATAATTAATTATATTTTGAATATAATATATACTGTAAGCCAAAAAGGGGAGGGGGATAAGAGAATAAATAGATAATTCAAAATTAATGTAAAACATAAACGGTATAATGAAAAGTAATAATATACTTACATTAATTCCATACATAAGAGCAGGGCCCAAATACATTCTTACTCTACTTACATCCTCTGAGATTCTGTTTATCAAGTCCCCTGTATTATTTTTCTTATAAAATTCCATTGGTAAAGTTTGATAATGAAAATAAATTTCATTTTTCAAATCATACTCAATATTTCTTGATGCAACAATGATGGTCTGACGCATTAAATACAAAAATAAACCTCGAATAGATGCAGCAAGAATTATTATTACAACAGCAATTAAAATATTATCTTTAAGAAGTTGGTATGAATTACTTTGAAGATCAAACCCTATAAAAAGTTGATAAGTACTATAGCTATTTTCTAATAAATCAAATGATTCTCTAATTACTATTGCTGGAATAATTGCAAAAAAAGTTGCGAAACTTATGAATATTATACCTAGAATATAATAACTTTTATACTTAATCAAATATTTATCTAAGTATGACAGATGGTTCAAATTATATAATTTTAATTTCAATGTAATATAATATGATTTGAATATGAGAGAAATTTATTTTTAAATAAATATTTTTGTTAAAAGGATGCAAAATAACTTTAATTTATCGGATAAAATTTTTAATCAAGACCATGAACAAATTGTTTATTGTTCGGATAAAGATTTAGGCTTGAAAGCTATTATCGGCATTCATGATACCACTCTTGGCCCATCTATTGGTGGCACAAGAATGTGGAATTATTCCACTGAACAGGACGGGTTAAAAGATGTTTTAAGACTCTCAAAAGCAATGTCTTTAAAATCCTCACTCGCTGGACTGAATGCTGGCGGAGGTAAAGCTGTAATAATTGGAGATTTAAAATTAAAAAATCAAAATTTCATTAAAAAATATGCTTCTTTTATCAATGACATAAATGGAAAATATTGGACCGCACAAGATGTGAATATTTCTTCTCAAGATATGATTTGGATGAAGGATGTTACTCCTTTTGTAGTTGGTATGCCAGAGGATAAAGGAGGATTAGGCGATTCTTCACACCCTACAGCATATGGTGTTTATTTAGGAATGAAAGCAGCGTCTAAATTTGTTTATGGGAATGATTCTTTAGAGGGAAAAAAAATTGCTTTGCAAGGTATAGGAAAAGTGGGGGCTAAATTAATTGAATATTTAGCTAAAGAAAATGCAACTATTTATGTTAGTGATATTAATAAAGAAATTTTAAAAAATATAACTGATAAATATAAAGTAAGGTCTTTTAAGAATAGTGAGCTTTATTCTATGGATTTAGATATATTTTCTCCATGTGCTTTGGGAGGAATTTTAAATTCTGAATCAATAAAAAAATTAAAATGTAAGATTGTTGCTGGAGCCGCAAACAATCAACTAGAGGATGATAAAACTCATGACATTGAATTAAAAGAAAAAAACATCATTTATGTGCCAGATTTTCTTATTAATGCTGGAGGAGTAATAAGTGTATATCATGAACAAATTCAAGATTTAAGCAAAGAAAAAGTATTTGCAATGACTGAAAATATTTATTCAAAAGTTGAAGATGTGCTCAAACTTTCTAGTAAAAATAATATTTCAACGAATGTTTCTGCAATGAAAATAGCTTTGGATAGAATAAATAGAAATCGAAAAAAGTAATTAATTTTACAAAAATTATCGTTCTTTAAATTAATAGATATGCTTAGCAGAAGAGCTTTACGTGTACGTGTTCTACAGTTATTATATTCTTACGAAAAAACTTACAGACATGCAGAGAGGCATCAAAATTATTCCGAGAAAGTTTTTTCAGATCTAGAAAAGTCTATTGATTTAATTTATCCCCTATATTTTGAAATCTTAACAATACCAATACACTTTTTAAATTTAAATACAATTGATAAGGAGGTTTCTAAAGAATTGATTTTAAAAAAATTAAGTTCAAAATATAATCTATCAACTAATCAAATAATAAAGTTTATTAAAAAAAATAAAATGTTAAATCAACATTTTACAAATCATGATTTAGATATTAGTTCAATAAATGATGACATTAAAGTTTGGTATAAATCTTTATTAAAAAACGATGAAATTATTCAATATAATAATCTAATGAAATCAGACTTTGAAAATGATTTAAAAATTTTTACATATATATGTCTCAATTTTATTTTCAAGAATGAGGAAATTAATAAACATTTTTTGGAAAAGGATTTATTTTGGGATGAGGACAAATTAATAGTTAAATCAATGATAAAGAAGAGTTTGATTTCACTTAATTCAATAAAATTAGATAAATTTGCAATCGCAGATTTATCTAATGATTTGTTGGATGATAAATCTTTTGCGAAGAATTTGTTTGAAGGTGTATTAGATGGCAATAAAAGTTTTGACATTTTAATTGGTGACAATTGTCAAAATTGGGATTTAGAAAGAATTTCTACAATTGATAGAATTCTTTTAAAAATGGGAATATATGAGTTTTTATATTTTCATGATATACCAATTAAAGTTACCATTAATGAATACATTGATATAGCAAAAAAATATAGTACTCCAAAGAGTAAAAATTTTATTAATGGGGTGCTTGATATTTTATCAAAAAAAATGGTTGATAAAATTAATAAAACAGGTAAAGGATTGATTGATAACAAATAAATTTTAAAAAATGAGTAAAAATTCATCAAATTCAATAATCTCCTTCTTTGTAGGATTACTACTTGGTGGAGTTTTTGGAGTATTATTTGCTCCAGATAGAGGTAATAATACACGTGATAGATTGACTTATAGATTAAATAAATATAAGTTGAGAATTCAAGATCTTTTAGAAGAAATTTTAGAAGATAAAGAAATTAAAAAATCAGCGTCGGGTAAAGAAGAGAAGAAAGTCGTAAACGACGCTAAAGATAAAGCAGAAAAATTATTGAAAGATGTTGATGGAATACTTACAAAAATGAAAAAAAAATGAATACACATATAAAATATTTAAAACGAATGAGACTAGTTTTCCCTTTTTTAATGTTTGTCCTATTAATGGGGTGTAACAATTTAAAGGATTTAGAAATGAGAGTTGCAAAATTAGAAACGGAAGTAGCTGCATTAAAAAGAGGAGGTATTGGTTCTTCTACAGCTTCAGCTCTTTATCCAAAATTTCAATTTGTTGAAGAAGAATATGATTTTGGTGAAATAAAAGATGGTGCAATAGTAGGTCATACATTTAGGTTTAGTAATGTAGGCGAAGCGCCTTTAATTATTTCTAAAGCTACAGCAGCATGTGGCTGTACTGTTCCTGCATGGCCCAAAGAGCCAATTCCACCTGGTGGATCAGGAGAAATTCAAGTTCAATTTGATTCTAGCAATAAACCTGGAATTCAAAATAAAGTTGTTACAATAACTGCTAATACTCCTGAAAAGGTCAAAAAACTATTGATCAAGGCTCAAGTAGTTGGTAAATAATATTTATGTTATTATTACAAGCTGGACAAGGAGGATTCGGTTTTGCTCAACTTTTTTTCCCAATTGCAATCTTAGCTGTTTTCTATTTTTTTATAATTAGACCAGGTCAAGTAAAAGAAAAAAAGCAGAAAGATTTTATTGAAAATTTAAAAAAAGGCAATAAAATAGTTACAGTGGGAGGAATTTATGGTAAAGTGATTTCTATAGAAAAAAAAGTCATAATAATAGAAATAGATAGAGGGACAAGGATTCAAATAGACAAAAATTCTATTTCATATGAGATGAGTAATCTTGACAATTAATTATGACCAAAAAAATACCTTTTTTGGTTGGAGTAACAGGAGGAGTTGGTGCAGGTAAATCTTTAATATGTAAAATTCTGAATACCATAGGTGTCCCTGTTTATTCATCAGATGGCAGAGCAAAGGAATTGATGAATAACAATGAAGATTTAAAAAAAAAAATCATTAATAATTTTGGAATCGAATCTTATAAAGACAATAAAATAGATAATCAATTTTTGTCTGATAAGATTTTTGAAAATACATCTTATAGACTCAAGATTAATAGCTTAGTTCATCCTTTTGTAAAAGAAGACTTTCATTTTTGGATAAAAAAAAATTCAAATAGTAATTATTTGGTTAAAGAGTCTGCATTAATAATAGAATCAGAATCGTATAAAGACTTGGATTTTTTAATATATGTCTCTGCTGAAAAAAACATTAGAATTAAACGAGTATTAGAAAGGGATCCTGGAAGAAATGAAGTTGATATAAATAAAATTATTAAAACCCAAATGAATGATAAAAAAGCTATTGATTTTTGTGATGAAGTGATTGATAATAATGAGAAAAACTTATTATTACCAAAGGTTTTAAATATTCATGAAAAAATTTTGAAAAAATCTAAGAATTTTAAATGAAAAGGATAAAACTTTAATCTTTATATATTTGTCTATTAATAAACTCATTTATTTATGAAAAAATATTTCTTTTATTTAGTTCTCTTTTTATCTCTCTCTTGTAATAAAGATGATGATAATGTTGTCCCAGATAAGTTTAAATTCAATTATAATTTGCATAGCAGCTTACCACAAGATTGGATAGATGAGTTTAATGTAATTATGGGAAATTTGGATAAACATATTCCTGTTAAGCCTACTAGTTATTTTCCTGAATTAGATATTTATGCATGGAAAAGCAGTGCAGATAAGCCATATAAAAAACAAATAGGAAATGCGGATGGTGCATGTATTTGTGGAAATAGTAAAGAAAGGTATATGGTATTGGAGATACCGGAATCAGAATTTACATATAAACAAATGCACAGATACTCTGTAATTCCACATGAAGTTTTTCATGCCTACCAAATGGGATTATCTGAGAATTTCTTTAAACCAGATGGTCTTGAGTTAAAATGGATGGCCGAAGGGGGTGCGGCATCCTTTGAATCATTATATATACAACAATATTATGATTTCAATTATTTTTATGATGCTCAAGCTAATATTGATGTGGCTGTTACCTCTACTCCCGAAATATATGAAAGTTATGATTCGAATGGTCCGAAAGATCAAAACTATGCATCTTCTGTATTTATGGTATTAGCCCTTGTAAAAGAATTGCAAAAACAAGGTGTTTCTGAAGAAAAAGCTTTTAGAATGGTTTATAAAGATTTTTGGGAAAAAAATGCTGACAAAAATAATTGGAAGACAGCATTTAAGGAACTATTTAATATTGAAGTAAATGATTTTTATAATATATTAAAAGATGGTAAATCTTATAATATAACCATTACTGACGTTATGCCTAGTTCTAATTTGAAATTAGAAAATATATTTTTATAATTTGCATGAATTTTTCGTGATTACTATCACATCTTAAAATCACTTTTCATAATAATAGCAGTATGAATTAATGTTGCTGCTAATTTTCCATCTGGGTTAAATACTTCACCTTTAACCGTGGCTACTGTTTTTCCTCTTTTTATAATTTCTGCAGTTGCAATAACTTCTCCTCCAAACAAAGGTCTATGATGAATACTATGTAAATTGGTAGAGTTAGGGTATGTAGTCCCTTTTGATTCATAAATTAAAAGTATACTAGTTACATCATCAAGCATAGAATTTATTTGTCCGCCTTGTACAGTTTTACTAGGATTGAGAGTTTCAGATGGAAATTCACCTTTTAATTTTAAAAATCCTTCTCTGTATTCAATTAATTTAAATTTAAAAATTTTTCCAGTTCCTCCATTTAATTTATGAAACTCAAGAAATTTATTAAACTCTTTTTCCATTTTTTATTCTTTGTAATTAAATAAAGCTATTAAGCTAAAAAAAAACATAAAAAAAGACCCATTCGGATCCTTTTTTATGTTTGAATTATTAAGTTATTCGTCGGATGTTAATGACATCATCATACCAGTAGCATCAAAATAATCACCAACTTGTATCATTAAGCCACTTTCATCAAAATCCCAATAATGATAAGATTTAAGATTTACACTTTTTTGAGTTGGTGTGTGAGTTGCTGTCCAAACACCATATACTCTTACACTACCATTCAGGTTTCCAAGAGAATCACTTCCGGGAAGCCAATAAGTGGGAGTAAATTTCATATTTTCAAAATTATCTTGATATCCTTTTATATCATTAATAAAACCATCTTTATCTTGAAGATCTGCTCCATACCTAGGAGGCTCATGAATCAAATCATCAGATAACATTGCAATTTGTGATTCTAGATCTTCCATTTCATGTAATTTCATAAACTCTTTAGCTACTTCAAGATTCCTTGCATAATTATTATTTGAGGATTCAACTTCGCCAACAGTATTTGTGTTATTACAAGAATATAAAAAAACTATACTCATCAATAAAATTATTTTTTTCATAATTATTAAGTTTAAATTAGGTTTCAAATATATATGATACATTAATAAGATTATATAATTATAAATCATATTTTTTTTCTATTTTAGTGTGGTTATTTAAATTATTTATTAAAAAAAATCTATTATGACAAAATCTTTAAACTTTATTTTTTTCTTTATTTTCATTGTTTTATTATTTAATTGTGGGGGGCCTACACAAGAGCAAAAACAAGTCATAGATGCTCAAGCTCAACTAGAAAAAGACCTTGAGATGTATAGATACGTGTGGGGGGAATTTTTTAAGGGAGATACATCAATTGTAAACGAAAAATATTTTACAGAAGATGTCACAGTTGTAACTCCAGAAGGTGATCTTGTTGGTATAGAAGCTGTAAAAAACCATTATTTAAATTTTTTTATTGGATTTTCTGATGTAGAATTTACAATAGTTGATGCATTTGGTCAAGGCGATAAAATTGTAAAATATTTTAATTTTAAAGGCACACACACTGGTGATTTTTTCGGTTTACCAGCTTCTGGAAATAAATTAAATTTATCAGGTACTACTCTTGTCAAAATTGAAAATGGAAGAGTGTCTCGCGAGCAAGACTTCTTTGATTATGCATCACTTATGAGTCAACTTCAGCAAAATTCTGGAGAAGTAAATATTGATTCTCAAAGTCAAGGAGTATTATAATTAATCTATTACTAAGTTAATTTCTCTTTCTAAGTCGTCTAAACTCATGTTATATAGCCTTAAGAAACTTAACTTATAGTCAAGATATCTTTTTACCATTATAAAGTTTGCTTTAAGCTTTTTATCACTATTGATGGATCGACTAATTATATCTACATATTTTTTCATAGAGACCGATGTATCATCTCTTGCTAATATTATTTCAGGATGATTTTGAGAAAGGAATGGAAGAAAAGATTGCTTTAGCTGTTTCTCATATTCTACTGTAGTTTCGACATATGAAAATGAGGTGTTATGAAGCCTACTTAATATTTCTTTTATTTTATCAGATTTTACAAACTTTAAATCTCCAGAATTAATGATAGAGTAATATCTATTCATTGGGGGATCAAAAACTCTATAAATGACTAAAAATGTTTCAATTCTAGATTTGGCAGTTGTAATTTTTAATATTGAGTCAGTATCAACAATATCATTTCGAGGGAAAAGTAATTCGTTGAGAAGTCTTAGATCTGTCATCCAAGTTTTTTCACGTTCAAAAGTGTAATCCCTAATCTCTTTTATCTCCATTTTGAGACTATTTAGTACTTTTATTCTTTCACCTTCATTTTGATTTTCAATTGATAATTCATTAAGCCAAAAAGACACACTTATACCTAGAACAATTACTACAAATTCAAAGGAATATTTTATAATATATTTTTTTTTCATTATATCAAATATACATAACCGTTTTTCATTTTGTCTTAATCTTTATAACTAAATAACTATGAATATGTTATTAGGATAATTATTTTTGATTAATAAATTATATTATTAAACATCATTTAAAATAACCCAAATATTATAAATGAATAACATAGATACCTATGGTATTTTAAATTCAAAAGTTCATTTTAATTTATCAGTTGAAGAATTGTATAAAATTACAATTAATAAAAAACAAGGAGTTCTTACAAATGATGATGTTCTTTCGGTTAAAACAGGAATATTTACAGGCAGATCTCCAAAGGATAGATATATTGTTATGGATAAAATAACAAGTGAAAATATTTGGTGGGGGGAGATAAATAAACCAGTAAAAGAAAATGTTTTTAATTCACTTTATAAAAAAGTAACAAAGTATCTATCAGGTAAAGAATTATATGTCAGAGATTCATCTGCTTGCGCAATAGATAAGTATAAAATAAATATTAGAACCATATGTGAACTTCCCTGGAATGACTTATTTGTTTTCAATATGTTTATTAGAGAAAAGTCAAAAACAAAAAATCAAGATTGGACTATAATTAGTGCTCCAAATTTTAAAGCGGACCCTAAGAATGATAAGATAGAAAATGAAAATTTTTCAATAATTAATTTTTCAAAAAAAATAATTTTAATTGGAGGAACTGCTTATACTGGAGAGATTAAAAAAAGTATTTTTTCAGTTTTAAATTTTATTCTACCTAAAAATAACAATGTTTTACCTATGCATTGTAGTGCAAACTTTAGTAAAAATAAAGAAACATCCATTTTTTTTGGTTTATCTGGAACTGGGAAAACAACTTTATCTACAGATAGAAGAAGGAGTCTTATTGGTGATGATGAACATGGTTGGGATCAAGATAATAATATATTTAATTTTGAAGGGGGTTGTTACGCCAAAGTTTTAAACCTATCAAAGAGAGATGAACCTGACATTTTTCATGCCATTAAACCTGGAGCTCTTTTAGAAAATGTTATTTTAGATTCTGATGGAGTAGTAGATTATAAAAATAATTCTATATCTCAAAATACAAGAGTTAGTTATCCTATACATTACATTAAAAATATTGTTACACCATCATTTGGCAATAATCCTAAAAATATTTTCTTTTTGACTGCAGATGCTTTCGGTGTTTTACCTCCTATTTCAATGCTCTCCTCAAATCAAGCTGCTTACCACTTTATATCGGGTTATACTTCAAAACTTGCAGGTACAGAAATTGGGATTGATGATCCAATACCAATTTTTTCAGCTTGTTTTGGTAGCCCATTTATGCCATTGAATCCTTTAGTTTATGCAAATATGTTAATTAAAAAGATTGAAAAAAATAATGTTAAAACTTGGCTGGTAAATACAGGATGGATTGGAGGTCCATTTGGAACTGGTAGGCGAATAAATTTGAAATACACAAGGGCAATAATCAATGCTGCTAATGATGGGGAGTTAGATAAAATTAATTTAGGAAAATATAATATTGATCCAGTTTTTAATTTTTTAATACCAAAAATTTGTCCCAATGTGCCAGATGAAATTTTAAATCAAAAAAGCCTTTGGAAAAAAGAATCAGAATATTATAAGAATCTTAACAAGTTGGCTCTTCATTTTAAAAATAATTTTAAAAAATTTAAGAAATTTGCTTCAAATGAAATTATAATTGCTGGTCCAAATATTTAAAATAAAAAATGGAATATATTGATATTGTTGGTTTGTTTGGAGCCTTTTTATCTGGAATTACTTTCCTACCTCAGGTATATAGGACCTGGAAGTTAAAATCAGCAAGAGATTTATCTCTTGTAATGATATTAATCATATTGCTAAGTAATGTTGTTTGGTTAATCTATGCATTTAACAAACAAGATATTTCAATAATATCTGCAAATATATTTGTTGGATCTTGTGCCCTGATTATTTTATATTTCAAATTAAATTATAAGTGATAAATATAATCTTATTTTTTTTTTCTCGTTTTAGACTTATCGTGAGTTTTAGAGTTATATTTTTTATTCTCTTCTTTTGTTCAAATATTTTCTCCCAAGATATTTTAGTTGAGTGGAAAAACAAATCAAATTCAGATATAAATACTGATAATCCTACTTTAGAAATTAAAAGAATTTTAAAATCAGAAAATATAGAAAGAAAATTAGATGAAGTTTGTAATTCTTATTATGATGATGAAAATGAATCTTTTTCTGAAGAACAAGCAAACAAAATATTAGACATTATTTTATCAACAATTGGAGCGTCTAAAAGATTTGTTCTCAAGGCTTGTAAAAACACCTCTAATGCATTTGCAACTACAAAAAATGGCATTAGATATATAATTTATGATAAGGAGTTTATGGAAGAAATAAACTCGAATACAAATTATTGGTTTAATATGTGGGTGCTTGCTCATGAGGTTGGGCATCATATTAACGGACATGTTTTAGCTCCTGACTTATCTATTGAAGATAGAAGATGGGAAGAATTGGAAGCTGATAAATTTGCTGGGTTTGTATTAGCTAAACTCGGAGCTACTCTTTCTCAGGCTTCCTTACCTCTTGATAAACTAAATCACCCTGAAGAGGATAATCTAAAATCCAGATACCCATCTAAATATAAAAGGTTAGATGCTGTAAAGCAGGGGTTTAATAATGCAATTGGTGTACCAACTTTTTATAAAAAAACTGTATTTAATTCTGCAGAAGAATATTTTTATAGTGGATATGAAAAATCAATTTATAAAGATTATTATGGTGCTATTTCTGATTATACAAAAGCTATTGAACTTAATCCAAATTATGCTATGGCATATTACAATAGAGGAGTAATTAAAAATGAATTAAAAGATTATGAAAGATCCATAAAAGACTATGATTCAGCAATTGAGCTTAACCCTAATTATTCTATGGCTTATTATAACCGGGGTCTTATAAAGGATAACCTAGGGGATCAGTCTGGAGCTTTGGATGACTATACAAAAGCAATTGAAATTTATCCTGAAGATCCAATCGCTTTTTATAATCGAGGAATTATATATAAAAATAAAGAGCAATATTATAAAGCCATATCTGATTATACCGATGCGATTCAACTTAATCCAAATTATGCTGAAGCCTATCTTAATAGAGGTACTGTAAAAAATATATTAAAAAATTATAATGGAGCGATTGAAGATTACAACAAATCTATTAATCTTAATCCTAATATAATTGCATTTAATAATAGAGGTATTTCAAAAAACAATAATAAAGACTATAATGCTGCAATTTTAGATTATAATAAGGCTATTAAAATGGATTCAAGTTATGCAGATGCTTACGCAAATAGAGGAATTTCAAAGTTTTATTTAAAAAATAAAGATGGTGCTTGTGAAGATTGGAATAAAGCCATTGAATTTGGTTTTGATAACGCGAAACAATGGATTGTTGATCAATGTAATTAGCTGATCAAATGTAATATTCTGGAAATAATATAGACAAGCAATCCGTATAATGTAGTTGTTGATGCTACTTTTAAACCTCCCGCAAGGATTCCATGAGAAACGCTATCTATACTTTCAATAGCAGTAAACGCATCATAAAGACCAATTAATGTGCCAAAAATTCCAACTGAAAGTGATAAATTTCCATAAGTTATTATATTATCGTCATAGACCCAGTATGAGTAAATGACTCCTAATAATCCAATGCTAATTAATGACATAAAAAGCACACCTCCTTGTAAGAAAATTTCTATCATAATTATAATTTAGTTGTCTGAGCTATGAAGTTCATAATATTTCACCTCTGCCTTTTTCTTTAGAAGACTAACATCCCACATTACAAAATTCATTGCACCATTATTTATCGCATCTGTGAAATAAAATTTTACATCTGCACCATTTCTTTTCCAAGTTCCTTTAAGTGGAGAAGATAGTAGAGTTCCGTTTTCAAGAATCGTTCTAGCATGTCCATCTAATGTTCCACTACTTTTTGAGGTGTTAATTGCTGAAACCTTAAATTTGACAAACACCAATCCGTATCCTGTAATATTTCCTTCGAAATTCATTTCTGAGTGTCTATCATCAGGGCTAATTGAAACAATATTTAAAGTACCTCCTCCTTTTGGTTCTGATAAATTTTGAGATAAGACATTAAAAATAAAACCCAAAAAAATTGTTAATAATAAAAGTATCTTTTTCATAGTAGTTTGATTTATTTATTACAATATAAATAAATTATATTTATAATAATGTTACTAAAATTTTTTTTAATAATAGAAAAAGATTGATTAATAAAAAAATTTAAATAAGCTCTCAGATTTTATATCTTTAAAAGTTATACTAATAAAAAATCAATGTCACAATATAAAAGCCCTTTAAAATACCTAATTGAGTTTGTCGTTATCGTCTCTGGCATAACCGCATCATTTTGGGTAGAGGAGTACAGAGAAAGTTTACAAAATATAGAAGAAAAGCTTAAAGTATTAAATAGTCTTAAAATTGAACTAGATGAAATTGATTTATATTGTCAGGAAAGAAAAGCTGCATTTAAAAAAGACAGTGATATAATTTCTTATTTAATAAGTAGTGAAAAAAACTTATATGATAGTATTGAGAAATTAGTTGAAACACCATTTGAAATAGAAGTAGCTGTAATTGACTATAGAGGATTTCAGCCCCCAATGAATAGATATAATTCAATTATTAATGAAGGAACATTAAAATTTGTTGAGTCTGATTCAATAAAACAATTATTGAGTCAATTAAATAATACTCTTATTTCATATTTGAATGCTAATGTTGGTGATGAAAAAATAATTCAGCAAAAGATAGGCTCATATATTATTGAAAATTATCCTGAAATAATAATGTCAGAAAAAAATACGACACTAAAAAATTATTATAACATTCTCAGGGCAAAAATTAATAGCGATTTAAACTTGAAAGCTTATCTTAAGGCAAAATCTCGAACAATGTATGTTAAGAATGTATTTTTGGATAGATATGTTGAGACTTTAGTTATATTAAGAAACGAAATTGAAAGAAAATTATAATTTATACTTATATAAAATTTTTTTGAATTATTTATAATTTTTCCGATCTTGCAGATTCAATTACAGTACATAATGAATTTACCTAACAGAATATCTATCAAACATCCTGACAATTTGGGTGCAACTTTTAGTTCGCTATGTGCCTTACATTGCTACGTTACACCATTTATTTTTATAACTCAAAGTCATATTGCAATGATACCAGGTTGGTGGCAAAGTCTTAATTACTTGTTTCTTTCTCTTTCTTTTTTTGCTATCTACCGTACATTACAAAACTCATCTAATCTGTTTATTAAAATTTTATTGTTTGCTTTTTGGGGCTTACTAGCTTTCCTTCTTATTACTGAGGAATTTGAAATTTTTCATCTCCCTGAGTTCTTAACATATGGAGCAGGTATTACTCTTGCATTATTACATATTTACAATAAAAAGTATTGTAAGTGTGATGGTGATGATTGTTGTGTAGATTAAATTCTTCTTAAATTTTCTTTATTTATAATATTTTCTAAATAGCTATGAAAAAGAGAGTTGTTGATTTTATTACTCTTTTAATTAAAGACAAAACTAAACTTCTAAAATTTGAGTTAGATTCAATTAATAAAGAAAAAAATAATCTTAAAAAGAGTAGTGCTGGAGATAAGTTTGAGACAAGCAGAGCTTTAATGCAAACGGAATATGATAAAATTGACAATCAATTATTAATTTTAAAAAATCAGCTAAGAGCCATTAAATCTATAAGCCTTTCAGATAATAAAAAGAAAGTAGGAGTTGGAAGTTTTATTAAAACTAACAAATCATTTTATTTTATTAGTATTGGGTTAGGTAAACAAATTATTGATAATAATGATATTTATGTAATTTCTTTATCCTCTCCAATTGGAAAATTATTAAACAATAAAAAAAAAGGTGATAAAATAGTATTTAATAATAAGGAGGAATTAATAGAGAATATTTCTTAAGACTATAAGCTATGATTATTTAGTTTAATCTTTTTTAATAATAACTCCATCAGCAAGAAATGTTAATGAAACTTCTGAATTATTTATTTCATTTATTTCCTCTTGTGGTTTGCCTGCATCTTCAGCATAATGCCTGAGGAGATCAATGCTTAATGTATCAACTTTAAGTTTTCCATTAATAATAGTTTTATTTCCTGTCACTCCATCAGTAGGGACAAAAAAACCATAATCTTTAAACCTAACAAGAATTGTATCTTTATCTGCTTTTACTTTCATCCAGCATCCTTTCATAGGACAAGTTGATAATATCTCACCTTCTATTCTAATTTTATTTTCAGATTTATTTAAAAAATCTAGTTTGTTTGAAGAATAATCTTTAATATCTAAAACAGAAAACTCTTCCCCATAATAATTTTCTTTGCTCTGAGAATTAACAATATTCAAGTTTACTATTAATATAGTTACTATATAAAATAAGATTTTTTTCATTTCTCGGTATTAATTAATTTATAATTATATAATTGAGTTGCAACTAAAATATCACTATTGTATTCTCTAATTGAATGAATTAAACCATCTTTCATTTTAAATACCCAAACATATTTGTTATCATATTCACCATTTTTGCCAACAGCATCGCCTTCCTGAATTATTGCAACTCCATTATCATCTGAAATAGCATCTAATGTTTTTAAAACAATACCATTTGGGAGAATTTCTGGAATAATATTTTTGAAATACTCATCGAATAAATTTTCTTTATTCCAAATTTTACCTCCTTGTTCTATAATTCCCATCCAAGCAAATGTAAAATCTTTGTGAAGTAAACTTTTCGCTTTCTCTGGATTAGTAATTATGTTATCAAGAAACGACTGGGCCATTTCTAGATTATTTTCACTTAGAGAATTTTTTTTAGGGGCATTACAAGAGAAGACAAAAATAGTAATTAAAATTCCAAAATATTTTATCATATTTTAAGGCGTTTTCAATTATTTAATTTAATTCTGTAAACTTTAGGGTTATTAACAAAACCTGTCACGTAAAGATATTCCTCCTTATCGTCAAATGCACAGTTAGTGATAGTTCCAAAATCAATTTTACCTTGCAGTTTGCCTTCTGGTGAAATTATCAAAAGACCGCCAGGACCTGAAGTAAATATATTTCCAGATGAGTGTACTTTCAATCCATCAAAATTTCCCTCATCCTCTTCTGGTAATTCCGCCCCATCAAAAAAAGTAGTCATTTCCATACTCTCTAGGTTTATTTTTAATATTTTTCTGTTTCCATCAATGAATGCCATTTTATTAACATATAAAGACTTCTCATCAGGAGATAGTGCAATGCCATTAGGCAAATCAATTTGATCGGTTATCAGTGATAATGCTTTTGTATTTACATTGAACTTATACACACCGTTAAAGTCAAGATCCTTTAATTCAGAATCTACAAATTGAAAAGTTTCTAGATTAAAGAATCCGAAAGCTGGATCGGTAAAATATATATCTCCATTACTAGCATAAGTAAGGTCATTTGGGCTATTGAATCTGCCTCCTTCATAGTTATCTATTAGTGTAGTAAAATTTGGTGAGTTGGAAGAAGCATTTTCTATTTTTGCTAATCTTCTGTCTCCATGCTGACAGACAATTATATCTCCATTCTCATCGATTAATAAACCATTACCACCCAATAGGCCTAGGTTAACATTTGGAGCATAACCAGTATTTCCACTTGGAGATATATATTCTTTTGTCCCTTCTTTCTCATTCCACTTGTAAAGTTTATTTCCCATGACATCAGTAAAAAGTAATGAGTTTGAAGCTTTATCCCAGACAGGACCTTCAGGAAGAGAAATAGAATCCGCAAGCTCTTCAATCTCTGAATAGATGTCAATTATTTCTAAAATAGATTCATCAAAGATTTCAATCTTTGTATTTGGATT
>CACOMW010000022.1 GCA_902628365.1 uncultured Marinoscillum sp. | reverse complement strand
GCTGAAATGATATTAGAAGCTCTAAAAAATAATGAAATTCAATATTTACAACAACTTAAAAGAAAAACTTCTAAAAAAGTTGATAAGTCAAAACCTGATTGGTAAATTAGAAAAAATATTTATAATGTATAATGGCATAATTTCAACCGATTTTCAATTTAATAGTCAAATTTCAAAGTATGAAGGTAAGGTTCGAGACGTATATCATTTAGAAGATAAAATCATCATGGTAGTGACTGACAGAGTTAGTTGTTTTGATGTCATTTTACCAAAACCTATTCCTTATAAAGGTCAAATACTAAATCAAATAGCAGAAAAGTTTTTAAAAATGACAAAAAATATTATTCCTAATTGGGTTGAATCAGTTCCTGATCCTAATGTAACTATTGGAAAAAAATGTAATCCATTTGATATTGAAATGGTGATTAGAGGTTATTTGTCAGGACATGCTTGGAGAGAATATAAACTTGGAAAAAGAGAATTATGTGGAGTAGAACTTCCAAATGGAATGAAAGAAAATGATAAATTCCCATCGCCAATTATCACTCCTACATCAAAAGCACAAGTTGGACATGACATGGATTTATCTAAAGATGATATAATTCAATCTGGACTTATTAATAAATCAGATTATAATAAACTTGAAGAATTTACATATGCATTATTTGAAACAGGAACTAATTATGCTAAATCAAGAGGATTACTTTTAGTTGACACTAAATATGAATTTGCAGTTTATAATGAAAAAATTCATATAATTGATGAAATTCATACTCCAGATTCATCAAGATACTTTTATGAAGAAAGTTATGAGGATCTACAATCTAAAGGAGAAAAACAAAGACAATTATCCAAAGAATTTCTTAGAGAATGGCTTATTGAAAATGGTTTTCAAGGAAACGAAGGCGAAGAAGTTCCTGAAATGAATGATAGCATTATAAGTTCAGTTTCAGAAAGATATATCGAATTATATGAAAATCTTATTGGAGAAAAGTTTGAAAAAAGAAATACAATTGATATTTTGAATCAAATTGAACAAAATGTAAATAAAGTCATATGAAATACGAAATTGATAAAGAAGAAAAATATTATTTGTTAAAACCAAAAGTCGAAAAAATCGATTCTACTCTTTCCCCTACACTTAAGGCTGATTTTATAACTTTTGAAGTTGAAGGAGCAAAAAATATGATTGTTAATTTAGAAAATGTAAAATATATTGATTCTTCAGGTCTGAGTGCTCTTTTAGTTGGCAATAGAATATTTAGTGAAAAAAAAGGATCTTTTGTTATATGTAATCTTAATGAACATGTTATGAAATTAATGAAAATAGCAAAATTAGATAAAGTATTGTCCTTATTGCCTTCAGTTCAAGAGTCAATAGATTCTATCTTTCTAGATGAAATAGAAAAAAATTTATAATAAATAATTTTTTTTTGATGAAAGGACTTTCTGAAATAGAACAAAAAAAAGTAAATAATATTTTTTTCGTTCTTTGCGGTTTTTTTATTACTAATGCTATAATAGCAGAAATTTTAGGAACAAAAATATTTGAAATTAATTTATTTTTGAATTTCAATCTATCTGTTGGAGTAGTTATATGGCCAGTTGTATTTATTGGGACAGATATTATAAATGAATATTTTGGCAAAGAAGGAGTTAAAAAAATAAGCTTCTTTACTGTAATTCTTATATTATATGTTTTCATAGTAATATTTATTGCAACAAATTTAAAGCCTGCTAATTTTTGGTTAGAAGTTAATAAAATTGATAGTGCAGGAAATGATTTTAACATTAACTATGCGTATAACTCTATATTCATTCAAAGTTCTGGAATAATTATTGGATCTATTATTGCTTTTTTAGTAGCTCAAATTCTGGATGTACATGTTTTCCAAAAAATAAAAAAAATTACTGGTGAAAAGTTTATTTGGTTAAGAGCAACTGGGTCTACTCTCATTTCTCAATTTATTGATAGTTTTTTGATTTTATTTATCGCATTTTATTTACTTACTCCAGAAGATAAATCTTGGTCTTTGAATGAGGTATTTTTAGTTGGAAAGGATAACTATTTATTTAAATTTATGGTAGCAATTCTAATTACCCCGCTTATTTATTTGGGTCATTTCATTATAGATAAATATTTAGGAAAGTCATTAGCAAAAAAATGTAAAGATTATGCTTCTTCAACATCTTAATAAAATATGGATTTTTATTTTATTGTTTTCATGTAGTGAGAAAATAGAAAACTTAAATTTTGATAAATCAAAAAGCAGTGAAGAATCATATCTTTTTTCTGATAGAAATAATGTCTATATGTCATGGATAGAAACTGATTCAATAGATAATTATTTGTATTATAGTAAATTAGAAAATAACCAATGGGCATCAAAAAAATTAATAGTTAAAGGAAAAGACTGGTTTATCAATTGGGCAGACTTCCCATCAATAGCTATAAATTCGAAAACAAATAAGATGATTGCACATTATTTAAAAAAAAGTTATGATCTGACTTTCGCCTATGATATAAAATATTTGATAAAAGAAGATAAATGGTCTGAAGAAAAATATTTAAATACTGATAATACTAAGTCTGAACATGGATTTGTATCAATTGAGCCTTTTAAAGATGGATTTATAGCATCTTGGCTAGATGGAAGAAATACTAATTATTTAGATAAAGAATTAAATAATAATCATGAATCTGGAGGACCTATGACTCTAAGAGCTGCCTTCATTGATTCAAATGGTAAAATAATTGAAGAATATGAAATTGATAATAAAGTTTGTGAATGTTGTCAAACAAGTATAACAGTTTCAAATAATACTCCTATTGTTGTATATAGAAATAGATCAGATGAAGAAATAAGAGATATTTCTATATCTAAACTTAAAAATAATATTTGGTCTGATCCAATAACTATAAATGAAGATAATTGGAAAATTCATGGTTGTCCTGTTAATGGACCATCTATTGATTCTAATGGTGAACTTGTTGCTGTAGCCTGGTTTACCTTATCAAATGGAGAACCAACTATAAACCTGAAATTTTCAAAGGATAATGGAGAATCTTTTGGAAACCTTATCAAAATCAATGATGATGGAACAAAACCAATTGGCAGAATTGATTTAGAAATGCTAAAAGATGGAAATGTTATAGTTAGCTGGATTGATGTAAAAAATGGTTTAGGTAAGATATCATTAAGAAAAGTTGATCTAAATGGAAACATAAGTGAAATAATTAATCCATCAAATATTTCGACAAAAAGAATATCAGGGTTTCCCCAAATTCAAAATATTAATAATGATATTATTCTATCATTTACTAAAGATGCTAAAACTAAAAAAAATATTGAAACATTTAAAATTCCTGTTTCTCTATTCTAAGAAAAATAACATTTTTTTAATAAAGTAAAAGCTTAATGAGTACAAAAAAAATTGCATCTTTATGTGTTATTAAAAATAAAAGTAAATTTCTTTTATTAAAAAGAATCAATGAACCAAATATTGGAAAATATGTTCCAGTTGGAGGAAAATTAAAAGATCATGAAACTCCAAAAAAAGCTGCTAAAAGAGAAATTTTTGAGGAAACAGGATTAAAGTTTAATAAACTAGAGTTTTGTGGTGTATTAACAGAAACGTCCCCTACTAATTATAATTGGATATCATATATTTATCTTGTTGAAACTGATATAGTTGATATTCCAAAATCAAATGAGGGTAAACTGGAATGGTTAGATTTTCAAGAAATAAAAAATATTCCTACACCTAAAACTGATGATATTATTTATAAATATATTATTAATAAAAAAAAATTTATTATTTCAATTGAGTATAATAATAAAATTCAAATTATCTCAATGAAAGAAGAAATTGAAAATAAAAATTTATTGAACTGAATATTCATATATTATTTTTGATATCTCTGCTATAAGTTTTGATGCATTTTCAATATCATTTAAGTTTTTAGAAAGTATTACTAAGATATATTTTCTTCCATCTGGAAGAAAAATAATTCCAGAATCATGAACAGCACTTGATATAATCCCATCTTTAGTTGCAACCTTAACATTCTTGGGAAGATAAAGTCCTATTTTATCTTTATATTTCTGATTCAATAATATTTCTATCATTTTTTCTGAACTAGATTTATTGATAATCTCTCCTTTTGCTAGTTTTTCATAAATTATCATCAAATCATAAGCGTTAGTTGTATTATTCAGACCTTTTTCAAATGCTTTTATATCTTCAACACCCCTTAAAACATTAATATCCATAGCACCAATTTTTCTCATAGTTTTATTTACATTTTCAGCTCCAACATAATCAATAATTAAATTAGTCGCAAAATTACTACTAACCGTTATCATATCGAATACCAAAGAATAAATTGATTTTTTCTTTCCCAAAGATTCATACAAATATTTTTCACTATCATCAATATTAGAGAGACTAAAAAAAGAATCATCAACTATGCTTTTAAACTGGTTAATAATAAAAATAGAATCAGAAAGATTAAATTTATTTTTATTGACCTGATTAAAAACCTCAATCATTAAAGGTGTTTTCATAGTACTAGCGGCATGAAAAATTTCTTTTTCATTATAAAGAATTTGATTACCAGAAGATAAATCTTTATAAGCTAGTGCATAGTTGCCTTCAAAATTTTCAAATTTATAAATTATTTCCTCTTCTAGACTTGACCTATTACAACTTATTGAAAATGAAATTATTAAAATATGAATATAAAAATATCTCATAACTTTATTTTATAAGTTTTTTAACTTTATCAAGTATTAAAGCTGAAGAAATTGCCACATTTAATGATTCAGCTTTTCCATTTCCATAAATAGAGATTTTTTTATTAATATATTTATATAAATCTGATGAAATCCCTTTAGATTCATTTCCAAAAAGTAATAAACCTTTTTTTTTGAATTTGATTTCATGATAATCTTTTGAATTTAATATAGTTCCATAAACGAATAAATCATTTTCAGTGAAAAATTCTTTTAAATCCCTATAAAAAACATTAACCCTAGAAAATGAACCCATTGAAGATTGAATAACTTTTGGATTATATAAATCTACAGAATCTTTAGAACAAACAAGATTTTTTATTCCATACCAATCACATGTTCTTATAATTGTTCCTAAATTTCCTGGGTCCCTAATTCCATCTAAAATAACTGTATAATTATAAAACTTTATTTTTCTTAAATTATCCTTCATCTCAACGACTGCTATTGCATCAGAATTTGATTTCAAATTACCAATTGATGACAATGACTTTTTGTCAAAATAATCAATCTTAACTTTACTAGAAGAAAATGATTTTAGTTTGTTTTTTAAAGATTTAGAAATAATGATTTTTCTTATTTTGTAGTCAGAATTAAGTACTTCATTTATACACTTTAGACCCTCTAATAGAAATAGTTTATTAAAAATTCTATATTTCTTTAATTTTAAAGATTTGATTAACTTGATTTCTGATTTTGATATCATAATTTAAAACAATATTTAAATTTAGAATAACTTGTTTGAAAACTTAAATCTATTTTTAGAAAACATAGATAGAAATATTTTTTTTTTAATAAATAATTTTAATAATCCTTATTTGGATCAATTAATGTATTTAATAAGTGATAAATATATTTGGATCCCTTTGTACATAATTTTAATATATTATGTTATAAAACAAAAAAACAGATTTAAATATTTGCATCTATTTTTAATTATTTTAGCTGTAATTTTATCAGATTTTATAACAAGTTCAATGATGAAACCATTTTTTGAGAGATTAAGACCATGTCATAATAATGAAATAAATGAATCTATTAACTTGGTAGGGGTTTGTAGAGGAATGTATGGTTTTGCATCTTCACACGCATCAACAACCTTTTCTTTAGCAACCATTATGCATTTATTTTTCAAAAAAAAAAAAATATTTATTTATTTGTTTATTTGGAGTATTATAATTTCCTATAGCAGAATATATTTGGGAGTACACTTTCCATTAGATGTACTAGCAGGAAGTGGAATTGGAGCATTAGTTTCGTTATCAATATTTGAATCTCAAAAAATTTATTTTAAAAATAATGTTTAAAAAAAATATTATCATTTTACTATCATTTATCCTATTTTTCTGTGAAAATAAAAGAATTGAACTTCCAATTTACGGAATACCAATTATAAATTCTAGAATTTTAGAAAATGGGTCAGTTACATATGACACATTAGATCATACTATACAAAATTTTAAATTATTTAATCAAAATGGTGATATTATATCTAACGAAACATTTAATAATAAAATCTACGTTGCTGATTTCTTTTTCACAACATGCCCAACAATTTGTCGAAAGATGAAAAGAAATTTGCTTCACGTTTATAAAACATATGAAGACAATAAATCTATTTCATTTGTATCTCATACAATAGATCCAAAAAATGATACAATTGAAAAACTAAAAGAGTATTCAAAAAATTTAGAAATAAATGATGAAAAATGGCACTTTCTTACAGGTGATTTAAATGAAATATATAATTTAGGTGAGAATAGCTATATGGTTGCTGCTATGGAAGATAACAAAGCTCCGGGTGGATTTTTGCATGGAAGCGCATTTTTACTTGTTGATACAGAAAGAAGAATAAGGGGAGTCTATGATGGAACATCAAGAATAGAAACAAATAGATTAATTATTGATATTAATAACTTAATTAAGTCTTATTAATATTTAAATATATTTTGAACTTAGTTTATTTATATATTTTCCAAGGATATCGTATTCAATATTATAATTATATCCCATATTCATCAATGGAAAATTAGTATTTTTGAAGGTATGAGGAATAATTGAAACCGAAAATTGGTTTTTCTTTACATCATAACAAGTCAAACTTACTCCATTAATTGTAACACTTCCTTTTTCAACAATTAGTTTATTGTTTTCTTGTGAAAATTGGAATGTATATACCCAATCATCTTTATTTTCTAAAATTTTAATACAATTTATCATCTCATCTACATGACCTTGAACAATATGACCGTCTAATCTTGAATTAATTAAAAGACTTCTTTCTAAATTAATTATATCCCCAACAGATATAAATTTAAATGAAGATTTTTTTATGGTTTCATCAACTAAAATAACCTCATGTGAGTTTTTTCTAATATTAATTATTGTTAAACAAACACCATTATGAGACAGACTTTGATTTACTTTTAAATCTTTACTTATATCACTTTCAACATTAAGTAAAATACTGTTTGTATTTTTTGTAATTTTTTTAACTTCTCCTAAGGATTCTATAATTCCAGTAAACATATTTAAAAATTAAACCTAATAAAAATAAACCTTTGCAAACTTAAAAGTTAAATTTGTATAAGAAAATAAAATAATGAAAGATAAGATAAAAAATATTAATGATTCCGTTGTCACAATGAGTGAAATGGTAATGCCAAATGATACTAATAATCTTAACACTTTGTTTGGGGGTAAATTAATGAATTGGATGGATGTAGCAGCTGCAATTTGCGCTCATAAACATTGTAATAAGACAGTTGTAACTGCATCCGTTGATAATATATCATTTAAGGCCCCGATTCAAAAAGGAGATATAGTTACTCTTACAGCTAAAATAACTAGATGCTTTAATTCCTCAATGGAAATTTTTATTGATGTTAAAGCAGAAAATCATAAAACAAATCAAAAAATTGAAAGTAACACAGCATTCTTTACATTTGTTGCATTAGATTCTAAAGGTAAGCCTTCAAAAGTACCATTAATTAAAGCTGAAACTTCAGAAGATAAAAAACTATATGATGGTGCTTTAAGAAGAAGACAACTAAGACTAATTTTAGCTGGTAAGATGATGCCTAAGGATGCAGATGAATTGAAATCTATATTTGATTAAAAATTTCAGATAGTTTCTTTTCTAATCTAGGTCCTCTCAAGTTTTTTGCTATAATTTTACCATCAGGATCAATAAAAAAAGATGCAGGAATTGATTTAATGTTGTAAGTTACTGCTGCATCAGATTTCCAAAACTTAAGATCTGATACATGATTAAGTTCTTGTAAGCCATCCATACTAATAGCATTTAGCCATGTTGATTTATCTCTATCAAGAGAAACCTGATAAACTTCAAAACCATATTTCTTATATTTATTGTACATTTTTACAATATTAGGATTTTCGACTCTACAAGGTTTACACCAAGCGGCCCAAAAATCTAGTAAAACATATTTTCCCCTAAATGAAGATAAAGTTAATTGATTTTCTTCTGGATCATTCAATATAATTTCAGGGGCAACCTGACCTATAGATAAAACTTTAATTCTATTAAATTTTTCATTTAATGCTTTATAATATGAAGTATATCCAAAATCATCTTCATACTTTAATAGCAAACTATCCCAAAAATTAAAATGATCATCAATTTTTAAATAATCAGCAACAAAAAAAGTAGCTATTGAATTATCCATGTTCCATATCAATTCTTTAAAGTTTTTAATAAAATTCTTTTCAAGTTGCTCAGATTGATTCCTAATTTTTAATATCTCAAGTTTATTGTTATCTCTACTTGCCTGAATAAAACTTCTATTTAATTCGTATCTTTCGTCTTGGTAATTATTAATATACTTTTTAATTAAAGTAAGATTATCTGTACTAACAGATCCATTTACCGAAATATCATTTCCATTAATTTTAATATAAATATCATTTTTTTCTAATACGAAATCAATAGAATTTTTTCCAACAATATTTAATCTATATAAAGTTGGTTCATTAACTAATAAATCAATCTTATAATTATCATTATTTAAAATATCAGATTTAATTAGTTCAATTGAATAATCAGAATTAACTTTTTCAATAGTTATTTCCTCATTGTTAGAGTTCTTATAATCTATATTCAAAGAATAATTATTTGTTTCGGATACAGTTGAACAAGAAAGAAGAAAAAAAAGAAAAAAAATTTGATATTTCATAATAATATCAACTTATTATTTTATTAAATATTTGATTAGCCTCATTTATAACGTTTTTTAATCCAGATAAGTTTTTTCCTCCAGCAGTAGAGAAAAAAGATTGACCTCCCCCACTTCCATTAATATGTTTGGCGAGTTTTAAAATAATTTCTCTAGCATCGATATTAATTAACTTATTAACTTTATCATCTATCATCACAATTATAAATGGTTTATTTGATATATCTGCTGCCAATACTAAAATTAAATTATTAATTTGATTTTTAATTTCGTAAGAAATCTTTTTTAAACTATCCATTGAATCTATTTTACATTGCGATATAAGTAAATTGAATTTATTCTTTTGCTTCATATTTTTTAGTAGACTATCCTTTATAATTTTATTTTTATTATCTAAAAATTTGGATTGTACTTTTGATAATTTCTTATTTTCTAATAATAGGTTATTTATTGTGTCAAAAAGATTTTCTGTTTTCAGTAATTTCTTAATTTCATTTAATTCAATGTAATTTGAAATAAGCTTTTTTTCTAATTCAACTGATGTTACGGCCTCAATTCGTCTAATCCCGGAAGAAACTGAAGATTCTGATATGATTTTAAACATTCCTAAACTTGCAGTTGATTTGGCATGGGTACCTCCACACAATTCAATTGAATATTTTTTATCAAAAATTACGACTCTAACTTTCTCACCATATTTTTCACCAAATAAAGACATAGCTCCCATTTTTTTTGCTTTCGATAAAGAAATGTTTTCCAAATATTCCAAATTTATATTCTCTCTTATTTTTTTATTTACCAAAAACTCAATTTGACTCAATGTCTTTAATTCAATCTTAGAGAAGTGAGAAAAATCAAATCTTAAATATTTTTCATTTACTAAGGAACCTTTTTGAATAACATGATCCCCTAGAATTTCTCTTAATGCTGAATGTAAAAGATGAGTTGCTGTGTGATTATTTGATATTAAAAATCTTTTTTCTGAGTCAACAGATATTAAAAATTTTTGATTCAAATTCCCAGGAATTTTTTTTGTAACATGAATGATAAGATCATTCTCCTTGATTGTATCTACTATTGGTATTGAATTATTATCAAATTTTATAAAACCTGTATCTCCTACTTGACCACCTGATTCACCATAAAATGGAGTTTTATCAAATACTATTTGAAAATAAGATTTATTTTCTTGTTTAACTTTTCTATATTTTGATATATATGATTGAGAACTTAAATCATCATAACCAATGAATGAACTTTTTTTAATTTCTTTTAAACTAACCCAATCATCAATATAAGTTTTTGAAACATTTCTTGATCTATCTTTTTGCTTATTTAATTCAATTTCAAACCCTTTCTTATCAATTTTAAATTTATTTTCATTAGCAATTAAAGCTGTTAAATCATATGGAAAACCATATGTGTCATATAATTCAAATACAATTTTTCCATCTAAAACATTAGATGAGGATTTAAATTTATTTTTAATTTGATCAATTCTAAGTAATCCTTTTTCAAGAGTATTTAAAAATGATTTTTCTTCTTCTAATATAACCTTTTCTATAAAGGATTGTTGATCATCTAAATTTTTAAAAATTCCTTTATATTCATGAACAACATTTTTAACAAGTTTATACAAAAAAGGTTTTTTTATATTTAAAGTAGAAAACCCATATCTTATAGCTCTTCTTAAAATTCTTCTTATCACATAACCAGCTTTATTGTTAGAAGGAATTTCACCATCTAAAATTGTAAATGTTACAGCTCTAATATGATCTGATATAACTCTAAAAGCAATATCAATTTTATTATTTATACCATATTTTTTTCCTGAAATTTTTGATATATCACCCATTATCGATTTAAAAATTTCAATTTCATAAGTAGATTTCACCCCCTTTAATGCCATTGATAATCTTTCTAAACCCATTCCTGTATCAACATGTTTCAAGGGTAAGGGCTCAAGGTTTCCATTTGATTTTCTATTATATTGAATAAATACTAAATTCCATATTTCAATTACTTCAGGGTGATCCTTATTTACCAGTGATTTAGTTGGAACTTTTTTTATTTCTTTCGCGGTTCTTAAATCTATATGCACCTCAGAACATGGCCCACATGGTCCAATCTCTCCCATTTCCCAAAAGTTATCTTTTTTTGATCCAAAAATAATTTTTCTTTTTTTAATAATAGAATTCCAAATTTCAAAAGATTCAAAATCTTTTTCTAGCTTATCTTTTTTATCACCACCAAAAACTGTAATAAACAATCTTTTTTCATCAAGTTTATAGACCTTTGTTAATAATTCCCAAGCCATAGAAATTGCTTCTTTTTTAAAATAATCTCCAAATGACCAATTACCTAACATTTCAAACATAGTATGATGATATTGATCAATTCCGACTTCCTCTAAATCATTGTGCTTACCACTTACTCGAAGACATTTTTGAGTGTTAGCAATTTTTTTATATTTGATTGGTTTATTTCCTAAAAAAATATCTTTAAACTGATTCATCCCAGCATTTGTAAACATTAATGTACTATCATTTTTTATTACTATTGGTGCTGAATTAACTATCTTATGGCCTTTAGATTTAAAAAAATCATAAAATAATCTTCTAATTTTTTCTAATTTCATAATATTATAAGAACTATTATAATTTAAATAACTTTAAAATTAAAAATATAAATATTAAATTGCGATTTAGCGTAAATCTAGTTGAAATATTATCTTTTAAATGAGAAAAACAAAATATTATTATAATAAAGAAACTTGTTCTTATGAAGTTGTAAGGCCTAGTAGAAAAGAATTGCTATTTAAATATTTAAAATTCTTAATTATTGTTATAATTAGTAGCTTTTTGATGATTTCTCTTTATGACAAATATTTTGAATCCCCAGTAATAATTTCATTAAAAAAGGAAAATCAAGAATTAAAAACACATTTTGATATTCTAAATGAACAAATTGAATTAAATAATAAAATGCTTTCAAATCTTCAAGAAAGAGATGACGATGTCTACAGAATAATATTTGAGGCCCAGCCAATACCATCATCAATAAGAAAGGCAGGTATTGGGGGTATTGAGAAATATAAAGACCTCATAGAAGGCAACCTTGAAAGAGAAGATATTATATTAGAAACTTATAAAAAATCTGATGAACTTAAAAGAAAAATGTATATTCAAACAAAGTCATACGATGAACTTATTGAGCTTGCTAACAATAAAGAAAAGTTATTAGCCTCTATACCAGCAATTCAACCTGTCTCAAATAAAAATTTAAAACGAATTTCTTCTGGATTTGGTAGAAGAATAGACCCCTACCTTAAAGTTAAAAGAATGCATTGGGGTATTGATTTTTCTCTTGAAAAAGGTAATGACATATACGCTACTGCAGATGGTGTAGTAAAAAGAGTTAAATCAAGTTTTGGAGGATTAGGTAAACATATATATATAGACCACGGAAATGGATTTATGACTATTTATGGTCATTTAGATGAATATTTAGTAAAAAGAGGGCAAAAAGTTAAAAGAGGTGAATTAATTGCATATAGTGGAAACTCCGGAAGATCAACTGCACCTCATTTGCACTACGAAATATCAAAAAAATGGAAAAAAAGTTAATCCCGTTCACTACTTTTTTAATGAACTTTCACCATCAGAATACGAAGAAGTATTAAGGTTATCTTCGATTGAAAATCAAGCACTTGGATCTACATTTTAATTTATTGGATGAATTATTTTGATAAAGAGATTAATAAAAAATATTTCAATATAGGAGAAGTAGCTAAAAGTTTAAATGTAAATACTTCATTAATAAGGTTCTGGGAGGAAAAGTTCGACATACTAAATCCAAAAAAAAATAAGAAAGGAAAAAGAAAATATACTAAATATGATATTAGGATATTAAATGAGATTTATAATCTTGTGAAAGAAAAAGGATATACAATCAAAGGGGCAAATTCAATAATAAAAAATAAAAATAGTTCTGTAAATCAAAATGAAATAGTAGAATCTTTAGTAAAAATTAAAAAATCAATAGAAAAGCTAAGAGATCGTATCTAATTTATTCCTAAAATATTATTTAGATCATTTTTATTTGAACCAGAATCTGCAAAATCATCAAAGGTTTTTTCAGTAACATTAATAATATGATCAGAAATAAATTTTGCACCTTCAATAGCCCCTTGTTCGTTATTTTTAATACAACATTCCCATTCTAAAACTGCCCAACCATCATAACCACATTGTGTAAGTTTTGAAAAAATAGATTTAAAATCAATTTGACCATCACCAAGTGATCTAAATCTTCCAGGTCTATCTATCCAATCAGAATAACTTCCATAAATTCCAGCCTTTCCATTTGGATTAAATTCTGCATCTTTTACATGAAACATTTTTATATATTTATGATAAATATCAATATGATCAAGATAATTTAAATTTTGTAAAATAAAATGACTAGGATCATATAACATATTTACCCTTGAATGATTATTTGTAGAGTTTAAAAATCTTTCAAAAGTAATTCCATCATGTAAATCTTCTCCAGGATGAATTTCATAACACAAGTCAACATTATTATTATCAAATTCATTTAATATAGGAATCCACCTTTTAGCTAATTCCTTAAATCCAGTAGAGACAAGTCCCTTAGGTCTTTGTGGCCATGGATACATATACGGCCAAAGAAAAGAGCCTGAAAAAGTTACATGTTCTTTAATTCCTAAGTTTTTACTTGCTTTAGCTGCTAATAATAATTGATTTATAGCCCATTGAGTTCTTTTTTTTGGATTATTCCTAAATGTTTTTGGTGCAAAGCCATCAAACATTTTATTGTAAGCTGGATTAACGGCAACTAGTTGACCTTGTAGATGCGTGCTTAGTTCAGTAATTTCAACCCCAGTAGAATTAATTTTAGATTTATATTCATCGGCATAATCTTTACTTTCTGCAACCTTTTTCAAATCAATACATCTTTCATCCCAAGTTGGAATTTGAACACCTTTGTAGCCTAATTTCGAAGCCCATTTGCAAATACTTTCAATATCATTGAAAGGAGGCTTTTCATCCATAAATTGAGCCAAAAAAATTGCAGGCCCTTTAATTGTTTTCATTTTATAAATTTATCCATTTTTTTTTCTTTGATGATTCAATGACTGCGTCAATAAATTTCATTCCTCGATAACCATCATTCACTGTTGGGTAGTCATATTCATATCTGTCTTTTTTGTTGTTTTTATGATTCATTATTGAAAGAGCAAAATTTCTATAGATGTTTGCAAAAGCCTCAATAAAACCTTCCGGATGCCCAGATGGTGTCCTACAATTAGCTAATGAAAAATTAGATAAGTAAGAATTGTCTACACCTGATCTATATATTTGATTTGGACTTCCATTTAACTTAAGTAATAAAGTATTGGGTGAAGAGTGCTTCCATTCAATACCACCATTTTCACCCCAAACTCTAATTTTTAGATCATTTTCTTCTCCAGTAGCAATCTGACTTGTCATTAAATTCCCTTCAATATTGTTTTCTAAAGTTATCAGAACATTACCATCATCTTCTAATTTTCTACCATCAACAACGGTATTTACTTTAGAAAAAAGTTTAATAATTTTTTTTCCAGTAACATATTCTACCATATTTGCTGCGTGTGTTCCTATATCACCCATGCTACCAGCTATACCTGATTTTTTAGGGTCTGTTCTCCATGATGCTTGTTTATTTTTTGTAGATTCTAAATTAGAAGTAAGCCAGCCTTGAGGGTATTCAACAGCAACTTTTCTTAATTTTCCAATTTTTCCAGATTGAATTAATTGTTTTGCTTCTTTTACCATAGGATAGCCAGTATAAGTATGAGTTACTGCAAAAGGAAGACCTGTTTCATTTACAACTTTTACTAATTTTAATGCCTGATTGGAGTCATAAGTCATTGGTTTATCTATAATAACTGGGAAACCTTTATTTAAAGCTTTAAATGCAGGATCAAAATGTACATGATTAGGTGTAACTATTGATACAACATCCATTCGGATTGATGAATCTAATTTCGATTCTTGATCAATCATATCTTCATAACTTTTATATATTCTTTCAGGATTTAAAAAAAGTTTTTTTCCAGTTTCTAATGAATTATTGAAATCCCTACTAAATGAGCCACAGACCAACTCATAATAATTATCAAGATAGGCGGCATTTCTATGAATAGCACCAATAAATGATCCATCGCCACCACCAATCATACCCAATTTTAATTTTTCCATGTAATATATTTTAATTAGAAATTAACAATTATATTTTAAAAATTTGAATAATGTTATAGAATAATTGAATCATCAATTTTTTCTGAATTTAAGGAATAAAATTCTTCAAAAATATTGAACTTATTATTTTTTTTAAATTCTTTTTTCTTATAACTACCATCTTCTTGAAGTACATAAGAATTCATATTATCTCTTAAATTGTAATTCAATATAGTGATTACTTGTTTTTTAATAAATTCATCATTTATTTTAAATAATGATTCTATTCTTCTTTTATAACTTCTAATCATTACGTCTGCACTTCCAGAGAAAATTAAAGGGTCATTATTATTATGAAAATAATATAACCTACTATGTTCTAAGTAATCACCCACGATTGATATGACTTGTATGTTTTCGCTTAAATTTTTTCTATCTGGTCTTAAACAACAAATCCCCCTAACAATTAAACAAATTTTCACACCTACATTGCTTGCATCATAAAGTTTATTAATTACTGTTTTATCTTGTAATGAATTAATTTTTATACATATCTTCCCAATTCCCCCATTCTTTACATTTTTAATTTCTTTTTCTATAAAACTTATTATTTTATCCTTCATATAATTAGGAGCTGTTAATAAATTTTCATAATCATCTGGAATAGAATGCCCTGTAATTACATTAAAAAACTTTAAAGCATCTTTTGTATAAGATTTATTTGAAGTCATTAATCCAATGTCTGTATATAATTTAGATGTAGTTTCATTATAATTACCTGTTCCCATATGGGCATAATTTCTTACCTTTTTACCTTCTCTTCTAACTATCAAAAGAAGTTTTGTATGTGTCTTCAAAGAACCTATCCCATAAATAACATAGCACCCAGCTTTTTCTAACTTATATCCATTTTTAAAATTATTTTCTTCATCAAATCTTGCTTTAACTTCAAAAAGTACTGAAACATGTTTCCCATTTTCAGCAGCTTTTAACAATTCATCAATAACCCTAGAATTCTTTGCAGTTCTATATAAAGTTATTTTAATAGACAAAACATCTGGATCTTCAGCTGCTTCTTTTAATAATTTTATTACTGGATCGAATGAGTTGTATGGATGGTGTAAAAAAATATCTTTTTCAGAAAGAATTTGAAATATACTTTTTTCATGAATTTCATTTAAATCAAAAGGCTTAATCGGTGAAGGGTATTTGGGAAGTAATTCTGAAAACTCATTATAATTAACAACCTGAAAAATTGATGAAAGGTCTAGAAAAGAATTTTTGGATAATTTCATTAAGTTGAAATCATCAATTTTAAATATTTTTTGTAATTCTTTGATAACATTTTTATCATAATTATTTAAGACATCTAATCTCACTACTCTACTAAACTTTCTATCTTTTAACTTTTGTTTTAATTCTTCTAAAAAATTTGATTCAATATCTTCTGACTCTTCTAAAGTGTAATCACCATTCCTAATTATTCTAAATAAACTAACACTTACTATTAAAATACCTTGAAAAAAAGTTTTAATATATTTTCTAATAATGTTTTCAATAGGTATAAAATATATTTTACTATCAATTTTATACTCAAAAAACCTAGGTATATTTTGAGGAATTTGTATAAATGATATTTTACTTTTAGATGATGTTTTTTTAGACTTAGTTACAACTCCAAAAATTAGAACTTTATTCATCAAAATAGGAAAGGAATGAAGACTATCAAAAACCATTGGAGTTATCATTGGAAATATTGTTTTTTTAAAATACTTTTTGACTTTTTTTATTCCATCTTTGTCTAATAAATCTAAGTCACCAATAAATATTTTTTCTTTTTCCATTAAAGGAATTATGGAATTAGAAAAAAAGGAGTTAAAATCATCAAAAAATACTTTAGAATTATCTAATAAATATTCTCTGAAAGGATTTTCTCGCATTCCTGAATAATCAATTCTATTTTTTTTACTATCAATATAGTTATAAAGACTACCTACTCTAACCTCAAAAAATTCATCAAAATTTGATGAAACTATTGATAAAAATTTTAGCCTATCTAATAAATTACGATTATCATTCTTAACCTGATCAAGAACTCTATAATTAAAATTTAACCAGCTTAAATCTCTACTAATTAAATCACTTTTATTAATTTCTTTTAATTTCATTTGAGATTTTCAAGGATTCCCATAACTTCCTTCACATGTTTTCTAGATTCTTCTAATAATTTAACTTCATCTGTATTTAAATCTAATTCAATAACTTTTTCAATACCATTTTGACCAAGTATTACCGGAACTCCTAAATAGCAATCATCTATATTATACTCACCCTCTAATTTTACACAAACAGGAAAAATTCGTTTTTGATTTTTTATTATGGCTTCAACCATTTGAGCAGCAGCTGCACCAGGAGCATACCAAGCTGATGTCCCCATTAATTTTACAAGTTCACCTCCACCAAACTTTGTTCTTTCAATTATATCAAAAAGTTTTTTTTCTTTAATTAATTCAGTAACTGGAATGCCTGCAACAGTAGTATACCTTGGTAATGGAACCATAGTATCACCATGTCCACCCAACAACAATGCCTGAATATCTTTTGTGGATACATTTAATTCATCTGAAATAAAAGCTCTATATCTTGCAGTATCAAGAATACCAGCCATTCCCATAATTCTTTCTCTAGGAAATTTAGATGTAATATGAGCTTGATAAGTCATTACATCTAATGGATTTGAAACTATTATTAAAATACAATTAGGAGAGTATTTAACTATATTTTCTGTTACAGATTTAACTATTTTTGAATTTGTATCAATTAAATCATCCCTTGACATACCTGGTTTTCTTGGAAGACCAGAAGTAATAACAACAACATCAGAATCCTTTGTTAAATTATAATTATTAGTGGATCCAATTGTTTTAGTATCATATAAATTAATTGGTGATTTTTGAAAAATATCTAAAGACTTACCTTCAGACAAACCCTCTTTAATATCTACTAAAATAATTTCGTTTGATACTTCTTTATAAGCTAAAACATCCGCACAAGTTGCTCCAACATTCCCTGCACCTACAATTGTTACTTTCATAATTTTAAATTTATAATTAGACTTTGACTACAAAATTAGAAAAATAGGATTAAAAGAATAGTTATTAATTATTTTAATTGACAGAAATGTTGAAAACTTTCTTAGTTTTATTAGTTACTTTATATTCATCATGTATTTGATGATCAATCAACCATACAATATTATTGTCCGATAATATTACACATTGAAAAATTTTTATATAATTCGGCACTTTTTTATCAATAAGAAAATCACTAACCTTTTTGTTTTTTTTCATACCTAAAGGTTTAAAAGAATCTCCTTTTTTCCAATTTCTTATTTTTAGTGGGAACTTTATTTTATTTAAATCGAGTTGAGCAACA
>CACOMW010000021.1 GCA_902628365.1 uncultured Marinoscillum sp. | reverse complement strand
AACCACCTCTTGCAATATCCATGGCTTCAGCTATTTTACTTCCTTTTTTTTCTCCAAAAACCTCTGGGTAAGCTTTAGCATATCCGTGTTGAGTAATTAGATGTAATACCTCTTCAAGAGAAGCATCAAACCTTGGAGATCCATTTATTAAAGTTATTTCTTCATCTCGAAGATCCTGATAATTTGAATTTTTTATACTGATTCTTTCTGCATCATCTTGGTCACTCTCATTTTTTACAAGTAATAACCAAATACTTTTTTCAACTAGTTTATCTACAACCTTCTGATTGTCAACTTGACCATCTTCATCGTTATCTAAATATTCAGCCAATACTGATGCTGCATGTAACATTTTCTCATTATCTACTTTATTTGTAGCATATATTTTGATTCCAAATACTTCGGTTGTTTTACAGAAGTATTTAAAATAATTTTCATCAGACTCACTCACCCCTAATATTTGAATATAATCTGTTCCATATGAAAGATCAGCACATTCTTTGTAATTATCTTTTTGACATGAAAAGAAAAATAAAATTAAAAACATAAAAAAATTTAATTTCATAACATTTAGTTTAATTAAAAAATGTTTTCTTTGATTCATATTTAATTTGAGAATTATAATATTGGGATAAATTATTATTATTAATTAATCTTGATTTACTTAAAAAAGATGGTATTTTTTTATTTTTTAAAATAACATCTTTTACAAATTCTCCTATTCCAGGACCCATTTTAAAACCATGCCCCGAACTACCTCCCATAATTAAAACATCATTTGATAAGCTATGTTTTTCAATGATAAAATTACCATCAATACTATTTTCATATTGACAAACTTTACTTTCTGTAATAGGTAGATTTTTTAATCCAGGAAATCTTTTATAAATATATTTTTTAGTTCTTTCAATTAATTTAGGTAAAGGTATTCTATCAGATTTATCTGGATCAAATAGAGTTGACCTTTCATCATATGCAACTTTAAACCCTTTATTAAGATGAAAAGGCATGCCGTAATATGTAGGTGAGTTTTCATTTAAATCCATCCAGCATGGCATATTTTTAATTTTATAGTTATCGTTATTATTATTAGGAATACTAAAAAAATACACTTCCTGACGAGAGATATATGAAATTTTATTGAAAAAATTGGGCAATATTTTTTTATTCCAGGGACCACAAGCAATAATGTATTTGTCGGCTTTAATTATTTTATTATTTATTGTTATTCCATTTCCTTTATTTAATTTATTTTCCTCAACTTTCACTTCGCCTAAGGTTAACGACCCCCCAATTTTTTGAAATTCTTTTACAACTTTCTTACAACATCTGCTTGCCAGCAATATCCCAGCTTTTTTTTCTAGATAAACTTCATTTACTCCGTCAAAATTTACAATAGGATACTTTTTTTTTGCTATGCTAACTGGTAACTCAATTATTTCATTACCTAAACTATTAATTACTGGGATAGAATTTTTTATATAGCTATTGTCTTTTTGAGTGATTAGCCATAACATTCCATTTTCAAAATATAATTTTCTTTCACTTTTCTTAGATAGCTCTTCCCAAAATTTAAAAGATTTATTAGTGAGTTCAGAGTAGATTTTATCATTGCCATAGGCTAACCTAATAATTCTTGAAGCACCTCCTGACCCTGATCTAGAATTTCCAGGGCCCCACATATCATAAAGCTCTACATCTGCTCCAGATTTTTTCAAGAAATATGCAGAGCATGCTCCCCAAATCCCTGATCCTATTACAGCTATTTTCATGCTATAAATATATATTGTTTATTTTTATGTTATGGACAACTTTAGAATAAAACAAACATTCTGGGGAATAGGTGGCTTTATATTATTGAATTTTTTTTCAATGATTTTTTATCCTGGTGGAACCTTGATTGATAAGGATACCGATGGATATTTATTTTTCTACAATTTTCTTAGCAATTTGGGAGAAAGAATAGCCAGAAATGGTGATGATAACTTTATTTCATCAATTCTTTTTAACTCCTCTTTAATTCTTGTAAGCATTTCTTTTTTAATTTTTTATTCTAAATATTTTCAGTTTTTTAAAAAAGAAAAAAAAAGCTATAATTTCATCAAATTCGCATTGTTTTTTCTTGTTGTTTCGGTTATTTCTTTTATCTGCATTGCCTTGTTTACTGCTGATGAAACAAGCTTCGATGAACATATTTTTTTTGTAAAACTTGCATTTAGATCTCTATTTCTTTTTACAATCTTTCAATCAATAGCAATTCATTTCAATTCTGAAATGAGTAATAAGCTTTTATTTGTTTCAATTTTATTTTCTCTATCAATGGTATTGTTTATTCTTATGATGGATTATGGCCCAAATCCATTTGAAAGTAATTTTGGTTTATTTGTTCAAGTTACATCTCAAAAGTTTATTGCTTTCTGTATACTATTGAATACATATTTTCAAGCTAAGGAATCTTTAACTTTTGTTTCACAAGGGTAATGAATAGAATCATCTTTTCTTTATTTATTCTTACTGTATGCACAATAAAAAATGAATTTAGTATAAATGATTGGGCATATTATAGAGGGGATAATTCTGTTAGTCATTTTAAGCCTTTTGACCTGATTAATAAAGACAATGTTCATAAGTTGACTAAAGTTTGGGAATATAAAAGTAGCGATCACGATTTGGAAAATCGATCTCAAATTCAATGTAATCCTTTAATTATTGATGGAGTACTATTTGGAACATCGGCCAAAATGAAGCTTTTTGCATTGAATGCTTCCAATGGAAGTTTGATATGGGAATTTGATCCATATGATGGTATGTTTTCATCGCATGGAACAGGTGTAAATAGGGGGTTAAATTATTTTAGACATTCAAGTGGAGATAGAATACTTTATGCAACATATTCAAAACTTTATGCAGTAAACCCTAGCAATGGAAAATTGATTCAATCATTTGGGGAAAATGGTATAGTAGATTTAAAAGAAGGATTAGGAAGAAATGTTGATAGCCTACTTTTAGCAGCTAATACTCCTGGTGTGATTTTTAAAAACTTACTTATTTTAGGTCATAGAGCTTCTGAATCTACAGGAGCTGTGCCAGGTCACATTAGAGCTTTTAATGTTTTTTCTGGAAAAATAGAGTGGATTTTTCATACAATTCCTTACCCAGGAGAATATGGGTATGATACTTGGCCAGAAGATGCATATTTAAGATCTGGTGGAGCGAATGCATGGGCAGGACTTAGTTTAGACGAAAAAAACCAAATTGTATATGTTCCAACTGGATCTGCAGCATTTGATTATTATGGTGGTGATAGAAAAGGGAAAAATCTATTTGCAAATAGTATAATTGCTTTGAATGCTAATAATGGAAAAAGGATATGGCATTATCAAACAATTCATCATGATATATGGGACCGTGATTTACCTGCTGCTCCTAATTTAGTTACTATTACAAAAGATAATAAAAATATTGATGCTTTAGCTCAAATTACCAAGTCTGGATATTTATTTGTGTTTGATAGAAAAACAGGTGAGCCTATTTATCCAATAAAAGAAAAAAAAGTTCCAAAATCCAGCTTAATTGGAGAATTTTCTTGGCCTACACAACCAGTTCCTACAATCTATCCATCGTTTTCAAGAATTAATCTTTCAGATGATGATTATCCGATTAGATCTAAAGAAGCCAGAGAGTATGCTAAAAGAGTCTGGGAAAGTTCTAAATATGAAGAGTTTTTACCTCTTTCACTAAGTGAAACAATATTATTTCCAGGATTAGATGGAGGTGGTGAGTGGGGTGGTGCTGCTTATAATCCAAATTCTGGTATAATTTTTATCAATTCTAATGAAATGCCATGGAGTCTTAAAATGAATAAAAAGGTAGGATTGACCTTAGGTAAAACAGTATATAATTCTGGCTGTATGATATGCCATGGAGAAGATTTAAAGGGAAATTTAGGTGTATATTCAAACATTCCTTCACTTGTAAATATTAAAGATAGAATGACTAACAAGTCACTAGAAGAAATTATTCTAAACGGAAAAGGAATCATGCCAAGTTTTTCAAATCTTTCAAATGATGAAATCAACGCAATTATTAATTATTTAATAGATCCTGAAACAGAAAACTCTACTTATGAAAAAATGAACTCATGGCCCTATCCTTATGTGTTTGGTGGGTTCAAAAAGCATTATGCACCAGATGGCTATCCCGCAATAAAACCTCCATGGGGTCAATTAACCGCTATTGATTTAAATAAAGCATCTATTTTATGGCAAATCCCACTTGGACAACATGATGACTTAAAAAAATTGGGTTTAATCGAAACGGGCACTGAAAATTATGGGGGCCCATTAGTTACTTCCGGAGGAATTTTAATTATTGCTGCAACAATGGATGAAAAAATAAGAGCATTTGATCAAAATACTGGTGAATTACTTTGGGAAGATAAACTTCCAGCTGCTGGTTATGCTACTCCTTCAACATATATAATTGATGATAAACAATATATTGTAATAGCATGTGGAGGTGGGAAGTTGAATACAAAGTCTGGGTCATCATATGTTGCCTATTCTATCAATTAATTTTTCTATCTCATTTTCATTTAGATTATTATTAATAATGCATGAAGAATGAAATTCATAAATGGATTCATTTTTTGAAAATAGATTTATATTATCAGACCTTAAATTTCCACCCGGCATAATTGATATTTTACTATTACAATACTTTGCTAAATTATTTATTTCATCAACTCCATCAATTACTTTGTCTTTTTTTCCGCTGGTAAGAATTCTATCAAATCCAAGCTCGATTAAATCATCAGCAGCCTTATAAATATTTTTTATTTCATCAAATGCTTTATGAAATGTGGTACTCATACCTCCACATTTTTCTTTTAACATCTTACATTTTTCTTTATCTATTTGATTTTTATTATTTAGTATACCAAATACAACTCCTTTACATCCAATTTTTTTACAATATTCTATTAGATCTACCATTTCACCTAACTCTTCATTATTATAAAGAAAGTTACCTTTTCTAGGTCGAATTATAGGAAAGATATTTTCATGATAGGCTAAAGCTTTTTTAATATCATCTTTTTTTGGGCTTATTCCACCTAGGCTTCTTTCTTGACAAAATTCAATTCTATCAATATTGTATTTAGATGCAGTGATGCAATCATTTAAATTAAATACGCATACTTCTAATTTTTTTTTCAAGAAAATAATTTAGACAAAAAAATTATAGCTTAGAGTAAAAAACTTTTAATCGAAATTTAGCTTTATCTATAATTGCTTGATTAAAAGTTGAAGGTTTTGAAGGAAAAACAACGACTTTTTTTACATCATATTTTTTCATCGCTAAATCTTGAAAAAAAATAGTGGAAGTCCCTTTATATGTATGAGATATTAAACTATCATAAGCATAATATGCAGGATCTTCATCTTGACCATAGTATGCATTATCTTTCAGAATAACATTACTCATTGGAGTAGTTTCAATCCCTGATGAATTAATGTTATTATCTTCTTTAGCAAAATAATAAATAGCCGTATTAGGTGGGTTAATATATTTTTTTCCTGAATTATCTACTGGTCCCATGGATAGCTCAACCTTATTAAGAATAACATTTTTTGCAGTATCTATAAAGTTTGTAAATCCAGATAAATCAATCATTGGATAAATCCCACTTCCAGACTGCCAATATATTTTATCATTAATACTAAATTCATTTAAATTTTTAATTTCTACTGAAGATAATGTAGATGCACTTCTATCGGTTGAATAGTTGCTGTAATGTTTTGACAAAGGAGAATCAAATCTTAGCCTATATTGATTTGATACTGTATCGTCAACGGAATTGTGATAATAAAGGACTATTCTACTAAATTCATTACTAAGATCAAATCCTAAAATTAATTTGTTGTTTACCCCTGGCTCAAAGGCTATGCCTTTAGTGGACTCTCTAATTTCTCTATCTGAAACCCCTTGTCTTGCCAAATCAAGTAATATGTTTCCATAATTCATTGTTAGAGGTATTGTTAGTAAGGTGTCTCCAGGCTTATCTACAGTAAAACGAGTGAAGCCAACAGGAGCTTTATTAGTAACCAAAGGAATGGTTTTAGATGATAAATAAATTGCGCTAGAAAATAACGTATCTTCTATCAATCTAACCGAGACTTCTTGCTCTTGATCAAATTCTTCTCCATGAATATAAGAGTAGCTTAAAAATAATTTTATAGAATCTAAAATAGATGAGTCTGCTGGCTGAATAGATAAATCAGTTGTTACCACGTCAGGTGAAATAATTTCAGGAGAAAATTGAGAATAGCCTATAGCTTTTGTTTTTCCAAATACTGGATTGTCGTATTGGCCAAAAATGAGAGACCCATAATCTGTCCTAACACTATCTAGAAAGATATTTGATGCAGTTAGTGGTATGTCTATATATTTGGCTTCAAGGCTGTTATCTTGGTCTTCTAGCTCAAGCCCAACTTCACTTGATTCATCACATGAGATATAGAGTAATAAAAAAAATAAAAAAAAAATAGTGCTCTTAGCTGACAAGTTCATTATATAATTTATAATAAGCTTCTAAATAGTTTTCGTCACTTTTAATTACATCGAATTTTTTTTCTTTTACCGTATCTGATATAAGTTTATCAAAACGTTTACTTATTTCATCTTTAGATTTAATTACAGCATCTGCATATTCCATCCCTATCTTTAAGAACCCTTTATAGTCACCTGTTTTTAAAGAATTTAACATCCCATCATCAATATCAGTCATTTTTGCTTTTTCAATAATACTTTTATCAAATTTATGTTTAAAAGCGTTATCATAAACAGTAAACACTGTTTTAGTATCTTTAAAAATAGGATCATTTTTATAGGTAGATTTAATATATAAAGGAATCAAACATGTCATCCAATCATTGCAGTGAACAATGTCTGGTGCCCATCCCAATTTGATTACAGTTTCCAAAACTCCTTTACAAAAGAAAATGCACCTTTCGTCATTATCTTTATAGAAGTCTCCTTCTTTATTATTGAAAACAAATTTTCTTTTAAAATAATCTTCGTTATCGATAAAATAAACTTGAAGTTTTGCTTGAGGTATTGATGCAACTTTAATTACCAATGGTTTTTCATCGTCACCAATTTCGATATTAATTCCAGATAACCTGACAACTTCATGCAATCGGTTTTTTCTTTCATTTATCAAACCAAATCTAGGAACAAGTATCCTGATTTCCATGCCTTTTTCCTGCATTGCTTGAGGTAAATTTCTTACATACTCTGCAACTTCAGATGTTTGTAGAAAGGGATTAATTTCACTTGCTACATATAGAATTTTATATTTTGCCATAAAGTAAAGTTCAGTTGCCTTTTAAAGTAAATCTCAAAAAGGGACACAAATTTAATCAATTCATGCTGATTATTCAATTCTTGTCTAAGATCATTTTTTTTTGAAATAAATAAGTTTGCTTTTTACCCTAAGACTAATCTTATTAGATTTGCATCAAATTCAACTTCTTGGATAAAAAAAACGTAAATTATTTTTTAAACTTTCTACTATCATTAACGGTAGGACTATCTATTTTGTTTTTTGTTTTCAAAGACGTTGACATCAGCTCCTATAGTTCAAGAATACAAAACGTGTCCTCTTCATGGTTTTTATTTGCAATTTTCATTTCATTATTTGAATTTATTGTTCGAGCGTATAGGTGGAATTTGTTACTTGAATTTAATTATAAAAAGCTTTCAGTTTATAAAACAACATTGGGTTTAATTATATCTTATCTATCTGCAATTATTTTACCAAGGATTAATGATATAGTTAGGTGTTACGTCTTAACAAAAACTGATAAAGTAAATTTTTCGATGTCCATCGGTTCAGTTGTAACTGAAAGAATTGTCGATCTAATTTCAGTTTTTATTCTGTCATTGATTTTATTGTTGGTAGAATTTGATAGGTTTTATAATTATTTAATGATCGAAGTAGTTGCAAATACCGAAATTGATAAAATAGTTTATTATCTATTTCTGTTCTTTTCCATATGTATTTTTCTTTATTTTTTTCTAAATCAAATCTTTCGAAGGTTTGGTTTTTACGAAAAGTTTACTGAAAAAATTAATGAATTTAAATCCGGTTTGTTATCCATTTTTTCTCTTGAAAAAAAATTAGAATTTTTTCTGTCAACCATAATTTTATGGCTAATATATTTTTTTGTTGGTTACATATTGTTTTTTTCAGTTGAAGAAACTTCAATGCTCGGCTTTTCGGCTGCATTATCTATTTTAGTTGCAGGCGCAATTGGAACAATTGTACCTGTTAATGCTGGAATAGGAGCGTATCATTTATTTGTAAGCTCAATTCTAATCTATTATGGTATTGTTTATGAAGACGCACTATTTTTTGCAACTCTTGTTCATGCTAACCAGGTAATTGCTATTATGTTTTATGGTTTAATAAGTTTAATTCTTTTTTATTTTAATGTTTATAAAAGAAATTGAAAATAAAATTTTATCGAATGATAGTTTAAGCAAGACAATCGATTTGCTTCGTAAATCCGATAAGAAAGTAGTTTTTACAAACGGCTGTTTTGATTTGCTACACCCTGGTCATTTGAAATTATTGAAAAAAGCAAAATCTTTTGCAGATGTTTTAATTGTTGGAATCAATTCAGACAGTTCCGTGAGAGTCTTGAAAGGAGAGGGAAGACCAGTTGTAAATCAAGAAGATAGATTAGTAATTTTAGCATGCTTGAAAATTGTTGATTTTGTTATTATCTTCGAAGAAGAAACGCCTTTAAATTTAATTAAATGTATTTCTCCTACTGTTCTTGTGAAAGGTGGGGATTATAAGTTAAGCGAAATAGTTGGTGGAGAGCACGTGATTAAAAATGGAGGCAAAGTAAAAATTGTTAAATTAAAAGAGGGATATTCAACCTCTAAATTTTTAAAGAAAATTAAATAATGTATTTCGATCCAGGTTTACTTATCATAGGTTTTGTTTTTATGGGCATAGGATACTATGTTCAAAATAAGCTAAAGTCAAAATTTCATAAATATTCACAGGTATCTTTGAGAAAAAATCTTTCTGGTAGAGAAATAGCAGAAATTATGTTACGCGACCATGACATATATGATGTTAAAGTAGTATCTGTTCCAGGAAAATTAACAGATCATTATAACCCATTAAATAAAACTATCAATTTAAGCCCTGAGGTTTATGAGGGCAGATCCGTTAGCGCAGCAGCTGTTGCTGCTCACGAGTGTGGTCATGCCGTTCAACATGCTACTCAATACGCATTTCTCAAAATGAGATCTGCACTTGTTCCAATACAAACGTTTGCAGGAAAAACTATGACTACAATGATTTGGGTACTGTTTCCCTTAACTATGGTTGCTCCTAGTATTATGCCTATGAATATGGCTTTATTGATTATTATTTTTTGTTACGGATCATTTACTCTTTTTTCATTTATCACCTTACCCGTAGAATTTGATGCAAGTAATCGCGCTATAGCTTGGGTTACAAATAGGCAAATAGTAACTAGAGAAGAATCTTTTATGGCTAAAGATGCACTTAAGTGGGCGGCTATGACATACGTTGTTGTGGCCTTGCAGTCACTGGCTACATTATTATATTATCTTATGCTTTTTTTGAGAAGAAGATAGTTTCTTAAAAAAATAATTTAGATTTACCTCCCTTTTCACAACATTTACTGAAAAATTATGAGTGATTTTATAAAAGTTTTAGACCATTTACATTTTACCTTGAAGAAGGTTTCTGTAGTCAAGGTATTAAAACCATTTATAATTGAAAACTATTATGATATAGAGAACACAGTTATTTTTCCAATAAATAGCAGGTTGAGGTATGGCAAATACACTAAAAAAGTAAAAAAAGAATCTTTTTTATTTATTCCAGCAAATAAAGTGGTGTCTCTGGCTTTTGGGAAAGGAAGGTCTGTAAGGCTGTCTTATGATGATTTTTTAGAGGAAAAAGAAAAGTATGTAACAAAAGATAATTTTTTAAGAAGGAATCCTATCGATCAAAAATATTTGGTTTTAAATTTTGAAACCAAAGTTTTAAATTCAATTAATATTTTTCATTCAAAGAACCTAAAGCCGTTAGTTATAGAAAGAAATGCTCAAACCCTTTCAATCTTAAAAGATATTGTTAAAGAAAGGTATTATAGGTATCCAGGTAGTGAAAAATTAATAGACCTTCAAAGTCAAAGGTTATCTATAGAGATTATAAGATATATTCTATCAAACCAACCGCTATTTTCTTCTATTGAGGAAAATTTCAAATACTTTAAAGATGAAAGAATACTTGATTTATTTCAATACGTTAGTGATAATATAGATAAAGAGTTATCAAATAAAAAATTAGCTGACTTTCTTAATATTTCTGAGGAATATGTTGGTCAATATTTTAAAAACAATACAGGCTACAGCCCTCAAGACTATATAGAACTTAGAAGAATGGAAGAGGCAATAAAAATGCTTAGATCAGATGATGAATCTATTAAAGTTATCGGAATGAAGGTTGGGTTTAAAGATACAGCCTATTTCTGTAGGAGGTTTAAGCTAATGTTCGGTGTTCAGGCGGGTATGATGAGAAAGCGCTTTAATGAAATTTAAATTATTTAGATTTCTCCTTTTCTTTTAGCAGCTCCTTTTCAATTATTTTTTTTAATCTACCAGACTTTGCAGTATAATACATGATAAAAAATACAATAACATAGATCCCAGTTATAATAGCATACCCTAAAAATTTACTGTCAAAATAAAAATTTAAAATGCTTCCCGCTGTAAGGCTTGCAAATGCTAGAACAAATAGAAGAATAAAAAATAGGATAAAACCAGATATAACACTTGAAATTGATGAAGAAATTTTTTCAATTAAATCTATTTTCAAAATGTCAAATCTAATTTTTAGATACGATGTTATTGAATCAATAAGTTTATCAATTTTTATCATTATTTATTTTTTTGTTTTACAAAGGTAATACATATTGCTTTTTTTTTGAATTAAATAGAATCCTTAGAATTTCTTTGTTAACATAAACATAATCTAACTATTTAGAATTTAATTATTTTTTAACATACTCGTAATTAATATTTTAACCCTAAATAATATTTTCGTAGTATGATTAAATTATCTGATAAATACATATTTCCAATTGTTATTTTCCTTTTAACAGTTCTTTGTTGGTTTGTAGCACCTTATAAAGACATTGCAATGTGGACAGTTTTTTTCTTGGCCGCATATTCAGCAATAGCGAATGATAGTATTCAAACGATTGGAACCTTTATTGCTTCAAATTCTCATAGAAAATGGTATTATCTATGGTTATTTATGGGATCTATTTTTTTGTTGACTGTTACCTATAGTTGGATAAATTATGATGGAGATATTAGCCATGGGAGATTAACAACTAAAGGTTTAAATGAGGCACCTTCTAGTTTTGTTTTTTTACAAGTTTTTGCTCCAGTAGTATTATTGATAATCACAAGGCTTAAAATGCCGGTTTCTACTTCAATACTTCTTTTAAGTGCTTTTACAACTAAGGCTAGCTCTATTACAAGTATAATTCAAAAAAGTTTTTTTGGATATATGATTGCATTTATCACTGCAATAATAGTTTGGACAATTACAACAAATATTTTTGAAAAGTATAAAAAAGAAAACCCTTCCAAAGTCTGGGTGCCATTACAATGGGTTTCCAGTGGCGCTTTGTGGTCAACATGGATTATGCAGGATATGGCTAATATTGCCGTCGTTTTACCTAGATCATTAAATACAGATCAATTTGTATTAGTTGCTTCAACTGTATTTTTTGGTTTAGGATTATTATTTTATTTGAAAGGAGATAGAATACAGGAAATAGTAACAGAAAAAAGTGATATAATAGATGTTAGAGCAGCAACAGTTGTTGACTTTATTTATGCATGTTTATTATATTACCTTAAAATTATTAGTTCTATTCCTATAAGTACGACTTGGGTATTTATTGGGCTTCTTGGAGGAAGAGAAATAGCAATAAACTTTAGAAAAATTGATGGAGATAAGGTTCGTGCTATTAAGTTACTAGTCAAAGATACTGTGTATGCATTTATAGGACTTTTAGTTTCTGTTATTCTTGCAATATCAATTAATGAAAATATGAGAAATCAAATCTTTAAAGATTTTGGCATAAATTAATTTTATTATCAGACGCTTACTAACACTCTTTCTATTCTTTTTCTTCTCAACCAATGCTTTGTTTTCACAATCAGTATTTGAAGACTGGATTAATATTGATGTTGCTGGAGAAATTAATAAAAAATTTGAATTAAAAATAGAGTATCAACATAAGTATAATCATGAAGATAATAGAATACGATCCTCACATGTAGATATGGGGGTAACTTATAAGATTAATAAATTTTCTATTGGTGGATTTTACAGAGAAATTTATGAAATGAAAGGTGATAATAGAGTTACTGAATTAAGGCCTCATCTTGATTTATCTTATAAGATAAATGATAATTTAAAGATAAGGCTTAGAAATGAATATAGAATAAAAGAGCTAAAAGACAATGTATTTAGATATAGATTAAGATTAGCTTATTCTTTAAATGTTTGGGATAATTATAATCCATTTTTTCAAAATGAAATCAATTTGTCTGAAGGAAGTTTAGTTAGAGATAGAGTAATTTTAGGTTTGAGTATAAACATTAAAAATTCACCTTTTAAAATAAAACCATCCTATATTTTTGAATCAAATAGAAAAGAGTCTAGTAGTGAGCCAAATAGTTTCTCGTGGAGTTTTAGAAATATTCTGAAGATTGCTTGTAATATTAAATTTTAATTAAGGTTTTTCTTATAAGTAAATTAATTTTATTTGTTGAATTAATAACTTATCCTATTATTACTCTAAATTTACGTCTCAAAAAGTACTTGTATGCTTGGTTTATTAGGAAAGGGTATAAAAAAATTATTTGGAACAAAAAGCGATAAAGATTTAAAGCTTCTTTATCCATATGTTGATAAAATTAATTCTGAGTTTAATAAATTATCATCTATTTCTGATCAAGAATTAAGAGATAAAACAGTTTCTTTTAAAGAAAAAATATCTGCTAATACAAAAAAAGTTTCGGATCAAATTAAATCTCTAAAAGAAGATTATATAAATGAAAAGGAGCAGAACATAGAATTAAAAGAGGAAATTTTAGATAAAATTGATAAACTAAGTGTAGAAGAAAAAAAAATAATAGAAAACACTTTAAATGAAATTTTGCCTGAAGCATTTGCCGTAGTTAAGGAAACCGCTAGAAGGTTTTCCGTAAACAAAAAAATCACGGTTAAAGCAGAGGATTTTGATTATAATTTAGCATCAATTAAGGATAATGTAAAAATAGAAGGTAAAAATGCTGTTTGGATAAATAAATGGAGTGCTGCAGGAGCGGAAATAGAATGGAACATGATTCATTATGATGTTCAATTGATTGGGGGAGTTGTTTTACATCAAGGGAAAATATCTGAAATGGCAACGGGTGAAGGTAAAACACTAGTTGCAACATTACCAGCCTACCTTAATGCCCTATCTGATAAAGGGGTTCATATCGTAACAGTTAATGATTATTTGGCTAAAAGAGATGCAGAATGGAATGCCCCTATTTTTGAATTTCATAGATTAACCGTTGATTGTATAGATAAGTATTCTCCAAATTCTCAAGAAAGAATAGATGCGTACAATTGTAATATTACTTATGGTACAAATAATGAATTTGGTTTTGATTATCTAAGAGATAATATGGTTAGAGAGAAAAAAGAATTGGTACAAAGAGAACTCAACTTTGCAATGGTAGATGAAGTAGATTCTGTGCTAGTTGATGAGGCAAGAACACCGCTTATAATTTCAGGACCTATTCCAAAGGGAGATGATCATGAGTTTTTTGATCTTAAACCAAGAATAAGTAAGCTAGTCGATCTTCAAAGAAAGTTGGTTACGGGCTATCTATCAGAAGCAAAAAAACTTATTGAGCAAAAAGATGAAGAAAATGGTGGAAGAGCACTTTTTAGAGCATTTAGGGGTTTACCAAAATACAAGCCATTGATTAAGTATTTAAGTGAGTCGGGTATAAAATCAATTATGCAAAATACAGAAAATTATTATTTACAGGATAACTCCAAGCTTATGCCAGAAGCTGATGAGCCGTTATATTATACTATAGAAGAAAAAAATAATTCTATTCAGTTAACCGATAAGGGAATAGATGTAATAACAAGTGAAGGAGATGACCCAAACTTTTTTATCGTTCCAGATATTGGAGTTGAAATTGATGAAATTGAAAAGAAATATTCCAAAAAGGAAGATATTATAGAAAAAAAAGGTGCGTTGATTAATGATTACAGTTTGAAAACGAAAAGGATTCATACAATAAACCAACTTTTAAAAGCATATTCTCTTTTTGAAAAAGATCAGGAATATGTAGTAATGGACGGTAAAGTAAAAATTGTTGATGAACAAACTGGAAGAATAATGGAGGGAAGAAGGTATTCTGATGGTTTACATCAAGCAATTGAAGCAAAGGAAAATGTAACAATTGAAGACGCCACTCAAACATATGCTACGATTACTCTTCAGAACTTTTTTAGAATGTACAATAAATTAAGTGGGATGACTGGAACTGCTGAAACAGAAGCAGGTGAATTTTGGGAAATATATAAGCTTGATTGTGTTGTGATTCCAACAAATAAAGATATTGTAAGAAATGATATGCAGGATAAGGTTTATAAAACTTTAAAAGCAAAATTTAATGCAATAATTAATGAAATAATAGAATTAAAAGATCAAGGAAGGCCAACGTTAGTAGGTACCACTTCCGTAGAAATTTCAGAATTATTGAGTAGAATGCTTTCAATAAAAAAAATTAAACATCAAGTTTTAAATGCCAAGCAGCATGCAAGAGAGGCTGAAGTTGTAGCAGAAGCTGGTAAGCCAGGTGCTGTGACTATTGCAACTAATATGGCAGGTAGAGGAACAGACATTAAATTAACAGAAGAATCTAAACAAGCTGGTGGCCTAGCAATAATTGGAACAGAAAGGCATGAGTCTAGAAGAGTAGATAGACAGCTTAGAGGTCGTGCGGGTAGACAAGGAGATGTGGGGTCTTCTCAATTTTTTGTTTCTCTAGAAGATAATTTAATGAGATTATTTGGTTCTGATAGAATGACAAAAATCATGGATAGATTAGGAATAGATGATGATGAGGTAATACAACACAGCATGATTACTAAATCTATAGAAAGAGCACAAAAAAAGGTTGAGGAAAATAATTTTGCTATTAGAAAAAGACTTTTAGAGTATGATAATGTTATGAACTCTCAAAGAGAGGTAATTTATAAAAGAAGAAAAAATGCATTGAACGGAGAAAGACTAGATGTTGATATTCTTAATATGTATTATGATACTTGTGAAGACATAGTATTATCTTCTAAAGAAACGAACAATTTTGATGAGTTTAAGTTAAATATCTTCGGGATTTTAGGATTTGATTTTGATATGCAAAAGGAAGATTTTGAAAAAAAAGATCCAAATTTAATTTCATCAGAATTATATGATAAGTTACTAACTAACTATAATTCTAAAAATGAGATAATAAAATCAGCTGCCTTACCAGTTCTTAAAAGAATTTATAAAGAAAAAGGAGCAACAGTAAAAAAAATTCTGATACCCTTCACTGATGGAAAAAAACAAATTGGTGTTGCTTGTGATTTAGAAAATAGTATTGAAACTAAGGCAGGTCTTTTAATAACAGAAATGCAAAAGATTATCACTTTATCAATTATTGATCTAAACTGGAAAGAACATTTAAGAGAAATGGATGATTTAAAACAATCAGTGCAAAGTGCAGTTTATGAACAAAAAGATCCTTTGATTATTTATAAATTTGAAGGTTTTGAATTGTTTAAGAGATTTATAGCAAAAGTAAACAAAGATACCGTCTCATTTTTGACCAGTGCTCAAATACCAGTTAAAGACCCAGATCAAGTAAAAGAGGCTCAAGCTAAAAGGAGCAGCAATGATTATTCTACTAACAAAGAGGAATCTAGGTCTTTATTATCTGGAAATAATGAAAAAAGCAATGATGGAATTAAATCTGAGCCTATAAAATCAAATAAAATTTATGGAAGAAATACTAGAGTTTCTGTAAGGTATGAAAATGGTTCTGTAATTAAAGACGTTAAATATAAAAAAGTGGAGAGCGATTTAAATGATGAAAAATGTGTTATAATAAATGATTAGAGCATTAATTTTTATTCTAATATTTGTTGTTGGTTGTATAAATAAACCTCCAGCATCATCTCAATATTTAGAAAAAGGTTATTTTGAAGACCTATCTTTTTTAAGAGAAAGCCCTGAAAAAAATAATGTAGATTCCAATAATATAAATGAAATTTCTATTATCGAAGAATCTAAGTTTAATAAAGAACTTGAAAATATTTACATCACTTATGAGAATACACCAAAAAATAAATATTTAAATGGCTATACTATTCAAATATTTTCTGGGTTAGAACGAGAAAAGGCTGATTCAATATTTTTTACAGCTGATTCTATTTATTCGGAATTGGATATATACACTTTATATGATCAGCCAAATTATAGAGTGAAAGTTGGAAAGTATTTTTATAGAATAAATGCAAATAAGACTTTAAATAAATTAATTAATGATTTTTCGGAGGCAATAATTGTGCCTGAAAGAATCAAAATAAATTAATTTTTTAAATATTTAAATAGTTTTTGTTCTTGATCAGAGTTTTCATTTTCACTTAGAGTGAAATAGGCATTTTCATCGTTTGACCAGCAAATGGCTTCTCCTTGAGATTCGGGAATATATTTTAATATTTTAGGCGCTTGAGACCAAATGTTTTTCCATTTTTCATCTTTCTTTCTTTCCCATAGAAAAACATTTTTATAAGTTTTAATTAGACATTTTTGTCCATTCCTCGAAATTTCACCCCCTGTTATCTCTCCTTTTAAATTTTTTAAATTTAGTGTTAAATATTTTTTTGCTTTTTGAATTTCATCTATTTCTATATTTTCAGTATCTATCTTATAGATATTTTGTTTCTTTTTTTTATTTTTTGCGATTAAAAATAATTCTTTTGAATTGGGATCAATCATTAAAGTTTCAAAATTTTCTATTTTTTTTTCGGAATAAAAACTAATAGTTTTTATATCATTAATTTCAATTAATTCATTATCAAAATTTTTTATTTTAGGCTCTCTAAAAAAATGAATTTTTTTTATTGTTTTATTTTTTTTATTATCTCCAATATCGCCTAAATATATATATGTGCTTGTATCTCCTAATATGCTTGGCCCAATTGCTAAATCTTCCCAATCTTCATTTTTTATTCCAACCAAACTTATTTTTTTTAAAATTTTTGCGTCAAAACTAGATATTAAATATAAAAACGGACCATCCCCTCCATCATTATGTGTCCATAAACTATTGCTGTTTTCTACACTTTCTACAAGACCGGATGCTTCTTCAATTATATTATTTTCTATTTTTCCAATTATTTTGCCATAATCAAATGCATCGCTTAATATAATTTCTTTGTTATTCATATCGCATGAATATATCAGAATTAATATTAAAAAAAATAATTGAAATTTTTTCATGATTTAATTTCATTTAAAACTAAAAATTAAAATTCGATCTCAAAAATAAAAAAAAATTATTACGTCAAATTTTTATTTTACCCGAATAAACAAAATTCTGAGAGCCTTCCAAATAAATATTTTTGAAAATATTTATGTTTTTAGTAAAGGTTACTTTCATTGATCCTCCAGTAAAATTTATTTTTAATGGACTTTTACATTTTTTAAATGAAGCTGCAATGGATGATGCTATAGCGCCTGTTCCACAACTAAGGGTTTCACCCTCAACACCTTTCTCAAAAGTTCTTACATTAATTTCATTTTTACTAATGATTTGAACAAGATTAATATTAAAATTCCCATATTTAGCATTATTATCTATTTTAATTTTTTCAATGTTTTTCTTAAAGTCTATATTATTTAAATCGTCACAAATCCTAACATAATGAGGTGATTCTAGATCAATATAAAAATCATTATTTATTTTTTTTATGTTTGAAATGTCATTCATCTTAATTGAAACTTTACTTTTATTTATATAGGCTTCATGATATTTATTTCTTGCAAGAAACATAGAAATATTTTTTTTTGATATCTTGTTAGATGCGGCATAATGAACAGCGCACCTACTTCCGTTCCCACAAAAACTTTCAGACCCATCTGGGTTATAAAATTTCATTTCAAAGTCTGCTTTTGCTGTATTTCGGATAATTATTAGCCCATCAGCACCGACCCCTAGGTTTCTATCACATAAAAACCCTATTTTTTTTTTATTTAATAAAAAATTATTGTTGAATTGATTAATTAAAATGAAATCATTTCCTGATGCCTGATATTTTTCAAATGGTAGATTCATACAATCAACCTTATAATGGTTGATTCAAAATTAAATTTTTTGTTTAATTTTTGCTTGCTTACCTTTCCTTTTTCTCATATAGAATAGTCTGGCTCTTCTAACTTTTCCTTTTCTAATAACATCTATTTTTTCAATATTTGGTGAGAATAATGGGAGAATTTTTTCGACAGCAATTGAATCAGAAATTTTTCTTATAGTAAAAGTTTCTCCGTTTGTTCTTATATTTCTTCGTTGTATTACAGTCCCTTGAAATTGCTGAATTCTTTCTTTATTTCCCTCTCGGATCTTAACATGAACATTAATTGTGTCTCCAGATTTAAAATCAGGAAAACTTTTTCTTATTTCAACATTTTCCTTGTCCATTTGTATTTTTTCTAATGACATAATCCTTTATTTAAGTGTGCAAATATAGTCTATTTTTATTTTTTTAAAATTTTATTAGAACTTTTAAATTATGAATAAAATTTTTATTTCAGAAGATCAGGTCTTTTGTTTTTGGTGTTTTCAATTGATTTTTTGATTCGCCAATTTTCAATTTCCTTTTTATTACCTGATAATAGTATTTTAGGAACTTTCCATTCTTTAAATTCAGCAGGCCTTGTATAATTCGGGTATCCTAACAGATCATCTTGAAATGAATCGTTAAGAGCTGTTGATTCATTTGACAATACACCAGGGATTACTCTTACAACTGAATCAATTAAAATTGCTGCAGGTAATTCTCCCCCTGTTAAAACATAATCTCCTATACTAATTTCACTAGTAACTATATTTTCTCTAATTCTTTCATCTATTCCGTTATAATGTCCGCATATTATTATTATGTTTTTATATAATGAGAGTTTATTTGCTTTTTTTTGATTTAGTTTTTCCCCATCGGGACTCATATAAATTATTTGATCTATTTCTTTCTTCTTTTTTATGTGTTCTATGCACCTATAGATAGGTTCAATCTTTAAAACCATTCCGCCGCCACCACCAAAAGCGTAATCATCTACCTTTTTGTGTTTATTATTTGAATAATCTTTTAAATCATGTATTTCGATTTTAACCAATTTTTTTTCCTTAGCATTTTTAATTATGCTATGATTAAGTGGACTTTCAAGGAGTTCAGGTAAGCAAGTTAAAATATCAATATTGATCATATTAATTTAAGTC
>CACOMW010000020.1 GCA_902628365.1 uncultured Marinoscillum sp. | reverse complement strand
AAAAATTAAAATCCTTTTTTTCCCATTTATTAATATTGATTTTAAATCCATTACTTAAATTATCAACATATTTTTCTGTAAGTTTTGAAATTTGAAAAGATATAAACTTTTCTAATTCTGATAAGTTATTTGATGTGTCACCTACAGATCTTTCTAAGGAATTATTGATTTTTTTTAATTGTGGTATGATTTTTAATCTAATTCTATTTCGAGAATATTTCATTAATTTATTAGAAGAATCTTCTCTCCATTCTAAATTATTTTTTAAAGCATAATCCATTAATTCATTTTTATTAAAATTCATTAATGGTCTAAAAATATTTTTTCTTAAGACTTTGATTCCCCTTATACCTCTGAATCCAGTAGAATTTACCAAATTATATATAACTGTTTCTAAGTTATCGTTAATATGATGTGCTGTACATAATAAATCAATATTATTTTTTTCCAAAAGATTATCAAACCATTTATATCTTTCTTTTCTTGCAGCTGCCTGTAAAGAAATTTTATTTTTTTTAGCATATTTTTTAATATCAAAATTCTTCGAAAAAAAACTAATATTATTTCTTTCAGATAGTTTTTTTACCAATTTAAGGTCTTTTTTTGAATCTTCTCTTAAATTAAAATTACAATGACAAACAGAAAAGCTAAACTTATTTTTTAAAAAAAAATCAAACAAACATATTGAATCCAAACCTCCACTTATAGCTAACAAAAATTTTATATTATTTGTATCTATATTGTGTTTTTCGAACAAAAAAGAGAATTTATCGTTGTAATTATTATTCTTCATATAGTAAAATTAATTAATCATAACAGTAATTAACGTTTATATAAATATCTATTTTACTTTTACATAATGAATATTGCAAAATTCTTAGTATTTACATTAATATATTTTTTAGTTTTTAATCATAATCTAATTGGTCAAAAAAATGAAAAAATAAAATATAAAGCTGATGAACTTGAATATTTAAAAATTAACAAAGACCCAGTAAGAAAATTAAAATTTAATGTGGAATTTGTTCAAGGTAATACAAAAATTAAATGCGATTCTGCTTATTATTTTAATAAAAAAAAGATAATGGAAGCTTATGGAAATGTAATAATTACTGATGAAGATTCTTTGTTAATCACTGCAAATAAGCTAATATATAATGGAAATAATAAAATTGCAGATTTATTTGGTGAAGTACGCTATTCTAAAAACAACAATATACTTGAAACCAATTATCTCATATATGATTTAAAAAATAAAATAGGATCATTTAAAGAAGGAGGAAAATTATTTGATAATAATAATGTACTTTCCAGTGACTATGGTAAATTTTATTCAGATAGAAACTATTCTGAATTTAATCAAAATGTAGAATTAGTTTCTCCAGAATATACATTACAATCAGATACGCTAGAATACAATTCAAATACTAAAATAGCATATACTTTTGGTCAGACTATAATTATTACTAAAGACAGTACTATTCTAAATGCTAAAGGAGGTGAATTTATTACCGATATTAAATTTTCTGAATTTGACAAAAGTACAATTGAAACTAATGAATATTTTTTAAAAGCAGATGAGATTACTTTAAATAAAAGTAAAGAATTTTATTCTGTTAGTGGTAATGTAAAACTAATATCTAAATTATCTAATTATATTATAATGGGATCAAAAGGATTTTATGATAAGAAAAATAATATTTCCAAAATATATGATAATCCCTTATTAAAAAAAATTATTCCTAATGACACTTTTTATCTATCATCAGATACAATTATTGCCTTTGAACATATAAATGAGAGTTACAGAAAAGTTGTTGCATTTAATGATGTAAAAATGATTAAAAAAAATTTTGAGGGCAAAGCAGACTCAATTAGTTATTTTATCAAGGATTCTTTAATCTATATGTTCAAAGAACCTATTGTTTGGAATAATAACAATCAAATTTCATCAGATACTATTAGTTTTATTTTTTTTGATAGTCTTATTAATAAAATGATTTTAAATAGAAATTCATTTATAATTTCAAGTGATACTATGAATAATTATAATCAAATAAAAGGTAGGAATATGACAAGTTATTTTGATGAAAATAACTTTATGAAAAAAATTGAGGTTAATGGAAATGGTGAAAGTATTTATTTTGCTTTAAATGATTCTGGTAATTCCATAATAGGACTAAATTATATGATTTGTAGTGATATGAATATTTTATTTGAAAATAATGAAATTAAAAATATTACTTTTTACAAAAATCCAAATGCAAAACTGATACCTCCACAGGAAATAAGCGATGCTGATTTATTTTTAAATGGTTTTAAATTAAGAGAAAATGAAAGACCAATTTTAGAAGAAGTAGTTCATTATTTTAGAAAAAAGATATATTTGCCGAATGAAAAATAAATTATTATTAATTATTGTTTTGATCTCATTATCCTGCAGCGATTATAGAAAACTATTTAAAACAGATGGATACGAAGAAAAACTTCAAGGAGCTTTAAAATATTATGAAGAAGAAGAATATTATAAAGCCAGTACATTGTTTGAAGATATTAAACCACTTGTAAAAGGAACAGAAAAATCTGAAATAGTCGACTTTTATTTTGCTTACTCTTTGTATCATCAAAATCAATATATTCTGAGTGCGAATTATTTTAAAGAATTTATAGAATTATATTCAAGAAGTGAAAGGGTTATAGAAGCTGAATATCTTTATGGTTATTCTTTATATAAAGACTCACCTAACTTTGATTTAGATCAATCAAGTAGTTTCAAAGCTATAGAATCAATTCAAGCATTTATCAATAAATATCCATACAGTCAATATTCTAAAGATGCTGGTAATTTAATTGATGAATTAAGGGTTAAAATTGAAAAAAAATATTTCTATAATGCAAAGCAATATTATAAAACTAAAAAATACAAATCAGCTATAATAGCATTAAAAAATTTTCAAATTGAGTTTCCAGGATCTATTTTTGACGAAGAATCATATTATTTGATTATTTCTTCTCAATATTTAATTGCAAAATCAAGCTTTGAAAATTTACAAAAAGATAGATTTACTCAAGTAACTGATTTTTATATAGAATTTATTGATAAATATCCAAAAAGTACTTTTATCAAAGAAGCTGAAAAAATGTATGTTGAAAGTTTAAATTTTTTAGGTACATTTGCAGACAATTAAATAGTAACAAAATGAAAATTAAGCCATCACTTAACACTAGAGATTATAAGGAACTATCTGCTAAAACAGGTAATATTTATAAATCTGTAAACATAATAGGTAAAAGAGCAAAACAAATTTCTGCAGTTCAAAAAGAAGAATTAAATTCAAAACTTGCTGAGTTTGCATCAGATGTTGACAATTTAGAGGAAATTTTTGAAAATAGAGAACAAATTGAGATATCCAGATACTACGAAAGATTACCGAAACCAACTACTGTTGCTACTGAAGAACTTTTAAATGATGAATTAATATTTAGAAAATCAGAAGAAAAAGAAGACCTATCAAATAGCGATTTATAAATAGAGTTCCTTTTATTTATGAAATTTTTATTATTAATCTTTTTATTTTTTTTTTATCAATCAATATTTTCTCAGGAATTAAGCTCAACAGTATTTATCAATTCAGATAACATTGAAACCAGTGATAAGTATATTTTTGATGAAATGAAAGTTGCATTTGAACAGTTTCTAAATAATCAAAAATGGACTGAAGATACCTATAAAAATGAAGAAAAAATTAAGTGTAATTTTATTATCAATATAGTTAATTTACCCTCAATTAGTAATTTTGAAGCATCAGTTCAAATTCTTTCCTCTAGACCTGTTTTTAATTCATCTTATGAGTCAATATTACTTAATCATGGAGATAAAGATTGGTCCTTTGAATATGTATCATCTCAACCCTTAGAATTTAATGAAAATAATTTTAATAATAATATAACTTCTTTGTTAGCATTCTATGCTTACATAATTATTGGAATGGATAATGATTCATTTGAAAAACTAGGTGGAGAAAAACATTTTCAAAAAGCTTGGAAAATAGTAAATAATGCTCAACAATCAAGTTATATAGGATGGGATCAGTTTGGATCAAATAATAATAGATACTGGTTGAGTGAAAATTTATTAAACCCTGAATTTGAAATTGTAAGGGAGTCATTTTATAATTATCATATTAAAGGTCTTGATATTTTTGAGAATAATGCAGAAAAAAGTCGTGAAAGTATAATTGAAGATTTAAAAAATATATCTAATGTAAATCAAATAAAACCAAATTCTATTTTAATTAAATCATTTATTAATTCAAAGTCTAATGAAATTAGTAATGTTTTTTCAAAGGGACAGATAAATATAAGGAAAGAAGCATATAATATCCTTTCTAAAATTGACCCCAGTAAATCAGATAATTTTTCTAAAATTCTAAATTAAATTTAAATGTCATTTTTAAATAAAATAATGCCAAATTTTGTTAGAGAAAATATGGATTATTATAAAAAAAATGGATTTAAAAAAACAATTAAAAAATTAGGTTGGAAAGTTTTGTTTTTAATATTCCTATTTTATTTAATAAGAGATAGTATTCTTTATATAATTATTCCTTATTTTGTAGCAAAGGAGTTTAACTTATTTTAATAAAAAAAATGAATAATCTTTTATCCAATAAAAATGGATTAATTTTCGGAGCTCTTGATGAAAATTCTATAGCATGGAAAGTTGCTGAAAAGTGCTATGAAGAAGGTGCTAATATAGTTCTAACTAATGCACCAATTGCTTTGAGAATGGGTAAAATTGACATTTTGTCTAAAAAATGTAAATCAGAAGTTATACCTGCAGATATTACATCATTAGATGATTTAGAAAATCTTTTTATTAAATCAAAAAAAATTTTTGATGGTAAAATAGATTTCATTCTACACTCAGTTGGAATGTCTCCAAATGTTAGAAAAAATAAAAATTATGGTGATTTAAACTATGATTGGTTTTTAAAAACTTTAGATATCTCTGGAATTTCATTTCATAAGATTATGCAGGTTAGTGAAAAACTTGATTCAATTAATGAATGGGGGTCAATTGTTGGTTTATCATACATAGCAGCTCAAAAGACTTTTCCCTTTTATTCAGATATGGCAGAAGCAAAATCAGTATTAGAATCTGTTACCAGAAGCTATGGATATAGACTTGGAAAAATGAAAAATATTAGAGTAAATACAATTTCACAATCTCCGACTAAAACTACTGCTGGAAAAGGCATAAAAGCATTTGAAAGTTTTTATAAGTTTGCAGAAAAAATGTCTCCTCTTGGAAATGCTAGTGCTGAAGATTGTGCTAATTATTGTGTTTTTTTATTTTCAGATTTAAGTCGAAAAATTACCATGCAAAATTTATTTCATGATGGAGGGTTTTCAAATACAGGAATTTCAGAAGAAATTATAGATAGTTTTAATTAGAAATTAAATTCTATGATTTTTTTTCCAAATGCTAAAATAAATTTAGGATTAAATATTATTTCAAAAAATAATTTAGGATATCATAATTTAGAATCTTGTTTCTGTCCTATAAGTTTATATGATATAATTGAAATTAAAAAAACAAATGTTAGTTCATTTAAATCTTCTGGTTTTGAGATTCCTGGAAAAGTCGAAAAGAACATTATTTTTAAAACAATAGAAGAAATTAAATTAAAAAATAAACCTCTTGATATATTTTTACATAAAAATATTCCTTTAGGAAGTGGATTAGGAGGAGGCTCTTCAAACGCCACTTTTTTTCTATTAAAAATCAATAAATTATTTAATTTAAAATTAAAAAAGAATGAATTATTTAGAATTGCAAAAAAAGTTGGGAGTGACTGTCCTTTCTTTATAAATAATGAAATAAGCTATGTTAAAGGAACAGGAAATATTATTGAAAAAATTAATATTGATTTAAATAATAAAAAAATTATTATAATTATTCCTAATCTACATATATCAACAAAAGAATCATTTGAAAATATTTCTATAAAAAAGCCTAAATATTCAATTAAATCTGTAATTGAAAATGAAAATATTGAAAAATGGAAAAATTATATTTTCAATGATTTTGAGAAGTATACTTTTAACAGATATAAATTTTTAAGAAAAATTAAAGAAAATCTCTATAATAATGGAGCATTATATTCGAGTATGTCAGGAACAGGATCTACTATTTATGGAATATTTAATGAAAATGATATAATCGATAAAAGTAGATTTAAAAATTATTCAGTAATTGAAACAAGGCCTCTTAAAAATGTTTCCAACCTTGGGCTTTTAGACCAATAGTTGCCCCTTCCTTCGAAACTAAGTTACATTTTTTGTTAGATGTAAAATACCCAATTGATGTAATATCTATATCATTATCTTTAAGCATGTTATAGTCTTTTTCATTAACCGAAAACAATAATTCATAATCCTCTCCACCATTTAAAGCACAAGTTGTTGGATTTAAATTAAGTTCATTGGCAGTAAGAATAGTAGATTTTAAAATTGGTAATTTTTCTTCATAAATTTTAACTCCCAAATTCGACTGAACAGATAAATGAATTAAATCTGAAGCTAAACCATCTGAAATATCGATCATTGAATTTGGAATGATATTAAATTCACTTAATTTTTCAATTAAATCTTTTCTAGCTTTTGGTTTCAATTGTTTCTCTATTGAATCTGAATAATTTGATAATTCTGGTTGCATTTCTGGGTTTGTCAAAAAAACAGATTTTTCTCTCTCTAAAATTTGCAATCCGATATATGACCTTCCTAAATCACCAGAAACACATATAATATCATTTTTTTTAGCTGTTTTTCTAAGAGTTAATTTGTTTTTTAAAACATTGCCTATTGCTGAAACTGAAATTATTAATCCAGTTTTAGAAGAAGTCGTATCTCCTCCAACAAGATCTATATTATATTCTTCACAAGCAATTTTGACACCTTTATAAAATTCCTCTATGGCATTTAATGAAAATCTATTGCTTAATCCTAAATTAATTGTTATTTGATTAGCAAATCCATTCATAGAGTATATATCTGATATATTTGTCGTTACAGATTTATAACCAAGATGCTTTAGTGGATGATAAGTTAGATCAAAATGAATTCCCTCAACAAGCATATCAGATGAAATTAGAAAATAATCATCTTTAGATTTAGAAATAACTGCAGCATCATCTCCTATTCCAATAATTAAGGAATCATTATTTTTAGAATTAAATTTTTTTTTAATTATATCAATTAAACCAAATTCCCCAATAGATTCTAAACTTTTATCTTTCATTTTTTTTCAAAATTAAAATGACATAGTATATTTTTGTAAAAATAATATTATTTATGATCAAGATATCAGAAAAAGCAGCAATAAGATTGAATGAATTAAAAATTTCAGAAAATCATAATAGTGACTTCAATTTAAGAGTTCTAGTCAAAGGTGGTGGTTGCTCTGGATTAATGTATGATTTAAAATTTGATAATGAAATTTCTGATACTGATAAAATTTTTGAAGATGCTGGAATTAAAATTATAATTGATAAAAAAAGTTTATTTTATCTAGTTGGAACAGAATTACATTTTAGCGACGGTCTAAATGGTAAGGGTTTTGAGTTTAAAAACCCAAATGCATCCAGAACATGTGGTTGTGGTGAAAGCTTTTCATTGTAATTTAATAAGCTCTTCCTTTTTTTCCTTCACAATAATTAATAAATGCTTTATTAGCTACTAAATTTCCACCTAAAGTTGGGTAATTTCCTGTAAAATACCAATCTCCTAAATGATTAGGACAAGCTTTATTAAGATTATCTATATTTTGATAGATAATTTGAAATTGTGATTTCATTTCTTTGGGCTTAACTATCTTCGCAACATATTTAGAAATATCATCATATGAAAACTTATCATAGAGTGTCTTAACATGATTTATTGGTTTATTTTTATTTAAAGAATTTTTACAAGCTTGATAAGTTTCATCTATTAAATTATCCATTTTTCTATCCTTAATTAATTTAATAAGTGCCCTGAATGCAACAAATTGATTCATTTTACTCATATCAATTCCATAACAATCGGGATACCTAATTTGTGGTGAAGATGAAACAAAAACTACCTTTTTAGAATTTAATTTAGCTAATAAACTTAATATGCTTTTTTCTAAAGTAGTTCCTCTAACAATTGAATCATCAATGATTACTATTGTATCTCTATCTGGTTCAACCAATTTAAATGTTGTATCATAAACATTTGAAACTAAATCATTTCTTCCTTTATCTGCAGAAATAAAGGTTCTCATTTTAACATCTTTTGTAATAAGCTTTTCTATTCTAACTTTATTTTTTAAAAAATCCTTTAATTTGTTATTATCTATCTTATTATCATCTAATATTCTTAACTTTTCATTATTTAAATAATCCTTTAGAGAATCAATTAAGCCATAAAAACAAGTTTCAGATGTATTAGGAACATAAGAAAAAATCGTATCTTTTAAATTAAAATTTATTGATTTAAGTATTTGTGGAACTAATAAACTTCCTAGTTTTTTTCTTTCTTTATAAATATCAGGGTCATTTCCTCTTGAAAAATAAATTCTTTCGAAAGAACAAGACTTTTTTTCACCGGGAGTAATTATTTTTTCTACTGTAAAGTTTCCATCCAAATCAATTATTAGAGCATGACCTGGATCTAGTTCTTTAATTTCAGAGTATTGACAATCAAAAGCAGTTTTAATAGGTGGTCTTTCACTTGTTGCTACGACTACTTCATCATTTATATAATAATAAACAGGTCTAATACCATTAGGATCTCTCACAATAAAAGAGGACCCATGACCAATAAGTCCTGATAAGGCATATCCACCATCAAAGTCTTTAAAAGATTTTTTTAATATTGAGGAAATATTAATTTCTTTTTCAATTTTTTTTGTAATTTCTTTTCTTGAAAGTTTTTCATCATATTTATTAAAAATTTTTAAATTTTCCTCATCTAAAAAATGTCCTATCTTTTCTAAAATAGTTACTGTATCTGATTTTTCTTTTGGACTTTGTCCAATTGCGACTAATTCATGAAATAAGTAATCTAGATTTGTCATATTAAAATTACCAGCAAGTATTAAATTTCTGCTTTTCCAATTATTTTGTCTAAGAGTAGGGGCACAATTTTCAATACTATTTTTACCAAAAGTTCCATATCTTAAATGCCCTAACCATAACTCTCCAGTAAAACTTATATTTCTTTTTAACCAATCAGCATTTGACCAACAATCTTTATTATTTTTAAGAATACAACTATTTAATTTTTTATTAATCTTGTTAAATATAGCTTGAATTGAGTTTTGATCTACAGATCGATAACGATTTATATATTTATTTCCAGGATCAATATTAATTTTTAAAGATGCTATCCCAGATCCATCTTGCCCTCTATTTCTTTGCTTATGCATTAAAAGAAACATTTTTTTTGGAGCATGAAATATTGTTTCATATTTATCAAGATAAAATTGCAGAGGTTTTCTTAATCTTAAAAGAGCAATTCCACATTCATGTTTTATGAGTTCACTCATAATTTTTTAACCATAAATTTCTAACTTGATAGACTTAGAATCTATTCCTAAATTTTTTAATTTACTTCTAGCTTCCTTTATCATATCTCTCCAACCACACAAATAAAATAATGGGTTTATCAAACCTTCTTCATCATTAAGTATTTTTTCATATATTGAATGAACATAGCCATTATTTCCTGACCATTTTTCTCTAGATAGTGTTGGGATGTAAATAATATTTTTTTTAGAAGATAATTTAATCATCTCATCATAATATAAAATATCTTTCTTTGATCTTGTTCCAAATATTATAAAAATATTCAAATGTTTTATTTTATTTTTTTCTATATATTGTAACATACTTCTAAAAGGTGCTATTCCAGTTCCTGTAGAAATAAAAAAAATATCTCTATCAATTTTCTCGGGTAAAATAAACTTGCCCAATGGACCTTTTATTTTAAAAGATTTTCCAATTTTTATTTTGTTAAATAAGTAATTTGTCATTTTTCCTCCATCTAGTTTGACAATTATTAATTCGATGACATTTTTATTATCTATTAATGATGCTACCGAATAGCTTCTAACTATATCATCAATTTTAACTTGAATAAATTGACCAGCTATTAAAGAAAAATTTTTATCAGAAATTTTTATAAAAAATCTCCAAGTGGATTCAGTTTCTTTTTTTATGGAATCAAGATGTGCATCAATCCACATATATTATTTTTTAGTTAGCAAATTTAAAACTGTAAATCTAATAAAAAAATTAATTGTACTTTTTAAAGATTTTTTATGATAATACTACTTAAAATGAATTTAAATAAATACTTTAAAAAGTCAATAGCAATTTTTATTTTTTTCTTTCATTATTTTATTTAATATTTGAATTAATCAATTAAAGACTAATATTCTTCTTTGATTTAAACCACTTAAAATTATGCATGAGGATTACTGGAATGAATGTCTAAATTTAATAAAAAAAGAATTAGAAGAACAAAGTTATAATACATGGTTTAAACCAATTAATTCAATTTCTTATTCCAATAACATTTTAACATTGAAAGTTCCTAATAAATTTTTCTATGAATGGATTGAGGATCATTATCTGAAAATATTGAACAATTCTGTAAAAAGAGTCTTGGGAAATAAAACTACGATAGAATACATAATTAAAAATGATCAAAATGATAAAGAAGAAAGTAGTGATAAATTAAATTTCAAATTATATGATGAAACTAATTCTTTAGCTTCCAATTTAAACTCTAATTATAATTTTAAAAATTTTATTTCTGGAAAATGTAATAATATTGCTATAAATGCGGGAAAAAGTATTACTGAAAAACCTGGCTTGACTGGATTTAACCCCTTAATGATATATGGAGGAGTAGGTCAGGGAAAAACTCATTTATTACATGCAATTGGAAATGAAATTAAATCTTCCAATAATGACAATCGATTAATCTATGTAAGTTCTGAAAAATTTACGAGTGAATTTATTTCTTCTCTTAAAAATAATACTCTTGAAAGTTTTACTAATAATTATATGAACCTAGATACTTTGATTGTAGATGATGTTCAGTTTCTTTATGGTAAAGAAAAAACACAAGAAATTTTTTTTCATATCTTCAATCATCTTAACTTAAATAAAAAACAGATAATAATTTCTTCAGATAGATCTCCGAAAGATCTAGATGGGCTGGAAAAAAGATTAGTAAGTAGATTTAAATGGGGATTAACGGTTGAACTTGAAAAACCTGATTTTGAAACTAGAAAAAAAATCTTAATTGAAAAAATTACAAATAATAATATTAAATTATCAAAAGAAATAATTGATTACATTTCATTTGAGGTTGATACTAATATCAGAGAACTTGAAGGTATAATTATTTCATTAATTGCTCACTCAACAATTGAAAAATCTGATATAAATTTAGAACTCACAAAAAAAGTTATAAGTAGAATTGTAAAAGATTCAAATAATGAAATAGATATAGATTATATTCAAAATACAGTTGCAAATTATTTTAAAATTACTAAAGAAAAAATGAAAGATAAGATTAGAAAAAAAGAGATTGTAATAGCAAGACAAGTTGCAATGTATTTTTCTAAAGACTTTACTAATCATTCTTTAAAATCAATAGGAAATCATTTTGGAGGAAGGGATCATAGTACCGTAATTCATGCAGTTCAATCAGTTAATGATATGATAGATACTGATAATATTTTTAGAAATAGCATACAAGATTTGAAAAAAAAATTCCAAATCAAATCTCTTTAAACTGCAAAATCAATTTTTTCAATTATTTCAAAATTTTTTATTTTTAAGTATTGCTTATAAATAATATCATGTCATTAAAATCATATTTAAGTATTCCCATTTCTCAATTTATTGTTTCAAGACAAAATAAATCGATGAAGAATGCAATTTATTTACAAAAAAAAATAATGAAAAAATTAGTTAAGAAATCGGATAAAACTCTGTTTGGTTTAGATCATGATTTTTCAAAAATTAAAAATTATCAAAATTTTAAAGAAAATATCCCCATTAGAGAATATGAAGATTTCAAGTATTATATAAAAAAGATTCTAAACAATGAAAAAAATATTTTATGGCCTGGTATACCAAAATATTTTGCAAAAACATCTGGCACAACATCTGGCACAAAATATATACCAATAACAAAACAATCTATACCCAATCATATACTCAGTGCAAATAAAATGCTATTGAACTACATATATGAAAAAAAATCTGGTAAATTTTTAAATGGACATTACCTGTTTTTATCAGGAAGTCCAGAACTAACAAAAAAAGGAAATATATTTTCAGGTAGACTTTCAGGCATTGTTAATCATCACATACCATTTTGGATAAAAAAAAATTATTTACCCTCATTCTCTACCAATTGTATTCCAGAATGGGAAAAAAAAATTGAGAGAATAGTTAAAGAAACTGAGAAAAAAAATATTACTATAATTGGTGGTATTCCACCATGGATACAAATGTATTTTGATCTTTTAATAAAGAAAACTGGAAAAAAGATTAAAGATGTATTTCCAAATTTAAAATTATTATGTCATGGAGGAGTAAATTTCAAACCTTATAAAGATATTTTATTTGATTCAATTGGAAAAAAAATAGATACACTTGAAACCTATCCTGCATCAGAGGGTTTTTTTGCTTTTCAAAATATTTCATATGAAGATAGTTTGTTGCTACAAATAAATTCAGGTATATTTTATGAATTTATACCATTAGAAGAGTATCATAAAAAAAATAGAACGAGGATTAGTTTAAAAGACGTAGAACTTAATAAAAATTATGCTTTAATTATAAATTCAAATGCAGGTTTGTGGGGTTATAGCATTGGTGATACAATAAAATTTGTTAGTTTGAACCCTTATAAAATTATTGTTACTGGACGGGTAAAACATTTTTTATCTGCATTTGGAGAACATGTAATAAGCAATGAAATTGAAACTGCAATAACAAAAACATGTAAAAAATTTAAAGAGGTTAAAATAACTGAATTTACTGTTGCACCATCAATTAAATCAAAAAGTAGTTTTTCTTGCCATGAATGGTACATTGAATTCAAAGAAGAACCTAGAAAATTAGAAGAATTTGAAAAGATACTTGACAATCAATTATGTAAATTAAATCTTTATTATAAAGATTTAATTAATGGGAAAATTTTAAAGAAGTTAAAAATTAAAAAATTAAAAAAAGATTCATTTATTAATTATATGAAATCCATTAATAAATTAGGTGGACAAAACAAAGTTCCTAGACTGTCAAATGATAGAAAAATAGTTGAAAAATTAGAACAATATTTAAATTAAACTCTTGAAAAAAAAAATTGCTATATTAGGATCAACCGGATCAATTGGTATTCAAACACTTGATGTTATTCGAAAAAATAAAGAACTTTTTACTGCTGAAATTTTAATTGCAGGTCAAAACTCTAATCTACTTATTAAACAAGCTAAAACCTTTAAGCCTAAAATAGTAGTAATTAATGATGAAAGTAAATATCTATATGTCAAAAAACATTTAAAAAATCAAAAAACAAAGGTCTTCGCAGGAAAAAAAGAAGTTATCAATGTTGTAAAAAATAAATCAATAGATACAGTTGTTTCAGCTGTGGTAGGTTATTCCGGATTAGAACCAACTATTTCTGCTATAAAAGCTGGAAAAAATATTGCCCTTGCTAACAAAGAAACCCTAGTTGTTGCTGGAGAATTGATAAATAATTTAATTAAAAAGTATAAAGTAAAAATGTATCCAATTGACTCTGAACATTCAGCTATTTATCAGTGTATTCTTGGTGAAGAAAAAAATAAATATGAAAAAATCATATTAACTGCATCTGGTGGGCCTTTTAGGGGTTTTAAATTATCACAATTAGAAAAAGTAACTCCTCACGAAGCTTTAAATCATCCTAAATGGAAAATGGGGAAAAAAATATCTATTGATTCTGCAACTTTAATGAATAAAGGTCTTGAAGTTATTGAAGCTAAATGGCTTTTTGATATAGACCCTAGCAATATTGAAGTAGTCATTCATCCTGAGGCAATTGTCCATTCAATGATCCAATTTGTTGATGGTTCAATAAAAGCACAATTAGGTGTTCCTGACATGAAAATTCCTATCCAATTTGCACTTACATCTCCTTATAGGATAGAATCTAACTTTCCTAGACTTTCTTTAAATAAAAAATTATCACTAAACTTTGAAAAACCTGATTTAAATACTTTTAAAAATTTAAAACTTGCATTTCAAGCAATAAAAGAGGGTGGAAATAAACCATGTATACTTAATGCAGCAAATGAAGTTGTAGTAGATTCATTTCTTAAAAAGGAAATAAAATTTTTGGAAATGTCCAATGTAATAGAAGAATGTTTGAATAAAATCGAATATATTGCAAACTTAAATTTCAAAGATTACGTAGAAATTGATAGAAAAACTAGAATCTTGACAAAAAAACTAATAAATAAATAGAATATGGGAGGATTGATAATGGCATTACAAATGATATTGGCCCTATCAATAATTGTTGCAATTCATGAATTTGGTCATTTGATTACTGCTAAAATATTTGGCATGAGAGTTGAAAAATACTTTATTGGTTTTCCTCCTAAAATTTTTAGTTTTAAATACAAAGGAACTGAATACGGTCTTGGCTCAATTCCACTTGGAGGCTTCGTCAAAATTTCAGGTATTATTGATGAATCATTTGATACAAAACACGTTAATAAAAAGCCAGAAAACTGGGAATTTAGAGCAAAACCTGCCTGGCAAAGGTTAATAGTTATGCTTGGTGGCGTAATTCTTAACGTAATAACTGGAATAATAATTTTTATCTTACTCACGTACAAAAATGGTGATCAGTTTATTTCAAAAGATGAAATCAACAAATATGGTATAGTTGCTTTAGAACTTGGAAAAGAGATTGGTTTAGAAACTGGTGATAAAATTATTAATATAAATGGAAAAAATTGGGAAAAAGATACTGATCTTTTTAATCCAAATGTCTTTTTTGAAGAAGAAAGTTTTTATACAATTGAAAGAAATGGAAGAATTATGAAAATAATATTTCCTGATGATTTTCTAAATAAATTTTCCTCTCAAAAAGAAATTAATTCTTTTATAAAGATAAGAAATCCATTTAGTATTAATGAAGTAGTAGAAGGTTCTAACGCTTTTAACAGTGGTATTAAAAAAGGAGATAAAATTATATCAATTGATAATGCAGAAATAATTGATATGTTCGAGTTTCATGAAAAAATAAAAATAAAAGATAATAATAAAATAAATTTAAAAATATTAAGAGATAGTGAATTTATTACTGTTAATGTAAGTAAAGACTCTGAAGGTAAAATTGGAATTATAATGAAACCAGATCAAATAAATTATTCCAAGAAAAATTATAGTTTTTATGAATCTATACCTATAGGAACTGTTCAAGCCTTTTCGATTGTTGCTATTAATGTAAAAGCATTTGGACAAATGTTTTCTGGAAATATAGACCCTAGAAAAAGTATGTCTGGACCAATTGGAATTGCTCAGATTTTTGGATCTAATTTTAATTGGGATAAATTTTGGAGATTAACTGGGTTAATTTCAATGGTATTAGCATTCATGAATTTATTACCAATTCCAGCTTTAGATGGTGGACATGCACTTTTTATTTCAATAGAGTTGTTGACAGGCTACAAACCATCTGAAAAGTTTTTAGAATATTCTACTAGATTTGGCGTTATTATTCTTTTAACTCTTATGGGATTTGTAATTATCAATGATATATATAAGCTTTTCGTTTAAATCAATTTATTCTTTTTTGTTTTTTCTAATAAGAAATCTTTCATTAATTTTTTTTTTATTTTTTTACAGTAATTTTATTTACAGTCAAAGTAATGTTTTTGAATTTGTCAAAATACCTGTGAATTCTAAATTAACATCATTGGGGGGATACAATGTTTCTCTTTCTTCAGATGATAATAATTTTTTTAATTTGAATCCAGCATTATTAGATAATGGTAGAAATAAAAACATAAGTCTAAATTTTATAGATTATATCGCTAGTATCAAAGGAACAAGTATTAACTATATAGACAGTTTAAAATCTATTGGTAAATTTGGAATTGGAATAAAACATTTTAATTATGGTAAAACAAATAGTTATGATGCTTTGGGAAATTACTTAGGTGAATTGAATGGAAATAGTATTGAACTAACCTTGTCAAAATCAAAAAAATTAGGACAATTTATTTATGGAGTTAATTTAAAATACGTCCTTTCAAAAATTAAAAACATTAATAATAATGGTATCTTATTTGATATTGGTGGTCTTTTTTATCCAACATATAATAAGGATTTCACTATTGGAATTAGCTTAAAAAATTTTGGTTTTTTATTTAACAATTCAAATAGCATATTACCTTTTGATATTCAAATAGGTTCAAGTATAAAACCAGAATATATGCCATTAAGATTTAGTTTTACTGTATTTAACATATATGGTGTTGATAATTTAAATTATAATAGAGAAAAACTTACTTTAAATAAATTAATATCAAAAATAAATTTTGGTTCTGAAATATTAATAAATAAGAATATTATTCTTCAAGCCGGATATAATTTTATGAATCGAAATGACATAAATTATAAATTTTCAAATCGAAATTCAGGATTTTCTTATGGTATTCTATTGAAAATAAAAAGAATATGTATTAACTATGCTAGATCAATGCATAATATACAAGGTGGAACAAACTCTATTAATCTAAGTTTAAACTTTAAACAATTAATTAACTAATATTATGACAAATAATAGTATGACTCCTCAAGACATTGTAAAATCATTAGATAAGTATATTATAGGTCAAAAAGATGCAAAAAGAAATGTTGCAATTGCACTTAGAAATAGATGGCGAAGAATGAATGTTGATAGTGATATTAAAAATGAAATTATTCCTAATAATATTCTTATGATAGGTTCAACAGGAGTTGGAAAAACTGAAATAGCTCGTAGACTAGCTAAAATGGCAGATGCTCCTTTCACTAAAGTTGAAGCTTCAAAATTTACAGAAGTAGGTTATGTTGGAAGAGATGTGGAAAGTATGGTTAGAGATTTGGTAGAACAAGCAGTTAATCTCGTAAAAACCTTAAAAAAAGAGGAAATTAAGTTTAAAGCTGAAGAAAGTGTAAATAAAATAATTTTAGATATTCTAATTCCACCTATAAATAAAACTCAATCTAATATTAATTTAAGTTTAGAGAAAAAAAATCCAAATTCTAATGACCAAGAAGTAAATGAGGAAACAAGAAAAAAGTTTTTTGAAAAAATAGTTAATGGTGATTTGGATGATAGAAAAATAGATATTATGGTCCAAAAACCTTCTAATCCAGGAATTGGAATGATTGGTGGTGGAATGATTGATGAGTCTTCAATGATTGGGCTTCAAGATATGATTAGTAACATGATGCCTAAAAGAAATAAAAAAAGAAAAGTTACTATTGCAGAAGCTAAAAAAATATTATTAGAAATTGAGGTGTCAAAGCTAATTGATATGGACGAAGTAAAAGAAGAAGCTATAAAAAAAGCAGAAAATACTGGAATTATTTTCATTGATGAAATCGATAAGATTAGTGGAAACTCAAATAAAGGAAGTGGCCCTGATGTAAGTAGAGAAGGAGTTCAAAGAGATTTACTACCTATTGTAGAAGGTACTAGTGTTACTACTAAACATGGAGTTATAAATACAGATCATATTTTGTTTATTGCTGCCGGTGCATTCCATCTATCAAAACCGTCGGACTTGATCCCAGAATTACAAGGAAGGTTTCCAATCAGAGTTGAATTAGATAACTTAACAAAAGAAGATTTTTTGAAAATTTTAAAGGAACCAAAAAATTCATTAACAAAACAATATAAAGCTTTAATCAATTCTGAAAATGTAGAAATTACTTTTAATGACGATGCATTGGAAGAAATAGCCGACAAAGCCTTTCAAGTAAATTCAGAAATAGAAAATATTGGTGCCAGAAGATTACATACAGTTATGAGTAAGCTTTTAAATCAAATTCTTTATGATATACCAGAAAAAATTGGTCCCAATTCTAAGATTGTTATAACAAAAAAAATGGTAGAAGAAAAGTTAAATTCACTTACTGAAAATAAAGATCTTAGTGAATATATATTGTGATCTATCTGTAATCTTTGGGAAACATTTTATAAAATAATTTTCCATTTTTTTGGCCTATATTTTTCCAATCATTTAATTCAAAATCAATTATTACTATTCCACAAGTTGGTATGTTATAAAACATGTTTCCTAAAAAATAATTTGAAATGTCCGTAAAACCAGGATTATGCCCTACTATGACTACTTTAGAAAAAGAATTTTTTAACGATGAAATAAATTCTATTAAATAATTAGAACTAGCATGATATAAGTTTTCATCATAATAAATTCTTTCTTTATTAACATTTATCTTATTAATAAAAAATTTTGAAGTTAAAATTGTTCTTTTAGAAGAGCTAGAAAAAAATGCATCAACTGATTTTATTCTTTTTGACAATAAATCAGACATAAATTCTCCATTTGCTATCCCTCTTTTATTTAAAGACCTATCAAAATCAGAAAGATTCATGTCTTTCCATGAGGATTTGGCATGTCTAATTAGTATTAATCTTTTCACTTATATATCGAGTTTTAATTCATTCATACATCTAAAGTTATATATTGGACAAGTTGCATGACCAATTTTACTACAAGGTCTACATTTAATTTTATCATTCTGTATTACAGTAAATTTAGAATTATAAGGATAAAACCCAAGTCTAGGATGAGTGGAACCCCAAATTGAAACAATTTCTTTATTCAAAGCAGCAGCAATATGCATCATTCCGGTATCATGGGTATAAACTTTTTTTGAAGTTTTAATTATAGATGCAGACTGATTAATAGATAACTTCCCAACTAAATTAAAAATCTTAGTTTTTTTATTTAATAGTAACTGCAATTTAAGTTCCTTAGATTTTTTATTTGAATTTTTAAAATAATTTTCAATCTCAATTGAAGATTTAATTTCTGACTTTCCTCCTATTAAAACAATAGGTTCATTAATTTTGTCGCACAATTCAATTAATTTTTTAGTAGGTAAAATTTTTGTTTTATGTTTGGCTCCAATTACTAAGGAAATAAAACTTTTTCTGTGAAGCTTTGGTAATAGATTCAAACATTTAAAATCATTTTTTGCTAAAAAATAATCTAAACCTTTATTGTCATTTTTAATATTCATTGAAGACAAAGTCTTAATATAAGAATCAACAATATGTGGAATTCTAACTTTCAATTTTAAATTAACTATTAACCACCTTTTTAATCTATTTTTGTTGTAAACAAGAGATTTTACACCTAATAATTTTCTTAAAAAAAAAGATCTAATGTTATTATGAAGATCTATAATTATATCATAATTATTTTTTTTTAATTTTTTATATAATTGAAAAAAATTTTCATCCAACAAATAAACTTTACTAATATTAATATTATTTATATAAGTTTCAGAATAATTTTTCTTTGTTAAAAAATGAACCTCTGAGGTAGGAAAACGTTTCTTAATTAACCTTGGAACAGGTGAAGTAAGTACAATATCTCCAAGAGACGAAAATCGTATAATTAATATTTTCAAAATATATTTGGTGTATGAATTATCTAAAAAAAGTAAAATTAATTTATCTAACTTTTATTTGTACTATATGCTTAATTAATAATTACCTTTTTTCTCAAGAAAATAAAGAAATTATAAAGCAAAAAGAGAGAATAGAGTTTGAATTTAAATTTCTTGATAGAAATTATTGGACCATTAAAAATGATAAAAACCTGATAGTTATTAGTGATTTTGAAACTGGAGATAAATTAATATGGAAAATTAAATTTTTAGATCAAAGTTTCAATATATATAGAGAGGAAGAGCTAAGTTTAGACAGATCATATAGATTAATTGATCATTATAAAAATGATGATAAAATATTAATACTATTTAAAAAAAACTATTCTAGTGATAAAGAATACAAAATAATAATAATACATAATAACAATGAAAAAATAGAAGATTATCAAATCAATTCTCCATTCTCATTTAGAGTAAAAAAAATAATTAGTATTCAAGAAAATATAATTTTATCAGGAAAAAGTTACCAAAATAAATCAATTGTTGTTTTATACAAAACATATACGAATCAATTAAAAATTCTATCAGGATTTTATAAGTCAAATCAGGAAATATTGGATTTAAAAATAGATTCA
>CACOMW010000019.1 GCA_902628365.1 uncultured Marinoscillum sp. | reverse complement strand
AATCACGCTCTAGTAAATTGATAACCAAAGTAAGGTCTATAACTTCTTTATTTATATAATTAATTTCGTTCTTTAAAGTCGATATAAATTTAACTCTAGAATTTATTTGTCTCTTTACAACATTTAATTTTCCTAATGTTGCATTTTTGACTACTTCAGTTTCTTTTAATATTTTTTGTCCTTCTTTTATTTTATTTAGATTCTCATTTTTTTCACGTTCAAGACTTTCTCTAGTTTGCTGAGAAAATCCTGAATGTATGCAAACAAGAAAAAAAATAAAAAAAAAATTACAACCCCTTAACTTCATATTTAGAAGGAACATTAAATGGAAATTTTAGTGTTTTATTTGTTCTTTCAACTTTATTGTAACTAAAACTGATATTTGTTATTAATGGTAATGCGTTTTCTTCTGAATAGCTTATAGAAGTAAATGAATGTTGAGTTGGAAACAATAATTTTCCCAACGGTTTAAAATCCTCATATATCACCGTCAACAAATAATTTGTTAACTCGTCAAATACAATAATTTTTTCAACCTTTGAGCTTCTAAGATTTATAACGTTTTGTGTTTGAATAGAATTATTTTTTTGTTCAATTTTAATATAATCACCTTCTCTTAAAATATTATCATTATCAGAATAGTTTTCTATCATATTTCCAATTAATATCGACTCTATCTGATTATAGTTGAGCTTAATTTTAAACTCTTTTTCAATAGCTTCAGGAGAGGATTTATAAAACTGTTTATTTACTCGATCCATAATCAAAAGAGAATCGTTAGTGATAAGACCTCTAACCGCTTCAAACCCAAGCGCTACTCTTATTGAAAACCATATTTTATTTCCTTTCTCTACTCTTGTATTCAATGTAGCATTTATAAGTTGATTTTCATTTTTATATTGAAATTTTGATTTGGTTATTAGGTATTTAAAATCAATTTCTTCGACTTTAAAATCTTTGATATTAATTTCTGAGGAATCGGATGGTATAAAATTCTTTTTACAGGATATAATGAAAATAAGGAAAACAAGAGAGAAAACTTTTTTCATGATTTGACACAAAAATAATAATTAAAAAATAATTATTCGCAGCTTATAGAATTCCCTACAATAAAATAACCGCCATTCAAACCATTAATTTTTGAGACTGCTGCAGATGATAGTTGAAAAGTATATAATCCTAAATTATTTTTATCAATTACCTGACAAGAATATAATAATCCATTACCCAAATCTTTCCATATTTCATAACCTGCTGCATTATTTTTAGTAGTAATTATTTCAGCGTGAGTTGTATTGGATACCTCCCAGATTTTAGAATACGCATCATTTCCTCCACCTGTGTTATACCAACTATCAATATCAAGTTTAATCTGCGCTGAAGTAATGGTTTGTCCAGAAACCGAAGCTAAACTCCAAGAAAACCATGATCTATAGTAGTTAGTACCGCTCGCATTTCCAGTATATGTATTACTGTTGGAAGAAGTGTGGTTTGCCGTATTACCACCGCTATGTTTATACCAACCACGATCACCAGTAGTCAATGCAGATAAAGTTACCGTATTACCTCCCTGCATGGTTAACACCAAATTATCTGGTGTAACTTGATTCGTTGTAGACCATCTCATAGAAATTTGATGCTTTTCACATTCAGGTTCGCTACATAAAGAAGCACCGCCACAACCTTGAGTTCCACATTCCTGGTTTAAAGATGAAGATGAAATTTTTTGAGCACCTTGAAAGGTTGGTAGGGCGATTTGTCCAAAAAGAAAATAATAGGAAAACTTTAAAATAAAATAAAAAATCATATTATTTTATTCACCTTTGAAATCTGGACATCTTTTTTCTAAGAATGCTTTTGTTCCTTCGACAAAATCTTTGGTAGCACAACATTCAGAAAATAATTCTATCTCGGTTTTATATCCATCTTTACTTTCATCATATTTTGCATTAAGAGATTTAATAACATTCTCAATTGCCTTTGGAGCTTTCCTAGAAATTGTTTTAATAATCTCGCTGGCTTTAGATAGCATATCATTTTTATTTTCAGAAACATAGTTGACTAATCCTAAATTTAGAGCTTCATCTGCTGATATCATTTCTGCAGTACACATTAACTCCAAAGCCTTCCCTTTACCTATCAATTGAGCCAACCTTTGTGTTCCTCCATATCCTGGTATAATTCCTAAGTTTACTTCTGGTTGAGAAAATTTAGCATTCTTTGTCGCTAGCCTCATATGGCAAGCGAGAGCTAATTCAGATCCACCACCTAATGCATAACCATTGACTGCTGCAATTACAGGTACTTTAAAATTTTCTATTTTTGAAAAAACCTTATGCCCATTTTCACAAATTTGTTTTGCATTATCCCTATCTACATTTAAAAATTCATTTATATCTGCTCCAGCAACAAAAGCTTTGTCGCCACCACCAGTAATAACCACACCACGTAAAGTATTGTTTTCAGATAGAACATCAAATACACTATCGATTTCCTCTAATGTTTTTTGGTTTAGTGCATTTAAAAACTTTGGTCTATCTATTGTAATAATTGCCTCTTTATTATTCTCTTCTAATCTAATATTGGAAAAATTATTCATGATAAAAAATTTATGATTTCAAATTTAAAATTATTTCTTTAGTCATCTTGTCAAGATTAAAACTTTCTTTCCATCCCCAATCATTTCTTGCATAAGAGTCATCTATACTTTCAGGCCACGTGTCAGCTATCTTTTGTCTGTAATCTGGATTATACTTTATATCAAAGTTTTTCTTATACTTTTTTATAGACTCAAACAATTCTTTAGGAGAAAAACTCATTGCTGAAAGGTTATAACTTGATGAAATGGATAAATTAGATTTTTTCTCTTCCATTATTTTATGCATTGCCATCAACGCATCATCAATATAAAGCATTGGGAGATAAGTATCCTCTTTGAGAAAACATGAATATTTTTCTTTTTTCATTGCAGAATGAAAAATATCAACAGCATAATCTGTCGTTCCACCTCCAGGTAAAGATTTATAACTTATTATACCAGGAAAACGAACGCTTCTTATATCAGTAGAATAATTTTTATTATAATATTCACACCATCTTTCTCCAGCTAATTTAGAGATTCCATAAACTGTGGTTGGATCCATAATTGAAAACTGCTTAGCAGGGTTTCTGGGAGATGAAGGGCCGAAAACCGCAATAGAACTTGGCCAGAAAACTTTTGATAATACTTTTTCTTTTGCTAATTCCAAAACATTAAAAAGAGTATTCATATTCAAATTCCAAGTTTGAATGGGATTCGCTTCTCCTTTGGCTGATAGAATAGCAGCTAGATGATAAACGATTTTTATATTATTTTCTTTTATAGTTTTGTATATATCATCCTTATTTAGAGCATCAAGTAAAATAAAGTTTTCGCCATTAGAATTATTTTTTTTTATATCCGAGCTATATATTTTTTCTCTACCATATAAAGAAACTAAATAATCTTCTAACTCAGAACCTAACTGCCCTCCAGAACCTATTATCAAAATATTTTCCATTTATAAAAAAAACTAAATAATTATATTTCTAATTAAATATATTTGTGTTGATAGTAAAAATTCTAAATTAATAATTTTTATGTACAATTCATTTAAAAAACAATTACAAAAAGAATTATCCGAAATAAAAAAAGCTGGTCTTTATAAAGAAGAGAGAGTAATTACTACTGCTCAAGGAACAGATATTGATACAACAAAAAATAAAAATGTTATAAACTTTTGTGCTAATAATTATCTAGGGCTATCATCAGATCCTAAAATTATTCAAGCAGCAAAAAAATCTATTGACTCACATGGCTTTGGCTTATCTTCTGTAAGATTTATTTGTGGTACTCAAGACTTGCATAAAGAATTAGAAGACAAGCTATCGGAATTTTTAGGTACTGAAGACACCATTCTTTATGCTGCTGCTTTTGATGCTAATGGAGGGTTATTTGAGCCGTTATTAAATCAAAAAGATGCTATAATTTCTGATGAATTAAATCATGCTTCAATTATTGATGGTATAAGATTATGTAAAGCAAGCAGATACAGGTATTCTCATAATGATATGAATGATCTTGAAGAAAAACTAAAGGAAGCTAAGAATTCAAGAACAAAAATAATTGTTACAGATGGTGTTTTTTCAATGGATGGAACAATTGCTCAGCTTGACAAAATATGTGAACTTGCAGAAAAATATGATGCTCTAGTCATGACAGATGAGTGTCACTCTACTGGATTTATTGGAGATAAAGGAAGAGGTGTACATGAGTATCATAATGTTATTAATAAAGTTGATATTATAACTGGCACACTTGGAAAAGCACTTGGCGGTGCATCTGGAGGTTTTACAAGTGGAAAAAAAGAAATTATTCAAATGTTAAGACAAAGATCCAGACCATATCTTTTTTCAAACACTTTAGCTCCATCTATAGTTGGAGCATCAATTAAAGTAATCGATACTCTTTCATCAAATAATGATCTAAAAAATAAGTTGATGTCAAATGCTAAATATTTTAGAGAAAAAATGAGTAAAGCTGGCTTTGATATTCCAAATGGCATTCATCCAATTGTTCCCGTGATGCTATACGACAGTACAATAGCAAAAAAAATGGCGGATGAACTTCTAAAAAAAGGTGTTTATGTAATCGGTTTTTACTTTCCAGTAGTTCCAAAAGGAAAAGCACGAATAAGAGTTCAACTATCATCAATACATTCTATTGAGCAGATAGACAAAGCAGTTAATGCATTCACAGAAATTGGGGAAAAATTAGAAATTATTTAATACTATTCCTTAGAGTTTATAATAAACTCCTCTAACATTATTTTAGTTTCTTTTACATCATGAACTCTAAGTATAGAAGCATGATTTTCTAGTGCAGTTTTATTAAGTTGAACACTTGCATTCAAAGAGTTTTCTATTGAAACATTAAATTTCTTTTGAACAAATGATTTTCTAGAAATTCCAACTAAAATAGGTAAATCCAAAATTGTGAAATAATTAAGGTTATTTAAAATTGTAAGGTTTTGATCGAATGTTTTTGCAAAACCGAACCCAGGATCAATTATTATATCTTTAACACCATTTAATTGCAATAATTCAATTTTTTCTGAAAAATATAAAGTAATATTTTCTAATATATTATCATAATTTGTAAGATTTTTCATTGATTTCGGATTTCCTCTACTATGCATCAATATATATGGTAAGCCTAACTCTCCAACTACTGGAAACATTTTTTTGTCAAATGACCCACCAGAAACATCATTAATCATATCTGCGCCAATATCAAAAGATTTTTTTGCAATTGTAGATCTAAATGTGTCGATTGAAATTATGATATCAGGAAAGCTTTTTCGAATTGATTGAATTATATCATTAATTCTATTCCATTCCTCTTCTTCAGATACTATTTCAGCTCCAGGTCGGGTTGAACATCCTCCAACATCAATAATATCAGCACCTTCGTCTATCATCTTTTCGACTTTTAATAATGCTTTTTTTTTATCATTAAATAAATCTCCATCGTAAAATGAATCTGGAGTTAGATTTAAAATGCCCATAATAATAGGATTAGAAAGGTCAATTAAATTACCTTTTATATTAAGTGTTTTTTTTATTGAGAAACCATCAATATTTAAAATCGATTTCATAATTTTAGATTTAAATTAAATTAATAAGAATTGGAAGCATCTACAATTGTTGAATACAAAAATATAATTTCATCTTGTAAAGAAATTTTTTTAAATAAAAACAAAGATTATGGTTCAGCATGGAGAATATTAAGGTTACCGTCAATAACAGATCAAATATTCATAAAAGCACAGAGAATAAGAACTATTCAAGAAAAAAATTTAATGAAAGTTGATGAAGGAATCGAAAATGAATTTATTGGAATTATTAATTATTCAATGATTGCAATTATTCAATTAAATTTTCAAGATGATGAAAGAATAGAAATTCCTTTTGAAGAGCTCGATTCATTATATGATTCATCCTCAAATGAAACAATAAAATTACTAGAAAATAAAAATCATGATTATGATGAAGCATGGAGAGATATGAGAGTAAGCTCAATGTTAGATATAATACTTATGAAATTATATAGAACAAAACAAATAGAAAATAATAATGGTAAGACAATTATTTCAGAAGGTGTAAAAGCAAATTATCAAGACATAATAAATTACTCTGTTTTTTGTTTGATTAAAATAACTAATAAATAATGAAAGTTTTATACGCAATTTCTAGATATTTTGTAGGAGGTCTATTTATTTTTTCAGGTTTAATAAAAATAAATGATCCTGTTGGAACTCAAATTAAACTTGAAGAATATTTTGAAGTATTTAGCTCAGACTTTACTTCTTTATTTGAGTACTTCGTCCCTTTTGCATTGGTTCTTTCAGTTATTTTATGTACGCTAGAAGTAGTTGTTGGAGTAGCTCTTTTACTAAATTATAGAATGAAAGTAACTAGTAGTATTACTTTTAGCCTTATTTTATTTTTTACTTTTCTTACCTTTTATTCTGCATATTATAATAAAGTTACTGATTGTGGTTGTTTTGGAGATGCTATTAAACTTACACCATGGGAGTCATTTACAAAAGATGTAGTTCTTTTATTCTTTTCTTCAATTATTCTTTTGTTAGCAAATAAATACAAAGAAATAAAAGGGCTTATTTACATTAAATTTTTAGATTATGATAATAAACCATTACGAGATGGTGTAGTAATCGGAGCTTTAATAATTTGTTTATTTATAAGTTTTTATGCAATTAATTTCCTTCCCTTTATTGATTTTAGAGCTTATAAAATTGGAAATAATATAAGAAAAGAAATGCTTCCTTCTGAAGAATTAATTTATTCTTATATAATGGAAAAAGATGGAAAAGAATACTCTTTTGGATCCTATCCGTCCGATGAATCTTATACATTCAAAGAACTAAGGTTACTTAACCCAGAAGCACAACCAAAAATAACTGATTATAGTATATGGAATAACGATGTTGATTATACAGAGGAATCATTATCTGATAATAAATTAATGATAATAATACATGATATAGAAAAGTTTGATAAAAATATTATACCAGAAATTATAGAGCTTGAACAATTTATTTCATTTTGGATTGAAACGATTGTTGTGACCTCTTCAGACCCTAATCTATATAATGAGTTTGCTGAAAAGGAAAACTTTAATATTCCAACTATGTATGCAGATGCTACAGTTTTAAAAACAATAATTAGATCTAATCCCGGATTTTTCCTAATGAAAAATGGAATTGTTAGAGGGAAGTGGCATTATAATAAAATACCCAATCCTCAAGAAGTATTAAAATCAGCTGGATATAAACTTTAAACTAAGCCTATGAAATATTTTTTAGTAGGCATGCCTTTGTGTGGAAAATCTTCATTAGCAAAAATAATTGGAAAAGAAATTAATATTTCTTTTATTGATCTTGACAAAGAAATCGAAATAGTTGAAAAAAGAAGTATTAATGAAATATTTAACATAAAAGGAGAAGGCTACTTTAGAAAAATTGAAAGTGAGGTTCTCAATTCAATTATAAAAAGCAATGAATCTTTTATTATGGCTACTGGAGGTGGAACACCTTGTTATAATGACAATATGAAAATTATAAATAATAACGGAGTCTCAATATTTCTTGATGTAAAAATAAGCGAATTAGAAAATAGACTTAAAAATAAAAAAGATAGGCCTTTATTAAGTAGGCATCCAGACAAAGGACAAATTCTAAAAAAAATATATGATGAAAGAAAATCATGTTACCATGAATCTAATTATACAATTTCTGATATAAAAGATCAAAAAACGGAAATACTATCAATTATTCGTCAATTTAAATCCTAATGAAATAATAATTGAATTTTTATTATAATTGGTTTTTGCTATCGGCCTTAAAACACCGCCAAAATTGTAGGGAGAAAAACGATCTCGTTTTTTTTCATTCCTATAGGCGATATCAATACTAAATTTATTTTTCATAAATCCTATACCAAAACTTCTGACAGAACTACTTTTATCAAGTTGATTCATGTATTCTAAATCTTTATCGTACGGGTTACCTAAATATTGAAAGCCCATTCTAATATAAAATACCTTTTTAAATCTTCCTTCTGCCCCTATCCTAAAATTTGATGCTGGTCTATATATATCAGCAATAGCCTCGTTATCCAAATAGGGGTCAAAACTATTTTCGGAGTTTATTTTAGAATAAGAATAATTTATAAAATCAATATCAGCAGAAATAAAACCATATTTATCAATAAAAAACGTAGTTCCCAAACTAAGTATGCCAGGAATAATCAGATTGTAGTTAGTAGATATTGTTTTGGTAGCTGATTCTACATAAGATAAAAGAGTATCTTCAGGAGCAAAATAATAATCAAAATAATTTGAATACAAATTAGAACCACTTTCTTCTTTTAACTTATAGTTGGTTTTTGTTTTATAGGAGATACCAAAATTAATTGAAGGTGTTGGCTTTATTATCATTCCCAATGATCCTGATATACCTGAGCCTATAGTTTCTAGCCTATCATTTACTTCTAAATAGTCTAAAATATTTTCCGAAATCCATTTTTCATTTTCAAAAATTTCAAATTGGTTTTCTATATATGATCGATTTTGTTGAAAAAAAATAGAATTAAAAGATAAGCCTACTCCAAAAAATACATAATCCTGATAATTTGCACCAATCGAAAATGATAATTTATATTGATTTCCTTTATTAGTAATTGTTTCCTGCTGATATGGGAAACCTCCAACAAAAGAATAATAATTATCCTCCAAAGTGGGATTAGGATTAATTAGATAATGATCATAGGCTTCTTGAATAATTTCAAATCCAGATAGTGATGATGAACTCCCTAATTGTGATAATGGAATACCTTGAGATTGATTAAGAAAATAATCAATAATTGAGTTACTATTGTTATATCCAGCATAATAAACAGATTCTTTAAAATCATTTACTTTATAATAACCGACTCCCAAATTAAATTTAACACAATCTGAGCAATTATTTTTAGTTGAATTCTTACCTAAAGAATAAACTAAACCAAAATTATCTAAACCAAAATTACTAACAGAAGAAGTAGAGGTTTCATTATTAAAATTAGAAGAAGATTCTGATTTCGATGAGTTTATTGTCATAGAAAAATAATTTGAATTAAAAAACCCTAATCCAGCGGGGTTCCCTGAAATTGATGATATGTCACCACCAATAGATGTGTTAATACCACCTAAAGACTGAATTCGTGTAGTTCCTAAAGAAAAATTTTGACCAAACCTTGTTACATCGTCATAGTAACCAAACTGTGAAAATGAAATAAAGGGACATAAAAATATTATGCTTAGAACAATTATAAGCTTAAAACCATTCATATATAATTTAGAGAAAATTAATTAACCCCTCCTCTAGATGATCCGCCACTAGATGAACTCCTACTAGAGTTTCCACCGCCTGATGAACTTCCACCTCTAGATGAACCAGAATTTACGCCACCAGAAAAACCACCAGAACTTCTATTAAAACCTCCTGAGCTACCAGAAGAAAAATTAGTATTATTTCTTGAATTTGAAGAATTAGATCGATTGTAAAAAGAAGAATTTGAATTTTGATAACTATTAAATGATTGTTTAGAGTAATTATAACTTGATCTTCTTCCCGAATTATCATTTAATGAACTGTTATTTCTATTTGGTGAAATGGATGAATTTCTTTCATAACCGCTGCCTCTATTAATTGCTGATCTAGAAGTATTTTGATCATAGCTAGAATAAATACGCATAGCTTTTCTAGTAGAAATACTATTGCTTTCGGAATTCATTCCTCTTCTTCTAGAGAACTGATCGTTATAAGTATTTTTAATATTAGATCTTGAACTAATATCATTTCTAAAGTTTCTTTCATTACTAACTTTAGATCTTAAATATTCGTTTTGAGAGTTTGAACCCCTTTGATAACTACCATCATTATTAATTTCACCTTCTCTTACTAAAGATCTACCTCTTTTAACATATTGATCAATATTTTCACCACTTAATGAACCTGAATTACGAGAAACTCGAGGACCTCTAATTTGATTAGAAACATTATTTATAGTATTAAATGTATTGTTAATATAGTTATTATTAATATAGTTATTCCCATAATAACCTGAGGACATATGCGTACCAAAAGGATAATGATAATTTAATACACATATAGAATTAAAACCATATCCGCTATTGCCCCAAAAATCAATAGGAGAAAACATACTATTTCCATTATACATGCTAAAGTATGGGTCTGAAAATAAAATTAATGGATTGTATCTATATAATTTAGATAACCATCTAGCTTGACTCCAACTCATATTATTCATGTTTGAATTATAATAATAACCAGTAACAAATTTTTCATATGCAAAAGGATCATTATATCCACTCCATCTTGTATTCATAAGACCTAAATGGTTTTTATAGTGATTAAAATTATTATTTGCATTTTTATTAGAGGGTCTAAAGAAAAGGTTATCTCGATTATATTTGAGAGACTTTGAAATTACTTTAACTCTTTCATCCAATACTTCAGATGAATTACTTTTATATTTTTTTAAAAGATTAGGGTCAATATTTTCTTTAAGATCATTATTCTTTTGTTCTAATTCATTTTTATATTGATTTATTATTTCTTGAGCCGATAAACTCTTTTTTTGAACAATAATTTTTCTATCATTTTTATTAAAATATAGGTCATCATTTTCTTGGGTATAAGAAACATGTGCAAAAAATAGAAGTAAATTTACAGGAAGTAATTTGAAGAAAAATATTCTTAAAATATTTTTAAAATATTTCATTTAAATAGGTTTTAAAGTATAAATATAACGAAAAAGACTAATTTATGTTGCATTCATTTTATAATTTAGCTTTTTAAAAAATATTTTTTGTTCTAATGAGTAAGGGAATCCCAGATAAAAATAAAGATTTTTCAGCTTGGTATAATGAAATAATTAAAAAAGCAGATCTTGCAGAAAACTCTCCTGTCAGAGGATGCATGATCATAAAACCATATGGATACTCAATTTGGGAAAAGATGCAATCTATTCTTGATAAGATGTTTAAAGATTCAGGGCATTACAATGCTTATTTTCCACTATTTATTCCAAAATCCTATTTGAGTAAAGAAGCTGATCATGTTGAAGGGTTTGCTAAAGAATGTGCTGTAGTTACTCATTATAGATTAAAAAACGATGAAAATAAAAAAGGACTTATTGTTGATCCAAAAGCAAAATTAGAAGAAGAGTTGATTGTTAGACCTACATCTGAAACTGTAATTTGGAATAGTTATAAAAATTGGATTCAATCATACAGAGATCTACCAATATTAGTAAATCAATGGGCTAATGTAGTTCGTTGGGAAATGAGAACAAGATTATTTTTAAGAACCTCTGAATTTTTGTGGCAAGAAGGCCATACTGCTCACTCTAATAAAGATGAAGCCATAAAAGAAACCTTGACAATTTTAAATATTTATTCATCTTTTTTGGAGGAATATATGGGTATTCCTGTTTTAAAAGGAATAAAATCTGAATCAGAAAAATTTGCAGGAGCCGTAGACACCTACTGTGTTGAAGCATTGATGCAAGATGGCAAAGCACTTCAAGCTGGAACATCACATTTTCTAGGTCAAAATTTTGCTAAAGCATTTGATGTCCAATTTGCTAATTCAAATGGTAAAATGGATTATGTTTGGGGAACATCTTGGGGTGTATCAACAAGATTGATAGGAGCCTTAATTATGTCTCACTCAGATAATAATGGATTGATTCTGCCTCCTAACTTAGCTCCCATTCAAATAGTAATGATACCAATATTTAATTCCGATAGTGAATATGATGCCATTATTAATTTATTTGAAAAAATTAAAATTGGGCTTTTAAAATTAAATATAAGTTGTAAAATTGATGCAAGAAAATTTCATAAACCAGGTTGGAAATTTGCTGAATATGAAATGAAAGGTGTGCCCTTAAGAATAGCTGCAGGTCCAAGAGATTTAGAAAAAAATACACTAGAAATAGCAAGAAGAGATAACCTTAAAAAAGAAACTATTAGTTTAGATAAGGCAGAACAAAAAATAAAAAAGATTTTAGAGCTAATACAAAAAGATATTTTGAAAAAAGCAAAAAATTTTAGAGATAATAATAGCCACAATGCTAGAGATTATGATGAATTTAAGAATCTTGTAAAAAACAATTCTGGATTTATTTACGCTCACTGGGATGGGACAGAAAAAACCGAAGAGAAAATAAAATCAGAAACGAAAGCAACCATAAGATGTATTCCTTATGATAATAAAGGTAAACCAGGAAAATGTATTGTTACCGGAAAACCTTCAAAACAAAAAGTCGTTTTCTCTAAAGCATATTAAATATACAAAATGGAGTGGATTATAGTAATAAGTCTTTTAATTATCGGATTAATATTAATTTTAATTGAAATAATTTTTATACCAGGAACAACAATTTTTGGTATTATAGGCTTTATCTGTTTCTTATTATCTAATTATTATTCGTATACTGAATTTGGAAATCAAGTAGGTTTAATTGTTTCAATTATATCTGGTTCTAGTTTGGTATTAGCTGTTATCTATGTATTAAAATCAAAAACATGGGAAAAACTTTCATTAAAAAAGACTAATACAGCTCAATTCAATAAAGGAAAAACTAAAGTATTAAAAATAGGAGACGAAGGGGTTACAGCCTCATCGCTAAAGCCTTATGGGAAAGGAATTTTTAATGGAAAAGTATATGAAATCAAAACAAATGGAAATTACATAAAAGAACAGAAAAAAATCAAAATAATTGATATCTTGCATAACAAAATAATCGTAAAAAATTTATAAAATAACTTAATTATGATATTAACAGCTTTAGCAATATTTGGAATTATTTTAGTTCTTTTCATTTTTCTATATTTCGTTCCTGTAAACCTTTGGATTACTGCTATCTTTTCCGGAGTCAAAATAGGACTTTTAGAATTAGTATTTATGAGAGTTAGAAGAGTTCCACCTTCAATAATTGTAAATTCTCTAATAACAGCAACAAAAGCTGGTTTAGTTATTAAAGATGAAGAAGATTCGCCTAGCAGAAGACTGAAAGGAAGTGACTTAGAAACTCATTACCTGGCTGGGGGAAATGTACCTCAAGTTATAAAAGCACTAATCTCTTCTGAAAAAGCTAATATTCAATTAACATTTAAACAATCAACAGCTATAGATCTAGCAGGTAGAGATGTATTCGAAGCAGTCCAAATTTCAGTTAATCCGAAAGTAATAAATACCCCTTCTGTAGCTGCTGTAGCTGCTGATGGTATTCAACTTATTTGTAAAGCAAGAGTAACGGTAAGAGCAAATATATCACAACTTGTTGGAGGTGCTGGCGAAGATACAATTTTAGCAAGAGTAGGTGAGGGAATTGTAACATCTATTGGATCTGCCAAATCACATAAAGATGTTTTAGAAAATCCTGATAATATATCAAAATTAGTTCTTGAAAGAGGTCTAGATGCAGGTACTGCTTTTGAAATATTATCAATAGATATTGCTGATGTTGATGTTGGAGAAAATATTGGTGCAAAACTTCAAACAGACCAAGCTGAAGCAGATTTAAAAGTTGCAGAAGCTAAAGCAGAAGAAAGAAGAGCAATGGCAGTAGCTGAAGAACAAGAAATGATTGCGAAAGCTCAAGATGCAAAAGCTCAAGTAATTATGGCAGAAGCAGAAGTGCCAAAAGCAATGGCACAAGCATTCAAAAAAGGAAATTTAGGAATATTAGATTATTATAAATTCCAAAACATACAGGCTGACACCGATATGAGAGAAAACATAGCAGGAAAGAAGTCTAAAGGAACATCAACTAAATCAGATTCATAAAATTGATTTTTTGTAAGATTTAATTATTTGATTTGGAATTGGTAAATATCCATTGTTGAATTCAAGATTTTCTTTTTTATTAGATTTAATAAGATTAACGTAAAGCCCTGAAACTTCTTTGATTTCAATACAGTCATCTACATCATAAATGTCATCTGTATGAACCTGATCAAATCCAAGTAATAAACTTTGTTTAGCTCTCAATTTAATATTTTTCTCATCTTTCCCAATAAAAAATCTAGATTCATGGAGTTCTTCAAATTTATTTTTGTCGTAACCACCTAGATTTATAAAAAAAAGTTTGTTTTTAGAAATTGGTTTATCATTTGAAAGAACTACTTCAAAACCATCAATATATTTTAATTCAACCCAAGAATCAATATGTAATCTATCTGGTAAACCAAACCACTTATCTAATAGATCTTTATACGTATCTTCAATTTTATTACCGCAAGAAAATACAACGTCATGTAATTCGGTATTACATTTAATCGCTCTACCCCCTAAATAAATTGCAAATAACTTCAAGATTTTTAAATATAAAAAAAAAGCCCCAAAAATGAGGCTTTTTTAAAAAAATATCTGGCAACGACCTACTCTCCCACCAGTTACAGTAGTACCATCGGCGCTGATGGGCTTAACTTCTTTGTTCGAAATGGAAAAAGGTGTAACCCCATCGCAATAGTCACCATAAATTCTTAATATCGTAACATTATGCGATTAATGTAGAAATTATTAATAAAACACTTGAACTGGAAGTTACGGGTAATTAGTACTGCTCAGCTTTGATATTTCTATCTTTACACCTACAGCCTATCAACGTCCTAGTCTTGAACGACCCTTAAAAGAAGCCTCATCTTGAGGTAAGCTTCGTGCTTAGATGCTTTCAGCGCTTATCTCTTCCAAACGTAGCTACCCGGCGGTGCAGTTGGCACCACAACCGGTACACTAGAGGTTTGTCCAACTCGGTCCTCTCGTACTAGAGTTAGATCCTCTCAAGCTTCTAACGACCACAACAGATAGGGACCGAACTGTCTCACGACGTTCTGAACCCAGCTCGCGTGCCACTTTAATGGGCGAACAGCCCAACCCTTGGGACCTTCTACAGCCCCAGGATGTGACGAGCCGACATCGAGGTGCCAAACCTCCCCGTCGATGTGAGCTCTTGGGGGAGATCAGCCTGTTATCCCCGGAGTACCTTTTATCCTTTGAGCGATGGCCCTTCCATGCGGAACCACCGGATCACTATATCCTAGTTTCCTACCTGATCGGCTTGTTGGCCTCACAGTCAAGCTCCCTTATGCTATTGCGCTCTAAATACGATTACCAAACGTACAGAGGGAACCTTTGAAAGCCTCCGTTACTTTTTAGGAGGCGACCACCCCAGTCAAACTACCCGCCATGCAATGTCCTCATAAATGAGTTAGGGATCAAGTAAATAAAGGGTGGTATTTCACCAACGACTAACCTATGCCTAGCGACACAGGATCAAAGTCTCCCACCTATCCTACACATTATTTACACAATACCAATACAAAGTTATAGTAAAGGTTCACGGGGTCTTTCCGTCCCGTTGCGGTTAAGCGGCATCTTCACCGCTACTACAATTTCACCGAGCTCATGGCTGAGACAGTGCCCAGATCGTTACACCATTCGTGCAGGTCGGAACTTACCCGACAAGGAATTTCGCTACCTTAGGACCGTTATAGTTACGGCCGCCGTTTACTGGGGCTTCAGATCAACGCTTTGAGTAAACTCTAACGTCTCCCCTTAACCTTCCAGCACCGGGCAGGTGTCAGACATTATACTTTTTCTTTCGAATTTGCAATGCCATGTGTTTTTGATAAACAGTCGCCTGGGCCTTTTCACTGCGGCCTCCTCTTGCGAGGGAGGCGTCCTTTCTCCCGAAGTTACAGGACTATTTTGCCTAGTTCCTTAGCCATGAATCACTCGAGCACCTTAGGATTCTCTCCTCGACTACCTGTGTCGGTTTATGGTACGGGTACCATTATCATAAGTTTAGAAGTTTTTCTTGGAAGTCTGATTAGGGTCACTATCCACGCTCCCGAAGGATTGTGGTACTATTACGTTCAGCAAGACTAGCGGATTTGCCAACTAATCTTATACCTACTCGCTTTAACGTACTATTCCGTCAGTACGCGGACCTTTCACTACTTCGTCACTCCATCACAAATAATGGTAGTATCGGAATATTAACCGATTATCCATCGATTACCCCATTCGGGTTCATCTTAGGACCCGACTAACCCTGAATCGATTAGCGTTGTTCAGGAAACCTTAGTCTTTCGGTGTGCAGGTTTCTCACCTGCATTATCGTTACTTATGCCTACATTTTCTATTCTATAAACTCCAATAAACTTTACAATTTATCTTCAATGTAAATAGAATGCTCCCCTACCATTCGGTAGAATTCTAAGCTTCGGCACTATACTTTATGCCCGATTATTATTGATGCTCTTTCGCTCGACCAGTGAGCTGTTACGCACTCTTTAAATGAATGGCTGCTTCCAAGCCAACATCCTGGCTGTCTGAGTAAATGAACCACCTTAGATCAACTTAGTATAGATTTAGGGGCCTTAGCTGTAGATCTGGGTTGTTTCCCTCTCGGACATGGACCTTAGCACCCATGCCCTCACTGCAAAAAAACATCTAACAGCATTCGGAGTTCGTCTGGAGTTGGTAGGATGTGACTCCCCCTAGTCCAATCGGTAGCTCTACCTCTGTTAGATTATAAAATTACGCTGCTCCTAAAAGCATTTCGGGGAGTACGAGCTATCTCCTAGTTTGATTGGCCTTTCACCCCTACCCACAGTTCATCCAAATACTTTTCAACGTATACTGGTTCGGGCCTCCATCATGTTTTACCATAAATTCACCCTGACCATGGGTAGATCACTAGGTTTCGCGTCTACCTCCACTGACTAAACGCCCTGTTAAGACTCGCTTTCGCTTCGGCTTCAAATCTTAAATTTTTAACCTTGCCAATGAAGAGTAACTCGTAGGCTCATTATGCAAAAGGCACGCCGTCAGTTCACAAAGAACCTCCGACCGCTTGTAAGCGCAAGGTTTCAGGTACTATTTCACCCCCTTATTCAGGGTACTTTTCACCTTTCCCTCACGGTACTAGTTCACTATCGGTCTCTCAGTAGTATTTAGCCTTACCGGATGGTGCCGGTAAATTCAAACGGAATTTCACCTGTTCCGTCTTACTCAGGATACTACTACTTCAATAAAACTTACCAATACAGGGCTTTCACCTTCTATGGCTTACTTTTCCAAATAATTTTTGTTCATTTTATATCAGACATTGTAGTCCTATAACCCCTAATATGCCGAAACATACTAGGTTTAGGCTGTTTCCTTTTCGCTCGCCACTACTAAGGAAATCACTATTGTTTTCTCTTCCTCTGGTTACTTAGATGTTTCAGTTCACCAGGTTTGCCCACTAAAAGTGTGACATGTCTTCAACATGCCGGGTTTCCCCATTCGGAAATCTACGGATCAAATCGTATGTGCCAATCCCCGTAGCTTATCGCAGCTTGTCACGTCCTTCATCGCCTCTGAGAGCCAAGGCATCCCCCCTGCGCTCTTACATACTTCCTAAAGTTTTTAATATAAATTAAAAACTGTTCGATTACTATTATAAAATAGTGCTCGGTGTTTAATTAAATAAAATCTACATTATCACAAAATGTCAAAGAACTTTTCAATTGCCAATAGCTTAAATTTCAAAAATATTCGGCTATTAATTTTTGAAAATCAAAACGTACAATTTAGAGTAATTTAAAACTACTAAAAAAGGCTGTTAAAGTAACAAACTTTTTAGTGGAGGATATCGGAGTCGAACCGATGACCTCCTGCGTGCAAGGCAGGCGCTCTAGCCAGCTGAGCTAATCCCCCAAATAACTATCAGTAAAGTTACAGGTAACTATTTCTGATGTTTGTGGGCCTGCGTGGACTCGAACCACGGACCTCTACATTATCAGTGTAGCGCTCTAACCACCTGAGCTACAAGCCCTGGCAAAAAGTTGTTAAATAACTTAACAGAACTTTGAATGACAACAAACCACAAAGCAACCAAATCTCTAGAAAGGAGGTATTCCAGCCACACCTTCCGGTACGGCTACCTTGTTACGACTTAGCCCCAGTTATTGATTCTACCCTAAACAGCGCTTAAAGCAACCATCTTCAGGCATACCCAACTTCCATGGCTTGACGGGCGGTGTGTACAAGGTCCGGGAACGTATTCACCGTGTCATTGCTGATACACGATTACTAGCGATTCCAGCTTCATGAAGTCGAGTTGCAGACTTCAATCCGAACTGAGACGCACTTTTAGAGATTGGCTTACCATCACTGGTTCGCAACCCATTGTATGCGCCATTGTAGCACGTGTGTAGCCCTAGGCGTAAGGGCCATGCTGATTTGACGTCGTCCCCTCCTTCCTCTCTGTTTGCACAGGCAGTCTTTCTAGAGTCCCCAACATTACTTGCTGGCAACTAGAAACAGGGGTTGCGCTCGTTGCGGGACTTAACCCAACACCTCACGGCACGAGCTGACGACAACCATGCAGCACCTTGCTTTGAGTCCGAAGAAGTCCAAATTTCTTTGGATGTCTCGCGCATTCTAGCCTAGGTAAGGTTCCTCGCGTATTATCGAATTAAACCACATGCTCCACCGCTTGTGCGGACCCCCGTCAATTCCTTTGAGTTTCACCGTTGCCGGCGTACTACCCAGGTGGCTCACTTAACGCTTTAGCTTGGACGCTAACAGTATATCGCTAACATCGAGTGAGCATCGTTTACGGCGTGGACTACCAGGGTATCTAATCCTGTTCGCTACCCACGCTTTCGTGCCTCAGTGTCAGTATTGGTCTAGTAAGCTGCCTACGCTATTGGTGTTCCTTATGATATCTATGCATTTCACCGCTACATCATAAATTCCGCTTACCTCAGCCAAACTCAAGTTTACCAGTATCAATGGCAGTTCTACAGTTGAGCTGTAGGATTTCACCACTGACTTAATAAACCACCTACGCACTCTTTAAACCCAATAAATCCGGATAACGCTTGAACCCTCCGTATTACCGCGGCTGCTGGCACGGAGTTAGCCGGTCCTTATTCATATAGTACCGTCAGTTACTCTCGCAAGAGTTTTTTCTTCCTATATAAAAGCAGTTTACAACCCATAAGGTCTTCAATCCTGCACGCGGCATGGCTGGGTCAGGCTTTCGCCCATTGCCCAATATTCCTTACTGCTGCCTTCCGTAGAAGTCTGGTCCGTGTCTCAGTACCAATGTGGGGGATCATCCTCTCAGAACCCCTACTGATCGTGGCCTTGGTGAGCCGTTACCTCACCAACAAACTAATCAGACGCATGCCCATCTTTAACCGATAAATCTTTAACAATTATATCATGCGATATTATTGTACTATGGGGAATTAATTCGAATTTCTTCGAGCTATGCCCCAGTTAAAGGTAGGTTGCATACGCGTTACGCACCCGTTCGCCGGTCGCCATTTACCGAAGTAAATGCTGCCCCTCGACTTGCATGTATAAGGCCTGCCGCTAGCGTTCATCCTGAGCCAGGATCAAACTCTCCATAATAATATATTATAAATGTATTAAAACCTGGCTGCTATCTGGAAAAAACAAAAAAGTTCATCCAAGTGGTATGTTGTCATTACAATAGTTCAAAGAACGTTTTAAATTACTTAAAATAAGTAATTTAAATGTGAGTAAAAATTACTCAAAAAAAATGCTTATTTCAAAGCGCTTGCAAAGCTAGAAATATTTTATTCATTCACCAAAGAAATATATCTAATTTAATTTGAAAAAAAAATAAAGAATAAAATATAAAAATTATTATTTTTTTTTCTTAAAAATTGGGACTGTACTACATGGCTCACCATACATAATGCTATCAGCAAAAGGTAAAATCTTTTTAATTATTTCCGAATAAAGAGAATTAACATAATTTAAATCAGAACAACCTTTTATTATTACCTTTTTTTTATTGTAAATCGAAAAATCAAAAGTATTAATATTTTCCAAAAAAATTATTTTTTCTAAATATTCCAAATCGCCTAATTCTATTTTTTTAGCAATTTTTTCTAGCTTAGAAACAAGTAACATGTAAGCCCAAGGAGGAATAATAGCATCATTACTACAATTAATTGCAATACACTTATTTATATATTTACTAGTATCTAAAGTAGAAATTGTTTTTCTAAAATCCTTTTCAATTAAAACAAATTCATTTTTTAAAAAATCTTTGAAATCAATAGAAATCAAATCTTCAGACCCTTTAAAGGATTTAATATCAATTGTTTCCAGCGAACTATTTGATACTCTATTTACTATTTCTCCCTTCATATTAATTTTTAAAGTAGTATTCTTTTAAATAATAAGGCTCAAAATTAATCAAATCTTCAAATTTTTTTTCTAAATATTTACCATGTACTATTTGATCAAAATTTATAGACTTAGGAATTATTTTTTCAATAAAAAAAGCATTCTTTGATTTAATTAAATTTTGGAATTTATTTGAACCATTCCCAAAAAAATTAATTCTATTTTTTTCTAAAATAGAATTAAAAGAATCCTTACTTAATATTTTTGCATGAGTATCTTTTAAAACAGTTAAATCGAATTTAACGATTTTTGTATAAACCTCCATTCTTCTTGCATCTATCATTGGACATAATAAACTACTTGAATCAACTAAATCTTTTTTTATTACATCATTAATCATCAAGTCTAATGAATCAACTGAAATTAAAGGAAGATCCAAAGAAAAACAAAGTCCTTTTGCTGTAGAAACTCCTATTCTCAATCCTGTGTATGAACCAGGCCCTTTATTAACTGCAATTGCCGATAATTGATTTAATGAAATTTTAACTCTTTTAAGAAGAGTTTTTATTAAAACAAGTATAAATTCTGAATGAGATTTTTTAATGTTAATATTTTCTGAATCAATAACCCTTCCGTCTTGGATAAGAGAAACAGAACA
>CACOMW010000018.1 GCA_902628365.1 uncultured Marinoscillum sp. | reverse complement strand
AGTGAAGCAAGCTCTCAAAATGGAGGTAGAAACGGTATTTATTTTGATGGAGCAATTGCAGCTATTCATTATTACAGAAGTAAACTTTTGTCACCCTCAGAAGTATATCAAAATTATTGTAATATGGTTAATTAGATATTTAAAAAATATTATATTTTTGCTCCCTATATTAGCCTCCTTAGCTCAGATGGTAGAGCAAGTGATTTGTAATCACTAGGTCGCTGGTTCGATCCCGGCAGGAGGCTCTTTCAATTTATTGTTTTCATATCTTAAGAAAACCATTTATGTTTTCCAAATTGATTTTTGGATACCGGTTTTTTAGTTTTTAAATACCAATTTATTCCCATTAGAACTGAATTCAAATATGACTTTAACATAGGCTCAATATAGATTAAATATGGTAAAAAGGAAATAATTTTAGGATATTGATTCATTAAGTATGGGTACACAGTAATGGATAAGTAAGTTTTATTATTTACTAATGAAATATTCCATTTTACTAATGATTTTTTTTTATTTTTTTCTCCAATAACTAATTCATATCCATTTTTTTTATTCCATTTTACAAAATCACGAATATATTTTAAATTATTAAGATAAATTAATTCATCGCTATGGTTACTTAATTTCCAGGAAATCACATTATTTTGTTTACAAAAAGGATGTATTAAATTTAAATATCCTGGTTTTGATATTAAATTCCATAAATCTTCTTTAGAAGAATAAATTCTTTTTTTTACAGTTATAGGATGATTATAATTACCATGCAATTCCATAATCTTCTCCAAAATCACTTGATCCTCCTTGGAATGTTTTATTAATATTATCAAAAAAGATAGCATTAATTGGGCCTGATGTTTTAGGTCTAAATTGAAGTTTATATCCTTTTTTTACCAATTCTTTTCTTATAAATCGAGGTGTAGAATCATGAAGAAGTAAATCACCTGGTTTATTTTCATGATATCCAAATGATGATCTCATTTGAAAACTATTTATATTAGGTGCTTCACAAGCTTCTTGCACGTTCATGTCAAATTCAACCATATTAAGAAAAAATTGTAAAAGATTTTGATCTTGTGAATCTCCACCTTGAACTGCAAAAGACAAGTAAGGTTGATTATTTTTAAGTGCAATAGTTGGTGTTAGAGTTGCTCTAGGTCGTTTTCCAGGTTCCAACACATTATATGGCCCATCTTTTGGATCCAATACAAAGCTTTGCATCCTTTGGCTTAACCCAATTCCTGTGTTTCCAGCAATCACTGCAGGAATCCATCCTCCACTAGGAGTAATAGATACAATCCAGCCAGATGAATCAGCTGCTTGAACAGTTGTTGTTCCAGCCATAAATGAATCTTCGAAATTATAGTTTGAACTCATGTTATGATTTAAATCAAAAGCAGACTTGATTTTATCTAAGTTGTTATCTGTTTCCCATGAATCAATGTACTGTAAGAAAGGGTTACTTCCTTTTTGAAATTTGTAAGGATTTCCTGGTTTAATTTCTTTATTATTCTTATCAGAAATAAGTTTTAATCTTTCTTTAGCATAGTCTTTTGATAATAGACCATCAATTGGTTCTTTTGGTTCAAAATATGGATCTCCATAATAAAAATCTCTATCTGCAAAAGATAAATTCATTATTTGATAAAGATTATGAATGTAATTTGTTGAATTAAAACCCATGGATTTAACATCTAAATTCTCAATCATATTTAGAGACTGAAGTAATACTGGGCTTTGAACCCAAGTTGTTAATTTGTATACATCAATATTTTTATAAGTAATTTTTAATGGCTCTTCTATATAAACTTCATAATTTTTTAAATCTTTTAGTGTAATCAGCCCACCTTGTTCTTGAGTAGATCTTGCAATTTCTTTTGCAATATCACCTTCATAAAATCTTTTATAAGCTTCATATATAGCTTCTTTTCTATTTTTTCCACTTTTTAAAGCATCTCTTTCTGTTTCAACTAATTTATTTAGTGTATTATATAGATCTTTTTGAACAAATACATCTCCTTCTTTTGGTGCTTCTCTTTCTTTACCCTGATTAGTTAAGAATATATCTTTTGAGTATTTCCATTTTTTTATTTCTTCTTTATTTCTTTCTATTGAGTTTGCTGCTTGTGCTTCAATTGGATAACCTTTGGCCATCTCCATAGCTGGAAGTAATATTTCCTCAAGACTCATTGTACCATATTCTGCTAACATTACCATGATTCCAGCAGGAGTACCTGGTGTGATTGCAGCCAGTGGACCATATCTAGGAGGAATTGAGTATCCTTTTTCTTGATAAAACTTTGGGGTAGCACCTGTTGGAGCTACACCTAATGCATTAATGCCTATAACTTTTTTTTGATTTGGATGATAAATTAATGCTTGCGTTTCTCCACCCCAACCTAAAACATCCCACATTGTAGCAGTTGAAGCAACCATTGCACATGCTGCATCAATTGCATTACCTCCTTTACTAAAAATCATTGCTCCTGAAGTAGCGCCTAATGGCTTTCCAGTTATCGCTATCCAATGCTTTCCATGTAAAATAGGTTTATTCGTTTGAGATAAACAAATTTCCATTGATACAATATATGAAAGTAATAGAATAATAAATTTTTTATACATTGTCGAAACTTATTTAAGTTTATATGGTAAAAATTTATTAATATTTCCACCATATTGATGAACTTCTCTAATTATTGTAGAACTTATATGTGCATGTTTTGGTGATGTAATAATGAATACAGTCTCAAGATCTTTATTTAAATGTTTATTTAGTTGTGATATGGAATTTTCAAATTCAAAATCAGTAGTATTTCTCAAACCCCTTAAAATAAAATCTGCCTTATATTTTTTTGCTAATTTGGCCGTTAATTCATTATATATAATTGTATCAATTTTTTTATTTTTTTGATACAATTTTTCAATTTTTTTTAAAATTTTCTTTTGATTAAAATATCTATTTTTATTTGAGTTATGGCCAATACATATAATAATTTTATCAAATAATTTTAAGCTTTTTTGAATTACATCATGATGACCTAAAGTGTATGGATCAAATGAACCTGGAAATAAAGCAATTTTTTTCATTAAATTAATTTTTACTAATTTATTATAAATAATGATTAAATAACAAACTAATGTTATTACTTTCTTTTGTTTTTTCTATTAATTCATTTGATTGATAAACAGATATGTTTTTAAAGTATTCTTTTAATATATTTTTATAACCTTTTGTGTCTTTTCCTGAAATAACTAGGCTTAAATTATTTTGATCTATTTGTAATTCATTTAATATTAAAAAAATATAGTTCAAAAATTTATTTTTTTCTATCAAGAAAAAATTATAATACAGTAGTTTTTTATTTTTAAAGATTAATACATAAAAAACCTGATCTTCAAAATAAATATAAGAAGTACAATCTTTTGATTTATTAGTTATATAAAAACCATTTATTAATGAGCTTGATTCATGAAATAATTGAATTTTTTTAAATGATTTATTACACCAATTAATTAATTTTTTTTCAATTGCATAAATGATATATAATTTCAATTTTTTATGAAAATAGAAATTAATTTTATCATTTTTTATTGAATAAGAAGTAGTATTAGATAAATAAAAATCTAATTTTTTAGAATTAAAAAATTCTTCTGGGATTAGGCTAAATTTGGTATTAGTAATTGATATTTTAATACTTTTCCATACTTTTTTTTTAAACGTATTATCTTTTTTTACAATATTATTTAGTAAATCAATTTTTTGTTCAATAGAATGAAAGTTCTTTATCTTGTAGCTCTTTAATTCATAAATTTTTTTATTATTTAAAATAATATACTGAAAAGAATAATCAGTGATTTTAATTAATAAATGATCTGTAACTTGATGTTTGATAATTTATATTTAATAATGAAGAGGTATTACTCCCAATTTCCTGCTGTCGTAATACTTATTCTTGATCCAAATCTTAAAGGTTTATGGATATTTGCTTCATTGCTTTCTCTTCTATTTATATCTACAGGTTTTGGATTTCTAACTTCAACTACATTAACCATTACACCACCTTTTTCAATTTTACCTGACCACATTTTAAATTTAATGTTTTCAAAACCAGGGACATTAGGAAGTGATTTGGAACTAAAATTAGAAATATTAGAATATAAGGAGTCTATTACACTAATACTACCTATTGTATCTAAATACAAAGTTGTTTCTTCAGCTCCATATTCAAGAAGTATTGTTTCCTCTCTTCTTTGTATTAAATAAATTTCTCCTGAGTCTATAAAATTTATTAATTTATCCCAATCAGAAGTATATTCACCGTTAACAGATTGATATGCAATTTGAGCACTCCTAATTAATTTAAGTTTATCAATAATTTTTGATTCCATTTTGGTAATTTTTTCTTCTTCATCAATACTAGTTTTTATACTATTTACTAGGTAACCTGCAAGTAAGATTGCTAAAAAAAGAGTACTATATGTATATATTTTATTTTTATCCATGATGACTTTAAAAAATTACTTTGCTATTATAATAATTACTTTTTACAATTAAAAGGTTACTAGTCTCTTTCTCCAAATATGAGAGATCCAATTCTTACCATATTACTTCCTTCTTCTATTGCTATTTTATAATCGCTACTCATTCCCATTGATAGAATTTTTATTTTTTGATTATTTTTTTGTGAAAGAGATTTTATTTCATCATAAAGTATTTTAAGATTTTTAAATTCTTTTCTGATTTGATTTTTATTATTTGTGAGTGTTGCCATTCCCATAAGCCCCACTATATTAATATTTTTATAAGATTCATCTAATTGATTTTTAAAAAAATCTCTAACTTCTTCGAAGTTAAATCCATATTTACTTTTTTCTTTTGCTATATGAACTTGTAATAAAATATTTGTTTTTTTATCAAATTTTTTACTTTCATTTTCAATTTTATCAATTAATTTCATGCTATCTACGCTATGAATTAATCTTATAAAAGGTATTATTTTTTTTACTTTATTGGTTTGTAAGTGACCAATCATATGCCAATTAATATCTTTCGGTAAAAGATTAAATTTTTGTACAAGTTCATTCACTCTATTTTCCCCAAAGTTTATTAAACCTTCATTATATTTTTTTTTAATTTCTTCAATAGGTTTTGTTTTACTTACAGCTACTAAAGTAATATCATTTCTTTTCTGATTTAAGAGGTCTTTAACTTTCATTAATCTATAATTGAATTATTAACAAATGTGTTTTTTACGATCATCCAAGTTATAAAGAAAATCATTGACCACAGTAAATAATATTGATAATAATCAATAGTTTCTTTATATCTTGATTCTTTTATTTCAACTTTTTCATATGTGTCTATAATTTCAAATATTTCCTTCAATGATTCATTATTAGATGCTCTAAAAAACATACCTTTCCCAATTTTTGCTATTTCTTTTAGATTGGTTTCATCTAAAGTATTCTCCACAAATCTAGTGTTTCCAAAAAAATCTTTCCCAAAAGGTACTCTTCCTTCTTTACCCACAGCTATAGTATAAATTTTAATATTATATGCATTAGCTATTTTAGCAGCTGTAATAGGATCAATATTTCCAGCTGTATTATCACCATCACTTAGTAAAATTAAAACTTTTGATTTTGAATTTGATTCTTTCATTCTATTTGTTGCAACTGCAATAGAACTACCAATAGCTGTACCTCTTGATTCAATTAAACTAAAATCAATGTCATCAATGAAAGTATTCAACAAATCATAGTCAGTTGTTAAAGGACACCTTGAATATGATTCACCAGAAAAAACCACAAGGCCAATTCTATCTTGAAATCTACCGTTTACAAATTTTTTTGCAACTTCTTTAGCTGATTCTAACCTATTGGGTTTAAAATCTTCTATTTGCATCGACTCACTTATATCAATTACAAGCATAATATCTATTCCATCAGTCCATCTCTCAACTTTTTCATTGCTTTTTTGAGGTCTAGATATAGAAATTATTAGAAGTATAAAACATATTGTAACTAAAAATTTAGGAAGTAACCGTAATAATGATATATGATTTGTTTTTAATTCGTATTTTGGTATTGATACATCTAATCGATTTTTTTTAGATAAAAATATTTTTATTAAAAATAAGATAGGTATCAAAATTAGCAGATAAAGAAAAAATTGATTTTCCCATGAATAAGTTGATAAAGTTGAATATTTAAACCAATAAAAAGAAAACCAATTGTCAGGATATTGATTATTCATTATTTATTTCTTTTAATTTATTATTAAATATTTTTGTACTGTGATCTTTTAGCTTAATAAAATTTTTATTAAAATCATTCATTTTTTTATTTCCATAAATAGTATTATCAAAAGAATTTAGATTTGTTTTAATATCATTTACTATACCTAAATGGATTAATTCATTAGTTGTTAAACTTGAGTATGGGTATTTAGATACTCTTTCATTATATCTTTTCCATAATAATAAGAATAGTTCAATTCTTTCTAGTTTATAATTTTCTTCGATTTCTAAATGAAGCTTTTCAATTTTATTTATAAATCTATTATACTCTTTTTTTGTAATTCTAATTTTGAAATATCTTTTAATTTTTTTTCTAAAAAGCAAATAAAATATAATTAAAAATAAGAATAAAAAAGATGTTAATTTAGTTATTAATGGATAGTCTATTGCTAAATTAACAAATGAAAGTTTTGTGTTTGATTTTACATTTAATGAATCTGAAAATTTCCCAATAAACTGCATTAGAAAAATAGAATCAATATTACTATTCATAACTAAACTATCTCCAGAATTTATTATAAAAACAGGAAGTTTTAAAAATTGAATAGAATCAAGATTAAATGATGTGAACTTATAAGTTACCTCATCATAGTTAAATATGGAATCATCAACTGTAGATAAATATAATTTATCAATGTATTCAAATGGGGTATAATTGTAATTTGAGTCTGGTAATAAAACTTCTATATTATTTGGATAGGTAACTTTCAAGTTATAAGAAACTACATTTCCAACTTGAATCGAATCTTCTATAAAATTGGCTTTAATTTCAATCTCTTGTCCAATTAAGTCAAAGTTTATAAAGAAAAAAAAAATAAGAAATATTCTCATGATTAATTTTATCTGTTTCTTATTCTAAATAATTTTATAAGTGAAGGAATATAATCTTCATTGGTATTTATCTTTAAATAATTTATTCCGCTTTTCTTACTTTCATTATAAATTTTTTCTTCATTCAATTTAAATGTCTTATCAAGAGTTTTTTGAAAATCTTTTGATGAGGTATTAATCCATAAATTAGTATTTGACTCATTTTCATGAATAGGAATAATACCAAGATTTGATGATTTTATTTCTTGACTATCAAATACTTGAATTAATATTAAATCATGTTTTTTTGACATTGAAATCAAATTTTTCATATAATCTTTATCTAGAAAATCAGAAATAAGAATTATTATACTTTTCTTTTTTATTGCATTCATAGAGAAGTTTATTAATTTATTTAAATCAGTATTTTTCGATTTTGTTTTAAGATTGTATAAATTTTTTATTATCGAATATCCATGACTTATACCCTTTGAGGGTTTTATATATTTTTCTTTAATATCTGAGAAACATATTAATCCTACTTGATTGTTCTCTCGTATAGCAGAAAGAGTTAATACAGAGCAAATTTCTTTTGAAATATTAATTTTATTAACCTCTTTGTTACCTATTTCTTGAGATTTACTAACATCAATTAAGAAAAAAATGGATTGCTCTTTTTCTTCTTTGTATGTATTGATATAAATAGAGTTTTGTTTAGCCGATATATTCCAATTAATTGTTCTTACATCGTCCCCATAATTATAAGGTCTTAGATCATCAAAATCTAAACCTGTTCCTTTAAATATAGAATTATAACTACCTTGTAAATTTAAATTAATAGCCTTTCTTATTTTGATTTCGTATTTTCTTACTTTTTTAAGTATTTCTTTCATTAATAGTTACATTTGAATGTAAAATTAGATTATTGAAAATGAAATAAAATATATGGCTTTTAGGATTTTTCTTTTTTTAACATTTTTTTTAATTTTTTCTTGTAAAAATGATCATGATGATAATAAAAAATTCATTTCAAAAGAAAAAATGGTTAAAATTTTGATTGATATTCATTTAATTGAGGAGAAAGTAAATCAGTTAAATTTTTCAAAAGATTCTTCAAAAGCAATATTTAATATCCTCGAAAAGGAAGTTTTTGAGAAATATAATATATCAGATGAGGAATATCGAAAAAGTTATTCTCATTATTTTTTTAATCCAAAAGAGTTGGATGATATATATCAATCAGTTATTGATAGTCTCAATGTATATAACCAAAGTTTTAATTAAATTTTTTAATGACAAGAAACAAAAAAAAATCTCATGAACTTAAATTAGATCTTCATGGAATTACTTACAATAAGATTGAAGTATTATTAGAAGATTATTGTTTTATAAACACTCCTCCATTTAAAATTGTCACAGGAAATTCTAATAAAATGAAAAAATTAGTGATTGATTTTCTTAATAAAAATAATTTCAAATATATGGAAGGAAATCATTTTAATCAGGGTTTTATTCAGGTTTTATGAATTAATTAACCTAAAAAATATTCTTCCTCTTCTTTATTTGGAATACGACATGTTTCTTGTTTCCCCATAATCTTATATCTATTTTTAGCTATTATATCATAAAAAAAATCTGAAATATATCTAGGTAAAAGAAGGCCAATTTTCCCTAAGATTGGATAAACACCATCTAGGCTTTTTAATATTATAAAAACAGCATGTGATTTTTCAAAAACTTTTTTACCATCAATAAAATATATTGTTTTTAAGTCAAAATCCTTAATTCCACTATTTAATAATTTATCTTTTGAGAAATCAGATTGTAATGAAGCATAATATAAATTTCTTTTTTTGTTATTGTTCCAAATAAAGTCCACTGTACTATTGCAAAAATTACAAACACCATCAAAAAAAACAATTTTTTTATTTTCCATTATAATATTATTTCAATGCCACTTAAGTAAATCAGTTTTTATAAATTATAAATAATAATAACGATTAATTTGACAACATGATACATGTAAATTAAAATAATTAGAACAATACATATTAAGTTATATAATTTTCAATGACATAGTCTGCTATAGATAATGATGCTGTAGCAGCAGGAGAGGGTGCATTTAATAAGTGAATTTGATTATTTTTTCTTATCACTTCAAAGTCCATATGAAGTTCACCATTATATTTAATTGCTTGAGCTCTAACACCTGCAGGTCCAGAATAAATATCTTCGCTTCTTAATTCTGGAATAAGTATTTTAGCTTTATTTAAAAACGATGACTTTAATAATGATGTTGAAAACTCATTCATACAAAAAAGAAAATTTTTACCAATAAACTTTAGAAAACCTGGATATGTTATATAATCATACATTTCGGAAATTGATATATCAGTATTACTATAGCCTTCTCTTTTTAACGATAAAACCGCATTAGGGCCTACTTCTCTATCACCATTTATCATTTTTGTAAAATGAACCCCAAGAAATGGAAATTTTGGATTTCCAACCGGATAAATAAGATGATTAACAAGTTTTTTAGCTGATTTAGTAAGTTTATAATATTCACCTCTAAATGGAACGATTTTTAATGGTCTTTTTTCTTTTGTTAAATTTTTAAATGTAATGTCAGCTTGAAGTCCAGAACAATTAATTAATAAATCAAATTCATCATCATCATTATTAATATGAATTTTATTTATTTTATTTTCAATTTTTTTGATATTTGAGGATAGTTTTATTGAACCTCCATATTCTTTTATTTGTTTCTCTAGACATTTCATCACACCTTTATAATCAACTATTCCTTCTTCTGGAACTAATAATGATTTTTTTGCTGACACATATGGTTCCCTAATTTTTAGCTCACTATTACTTAAAAACTTTAATCCATTTAATCCATTTTTTTTTCCTATTTTAAAAACATTATCTAAGTTTTTGATTTCTAAGTCATTCTGTGCAACTACTATCTTTCCGCAAATTTCATGATTAATATTATTTTTTTTACAAAAAGAAATCATTTGCTTAATACCATTTACTGCTAGCTTTGCTTTAAGGGATCCAGGTTTATAAGCAAGACCACAATGAAGAACTCCACTATTTCTTCCTGATTGGTGAAGACCAACTTCATGTTCTTTTTCAAATAGAGTGACTTTGTTTCCTTTAATTAATTGTAATTTATATCCAATTGATAAGCCTACAATTCCCCCTCCAATTATTGCTATTTTCATTTATAATATTTTTGTAAAATAATTTGTAAAAATAATTTGTATAAATTTATAATTGCCTATTTAATTTGATAAATATGATTCTTATTGCAGATATTGGTGGTACAAAAGGGGATTGGTGTTTAGTTGATGGCGATAAATTTACTTCAATTCAAACTTTAGGTTTTAACCCATATACATTATCTAATGAATTTTTAATTGAAATATTAAAATTAATAAATAAGAAAATAGATTTAAATCAAGTAAAAAAATTATTTTACTATGGTGCTGGATGTAATAATCCAAAATATAAAAATTTAGTAAAAAAAATATTATCTAAAAAATTAATAAATGCATCAATTTTTGTAGAAACCGATCTTTTAGCTGCTTGCAGAGCAACATGTGGAAACAAAAGTGGAATAGTTTCCATTTTGGGCACAGGATCTAATTCATGTTTATATGATGGAAAAAAAATTATAAAAAAAATTAATTCACTTGGTTATCTTTTTGGTGATGAAGGAAGTGGTTTTGAAATGGGAAAAAATATTTTTATTAAATATAAAAGAGATGATTTGCCTCAAGATCTATCTTTAATTTTTAAGAAAATGTATGATAAGAACAATGATCTACTTGAAAAAATATATTTGGAAACAAACACTTCTAAATTAGTATCAAATTTTTCTGAATTTGTCTTTGAAAATAAAGACCATCCTTATGTTGATTATTATATAAATGAACACTTTACGTCTTATTTTAATAAAATTTTAAGTAATTATAATAAAAGATATTATCTAAATTTTTGTGGATCTATAGCTTATTATTTTAAATCATATATTAAAAATATTTCAAAAAAAAAAGAATTTAAAATTGGTAAAATTATTTCAAAACCAATTAAACATTTATCTAAATATCATTCTCAATGATCATATTTTGTGAGTTTTATATTTTTAATCTACATTTGTAGCTCATCTATGTGTCATTTTAGGTGATCAATTTTTTAAAACATGATTAAATATCAACAGATTATAAATAGATTACTTAATCTCAATTAAACTTGATTAATTTGAAACATATATTTTTAATTATTTTTTTATTATCCTCCTTATTTGAGGCAGCTTCTCAATCTTTAGATCAAGTTAAAGAAGAGGCTTCTAGAATGAATGTTAGATCAAAACAAGATGTTTTAAATGAACTAAAAAAACGAGGTTTGACTGAAAATGAAGTTAGACGTCAGGCATCATTATTTGGTATTTCTTATGATGATTATGTCAATCAAATTATTGGTAATGAACAACAAACTAATCAATTCAATAGAGGATTTGATACTACTACATCTTTTTTAAGATATCCAATGATATATGATTCTTTATCTCAAGAAGAAGAAGAAGAAGAAGAATTTAATTTTTATTCAAAGGATTCTATCTTATTTTTTGGTTATGATGTATTTGTAAATAATGAATTCGCAAATAAAGAATATTTAATTGGAAATATAGATGAAGGATATATTTTATCACCAGGTGACGTTTTAAGGATTTATGTTTTTGGTGATAATTCTTATCAAACTGAAGCTGAAATAGATTTAAATGGTAATATTTTATTACCAGATATTGGTGTTTTTATGGCATCTGGATATACATTTAAAACTCTTAAAAACAGATTAAATACATTTCTTGGTAAATATTTTTCAGGTCTTATTGATTTACCAAAAAGATCTTTTATAGATGTGTCATTAACTCAGTTAAGACCAGTGAAAATTAATGTTTTAGGGGAAAGTAATTCACCAGGACCACATTTGGTTAACGGATTTGCTACCGTATTAAATGCAATATATTCTTCAGGTGGAATTAAATTATCTGGATCATTGAGAGATATCAGTGTATATAGAAATAATCAGCTTATTAAATCTGTTGATTTGTATGATTTTATAACAAAAGGATCCTTAGATGAAGATATTAGATTAATGAATAATGATATTGTTTTTATTCCTCCAAAAGAATCTTCTATTCAGATAACTGGATCGATTAGAAAAGAGGCTATTTATGAACTTAAAGATAATGAAGGTATAAAAGAATTATTAAATTTTTCTGGTGGGCTTATGCCTGAAGCTTCTACTAATTTAGTTATTGAAAGAATTATACCGGTTGAAAAAAGAAAAGATTCTGATATTTATAATAGAGAAATAACTTCAGTTAATGTGTCAAAATTATTTAATGATTTAGGTACAAGTAGTGAAATTTATCATATTGTAAAAAAAGGAGAAACATTGTATTCAATTTCTAAAAGATATAATGTTCAAATTAGGGATATAAAAAAATTAAATAAGATTAATAATAATATTATATCAATTGGACAAAAAGTTAAAATTTTAACCAAGTCAAATGAAAATTTTCTTTTAGTAGATGGTGATAAAATATCAGTCAATGATATTTCTGATAAAGTTTTAAATAAGGTTACTTTAAATGGTTCAATAAATCAACCTGGAACTTATCCCTTAAATCAATTTAATAATTTAAGAGATTTAATAATATATGCAGGTGAAAATATATTACCAAGGACTTATTTAAGTAAGGTAGATATTTATAAGGAAGATATTTCAGGAAATAGAAGCTTTAAAACCTATAATTTAAAAAATGTTCTTGATGAAATAGTTGATGTAAAATTAGATGATCAAGATTCAGTTTATTTATATAATTTAGAAGAAGTTAAGGGTGAATTAACAATAACAGTTAGAGGGTTTCCTAATTCAATAAAAGACGATCCAATTGATTTAGAAGATGAAGAAAATTTAGAAAAAGATCTAGATTTTGAAAAACTATTTTCTAATACTTTAGATAGATTTGAAGTAGAGAATATTGAAGAGTTGGATAGAAATGAAAAAAAAGAATTTTTTGATTATATAAATAATAAATTAAAAGATTATGACTTTGAGGAAAATGAAATAAATCAAGATTTTCAAATTGGAATTGATGGTTTAGTTGAAACAGAAAGTAATAAAGAAGACAAAGAAGAAGAAGAAGAAGAAGAAGAAGAAGAAATTGATCAAAATACTAAAACAATTTTTTGGAGTGATGGGTTAACATTGTATGATGTAATATTTTCTTCTACATCATTTGAAGAATTAAAGTTCAAATCAAAAATATTAAATTCTAGAGTTGATGTAAAAAGATTCAATGTTGAAAGTGGTTTATTCTCTACAATATCATTTAATTTAAATAATGTCACAAATAATATTATAGATCCTTATTATTTAGTTCCTGGAGATGAAGTGATTTTTTACAGTAAAGATGTTTTTTCAGATATTAATCCCTCCGTACAGATTTTAGGATATGTAAAAAACCCTGGAGAATATGATTTAGAAGAAAATATGACTGTAGAAAATTTAATATTAAATGCTGGAGGTTTTGCTGATTTTGCCGATACAGAAAGTGTAATTTTGAATAGAATAAATTTTGATGATCCCTTAAAATCATCCGATAGATATATAATTAATATTAATCAAAATTTTCTTAATGGAAGTGATTCTTTATTAAACAAAAACTCTACTTTTCTTGAAAATTTTGATGTAATTCAAATATACAAACTTCAAGGTGAATATGAATTGAATTCAGTAACAGTAAGTGGGGAAGTTAATAGGCCTGGACCAATAACATTAGAATATAAAAATGCAAGTTTCTCTACAATAATTGATTATGCTGGAGGGTTAAAAAATACAGCTTATTTACCTTCTTCATATATTAAAAGAAATGGTAAAAATCTTTTTGTTAATCTTGCAACTGCAACAAATTCATTAAAAAAATCAAATTTAAATATAATTCAAGATGGTGATGAAATTTTTATATCATCAACAGATGGGGAAGTAGAAGTTAATGGAGCGGTACAAAATGAATCTTCATTTATATGGGAAAAAGGAAAGAAAGCTAAATATTATTTAAAAAACTCCGGAGGGAAACTTTCCAAAAGAGGAGGGAAGGCAAGTGTTACATTTGTTAGTGGAAGCTCTAAGAGAATTGGTTTTATGAGAAATCCAAAAGTTCATCCTGATTCAAAAATCTTTGTAGCATTCAAACCAGAAAAAGATAGGGCAGATGGAGCGTTTTTTGAAAGATTTACCTCCATCTTCGGTTTATTGACTGGTGCACTTACTACAGTGGTATTAATAAAAAATATCAATTAAAAATTAAGTATTGCTTTCTACTGAATCTTTTTCAAAATATAATAATCTAGAAAATCAATCTACAATTGAGTTACTTAAAATTATTAATAATGAAGATAAAAAAGTTCCATATGAAGTTGAAAAATCATTAAACAATATTAAAATTCTTATTGATAAAATTTTTAATAAAATGAATAAAGGTGGAAGACTTTTTTACATAGGATCTGGTACACCTGGAAGACTTGGAATTGTAGATGCTTCAGAATGTCCACCAACATATGGTGTCGATAATAATGTTATAATAGGTTTAATAGCCGGGGGTGATAATGCTATTAGAAATTCTATAGAAAATGCTGAAGATGATTTTAATCAAGCATGGAAAGATTTAAAAAATTATAATATATCTTCAAAAGATTCAGTTATAGGTATTACTGCATCAGGTAGAACTCCTTATGTTATAGGTGGATTAAAATATTCCTCAAAAAATAATATTCTTACAGGATTAATCACTAGCAATACTAAATCCAAAGCATCAGAATATGCTGAGGTAGTTATAGAAACAATTTTGGGACCCGAAGTAATAACAGGAAGTACTAGAATGAAATCTGGAACAGCTCAAAAACTTATATTGAATATGGTATCCACTTCTTTAATGATTAAACTAGGAAAAGTAAAAGGAAACAAGATGGTTGATATGATGCTTTCAAATTCTAAGTTGGTTGACAGAGGAATTAGATTTGTTGCTGATGAACTAAAAGTATCTTATAAAGAGTCTAAAAATATGATAAAAAAGTATAATTCAGTTAGAAAAGCTATTAATAAATATAAAAAAAAAGAGACTTAAAAGTCTCTTTATATTGTAGCGGGGGCAGGACTTGAACCTGCGACCTTTGGGTTATGAGCCCAACGAGCTACCAACTGCTCCACCCCGCGATATACTGCAAAAGTAAAATTACTTTATAACTTTGGCAAGAAAAGATAAAAAAATGAGTTTTAAATCAGGTTTTGTATCAATAGTAGGTAATCCAAATGTCGGTAAATCAACATTATTTAATAAACTATTAAATGAAGATTTGTCTATAGTTACAAATAAACCACAAACTTCTAGAAATAAAATTCTTGGAGTTGTAAATGGTATGAATTATCAAGTGATATTTATTGATACACCTGGTTATGTGAATCCCTCCTACAAACTACACGAATATATGAATTCAAAAGTTTTTTCTTCTTTTGATGGATCTGATTTAGTTATTTATCTTTCTGATATTTATGAAAAAAAATTAAATAATAAGATTTTAGATTTTATTAGCAAGAAAAATATTCCTCTTTATTGCATTATAAATAAGGCTGATTTAATAAAAAATGATAAAAAAGATTATAAACAAAAATTTAAATTATTTAATTATAAGAAACTTCATATTTTATCTTGTAAATCTGAAAAAGATATAGATATAGTTAAAAAAAACATTATTGATTTTTTACCAAATCATAAACCTTATTACCCTAAAGATTACTTTACCTCATCATCAAAAAGAGAAATTTCATCTGAAATTATTAGAAAAAATATATTCTTAAATTATAAACAAGAAATACCTTTTTCATCTTTTGTTCAAGTATATTCGTTCAAAAAATCAAAAGAAATTATAAAAATATTTGCATATATTTTTGTTGAGTCAGAAAGTCAAAAAAAAATAATTATTGGCAAAAAAGGTTCATCAATAAAAAATTTAGGAATTTTGTCCAGAGAACAATTAGAGGGGTTTTTTAATATAAAAGTTTTTTTGGATTTAACAGTAAAAGTAAAAAGGTGGAGATCAAGTATAGAATTCTTGAAAAACAATTTAATTAGTTAAATATATATTTTTTATATTTTTGTATTAATTGTATGAGATGTTAAACTTTCTAAATGTAGTTTTTAATATATTATTTGATGTACCTTATTCAATTAATGAATTTGAAATTTTAATTGTTTTAATATCAATATCAATTATTCTATCAATCTTTTTATTAGATCTTGTTAGAGGGTTATCAATTAGATTAAATGCTTTTGATAGACCCAATGAAAGATCTTCTCATCAATATAAAGTTCCTACTTTGGGTGGTTTAGCTATTGGAATAGTTTGGTTTTCTATTCTTCTACTATATACAATATTATTTGAAGAGCATATATCAAGCGATGAAATATATTCTTTTATGATAATGGGATTATGTATAGTTATTATTGGTATATATGATGATATAAAAGGTATAAAACCATTATATAAATTTTTTGTCCAATTATTTGCTTTTTTTTTATTAGCAAGATTAGATAATTCTTTAATTTCATCTTTTTATGGACTTTTTAATATTCATGAACTTGATCAAACATATTCTGTTGTATTTTCTTGTTTTGTATTTATAGGGATAGTGAATGCAATAAATTTAGTTGATGGTATTGATGGTTTATCATCTTCATTAACTCTATTTTTTATATTCATTTTTAGTTATTTGTTTTATTTGTCTGGTCAATATTATTATCATATTTTACTACCTTTTGCTTCTACAATTACTGTTTTTTTAACTTATAATTTTTCAAAAAAGAAAAAAATGTTTTTAGGGGATACAGGTTCGTTAGGTTTTGGTTTGTTATTAGCTACTATATCATTAGGTGCCCTGAATTCATCTAAAGGTATTGATGTATTTATGCCAATAAATCCTGCTTTGTTTGTTGTTTTATGTATTTCATATCCGTTATTAGATGTTGTTAGGGTTTTTGTATTAAGATTATATAATGGAAAATCTCCTTTTGAACCGGATAGGTCTCATCTTCATCATCTACTTATAGATAAAGGCTTTTCACATGCTAAATCAGTAATGCTAATTATATCATTTCAATCTTTTTTATTACTATTTAATCTTTTTATTATAAAGGATTTAGTATTTCATAACCAATTAATAGTTAATATTATTGTTGTAGGACTTATTTTGTACTTATTGAAAAGAATTTAATACTATTTAAAATTATTAAATTTTATTTCTCCGCCAATTATAGTCATTAATATTTTGGTATCAAGAATTTTATCTTCTTCAACAGTTAATATGTCTTGATCTAATACAGTAAAATCTGCTAATTTTCCAGTTTCAATTGATCCTTTTATATTTTCTTCAAAAGCTGCATATGCACCATTTATTGTGTAAGATTCGAGTGCTTCAATTCTTGTCATTTTTTCCTCTGGTTCATACCCGGTATCAGGTTGTCCTTCAAGAGTTTTTCTTGTAACAGATGCATAAAAACTTTCTATAGGATTGATGGGTTCAACAGGAGCATCTGTCCCATTAACTAATACTGCTCCTGATTCAATGAGTTTCCTCCATGGATAAGCACTATCAATAATTCTTTCTTTACCTAATCTATTAATAGCCCAAGGTCTATCAGATGATAGATGAATTCCTTGAATTGAAGCTATAACTCCAAGTTCACTAAATCTTGGAATATCCTCTAAATCTATATGTTGAGAATGTTCTATTCTAAATCTTTTATTATTATTGGGGGTTAAGTTTTTTTCATAAATATTCAAAACCTCTCTATTTGCCATATCTCCAATTGCATGCGTGCAAATTTGAAAGTTATAATTTGCTCCTTCTTTTGTTACTTTTTTTAAAGTTTCGATAGGTGTTACAACATGACCATGAGCTCCTTCCTGATCACTGTAATCTTCAATCAACCAAGCGCCTCTAGAACCTAAAGCTCCATCTGCATAAAGTTTAATTGATCTAATTGTTAGATGACCATCATATAATCCTATTTGAGGACCTTTAGAATAATAATAACTAAGTAAACTATCATTTCTTCCATTAAGCATGATGTAAAGTCTTAAATCAAGTTCATTATTTTCTGCTAAAGTTTTGTAAGCTTGAATGTCTTTAAAATCAGAACCAGCATCATGAAAAGAGGTAATGCCATTTTTTATAGCATGATCATTAGCTAACTTTAAAGCTTTTAAATGATCTTCAAATGTATTATTTGGTGGAGATATCAAACCTTGAGCGGTTTCATTAAAAACACCAGTTGGATTACCTGATATATCTCTAAAAATTTCACCTCCATCTGGATCAGCAGAGTTTTTGTTGACTTGAAACATTTCCATTGCTTTAGCATTAGCAAGTGATGCATGTCCACTAGCATGCCTTAAATATACTGGATGATTAGGAATGGCTTTAGATAATTTATCATGTGTAGGAAAGCCTTTGATAAGTTTTTCTGGAGAATCTTTCCATTTATCTTGATGCCATCCTCTACCTATTATCCATTTTCCTTCTTCTATTGATTTTGATTTATTTATTACTATATCAATAATTTCATCATAACTATTAGTTTTTAGTAAATCCAAATTCATTTCATTATATCCTACACCCATAATATGTCCATGACCTTCAATAAATCCAGGAATAATCGTAGATCCATTTAGGTCAATTATTTTAGTATTCTCAGACTTATATTTATTTATTTTTTGGATACTTCCTAAATCATAAATTAGACCATCCTTTACTGCAATAGATTCAACCTCATTAACATTAGATAGAGTATGAATTGTTCCATTAAAAATTATTAAATCTACTTCAACTTTATTATTACAGGAGTTTAAAACTATTAGTATAGCTGTAAATAAAAGTATTCTCATAATTAAAAAAAATTATACTATGATAAAGATTTTACCATTTTGTTCATTGAAAGACCTTGAACTAAAATTGTAAATAAAACTACGGCATATGTTAAAATTAAAATAAGTGATTTGCCATCTCCAAGTGTATCTGGTAAGTTAAGAGCTAAAGCTATACTTAAACCTCCTCGAAGACCGCCCCAAGTAATAATCATAGCTGTATTTTTTTCAAAAGATTTAAAAAATGATAGAATTTTAATTGGAATAAATACTCCAATTCCTCTAGATGAAACAACCACGATTATTGTAATAACTGAAAGGATAAGATAAATAGGATTAAAGTCTCTAAATAATATTATTATTTCTAATCCTATCAATATAAATAATATGGCATTTAAAGTTTCATCTAATAGATGCCAAAACTTATAAACATAATCACCCATAGCTTTCTCGGATCCTTCTTCTTCTTTTGAACTTTGATTTAAAAATAAACCAAGAACTACTACACCTAATGGTGCAGAGAAATGAAGTCTTGTAGATACTACTGCAACAAATAAAACAAGAGCTAATGTTATTAAAACCTCAAGTTCTACATGTTCATTTTCAACGTACTCAACAAGTTTCAAACCCAAATAACCAATAAGTGCTCCTAATGCAACTCCACCAACAACTTCAGTAACAAATAAAGATCCTACGCTCATTGCAGTTACATTATCAACTCCATCAGATTTTACATTTAATAATGTTAGAAAAAGAACAACACCAATCCCATCATTAAATAAAGATTCACCTGCTATTCTAGTTTCAGTAGTTTTAGATAAATTCATTTTTTTTACCATCGATAAAACCGCAATTGGATCCGTAGGAGCAATAAGAGAACCAAAAAGTAAACAATCAACATAAGAAATACCTAAATGACCTAAATTAAAAAATGGGTGATTAATCAATGAATGAGTAAGAGTGCCAACTACAAATGTTGAAAAAATAACTCCAAAAGTAGCAAGAGATAATATGGTGACTTTTTCTTTCAAAAATTCTTTTACATTAATTGTTAATGCACCAGCAAAAAGAAGTAGAGGTAACATTACGTGAATTAGCATATCACTAAAATCAAATTCTGTTGTAATAAATAGTGCTAGATTAAAAATTTTTGGGTAAATAAATCCTAATACAAGAATAGAAAGTGATAATGCTAAAGCTAAAACCATCAATCCTATAGTTTGAGGAAGTTTTAGTAAGCGTAAATTAATTAAAGAAAAAATCGAAGCTAAACATAATAGAATGGTTGACAACTCCAAAGCATCAAGATGCATATCAAAGAAAGCATTGAATGTTGACGTTATTTCATCCATTTATAGTCAGGTTGGTTTAATACTGTAATAATAATAAAAATTATTATAAAATTAAGTTTTATAAAAAATAAAGTCTTAAAATAAATTTATATAGATTTGCGCTCGATTTAATAACTTAATTAATTCGAAAATTATGTTTAACTAAATCTATTTTAGTTAGCTCGCTAGGATAGAGTATATAGAGCAAATATTATGAGTCCTGTTAAAAAAACGAATAAGAAAACAAACACAAAAAAAGAAGAGGTTAAAAAACTAGATACGAAAAAAATATCAAAGCCTGTAGAAAAGAAATCAAAAGTTACTACTTCTAAAAAGACAGTAAAATCTTCAAAGAAAGAAGTGGTTAAAAAACCAGATACGAAAAAAGTATCAAAGCCTGTAGAAAAGAAATCAAAAGATACTACTTCTAAAAAGACAGTAAAATCTTCAAATAAAGAAGTGGTTAAAAAACCAGATACGAAAAAAGTATCAAAGCCTGTAGAAAAGAAATCAAAAGCTACTACTTCTAAAAAGACAGTAAAATCTTCAAAGAAAGAAGGGGTTAAAAAACCAGATACGAAAAAAGTATCAAAGCCTGTAGAAAAGAAATCAAAAGTTGTTACTTCTAAAAAAGCAGTAAAAGTTTCAAAAAAAGAAGAGGTTAAAAAACCAGTTGCTAAAAAAACATCAAAACCTAAAGAAGAAAAATTAGAAGAATTTTCATGGGATTCTGTAAATGATTTTTCTTCTGAATATTCTGATAAAGAAAGAAAAGATTTAGAAAAGTTATATACTGAAAGTTTAAACAATATTGTTGAAAAACAAGTAATTGAAGCAAAGGTTGTTGGTATCACTAATAGAGACGTAGTTTTAAATGTAGGTTCTAAGTCTGATGGAATTGTTTCTATTTCTGAATTTAGAGATAATAAAGATTTAAAATTAGGAGATACTGTCAATGTATATGTTGAAGAGAGAGAAAATATTAAAGGAGAACTTATTCTTTCAAGAAAGAAAGCAAAACTTATAGAATCTTGGGATAATATTCAAAAAGGCCTTGATAATGATGAGGTTATTGAAGGATTTGTTAAAAGAAGAACTAAAGGAGGCCTTATCGTGGATATTTATGGCATTGAAACTTTTTTACCTGGATCTCAAATAGATGTTAAACCAATTAGAGATTATGACATTTATGTAAACAAACCTCTAGAAGTTAAAGTTATTAAAATTAATTACTCAAATGATAATGTGGTAGTTTCTCATAAAGTATTAATTGAAAAAGATCTTGAGGCAAAGAAAGAAAAGATTTTAGAAAAGTTAGAAATTGGTCAAGTATTAGAAGGATCGGTTAAAAATATGACAAGTTTTGGTGTTTTTGTTGATTTGGGTGGTGGTATTGATGGATTATTACATATCACTGATATTTCATGGGGTAGAGTTAATCATCCACAAGATATTTTAAAGTTAGATGAAAAAATTAAAGTTGTAGTTTTAGAATATAATAACAAGGATAAAAGAATATCTCTAGGTATGAAACAATTAACTGAACAACCATGGAATTCTTTAGATGAAAAACTAGATGTTGGTTCAGAAGTAGAAGGTATAATTGTCAATGTTGCTGATTATGGAGCATTTTTAGAGTTAACACCCGGAGTTGAAGGATTAATACATGTTTCTGAAATGTCTTGGTCTCAACATCTGAGAAATCCTTCTGATTTTATGAAAGTAGGAGATAAAATGAAAGCTATAATTTTATCTATTGATAGAAATGAGAAAAAGATGTCTCTTGGAGTAAAACAATTAAATCAAGATCCTTGGACTAATAAAAAATTATTAAAAAAGTATTCAGTTGGAACTAAACATAATGGAGTTGTAAGAAATTTGACAAATTTTGGATTATTCCTTGAACTTCAAGAAGGAATCGATGGACTTGTTCATGTTTCTGATCTTTCATGGGAGAAAAAAATTAAACATCCATCAGAATTTATAAAAGTAGGTGAAAATCTTGAAGTTATTGTTTTGGAGCAAGACAATCAAAATAAAAGGCTTGCTTTAAGTCATAAAGAATTAACTAAAAAACCGGTAATGAAAAAAGAAGATAAAAAAGAGGAGAAAGAAGTTAAAAAACCGGTAACGAAAAAAGAAGATAAAAAAGAGGAGAAAGAAGTTAAAAAACCGGTGAC
>CACOMW010000017.1 GCA_902628365.1 uncultured Marinoscillum sp. | reverse complement strand
ATAATCTAATTACAGATTCATCTTCAAAACCAGGATTACAAACAATTAATATTTTTGATTTAATATTTAACAAATTAGCAGCAGAAATTGCATATCTACCATTTAAACCAATATTGATGGAATCTTTTATATGTCCTTTGGCAAAATCTGATGATTTTCTAGTATCAATAATTACAGAATTATCTTTAAGATTATCAAACTCAAGAAGATCATTTGATTTAAGTGATTCTTTTAAAAATAAATCTAATGAATCATATCCTTTAGAGTTTTTAAGAACAGACTCTTTAAAATAATCAGGTGCAGATGGAATGTCAGAAATTATTGAATTAATAAAATCACTTTTAGATTTAAACTTAAGGGCATAATTGAATAATTTTTGATCACCAATAGTTGAATGATTTTCAGAAGATAAATTTTTTCCACATTGAGTTCCTTTACCATGAGCTGGATAAACCAATACATGATCAGGTAATTTCTTTATTTTTTTATATAATGAATCAAATAATAATCCAGCCATTTCTTCTGTAGATTTAATAGATTCTGAAGCTAAATCTGGTCTCCCCACATCTCCAATAAACAGAGTATCACCCGTATAAATTGAATGTTCTTTGTTTTTTTCATCAATTAATAAATAACAAATTGACTCCATAGTATGACCAGGCGTATGAAGAATTTTAAATTTAATCTTTCCTAGAGATAACTCATCATTATCTTTTACTACTAAAACATCATATCTAGGATTGGCATTTGGGCCAAAAACTATTTTTGAATTGTACTTTTTAGCTAAATCAATATGACCAGAAATGAAATCAGCATGAAAATGAGTCTCAAAAACATATTTTAAGTTTTTTCCTCTTTTTGATATAAGATCATCATAAATTTCAATATCTCTTAAAGGATCTATAATTACACAATCATTATCTGACTCAACATAATATGATGCCTGTGACATACAAGAAGTGTATATTTGTTTGATATACATGCTATCTAAAAGTAATTGACAAATTTAGTGTTTTTTATTTATTTATTAAATTCTTCCCAAGATCTGTCTTTCCAATAATCCTCACCAATATAATCTAATACAGATTTAAAAAACTTAGATTTATGATATCCAGGTAAAAGAGTTATAATTTGAAATTCTTCATCTAAAAAAATTGTCATGGGATAAGAAAGTTGACCATTAGTTAAATAATAAGCCAATTCATTTATTCCTCTTGGTTTGGCATCTAAATATTTATATATCTTATTATTAAAGTTAATTTCACCTTGATATTCAGCATTAATTTTTATTGGATAAAAATTAGAATTTATTTTCTCAGCTACATTTTTATCAGAAAAAGTTGTTCTATCCATTACCTTGCACCACCCACACCAGTCTGTATATAAATCAATCATAATTTTTTTTGGATTAGACTTTTGAATTTCATTAATTTCTTCTGGTTTGATCCATTTTATTTTTTCTGACTGTGAGAAAAGACTATTGTAGGAAAAAAATATAATGGAGACTAAAATAAAATTGTAGAAAAAGTTATTCATTTAATAATTTTAATTTGAAGTTATAAAGTTAAGTAAGATTATATATTATTTACATTTAATTCTAATGTAATTGGACAATGATCGGATCCCAAAATTTTATCCTCAATATCTATAGAATTGATAGAATTAATTAATTTTTTGTCAATTAAAAAATAATCTATCCTCCACCCTACATTTCTTTCTCTTGCTCTAAATCTATAATTCCACCAGGTATAAATAATTTTTTCAGGATTTCTCATACGGAAAATGTCAATAAAATCATTATTTAAAAATTTGGAAAACCCATCGATTTCTATTTGAGTATACCCAGATGTTTTATTATAATTAGCTTTTGGTCTAGCTATATCAATTTCTTGATGAGCAACATTAAAATCTCCAGTAATAATTAATGATTTAGTTTTATTTATACCTATACAGTAATTCAAAAAATCTTTGTCCCAATTTTTTCTATATTCTATTCTTTTTAATTCTTGTCCACTATTAGGAACGTAAACATTAATTAAATTAAATTTTTCAAATTCCATTAAAATCACTCTGCCTTCTTGGTCATGGATTTCAATATCTATATCATAAATAACATTTAATGGTTTTATTTTTGTTAATATAGCTGTGCCAGAGTAACCTTTTCTTGCTTTTGATGAGTTTGCATATATATTATATTCATCAAATACAGATAGAGCATTTTTAGTTTCCTCAACATTTGCTTTAGTTTCTTGTAAACAAATTATATCAGCATTTATTTTGTTTATATCATTTATAAAATTTTTCTTTACAATAGCACGTATTCCATTTACATTCCAAGATATTATTTTCATATTTTCCATATATTTATATATCTATTTTATCGTTATTGTATCCTAAAAATAATTTGATTTAAATTTATATTAAAAAGAAATAGTTTTTAATAAATACTATGATAATTTAATTGTTAGCAAATATGAAAAAAAAAGAATTTAAAATAAATTCAAAAAACACATTAGATTGGATGGTTAACTATTTTAATGAGTTAAATAAATATCCTGTTAAATCAAAAGTAAAACCAAGAGATATATTTAATAAAATTCCAAAAATCCCACCAAAAAAAGGTGAAAATTTTTCTGAAATCCTAGATGATTTTAAAAATATTATTCTTCCGGGAATGACTCATTGGCAACATCCAAATTTTCATGCATTTTTTCCAGCAAATAATAGCTATCCATCAATTCTAGCAGAAATGATTATCTCAACAATTGGTGCACAATGTATGATATGGGAAACATCTCCTGCTGCAGCAGAATTAGAGGAGAAAGTAATTGATTGGTTAAAAAATGAAATGGGAATACCTAAAAACTGGTCTGGAGTAATAAACGACACTGCATCATCTGGAACCCTTACTTCTTTATTAACAGCCAGAGAAGTTATATCTAATTATACAGTTAATAAAAAAGGTTTAAATAATAATAATTTTATAGTTTATACTTCTAAAGAAGCTCATTCAAGTGTTGAAAAAGCTATTAAAATAATAGGGATAGGTAAAAATAATTTGATAAAAATTGATACAAATGATGATTTATCTATGAATACAAAGGATTTAGAATATAAAATCAAAAAAGACATAGATCTAAATAAAACACCTTTAGCAATAATTAGTACATTTGGTACAACAGGGACAGTTTCTCTTGATCCAATTAACAAAATATCATTAATAGCAAAAAAATACAAAATTTGGCACCATATAGATGCAGCATACGCTGGATCTGCATTGATAATTAAAAAGTATCAAAAACATATTAAAAATATCCATTTAGCTGACAGTTTTTTATTTAATCCTCATAAATGGATGCTAACAAATTTCGATTGTAGTATTTACTTTGTAAAAAACAAAGAAGCTTTAATTAAAACATTTGAAATATTTCCTGAATATTTAAAAACAAAGTCGAAAAATGTAAATAACTATAAAGATTGGGGCATACAATTAGGAAGAAGGTTTAGAAGTTTAAAATTATGGTTTGTAATTAGAAGTTATGGTATAGATGGTATTAAAAAAATTTTAAAAAAACATATAAAATTAGCAAAGCTTATAAATGAGAAAATAGAAAAAATAAACGATTTTGAAATAACAGCTAAAAGAAACTTTAATATGGTAAATTTCAGATTTAAACCTATTAAAATAAATGATGAATATAAATTAGATAACTTAAATAAAAAGTTACTTAAAAAACTAAATAACTCAGGAAAAGTCTATCTATCACACACAAAAATTAACAATATTTTTTCATTAAGAATGCCCATTGGTAACACTTTATCTAACAAAAAACATGTACTATCATCATGGAATCTGATAAAAAATACAGCTAGATCAATTTAGAACTATAATATATTATCCGCAATAACTGTAAGATAAAGTAAAGCACCTACATTAGCACTTCCAAAACTTGTTGTATAGTATTTATTCAAAATATTAGAACAACCTAATTTCATTTTGGTTTTATATTTAGGTAAAAACAAATTTATCTGTGCATCTAGATTATTTATTGATGGAATCTCTCCAACACCAAAAGATGACTCCCATAAAAATGAATTTTGCCATCTATAATTAATATTAAAACCTAAGTTCTTTAGTATTTTTCTATTCCCTACACCTAAATTGAACCTATAATCAGGAGTATTAAATTGTATTTGAAAACCAGGATCATTTACTTCATCAACATCATTATAAGATACATTGGTTGATAAATTGAAATTATTTTTAAAGTTATAATCTATTCCTAAAGCCCAACCATAGGAGTTTACAGGTTGTTCTAAACTTACTGTAGTTTGAAATCTTTTTTCATCAGAAGTGCCTGGATTTTGTGCAAGAAGTTGAGCGGCTAAAAATCCATTATAATTGTTATAAAATGCATATGCATCTATCATCATCCTTTTATTTGAATATAAACCTTTATATCCTATTTCATAAGCTATAACTCTTTCAGGTCCAAACTCAGGTATTTGAAATAAATCAGTTAAAATTGGTTTTGACAAAACAGGATTATTACCATCAAGGGGATATATATTTGAGTCTCTTAAATTATATATGTCCTGTAGTACAGATTGTCCACCTACTACATACACTGGAGCTACATATAGATCAGTCCATTGATCAACTACAGATGGAAATCTAAAAGCCGTTTGAGCAGATACTCTAATAAATTTTTCATTTGTATCGTCAGTAGCATAAACAAAGGAAAACCTCGGTGTTATCCTAGGTTTGAAATATTGATTTTTGTCTAATCTAATAGAAAAATTAGGAAAAAACCTTTTACCAAACCATTCATCTGTAAATTGTAAGAAAGATCCAATTTCATATACTTCTAGTGGGTCACCTGGTTTATCATAAAAAATAGAACCTTCACTATTTATGATGGTATATTTAATATTTGCACCAAATAATAATTTAAAACCTTGAATTTGATTTTTAAAATCATAGTTAAAATCAAAATTATACATAGAACTTTTATCAATTACACTAGCTCCCCCATCAGCAATACTCTTATTTATTAGAGATTGTTTGGTTTCTATAAACTCTTTTGATCCAGGTTGCAATAAAAAGGGTTTTGAGACATCCAAAACATTGCCATTTTTATCAATATTATCAGCTGTTTGTCTTGCAAAAATATGAGCGTCTTCATTATTTAATTGAAAACCAAGAATGCCAGTTAGAAATCCAGTAAAATAATCTTGGAACCATAATTCACTCGATTTCCATGACTCATTCATCTGAATACCTAATGTACCAGCATCATATGTATTTCCTGAATTTTCATTAGCTCCAGATAATCTAAATAAATAGTTGTCGCCTTTTAATTCTGCTTTGTATGTTATAATTGAAAAGTTATTAAGTTCAAATCTGTTTTGTGCTGAATAAACGCTAGTGCCACTTGCATAATCACCTTGAAGTATTGCAAGTGTTTTTGGATTAACTTTATAATGAAAACTAGTACCTAATCTAATATTTTTTGCATCATATGAAACCAAATCCTTTTCTTTCCATCCTGTTCTAGTTAAATCTTGATTTGGCACAATTGATTTTATCATATTTACAGATTCTTCATATTCAGAAGTACCTTCAACATGACCAAGATTTTCTGCAAATCCTTTTGCTACTGCATCTTCTATATCTTCCATATTTATGCTTACCTCATCGCCATAAACATTTACACCATCATAACCTGGATCATACCATCTATCAAGATTTTGATTATTTAAATACCTTTTGTTTCTGTAATCACTTGCATTCCAATCATCTGCTCTTAAATACCCTCCTTTGACTTTAAAAGCAAACTTTTCATTAATTTTTTTTGCATATCTAAAATTAAAATCTTGCATAGGCGTAATTTTTTTTTCGTAATTATTTGAAAGATGCATCATTCCACCCTGAAGAGAAATAGATAAGCCTTGATAATCAAAAGGATTTTTACTAGTCATTATCAATGTTCCATTCATACCACCTGGACCATATAAAGCTGAAGAAGCACCCACTAACAGCTCCAATGACTCTAAATCCAATTGTGTTACACCAAAAATATTTCCTGGAGAAAAACTGAGTCCTGGAGATGAGTTATTTACTCCATCAACTAATTGATTTAATCTATAATTAGTATTTCCATTAAAACCTCTACTATTTGGAAAACGCATAGATAGGCTCTGCACAATCATATCTATACCTTTTATATTTGATAACTCATCAAAAAAATTAGCAGCTGAGCTTTGATCCAAATCAAGAATATCAAGCTTTTCAATTGATACTGGAGAAGATAAAATATTCTGTTCATACAAACTTGCAGATACTACCACTTCATTTCCAAATAATACAGATTCATCTAAAATAAAATTATATTCAAACTCACCAGGTTTATCAACATATATCATGTTTTGTTCATAACCAATACCAGAAATAACAAAACTTGTAGGTTCTTCAAATAAAAATTCAATTTCAAATTTTCCTTCAGAATTCGTTACAGTTCCAAGAGTTTTGTTTTCTTTATTATAAATATTAATTCCAATTAATGGATTATTTTCTTCATCGTTAATTGATCCGTAAATCTTAGAAGACTGCTGAGAAAATACAGTATTAAATAAAAAAAATAAATTTGTTATTAAGATGAATAAGAATCTCATAATTAACTAAAAATTGATAAAATAGTTTAAATTTGTTTGTGAAACTATTTTGCTTTTTTTGCAATTTTAACTAAAAATATATCAAATGAAAGAAATAAAATCATTTTTAACAATAATATTAATATTAGTATCATCTTTTTTAATTTTTTCATGTGAAGAAGATGGTAATAATGCTAAAGAACCTCTTCTAGGTTTTTATACTATATCCAAATCTACCTTAACTGCACCTTGTGCATCTCAAAATGGTGCTGCTACCCTACCATCGGGCACTGATGTTACAGCTGCTATTTTGAACGCCTTTTTATCAGATATTGAATGCGCTAGTGCTGGTGATAAAGCAATTGAAATTGCTGAAAATGGAAAAATATTTTTTGCTTGTAGAGTAGAAGGTAAAAAACAAGATCAAGGAAGCTGGGCTATTAATTCAGATAGAAGCGAGCTGACATTGACTTTATTAATTGAAGGAAATCTTATACCACTTAAATTAACTGGTTTACAAGAATCAACAATTAAAGTTAGTGGTAACGTTGCTTCTCTACCTGTTCCACCACTACTTTTAGCTTCAGTTGAAAGTTTATTTTCTGGTGTTGATGATCAGGCGATATTAATTAGTATTGATATTGAATTAGAGAAATTAGGTTAAATAACATTTACGTTTTTAGGATTTAAATATTTGTATTTTTTAAATACAAACTTCCATTCTTTAATTATTAAATCAAGATCATTTTTTTGTATTGTGTAAGTATTTTTTTTGTACTTTTTATTCTCATTAAAGTATTCTCTAAAAAGTGATTCTGATTTATCAAAATCATCAATGTCTAATTTCTGATAAATATCTTTTAAATAAGAGATAGGTTTTTTTTCAAAATCTTCAAATTTGAGCTCATATAGTTGATTTTTAGGTATATTATGCACTTGAGAAAAATAATCCTCGTGTAATCTTTTATAAACTTCTATAACTAATTCTTGTATTACTTTTTGACTAGTATTTTGTAATTGAACAGATGGGAATAACTCAGTAAAAAACTTTATAGTTGATAAATATACAGTTACTGGATTTCTATATATATGAATAAATTTAGCATTTGGATACATTTTTAATAATTGATTGATTCTAGCTGTATTACATGGATTTTTAACTATAATTTGAGATCCGTTTGTATTAATATTAGCTTTTTTAATTAATTCATCATATTTATTTCTCCAATCCTTTTTATCATCATCTGACACATCAAAACGAATAGCTTTATTATAAAAAAACTGATAATTTGAAGGAAAATAAAAAAAATAATAATAAGAGTTATTATGATAATTACCCAATGCAAATTCATCTTCCTGAGGTAAGTCTATACCAAGCTTAACATTATCAGCAGGTCTCTTTTTTGGCATAGTAATTTTCATTAAAGTTTTAAATAAGAACTTTGTAGTTAAATTATTGGAAAACAATGAGTTATATGTAGTAAAATACCCTAAATTTTTATCTTTAGATAAAACATTATGAAGTAAGGTTGTACCACTTCTCCAATGACCTAAAATAAATATTGGATCTTTTTTAAGTATATAATTTTTTAATTTAAAACTAAAATAAACCCATTCAATAATATGAAAGGGAGATGCTAATAATACAATTAAAAATGAAATAAAAACATTTAAATAATACCTAGGAGAAATTTTATTATTTGAAATAACCCTTAAAAAATTAAATATAGTTGTTCCTATTAAAGTAGAAATTGGTGGAATTTTAAATTTAGACATGATTAAACATTAAATTTAAAATGAATAATATCTCCGTCATCAATAACATAATCCTTTCCTTCAAGATTAATTTTACCATTTTCTTTGCAATTTAATTCTGATTTATACTTTATATAATTATCATATTTAATTACTTCTGCTTTAATAAATCCTCTTTCAAAATCAGAATGTATTTTTCCAGCTCCCTGAGGTGCTTTTGAACCTTTTTTAATTGTCCATGCCTTTACTTCCTTTAGACCAGCTGTAAAAAAAGTAATTAATCCAAGAAGGCTATAAGAGGCTTTAATTAACTTGTTTAAACCAGATTCTTTTAATCCATATTCATTTAAAAATATATTTTGATCTTCTTCTTCCATTTGAGAAATTTGTTCTTCAATAGATGCTGAAATCTTAATTAATTGAAAACCTTCATTTTTAACACATTTTTTAAGGTTTTTTATATAATCATTATCTTTTGATATAAAATCTTCATTTACATTAGCAACATAAATGATCGGTTTACTTGTAATCAAATTAAAACCCTTTATAAAATCCTTATCTTCTTTTGATAAATCTATATTTCTTATAGCCACATTATTTTTTAATTTCTTTTCACAATTAATTAATGTTTCAAGGTTAGAAATAGTTTCTTTATTACCAGATTTAGCATTTTTTTTATATTTTTCAATTTGTTTATTAATTGTTTCTAAATCCTTTAATAATAACTCGTAATCAATAATTTCCTTATCATATAAAGGATCAATTTTACCATTAACATGAGTAATATTATCATCTTCAAAGCACCTAATGACATGAATTAAAGCATCAACTTCTTTAAGATTAGATAAAAACTTATTCCCTAACCCCTCCCCTTTACTAGCACCTTTAACGAGACCTGCTATATCAGCAAATTCAATAGTTGTTGGAACAATATTCTCAGGGTTAACTAATTTTGACAAAGTATCTAATCTAGAATCTGGTACTTCAACAATTCCAAAATTAGGGTCAATTGTACAAAAGGGGAAATTTTTAGCTTCTACTTGATTATTTGAAATAGAATTGAAAAGTGTAGATTTACCAACATTAGGCAATCCTAAAATACCGCATTTTAAGCCCATAAATGGATTTTAGAAATGTTATAAAAAATGATTTTATATTATTCTTCTTCTGAGGCTTCCTCTGACTTCTTTTTATAATAATCATCTCTATCAAATTCAGAAAAATCCACGTCTGGTAATAATTTATCTTTAATATGATTTATCGTACCATCAAAAGCTTTAGAAAATTTATTAAAATCTTCTTTATATAAGAAAATTTTATGTTTTTGATAAAAAAACCCTTCATCTTTATAAACTCTTTTGCTTTCAGTTATAGTAACATAATAATCTCCAGCCCTAGTTGATCTTACATCAAAAAAATATGTTCTTTTCCCAGCCCTTACTCTATCAGAGTAAATTTCATTATTTTCATTCCCTATATTATCTTCCACTTTAATAAAATTTAGTTAAACAATATTGTAATTTAACACTTTTAAGTAATTTCTATTTATAAATTTTAATTTCTATTAAAATCATCTTGTAATCTAATTATATCATTTTCATCTGAGGGATTACTTTTATCAGTATGAATCCAAATTTCTGCAACCAAAGCATAATCATCAGTTCCTATAATTCTATGCCTTATTTCTTTACCTATATTAATTTGATCTTTTTCATTTAATTTAAAAGGCTTGACTTCTTTATCATCTAAACTTTTCGACACTAATATGTTACCTTTAATAATAGACCAAACTTCAGATCTTCTATGATGATATTGCCAAGAAAGTCTTTTATTTGGTTTAATAACTAAAATTTTAGGACTTAATTTAGATTGAAAATCAATTTTATTTTTAAATTCAATATTAAAAAATAAATTAAAAAATTCTTCTGAAAGAATTTCATTAATAACATAAAAACCACCCCAAGGTCTATTTAAATCCTTAGATACATAACTTAAATTATTTTTAAGTAAAAATTTATTCACATAATTAAAAATGCTCATATTAAATTTTTTATATTTTATTCAAATACATAAGAATCATCTAAGGATGGAAATGAAGCATCTTTATCTGAAATAATAATCTCATCATCATTAACTCCCCAATTAATATCAAATTTACTAATGAAAGGATTAATACCAGATTCAGATTTTGGATTATATTCATTATCACATTTATAATTAACTATAGTATTATTTGATAAAGAAAGAAAACCATGAGCAATTCCTTTTGGAATGAATAAAATTAAATTTCTTGAATCTAACTTTACTGTAATGTACTTCTTAAAAGTTTTAGAATCCTTTCTTAAGTCAACTAAAACATCTAAAATTTTACCATGTGAAACCCTTAAAAGCTTTGATTGAGAATTAATTCCTTTTTGAAAGTGAAGGCCTCTAAATACATTTTTTTTTGAAAAAGATTCATTATCCTGTAACCACCTAAAGTCTTGACCTAAAATTAAATTTAATTTTTTTGAAAAGGATTCAATAAACGATCCTCTTTCATCACTATGTAAAGAAGTTTTTAATAATAAAATACCATCTATTTTGAATTTTTTAATAATTTCCATAATTCAAATAAACCATTTTTTATTAGATATATACCAATTAATAGTTTTTTCCAAAGCTTTACTGAATGAAGCAGAAGGATTCCAACCAAGTGAATTTATTTTTTTAGAATTTATTGCATATCTTAAATCATGTCCTGGCCTATCATTTACAAATTTTATCAAATTATCACTAGGTATTTTATTTTTTAATATTTTATCAGAAATTTTGCATATTTTTTTTACCAAATCAATATTTGAAAGTTCATTATTTGAGCCAATACAATAAGTTTCGCCAACAGAATGATTTTTTATAAGAAATTTAATTGCAGAAACATGATCCTCTACAAAAATCCAATCTCTAATATTTAATCCATTTCCATATACTGGAATTGTTTTATTTTTAATAATAGAATTTATCACAACAGGAATAAGCTTTTCTTTGTACTGCCATGGTCCAAAATTATTTGAACAATGAGATATAATTACTGGTAAATTATAAGTTTTGTAGTAAGCCATAACAAAATGGTCAGAAGCTGCCTTTGAAGCTGAATAAGGTGAACTTGGTTTATACTGAGAAAGCTCATCAAAATAACCTTTTTTAGTAGATCCAAAAACTTCATCGGTTGAAATATGATAAAATAATTTATCATCAAAATTTTTATAATTTTTAAATGTATCAAGAAGATTTAATGTGCCAATTGTATTTGTTTTGGCAAAAATTAATGGGTCTAAAATTGAATTATCAACATGAGATTCAGCTGCAAAATGCAATATCAAATCAAAATTATATGAACTAAACAAATTATTAATATCTTCTTTATTTAATATGTCAATATTGTAATATTTATAATTTGAAAACTGATTTAAATCTAATGTAGACTTAGTTGAAGCTGCATAAGTTTGAGAATCTATGTTAATTATATTTTTATCAAGATTACTAATTACAAAGTCATTTAAAAAATTAGAACCAATAAAACCCAGTCCACCTGTGACTAAAATTGTTTTCATTGTAAAAAATTAACTTTTATGAAGCCACTTTTTTTTATTTAATAATTCCTCTTCAGATTCAATATTATCATCATCTATTATACAACAATCAACTGGACAAACAGCCGCACACTGTGGTTCATCATGAAAACCATTACATTCAGTACATTTATCTGTTACTATATAAAAAAACTCATCTTCTTTTGGAGGGTTTTCAAAATCAGCATCTACCTTTTTTCCATTAAAATCTTCAATTGATTTTAATGATGTTCCATCCGATAACTTCCAACCTACACCACTTTCATAAATAGCATTATTAGGACATTCTGGCTCACAGGCCCCACAATTTATACACTCATCTGTTATTCTAATAGCCATAAAATATAATTAATTTATTAAAATATGTTGTAAAACTATAATAAATACGAAATATTACAATGATGGTTAAAATAATTTAAATTTCAATTTATAAGTTTAATTAAAAAAACACATTACATTAAGAGTAAAATAAAGAAGTGATATTATAAATTTGTATTTTAAAATATATTGAAATTTTTATGAGCAGATATAATAATTACCTCCAAGAAATCAATGAGAGAAAAAATATAGGATTAAACCCAAAACCTATAGATGATGATCTCTTATTAAATGAAATTATCTCTAACATTAAAGATAAAAATAATATAAATAGATCTGAATCTATTCATTTTTTCATTTATAATATCCTACCTGGTACAACTAAAGCTGCTAAAGTAAAATCTAAGTTTCTTAAAGAAATTATTCTTGAAGAGTATTTTTTTGAAGAAATAAATCCTGATTTTGCTTTTGAATTATTATCTCATATGAAAGGTGGTCCTTCAATTGAAGTGCTATTAGATTTAGCTTTAGACTCTGATAAAAAAACATCAAAAAAAGCTCTTAATATTTTAAAAACTCAAGTATTTCTTTATGAAGCTGAAATGAAACGTATAGAAAAAGCTTATTTAAAAGGAAATAAAGTTGCTAAAAAACTTCTTGAAAGTTATGCTAATGCTGAATTCTTCACAAAACTCCCAGAAATTCCAGAAAAAATTGATGTTGTAACATTTGTTGTTGGAGTTGGTGATGTTTCTACTGATTTACTTTCACCTGGTGGTGATGCGCATTCTAGATCAGATAGAGAACTACATGGACAGTCTATTTTTGATCATAATAAAAATAAACAACAAGAATTATTAAAACTTCAAAAAAAGCATCCTAGTAAAAGAATTATGTTAATAGCAGAGAAAGGAACTATGGGAGTAGGATCCTCAAGGATGTCAGGCGTGAATAATGTGGCTCTATGGGTTGGTAAAAAAGCAAGCCCATATATACCATTTATAAATATTGCTCCTATTGTAGCTGGTACTAATGGTATATCTCCAATATTTATGACTACGGTAGATGTTACAGGTGGAATTGGATTAGATTTAAAAAATTGGGTTAAACAATATGATAAAAATGGAAATCTTATTACCAATGAAGATGGAGAACCTATTCTAAAACAATCTTATTCAGTAGATACAGGTACTATCCTGACTATTGATATAAAATCAAAGAAATTATATAATAAGGATAAAGAATTAATTGATATTTCATCTTCTTTTACTCCTCAAAAAATTGAATTTATGAGGGCTGGAGGATCTTATTCAATTGTTTTTGGTAAAAAGCTACAAAGCTTTGCTGCAAAAACATTAAAAATTAATATACCAAAGGTTTATTCTCCTTTTAAAGAAGTATTTAATATTAAGCAAGGACTTACAGCTGTTGAAAAAATTTTTAATAAAAATTCTTTAGGCAATATAGGGAAAGTTCTTCATGCAGGTTCTTATACTCGAGTGAAAATAAATATTGTAGGTTCACAAGATACAACAGGGTTAATGACATCTCAGGAATTGGAAATGATGGCGGCAAAAGTAATATCTCCTATCCTTGATATTGGATATCAGTCAGGTTGCCATACTGCGTCAGTTTGGGATCTTAAATCACAAGAAAATATACCTAGACTAATGAAATTCATGAATGATTTTGGGTTAATTACTGGGCGAGATCCTGAAAATAAATATCATCCATTAACTGATGTTATTCACAAGGTATTAAATGACATAACTGTTGATGACTGGGCAATAATTATTGGTGGCGATTCTCACACGAGAATGTCAAAAGGAGTTGCATTTGGAGCAGATTCTGGAACAGTAGCCATAGCTCTAGCTACTGGAGAAGCCTCAATGCCTATTCCTGAATCAGTTAAAGTAACATTTAAAGGGGAAATGCATGAACATATGGATTTTAGAGATGTAGTTCATGCTACTCAATCACAAATGCTAAAAAAGTTTGGGGGAGAAAATGTTTTTCAAGGAAGAATCATTGAGGTACATATTGGAACTCTTCATTCTGATCAAGCATTTACTTTTACAGACTGGACTGCTGAAATGAAAGCAAAAGCATCCATTTGTATTTCCCAAAATAACACATTGATTAAGTCTTTAGAAATAGCAATAGAAAGAATAAAAACTATGATAGATAAAGGAATGGATAATAGAAAAAAGGTTCTTCAAAATTTAATTAACAAAGCAATTAAGAGAATAGATAATATAAAATCAAATGTAAAACCTCCACTAAAACCTGATGAGAATGCTAAATACTATGCAGAACTTGTTGTTGATTTAGATATTATAGATGAACCTATGATAGCTGATCCTGACGTTAATAATAAAGATATTTCTAAGAGGTATACTCATGATACAATTCGTAGACTTTCTTTTTATAAAGGTAAAAAAAATATAGACTTAGGATTTGTAGGTTCTTGCATGGTGCATAAAGGCGATATTAAAATTGTTTCTAAAATGTTAAAAAATCTTGAAGAATTACATGGAAAAGTTCAATTTAATGCCCCTTTAGTTCTCACCGCTCCTACATATAACATAATCGAAGAACTAAAGGAAGAAGGAGATTGGGAAATTCTTCAAAAGTATTCAGGATTTGAATTTGATGATTCAAACCCTAAAAGTATTGCTCGAACAAAATATGAAAATATTCTCTATCTTGAAAGACCTGGGTGTAATCTATGTATGGGTAACCAAGAAAAAGCTGAAAAGGGGGATACTGTGATGTCTACTTCAACTCGATTATTTAAAGGTAGAGTTGTAAAAGATTCAGATCGTAAAAAAGGAGAATCCCTACTTAGTTCCACACCGGTTGTAGTATTATCAGCAATTCTAGGTAGAATACCATCAATAAACGAATATAAGTCGGCTATTAAAGGAATTAAACTTACCAAATTTACTCCACCAATTAATGAAATGACTTCTAAACCAAGTCATTTAGTAACTTTTTAAATAAAAAGATAAATTAGAATTAATTCAGAAATTTATAAGGCATATAATAATAATTATAGAATATTGAATTATATTTTTAATATTATCAATTAATTATTTTTTTTAATGAAAGGAAAAGAGGATCTTTTAAGAAAATGTAAGCTATTGAAAAAAACAAACCTAAGCAAGTATATAAAAATGTAATAAAAATTGTCTTAGGGTAATGTTTATTTCTTGGAATTTCAGCATTTTTAAGAATTGTAAATATGGGGGTATTTTTTGTAACTTGTATCTTAGCTTGTTCAACTTGTTTTGCTAATTCTTGATATACACTATTAACTAAGTCGAACTCATTTTGTAATTTAAATTGTTCATTATTAAAAAAAGATGTTGAAATATTTTGATTTTTATCTTTAAAAATTGACAATCTATTTTGTATATCTTCAAACTCTATTTTCTTTAAATCATAATTTTTTTTATTAAATTCTAACAATTCAATAGATGATTTAATATTATGATTAATAATTATATTTTGTAATATTTCCTGCACTTTAATAACAATAACAGATGAATAATAAGCATTATCAATTTCAGATGATATTTCAATATATTTTTCTCTATTATTAATATCTAAAAAAATTATAGAATTTAAGTAACTAAATAGTTTAATTTCATCATCATTAATAAATAGATTAGATAAATTATATTTTTTAATGGAATCTTTCGATTTAAAAGGTGAGAGAATCTTTGAAGGTAAGTTAAAAATAAAAGATCTAAAATGATATAAAAGAGTTTCGTTTCTCATTTTTAAATATTCTTTAAGTTTTATTGTATCATTAAGATTAATATTTAAAACCTTTCTTTTAAACAGAATATCATCAAAAATTAATGGATATAATGATATAGATAATGATTTTGAATTATTTGATGAGATATCTATTCCTGCAAGGTTAGCTAATCCTGATATTTGGGAATTATTATTAGAATTAGAAATTTCAGGTGTAAAAACTATAGAAGACTTATAAATAGGAGTAGAAAAAAAAGAAAAGAACAACCCAAATAAAAAAAAACATAAAGATATTTTTAGTATAATTTTTTTTCTATGTAAATTTTATTTAAAATCGATATTAATGAAATTTCAATTACATTTTTATTACTCATAAGAATATTAAATTATAAAAATATTTTCAAAGTTTATAAAATTATATTAATTCTTTAGGTTTTTTAGGAAGTGATTTAAAAATATTATAAATCAAATTTGAATTAGGAAAAATTATAACCCAAATAGTTAATAATATTATGGTCAAATCAATAAAAATAGTTTTATTTTTATAATACCAAATTTCTAATTCTCCTTTATAAGGAGCAATATATTTTTTATAAAATTCATGTTTATTAATTTTTGTATTAGACAATAACCTTTCCTCATCCCTAAAAATAATAGATCCAATTCCTGTGATGCCAGGTTTTGATTTATAAATATTATTTTGATAGTAATTTGAAAACTTATCAAAATCTATTTTCATTTGAGGTCTTGGGCCAACTATTGACATATTACCAACAAATACATTAAAAAATTGCGGTAATTCATTGATTTTAGTTTTTCTTAGATATTTGCCAATTGGTAGAACTCTAGGATCATTTCTTAACGTAATGCTACCAGTACCAATATTAGGGCTATCTTTAATCATTGTAACAAATTTATAGATATAAAACTCTATATTTTTATAACCAAGTCTTTTTTGAAAGTAAAAGATTTCTCCTTCACCACTAAATTTTAAAATAATAATAATTAATATAAATAAGGGGGAAAGCAAAATTATTGCTACAGAAGATGAAATTATATCAAATAACCTTTTTATTATAGAATACATTTATTTGTAAAATTTATCTGGTCCTTTAAAATATCTTTTATTTAAACCTTCTTTACCTAAATAATAGTTTTTATACCATTTTAATGTTTTAAAAAGTCCATCTTCCCAACTTGTTGAAGGAAAAAATTTTAACAATTTTTTAGCTTTAGATATATCAGGACATCTTCTTGAAACAGATCCTGGATAAGTTTTAGAAATAATATATTCACCATTATAATTAAAAAACTCACCGGTTTTTTTAACGAGTTTTTCAATAGTTATTTCAATATCACTACCAATGTGAAAAATATCACTTTTAGCATTTTCACATTCCATTGCTTTAATTGTACCAATTGCTCCATCATCAATATAGCAAAATGATCTAGTCTGTTTAGCACCATAAATTTTAAAGGGTGATTCTTTATCTAAAAACCTTTCAACGAGATGAGGAATAACATGACCAAAACCCATTCTTGGTCCAAAAATATTATTGTATCTGATAATTTTACAATTAAAATTAAAAACCCTAGAGTAATTTAAAAAGCCAGATTCACCTAACATTTTAGTAACTGCATAAGTAAATCTAGGATGGTCAATAGGATCAATACATAAAGGTACATCTTCTGATGTAGGAATATTATAATTAAATCTATCAATTGTTCCTGAATAACATTCACTTGTAGAGGTAAATAATACATTTTTAATTTTACTATTTTTTATCCATTCTAATGAATTATAAATTAATGCAGTATTAACTCTAATTACCTCATGAGGGTTTTGTAAAGTATTGTTAACTCCAATCATTGAAGCTAACATATAAAAATCATCATAATTGTTTTTTAATTTTTCGAAACTTGACTTTAAAGTAAAATCAGCTATAATAAGTTTTATATTATTAGATTTAATAAATTTAATAAATGTACTATCATATTGATTATTACAAAAGTTATCTCCAATTGTAATTTCATAGTTTTTTCTAACTGATAAAATTTTTGCTATAGAAAACCCTATAAAACCTCCTCCACCTAAAATAAAAACTTTTCTTTTTGTCATGATTAAAATTTAAATATCTCCCCTTCCTAATATTTTAACTTTGTTTTTTTTATTTAGTTTTTTAATCTGCTTATGATTTAAAATACCTATTGAATCATAAATAAAAATATTAGTTTTTTGAGATAATATTTTTATTAATAGTTTTGAATTTTTATAAATAGTATGAGATGTTGAAAATATAACAATATCATATTTATGCATCAGTGCTTTTTTTAAATTTTTTTCTACTTTAGAATTAGTTTCTTCCCAATAATTTAAGAAAGGATCATGTAATTTTATATCAGCACCCTCATTGAGACAAAATTTAAAAAAAGGTTCAACTGGTGAAAACCTTGTATCGCCAACATCACTCCTATAAGATATACCTAAAAATAATATTTTTTTATTATTTAAATTTTCTATATTAAAAGCCTTTTTAAAATAATTAAATGAATAAAATGGCATTTTATCATTAATTTCAACACCCCTCTCACTTAAAAATAATTTTTTATTATCAAAATTATTTTTTCTTGACCATGATGCTAAAAGAGGATCTTTTGTTAAGCAATAACCACCTACTCCAATACCAGGATACATTAAATTTGAATGTGTTGGTCTCATCCTTATAGCGTTTATAACATCATATAAATTAACTCCCGATTCTTCTGCAAATCTGGACCATTCAACCATAAAAGAAATATTCATTGCTCTATATGAATTCTCAAGAACCTTTGCTATCTCAGTTGAATTTGTATTTCCTAATCTAGTTAATGGATATTTTCTTGTTGAAATAATTGTTTTTAAAAATTTTTCTATTTCATCAGCTGAATTTTTATTAATCCCTGAATAAACTCTATAAAAATTTTTAATAGAATCAATATAATCTGGACCAGGCATAACTCTTTCATATGAATGTCCTAATTTATATTTATTTAATGAAAAACCTCTTTTTTTAAATTCTTTGTCAATTATTGGTTTAATAACTTTTAAACAGGTTCCTGGTGGAACTGTGGTTTCTACCAAAATCAATACATCTTCTCTACAATTTTGACCAATAACTTTTATTGCTTTTTTAAAATTTGATAAATCAACATCATATGAAACTAAATCACCATTTAATTTATTTTTTTTATCAACATCTAGATTTATATCAACTATAATAAAATTAGCGTAGGAATAAGCATTAATATCATAGGTAGCTAAAAAATTTTTCCTTTTAATAGTATTTTTAAAATACTTATAGACTTTAGAATCAGATGTTTCTAAAGGAAAATGACCATTTTTTAAAGATTGTATTTTCCAATAGTTTTTTTCATTAGGTAAATCAATACCAATAACATTGTATTTATTTTGAGAATTTGCACATACAAGAGACATAACAGAACCAACAAAACCTAAACCTTGAACTAAAACCACTTTTCTTTTAGGATTATTATTTAAAAAAGAGTGAATTTCAGAAGAATCATCTAATAGCTTAGGAATTCTATATTTTTCACCATTATATGGATTAGTAGAATATTTAATTTTATTTTTCATTTAAAATATTTAGTAATTTTAAACTAATTTTTTCTCTAATAAATTTTTTTTTAATTAAATCTACATTTTTGGTAGACAATTCATATTCATATTCATTTTCAATTTTGTTAAATAATTTTTTTAAATCTTCTTTAGTATCATTTACTAAATAAATATTTTCAAAATTTTTTAAAAGTTCAACTGCAGCACCATTTCCTGAATAAATTATTTTTTTTCCAGTTGAAAGATATTCGTAAAGTTTTGAAGGTATAGCAGAAAAAAATTTTTTATCTAATTTAGCATATAAGTAATTCGCTTTATAATAATATTTTATAGTTTTATTTTCAGGAACATTTCCAATAAATTTCACGTTTTTTATTTTATTTTCTTGAACATAATTGGTTAATCTATTTAAATCATTACCACTACCAACCAAAATAAACTCTAATTTTTTATGAAATCTTATAGTATCAATAAAATCTAAAAGATTCTGAGCAAAACCTATATTTCCAACATAAATAATAGTTTTTTTCTTATCAATAACAATTTTTTTTTTGATAGAATTTTGAATTAAATCAAATTTAATCTTTGATATACCATTAGAAATTATGTTTTTTTTTAAATCCGGAAAATCTTTTTTTAATATTTCAAATTCATATTTATTTGTAAATAGTACAAATTTAAAATTATAAAAAAAAAGAAGATGAATTTTTTTTAATAAGAAAAATATTAATTTTTGAATATTACTAGTTTTATCATAATATTCCCAAACCAAATCTCTTATATCTAAAATTCTCATTGATTTACTTTTAAAAAAAAATGATGAAATAATTAATGAAATAAAAGGAATAGATATTATTTCCAAATCACATTTTATTTTTTTCATTTCTTTTGAGCACTTCATAGAATAGATTAACTCGTATATGTATCTTAGAAAAAAATTATTTTTTTTAGGTAATAAATTTATTTTATGAAAAATAATATTTTTATTAGTTATATAATCAGAATAATTATTAATATTATTGATTGGACCTATTAAATGGATTTCATAACCTTTAAATACATTAATCATAGATAAAATTCGATTTAATGTTGCTCCCTTTTCATAAGTTATTATAAAACCAATTTTTTTCAATTTTTATTTATTTTATTTAATAAATTTTTTATAATTCTTTCAGAAGATTTTCCATCCCATAATTCTGGAATAATACCTTTTTTCCAATTATTTAAAAATAAATTTTTTAATGAATTTATTAATTTTTTATAATTATTTCCTACCAAGACATTAGTTCCATAAAGTACTGTTTCTGGTCTTTCCGTAGTATCCCTTAAAGTTATACAAGGAATATTCATTACTGTTGTTTCTTCAGTAATCCCTCCAGAATCTGTTATAACACATTTAGAGTTTTTAACTAAATAGTTAAACTCCAAATATGATAAGGGGTCAATAGTAACTATATTTTTAAAAAGAAAATTATTTTTATTAAAAGTTGATTTTGTTCTGGGATGAATTGGAAATATAATAGGTAAATTTTCAGAATTCTTATCAATTAATTCTAATAAATTAAAAAGTGTTTTAATTTCATCAACATTAGATGGTCTGTGAAGAGTCAAAATTAAATATTGTTTTTTTGACAATTTAATCTTATCGAATATTAATGGTTTTTTAAATTTTTTAATATTATTATTCAAAGTATCTATCATTGTATTACCAACAAAAAAAATATTTTCTTTTTCAATACCACTTTTAATTAAATTTTTATTTGCAAATTCAGATGTAGTAAAAAAGTAGTCTGTTATTGAATCGGTAACTATTCTATTTATTTCTTCTGGCATTGATAAATCAAATGATCTAATTCCAGCTTCCACATGAGCTATTTTGATATTAAATTTCTTTGCAACAATCGAACATGCCAAGGTTGAATTTACATCTCCAAAAACCATACATATATCAGGTTTAATATGATTTAATAATCTTTCATATCTAATCATAATTTTTGATGTTTGATTAGCATGTGATCCTGAACCAACTTCAAGATTAAAATCTGGTTTTGGAATTTTCAGTTCTTCAAAAAAAATCTTTGACATTTTCTTATCATAATGTTGGCCTGTATGAATTAAACGATATGAAATATTATATCCAATTTTAGAGTATTTAATTACTTGAGAAATTACTGGTGCAATTTTAATAAAATTTGGTCTTGCACCAGCAATAATGTCAATTTTCATATACTATTTTAATTTAAAAATAAGTTTTGAACTTGAATCAATATTTGAAACTAATTTCAAAGCTTTTTTATATTTATTAAATCCATTCGGACAATTATAATAAATCAATTTTGGTTTTATATAATTTATTAATATAATATCAAGATTATCTATTTGAATAATATTATTTTTTAAAATGGGTTTGAAATTATAATTAAAGTGTAGGTTGGATTGACAAATAATTTTTTTTTCCTTCGATTGTACTAAGTCAGTAATTTCAAAACTATAATTATTTTTTGTAAAAGTTCTTTTATGAACACATTTTAACTTTTTATATCCGTCATGAGAAACTACAATTTTTGAATTTTCATCTTTTAACACATTAACATTTGCTCTGTCCGCAATTCTAAAACTACTCCATATTTCAGAAGAGCTTTTAGAATTTATGTTAATAGTATTATGAAACATTGTTGATCTTTCATTATTTCTAGATTTTGTATTCTCATAAGTTGAAACTCCTGGATCAATAATAATAGGTTTATTATCATAAATTAATTCAAAATTAAATGTATCCGCATGAGAATGAGCTGGTATATAACTTGATTTAATTGAAGAAATATCAATTAAAATTTCTGCTTTTCCTAATCTCCATTTTCTAAATCCTGATTCAGATAATTTTATATTTTTAAGAGGAATTTTAAGTTTTTTTGAATAATCAAAAATATTTTTAGGACTAGGACATATGTTATCAGCAGCATCATTTATCATTGGAAAAGTCATATCATCATATATAATGTTGTTTAACCAAGATAGCATTTTAGAAGTAATTTTTTTTAAATACGAAATTAAATTATCACCTCTCCAATTATTATAATTTATTAATGCTATTAAATCTAATAACCTGTATAAAATAATTTGATGATACATAGTAGATAATTCAAAATGACCTCCATCATTTAAAATTTGCTCATCCAATTCTGAAAATAAAATTTCTTTACCTTTATTATAAAGTGATTTGTCATGAAAATAATACCCAGAAAAAATCAAAGCAAAAGCATTTTCCAATAAATGATTTCCTAAAATATGATATTCAATATTGGATTTTAAATATTTTACATGTTTAAATAAAATATTATTTATTAATGGATCATTTATTTTATTTTTTGATAAAAATTTAATCCAGTTTATAGACCTTATGGATATAGGGTAAGAATCAAGACCATCATTAATTTTAGATTCATTTTTA
>CACOMW010000016.1 GCA_902628365.1 uncultured Marinoscillum sp. | reverse complement strand
TTATATGAAAGCACATTTGCTGAAGCATGGGAAGTTCCTCAGTATTCTGTTCTTGACGCACAAGTAAATTACAAAATTGAAAGCCTTAAGACGATTGTTAAAGTAGGTGGAAACAATATTGGAATTGGAAGTGGTGATTATAGAACTAGACCAGGAGGTCCTTTTGTTGGAAAGTTATGGTATATGACTTTAACATTTGATGAATTCTTAAACTAATAAATATAATGAAAATGAAAACAATAAAACAATTAACATTTATAGCGATATTTTCATTTATTGCATTGTCATGTGAACAAGAATCAATAATGAAACTTGATCCTGCTGCTGCATCTGCTTCAACACCTAGTGGTAAAGCTGGGTCTGCTGACTTTACTAAATTTTCAGCTATTGGAGGAAGTTATGTTGCAGGATTCTCAGATGGAACATTATATACTAATGGTCAGAAAAATTCTTTGGCTGCAATTATTGCAAACCAAATTAATTATACTAGAAGTGCTGATGCTCAAGCTGCCTATACATTTAACCAACCAGATATTAATTCTGAAAACGGTTATATAAATGCTGGGACTGATGGAGTTGCTGGAACTCCTGATGATAACGGAAGAATGTTTTTAGGAACAAGTGCATCAACTGGAGAAACGGGATTATATTTTAAACAACCTGGTGATCCAGCTGCAATCCAAACTCCATATGCGGGAGATAAAATAGCACTAAACAATTTTGCTTTTGGAAATTCTGTTTTGGGACACTTTTTAAGTACTGAAACAGGTGGACCAAATCCATTGCACCCATTATTTAACCCTTTTTATGCTAGATTTGGAGCTGCAGGTTCTGCTTCTCCTATAGCTCAATTTTTGGGTACTGCACCATCATTTTGGATGGCGTGGTTAGGAGCTTCAGATTTTGTAGGATATGCTGCTAAAGGTGGTGATGTTGCTCAGGCGCCAAAGCCTGATGGAGCTACTCTATCTGCATATTGGGGACAAGCATTAACAGCAATGATTAGTTCTAATCAGGTAGCTAAAGGTATAGTTGGAACTGTACCAGATATTTTAGCGCTTCCTTATTTTAATTTTATTGCTTCAGATGCTATACCGCTAGATGCTGCTACTGCTACAGCTTTAAATACCCAGTTAGGTGGTGGTTTTAATCAATTAATTTCTGCTGCTGCTGCAAATGGTTTAGGTGTTACTGCAGCTGAAGCTACGCAAAGACAACTAGTATGGAAAGAAGGTCAAAATAATCTTTTAATGAATGATTCAAGTTTAACTGACTTATTTCCAGTATGGTCAAACTTAGTTGCAGCTGGTGTATTATCAGCTGATGATTTAAATGGAAATACTATACCAGATGCTATTGAGCCATTAATGCCTTATAGATATGCCAGAATGGCTACAACCAACGATAAAGCTGTTTTAGCTGCGCAAGGTGTCCTTGGACTACCAAATACAGCACCAGGTGTAACTCCTCCTCCTGTATGGGGTGTTTCTTGGCCTTTAAGTGATGAGCATGTCTTAACTGCAACAGAGCTTGTAGAATTTGAAACCGCTAGAGGAACATTAAATGCTGGAATCAAAGCCAAGGTAAAAGAGTTAAACGAAAATGTAGTTATAAACTCTGCTGGATTAAATAGGTTAGCATTGGTTGACTTAGATGGAACGTATGCTGCATGGGCTACAAACTCTCCATTATCAGAAAATGGTGTAGTTGTAACTTATGACTTTATGCCTCCAACTGGAATGTGGTCATTTGATGCTGTTCATCCAAATGCTAGAGGTTACGCATTATTAGCTAATAAATGGATAGAGGCAATTAATGCTCATTTTGGTTCTACAATTCCTAAAGCTCAGGTAGGATGGTATCCTGGACCTGGTCTTCCGGAGGCGGTGAATTAAAATTAAATAACTCTTTATAGATAAAAAGGCTAACAATAAGTTAGCCTTTTTTATTAAATTGTGTTTATGTCTATATCAAGAAGATCATTTATTCATAATTCGTTAAAAGCAGGAACTATTTTTCCTCTTTTTTCTATGAACTATTCAAAAGTTTCAAATATGAAATTTAGTTCTTCATTAAATAATGAGGAATATTGGAATTCTATTACAAAACTATACCAACAAAATGTAAATTTTATCAATCTAGAATCTGGTTATTTTAGTCCTTCACCTGAAGTAGTTAAAAACTATTGGATAAATTTTGTTAATGAAATAAATGAATCTCCATCTTATTACATGAGGACCAGACAAACAGAAATGAGAGAGAAAGTGAGGTCTAAGCTTGCAAACTATTCAGGTGTAACTAATAAAGAAATTTGCCTGACTAGAAATGCCACTGAGTCTATGAATATCATTATTCAAGGTATAAAACTTGAAAAAAACGATGAAATACTTAGAACTAATTTGGAATACCCAAATATTATTCAAGCTCTTGATATGAGAGAAAGAAGATATGGGACTAAAATTAATGTCGTTGATGTCCCTATTCATCCACAAAATCAAGAAGAAATAGTTAATAAAGTTATAAATGCTATTACTCCTAAAATAAAAGTGATTTTAATTTCTCATATGGTTTTTTTAAATGGACAGGTATTTCCGGTGAAAGAAGTTTGTCAGAAGGCTAAAGATTTAGGAATAGAAACAATTGTTGATGGTGCACATTCATTTTCTCATGTAGACATGGATATTCCTGATATAGGTTGTGATTTTTATGCATCCAGCCTTCATAAATGGTTAGGTGCTCCTCTAGGAAATGGTCTTTTATATGTTAAAAAAGAAAAAATTGAAAGACTATGGCCATTATACGGAGATACTCAATATGAAGATGATAATATTATGAAATTAGAACATTTGGGCACTAGACCTTGTTCTGATCAAAATGGGATAATACCAGCAATTGATTTTAATTTAAAAATTGGTAAAAAAGAAAAATCCAAAAGATTAAAGTCTTTACAAATGAAATGGGCTAATGAACTTAAAGATCATAAAAATATTATTTTAAATACACCTCTTGATGAAGGGCAGTCTTATGGTATTGCAAACGTTGGAGTTAAAAACCTGTCTCCATCAGAGCTAGCAGATAAATTATTTGATGATTTTAATATATTTACTGTACCAATAGATGATGAAAGAGGAATCCGTGGTGTTAGAGTTTCTCCTAACTTATACTCTACAATGGAAGATATTAATAAATTTCTCGATGCAATGCTTAAAATAGCAGCATAGACTTGTTAATTTTAAGTTATGACTTTGGATTCAAAATATAATCCTAATCAAATAGAAGACAAGTGGTATAATAAGTGGTTAGATGACAACTGCTTTAAATCTTTACCTAATTCTAAAAAAGAACCATATACTATTGTTATTCCTCCTCCGAATGTAACAGGTGTATTGCATATGGGTCATATGCTAAATAATTCCATACAAGATATTTTAACTAGAAGGGCAAGAATGAAAGGAAAAGAAGCTTGTTGGGTACCTGGAACTGATCATGCTTCAATAGCAACCGAAGCAAAAGTAGTTGAAATGCTAAAAGAAAAAGGAATTGATAAGAGTTCTCTTACTAGAGATGAGTTTCTTAAATACGCATGGGAATGGAAAGAAAAATATGGTGGAATAATATTAGAACAACTAAAAAAACTTGGAGCATCTTGTGATTGGTCAAGAACTAAATTTACTATGGATGAAGACCTATCAAAATCTGTAATTAAAGTTTTTATTGATCTATATGATAAAGGTCATATTTATAGAGGTATAAGAATGGTAAACTGGGACCCTCAAGGAAAAACAGCTTTAGCAGATGATGAAGTAATATATAAAGAAGTTGACTCTAATTTATATTACATTAATTATAAAATAAAAGATTCAAAGGATCATTTAACAATTGCTACTACAAGACCCGAAACCCTTCTGGGAGATACTGGGGTATGCATAAATCCTAATGATAAACGATTTAAACATCTAAGAAATAAGTCAGCCATAGTACCACTAGTTGAAAGAGAGGTTCCAATTATATTTGATGAATATGTAGATATGGAATTTGGAACTGGATGTCTGAAAGTAACACCCTCTCATGATGAAAATGATTATAAACTTAGTGAAAAGCATAATTTATCATCCATTGATATATTTGATGACGAAGGGAAAATAAATAAAAATGGAATACTATATGTAGGAAAAGATAGGTTCAGAGTAAGAAAACAGATTATAAAAGATCTAAAAAAAATTGGACAACTTTCAAAAATTGAAAATCATAAAAATAAAGTCGGATATTCTGAGAGAACTGATGCTGTAGTAGAACCAAAAATATCAACTCAGTGGTTTCTTAGTATGAAAGAGATAAAAATACCTGCACTTGACAATGTGATGAATGATAATATAAAATTTCATCCTAAAAAATTAAAAAATATGTATAGAGCATGGATGGAAAATATTAATGACTGGTGTATTTCAAGACAATTATGGTGGGGGCATCAAATACCTGCTTATTATTTACCATCTGGTGAATTTGTTGTAGCAGAAACAAAAGAAAAAGCATACATTAAAGCAAAAGAAATTGATGGTAAGATCAAAATAGATGAATTGATCCAAGATGAAGATGTTCTAGACACATGGTTTTCAAGTTGGCTGTGGCCAATATCTGTATTTGATGGAATAAACAATCCTAAAAACAAAGAAATTAACTATTACTATCCTACAACTGATTTAGTAACTGCACCAGAAATTATTTTTTTCTGGGTAGCAAGAATGATAATATCAGGATATGAATATAGAAATGAAATGCCTTTTAAAAATGTCTACTTCACTGGAATTGTTAGAGATAAAAAAAGAAGAAAAATGTCAAAATCTCTTGGAAATTCACCTGATCCAATTGAGCTTATGAAAAAATATGGTGCCGACGGTGTAAGAGCTGGAATGCTATTCAGCGCCCCAGCCGGAAATGATTTACTTTTTGATGAGAAGCTCTGTGAGCAAGGAAGAAATTTTTCAAATAAGTTATGGAATGCTTTTAGACTTATTAAAAATTTTGAAATTTCAAGTAAAGGAAGTGACCAATCTCTAGCAATAAGTTGGATAAACTCTAGATTTAATGAGATATTAGATCAAGTTGAAGATCATTTTTCTAAATATAGAATATCTGATGCTCTTCTTTCTCTATATACATTTATCTGGGATGACTTTTGCAGCTGGTACTTGGAAATAATTAAAGAAAAGAGTATCTCAAAAAACACATATGATGAGACAATAGCCATACTTGAAAAAATTTTAAAAACACTTCATCCTTTCATGCCATTTATTACTGAAGAATTGTGGAATCAAATAAATAACAAAAGAGATTATGTTATGATATCAGATTACCCTAGTTCAGGGAAATTTGATATCAAACTTAATGAGGATTTTAATAAAATTTTTGAAATAGTTACTGGTCTTAGAAAGCTAAAATCAGATAATAAGATAAAACAAATAGATATTGTAAAAGTATTAGTTAATAAAAAATCAAATTTTGATTTTAATCTTTATAAAGGGTTAATTGAAAAACTTTCTAAAACAAAAGATCTTGAGATAATAAAGGATATTCCAGCTAAGTTCCCTACTCTAATTTCAGGAAAAGATACTTTGTGCCTTGCTATAGAAAAGTCAACAGATTCTAAAGAAGATACACTAAAACAAATTGAATACTTAAAAGGATTCTTAAAGTCAGTTGAAAAAAAATTATCTAATAAAAGCTTTGTAGATAACGCACCAAAAAATGTTGTAGATATAGAAAAAAAGAAAAGAGATGATGCCTTAGTTAAGTTAGAAAACCTTAAAAAATCTATATAAAATAACTACCAAGAAATTATTACTTTACCATCTGCTTCAGTAAAATCATCATTCGTATCTAATATATTAACTTGATTTGCTCCTCCGTTGAAGGAAGCTCCACCTCCACCAGTATATGGGCTTCCAGATTTAGCTCCTCCACCACCGCTATAACCACCACCACCACCACCATATGTGTTTGTCACTCCTCCTCCTCCTCCAAACCCTCCTCCAAATCCATCACCAACTCCTCCATTAACAAAAGCTTGGGGAACTGTATGGTTTCCAACTCCAGCACAAGGCTGGTATCTATTGTTATTTCCTGTATGACCATTACCTAATAAACCAGCCCCACTTCCACCATTCCCTCCACTTCCACCAGCGCCATTAGTAGCAGCAGCACTATTATTTCCTGTACCTCTATTACCAGTTGTAGTTAAACTAGCATTTTGATATGAATGAGTTCCAGCTCCCCATGGTTTTAAATGTGGACCTCCACATCCTCCAGCTACAACCAATGGACTATTATCATTTGTTGTTACAAATGTTCCTCCTCCTCCTCCCCATCCTGGACGACATGAAGCCTTCCAGCCATGTTGGCCTACTAATATTTTTATAACATCTCCTTGAGTTAAATTAAATTCACCTGTAATCTTTGCTGGATGACCAACTTCAACAGTAGGTTCACCTTCATTTCCCCCTGTAGCACCTATTGCTGTTATAGTAAAAGTTCCTGAAAAAGGAACAGTAAATAATTGTATACCAGAAGAAGATGTAACTAAACCTTCCAAGTTAGTGCCTAAATATTCAGCATCAACCTGAGCTTGCGTGGGTCCAATATGCCTTATTGCATCACATGATGTGAATGTTGCTGAAACCCCTTGAGTCGCACCTGTAGATGATTTGTAATGACTAGCTTGATGAGAGGGTAGAATTTGAGAATAACTTGAAAGAGTAAATAAAAAGAAGACAATAAAAATTAAAGCTTTTTTCATTATCTAATGATTTCAAATGAATGAACAACTTCTGTATCCATTCTGATCGATGATCCCACTGAACAGTATTTAGTGAGAGCTAAACTAATAAACCTTTCAGCTTCACTATCCTGAAGGTCTTTTGAGTAAATTATATATTTTATATTTATTTTTTTATAGTACATAGGATGTGTCTCAGCTCTTATACCTGAGGATTCAGCTTTTAAATCTCTGAAGTCTCTTCTCCTTTTTTTTATCATGGATACTATTTCTACAGCTGCGCAAGTGGTAACTGCAGAAAGAAGCAATTCCATAGGTGATAAATTTTCTTTTTTATCCTTTTCATACATATCAATAGTTAACTTATTTCCTGATTCATTCAGAACTTGAAACTTTTCATCGTTCAAATAAGACATACTAACATTCACTTCCATAATACGTAAAGAATTATTATATTCAAGCAAAAGTAATATATGAAATTCAATATCATATTTCTAATAATTTATTTTTTTTCAATCAATTTATTTTCTCAAGAATCTCTTAATGATATTCTTACATCAAAAGATGTAATATCTAAACCCGTCACGTCAACTTTTAGTTCAACGAGGATTATTAATGGACATACAGTTGAAATGATACCTAAAGGTGTTGCAGAATTTAGAATATCACACAGATTTGGGACTATAGAAGAAGGATTTTATGATATTTTTGGTTTGGATCAAGCTCAAATTAGATTAGGCTACGATTATGGTTTAAATGAAAATATAATGGTTGGATTTGGAAGAAGCTCATATAGGAAAACTTATGATCTTTTTTCTAGATTTTCATTTTTAAGACAAACAACTGATAATAAAGTTCCACTATCTCTTCAATATCTTTTAGCAACATCAGTTGAGACATTAAGATATGGTTCAAAAATTCCATTTATGCAAAGATTAGGAATTATAAATCAAATATTAATAGCAAAAAAATTTGGCAAAGTATCTTTACAAACCACACCAAGTTTAATGATCCATGAATATTTCAATTATGATAAAAAAATTTTTATGAGTTTAGGGCTTTCAGGTAGATATAAACTAGGAAATAGAGTTGCCTTAACAGCTGAATATCATTATAGAATTAAACATAGCAACGATAATAGCCAATCTTATAATGATATATTTAATATAAATTACAATTCATTAGGAGTTGGAATTGATATAGAAGCTGGTGGCCACGTCTTTCAATTTCATTTCTCAAACTCATCTGCAATGAATGAACAAGGTTTTTTATTTGAATCTGATAAAACATGGGGTAAAAGTCAAATATGTTTTGGTTTTAATATATTAAGAGAGTTCTCAAGTGAAAAAAATTCAAAAAAATCATGGGATTAATTTTATCTATATTTTTTTTTACTTTAAATGATCTTGAAGATAGATATATTATTGAATTTTCTAACATTGAGTTTTATTCTTATGCACTTCTAGAGGATATTCAAGCAGTTAATACTGATGCTGTTGGTGCTATTGATCTTAATACAAATGAATTTTTAATCAAAATACCTGTAGCTTCGTTTGAATTTCCTAATAAGCTTATGCAAAAACATTTTAATGACAGTTATCTTGAAACAGATATTTATCCTGAAAGTATATTTAAAGGTAAGATAGTTGAAGGCTATGCTAATGGAGAATTAACACTTCACGGGAAAACAAATAAAGTTAATATACCAATAGAATTTAATAATGATGGTGATAAAATTAGGATATCAACTTCTTTCAATATATTTCTCAAAGATTATAAAATTAAAATACCCAAAATTTTATTTAAAAATATAGCAGAGGAAATTGAAGTAACGGTTAATTCAACTTTTAAAAAATATGAAATCGAATGAGAATAGGGGTTACTGGTGCGTCTGGACTTGTTGGATATAATTTTTGCAAAGAAGCATTAAAAAAGAATAATCAGTTAAATATACTTCTCCGGAAAGATACTGATTATACCAATAGATTAAAATCAAAAAAATTTTATGGAACTCTTGATGATATCAAAACTCTAGAAAAGTTTTGTTCAGGCTGTGAAGTAATAATTCACTCTGCAGCTATGATATCAATAGGCCTAGATTCATATGATGATGTATATAAAGTAAATTATTTAGGGACAAAAAATTTATTAAAAGCATGCATTAAAAAAAATGTGAAAAAATTTATTTTTATAGGAACAGTCAATGCTTATAATAAAAACTCTAAATCAAATACATTTGATGAATCGCTTGATTTTGTAGAAAAAGGAAGTAGTTATGACGTTACTAAAGCTAAGGCGCAAAATCTTGTTTTAAATTGTAATGAATTGTTTAAAGTATCAATCAATCCAACATCCGTTCTTGGTAAATATGATTATAAACCTTCTAGGCTTGGTAAAATCGTAAAAACACTTTATGAAGGTAAGTTACCATTCTTAGTAAATGGTGGTCTTGATGTGATAGATGTGGAAGATTTATCAAAAGCAATCTATACTTCAATTAATAATGGAAGGGATGGTGAATCATATCTAGTTTCTGGAAAATATAGATCATTTAAAGAAATATATAATTCCATAAATTCACTTAAAAAAACACCATCTACTGTTATATTTTTTCCAAAAAAAATTATTGAATTATTTTTACCACTTCTTTCACTCTTTCCTTTATCTTTTTTAAAAAGAGCAGCAGAAATTAATGGAAAAATTTTTCCAGGTTTAGAAAACTTAACTAAAGAATCTATTGAAAATATTATCAATTTTCCAAAAAATATTAATAATTCTAAAGCTAAAAACGAACTTGGACTTAAAATAAGTTCCCTTGATAAAACAGTAAAAGATGCCATTTATAGATAACTATTTTTTGTTTGCTTACATTTGGATCGCTATAGGGTTCATTTCTTTTCCTCTTATATTGAAATATGATGCTCCATATGGAAGACATACTTCAAGTGATTGGGGTCCTTTAGTTGATAATAAATTAGCGTGGATAATTATGGAGTTGCCAGCCCTAATACTTTGTCCATTAATAGTTTTTTTATCTGAAAATGTTCTTTCTAACTTAACAAAATTTTTTATACTTCTTTGGGTTCTCCATTACTTTAACAGAAGTATTGTCTTCCCCATCCGGATTAAAACCAAGAAGAAAAAAATGCCCTTCATTATTGCTTTTCTTGCTATTGTTTTCAATATTGTAAATGGACTAATTAATGGATTATATTTTTCTAACATAGGTTACAATTATCCAGAATCATGGATTCTTTCACCACAATTTATTTTTGGAATAATAATTTTTATTTTTGGATTTTATATTAATAATATATCAGACTCCCATTTAATCAGTCTAAGAAAAGGTCATGATAATAAATATGTTTTACCACAAAAAGGATTATTTAAATTCGTTTCTTGTCCTAATTTTTTTGGAGAAATTATTGAATGGCTTGGTTTTGCAATCATGACATGGAGCATAGCTGGTCTTGCTTTCTTTTTATGGACATTTTTTAACCTTGTTCCTAGAGCTCTTTCACATCACAAATGGTATAAAGAAAAATTTCCAGACTATCCTAAAAGTAGAAAGGCTGTATTTCCTTTTATACTCTAATATGTAGTATATCCTCCCATCTTGTAGTATAACAAGGTGAGAGTTTTTCCTTTCCTATTTTCCATTTATTATTAATGCCCGAAGAGCTAAGTTTTAAAATATCTCTACCCATATTTCCGTTAACTCTATCAATCGTTTTCATAAGTTTATCTGTCTTATTTCTATCTGTAGTTTCAAACAGATTTAACTGGACTTGATTTTTAGGTATTATATCTGAAAGTATAATACCAGCTTTTTTATATGAATACCCTGATCTAAATATTTTTTTAAGACACTTTATCGCAAGTTTAGTAATTATAATTGTATCGCTTGTTGCCGTATGAAAATTCATTGAAAAATAACCAGAGTATTGTTTAACCTTTGGTTTAAATCTATTTGTATACATAAAAACGCTAATAGATCTAGCACAAGCCTTTTCTAAACGAAGCTTCTCTGAACATCTAGAAGAGAACATACTAATATACTCTGACATTCGAGAATATTCTTTTATTTCGATAGCAAAAGATCTAGAAGTACATATACTCTTTTTCATATTTCTATTTGTATTGAGATTAAAATGAGGTATACATTTTAGTTCTCTAACCATTCTAAGCCCAACCACGTTCATCATCTTTCTTATCCATGTCTCATCACATTCAAGAAGGTCAGCTGCGGTATGTATACCATACTTCTTCATCCTTATAGCATACCTAATCCCTATTCCCCATATCTCATCTAGAGGCAATGATCTTAATACCTCATTTATCTCATTTTTATCTTTGAGATAACTTATTCCATTTCTTGATTTTTTTGCAATGTATCCGGCAACTTTAGATAAAGTCTTAGTATACGATATACCTATAGAAATAGGAATACCTGTCCACCGCTTAACTTTTTCTCTAATATGTAAAGCATAACTATAAGGATCTTTTATTCCACTAAAATCTAAAAAGGCTTCATCTATAGAATAGATCTCATAAGAAGGAACATTGTTTCCAACAATATCAAAGACCCTTTTAGAAATATCACCATATAATGCAAAATTTGAAGAGAAAAGATGAATATTATGTTTATCTACAAGATATCTTTTTTTAAAAATAGGCTCCCCCATTTTAAGGCCTAAAGACTTTGATTCGTTAGATCTTGCTATTACACATCCATCATTATTCGAAAGCACCGCAATAGGTTTTTTATCTAGATGAGGCTTAAATATCCTCTCGCAAGAAGCATAAAAATTATTACAATCAACTAATGCTATCATCGTACTCTATTAAAAGACCACATGACCTTACCCCAAACATAAGATTCAGAGTTTTTTGTAATTTTTATTGGACTCATATTCTTATTTTCTGGGTATAAAAAAATATTTTCTCCTAGTTTCTTATACCTCTTAACAGTAAACTCTCCATCAATAACCACCAAAACAATATCACCATTTTTTATTTCCTCTGCCCTATCAACTAACAGAATACTACCATCAAAAATTTTAGCATTTACCATAGAATTACCACTCACTCTGACAAAAAAAGTTGCACTAGGGTGCTTTATTAATTTTTTATCTAATGATAAATCGAATTCTAAAAAATCATCTGCTGGCGAAGGAAAGCCTGCTGGAACAGATTGGGAAGAAAATGGTATTTCTTTAAAAATATTTAAACTTTCAAACGATGGTTTTGTAGACTTCATACTTAAGTGAATTTAATTTTATGAATAAAAATTAGATTGCTAATATAGTTAGTTATTGCTAATATAATTAGTAATAACTATAAAAAATACTAATTAAACTTATTGTATGATATTTCCCTTTGAGAATTTGATTTGAATCTATGATTTTTATCCTTCATTAAAGCAGAATGCTTAGTTTTTCTTCCATCAATTCTTTTTCTCCATCGAATAAAAGATTTTTCACGAAGATTTTTTCTCATTATTGATATAACCTCCTTTTCACTAAGTGAAAATTGAGCTTTAATCATATCAAATGGGGTCCTATCCTCCCAGCACATTTGAATTATTCTATCTAAAGATCTACGTGATAACTTTATCATAAAAAAAATAAAATAATATAATTAATTTAACTGTCCAAAGAATTGTTCTTAACCAATTATAATTTATCAACCTATTTATTAGACTTATATCATGCTTTAACGAAAGTTTATTATGAATTGGAACCAATATTATAAATGTAAGTAACCATATAACTAAAAGAATCATCAAGGGTAAAAATAACCTACTATCTATGTAGCTTAAATAAACCAATGAAAATAACTCTCCAACCATAAACGGAATTACAATAACAGAAATATTCATTGTATATCTCTTATGAAAGCCAATAAACACATTTGAATCAACAGCTAAAAATGAAGGGTAAGTAATAAGTTGGGTAACAAAAAGAATACCTACCAAAACAGAATTACAAATTATATGAATTGAAAAGAAAAATTCCACCTATGTAATACTTTATTTAAACATAAATGGTTTTAAAAAAATGAAAAAAATTCAAGAAAAATATAAGTCGGGGCGGCAGGATTCGAACCTGCGACCCCCTGGTCCCAAACCAGGTGCGCTAACCGGACTGCGCTACGCCCCGAAACAATTTACAGACCCGCAAATTTGAAAATAATATTCTTTTTTAACAAAACATATTATAAAGAATATTTAAATTAGTTTAATAAATTTAATAAACATGCATATCTCAACTGTAAACGAAATACCTGGAAAAAAAATATCAGAAACACTAGGAATTGCCAGAGGAAGCACTGTTAGAACAAGAAATGTAGGAAAAGATATTTTTGCAGCATTTAAAAACTTAATAGGAGGAGAAGTTAAAGCATATACAAAACTTCAAGCAGATGCAAGAGAAGAAGCGCTACAGAGAATGATTGATGATGCAAAATCTTTAGGTGCAAACGCAGTAGTTTGTGTTAGATTTCAAACTTCTGTAATGATGGCTGGAGCATCTGAACTTCTAGCTTACGGTACAGCAGTTAAAGTTAACTGAAAACTATTTTTTATATTTTTCAAACCAGGCTATAATAGCATTAACTTTTGCAATCAAATTACTAGGCCTTGCTGCTATCCCATGGCTCGCACCAGGAATTCTCACGAGCATAGACTCTACCTTATTTAGTTTAAGTCCCGCATAAAATTGTTCGCTTTCTGCCATAGGAGTCCTATAGTCATCTTCTCCAGTGAGTAGCATAGTAGGAGTAGTAACATTTCCAACATATGATATAGGAGACCTTTTCATATACTGCTCCAAATTATCCCAAGGCATTCCAGGGAACCAGTACTTATAAAAGAAAGATATATTATCAGCGTACAAGACAAAACTGTACCAATTTATTACCGGCTTAGCTACAACTGCAGCTTTAAATTTATCAGTTTTTCCAATTACCCAAGAAGTAAGCACCCCTCCTCCACTACCACCAGTTACAAAAAGATTATTTTCATCAATGTAATTTCTATCTGCCACATGATCAACACCAGAAATTAAATCATCATAATCTTGACTTGGATAATTATGATGAATAAGGTTGGCAAAATCTTTACCGTAACTAGTACTTCCCCTAGGGTTTGTGTATAAGACAAAATACCCCTTACTAGCAAAAAGCTGAACTTCAGCTGAGAATCTAAAACCATAATTAGTAAATGGACCCCCATGAATCTCAAGTATTAGAGGGTATTTTTTTGATGAATCAAACTCTGGTGGATATACTAACCATCCTTGTATTTTTTTACTATCATATGATGACTCGTACCATACCTCTTCAACTTTTCCTAATTCCTTATAATCAAAAAGATCTTTATTTAAATCAGTTAATCTATTTTTTGATCCGTTATAACCAACAGCTAAATCCGCTGGGTTATAAACGTTTCCATAAGTAAATGCATATCTTCCAGAAGAAGATATGGTATAAGTACCACCACTATATGGTCTTCCTAAAGACAATCCTCCCAATTCATCTACAATATCCTTAGCTCTTCCATTAAGATTAATTGATGCAATTCTAGTCATTCCTTCACTATCATATTGGAAATAAAAACCCTTACCATCTTTCATCCAACTAATGTTACTAATATTTCTATCAAAACCCTGTGAAATCAACTTAACATTTTCTCCATTTACATCCATTATATAAAGTGAATTTTGTTGATACCCTAAAAATTTATCATCATAACCAAGAAAAGCAATTTTTGTTTTATCAGGTGATACTATAGGTGATCTATCAGGACCAAATCTTGAAGTTAATTGATCTATTTTCCCAGATTTTATATTTAGCTTATAAATTTCAGAATTATTTGGTTCAAAATCAGAGCTATCACTAAGATTTGCTGAAAAAAGAACGTTTTCACTATCTAGCCAAATAGCCGAACTAGGATTTTTTTTCAAAAAACTAATCTGCCTAGGAGTACCTCCTTCTACCGGGAGAATAAAGATTTGATTATTCCCACTTTTCCTATATCCTCTTCCATCATATCTATAAACCATATCATCAATTTCTATTGGTGGAGCATTCCATTTAGCTCCTTCTGGTTTTTCTGGCATTTCAATGAACTCATCATCTTTTGTTTCAACAAATGAGTTAAATAAAAGATGCTTATCATCATGAGACCATTCAACATTCCCTATTGAGGAATATAAGTTTGTAAGTTTTTGAGTTGAGTTATTTTCCAAATTATATAAATATAATTGAGATTTACCCTCTTCATTAGACTTATAGGTAAACATTTTTCCTGAATTTGACCATTTTGGAGATGATACATTATAATTCCCTGTAGTAATTGGCCTCATATCACTCCCATCGAAATTCACCACCCATATATTAGATAAGTTTTTATCTGTCATTATATCTTTAAAGTTTCTTTGAAATAATACCATCTCACCATTAGGTGAAATTTCAGGATTAGAAATATATTCTAGATCAAAAACATCTATTGGTTCTAACTTATTACTTGGTTGAGAAAAAATTAAATTTGATAGAAAAAAAATTGAAAATAAATTCAAAATAATTTTCTTTAATTTGGTTTCCATAATATTTACTATATTTAAAAATTTAGAGAATGAGTTAATATTTAAATCTATAAAATTTTATTAAGATGAATAAACAAATAAGCAGAAGAAATTTAATTAAGCTTCTAGGAATATCTGGAGCATCAATACCATTAACAGGACTTATAAATTCTAAGGAAATTAATTTAATTAAAAACTCAAAAGAAAGCATTCCCATTAAATTAAGCTCAAATGAAAATCCATATGGACCTTCAGAAAAAGTTAGAGACGCAATTGTAAGTGCTTTTGATGAAGTATGTAGATATCCATATAGTGAGCCCTATAATAGAATTTCAAAACTTGAAAAAAAAATCGCTAAAAGAGAAGGTGTAGACCCAGGAATGGTACTTGTAACAGGAGGATCAAATGAAGGCTTAAGAGCAACAGGAAGACTGTTTGGGATTGAAAAAAAAGAAATTATTGCTTGTAAACCTACTTACCTAGCTTTAATGACTTATGCTAAGGAGTTTGATTGTAAAATAAACTGGGTGCCTCTTGATAAAGAACTAAAATATGATTTGAATGAAATGAAAAATAGGATATCAGATAAAACAAGTATGATTTTTATATGCAATCCAAATAATCCAACAGGCACAATATTAGATTCAAACGCTTTAGAAAATTTTTGTTTAAATATTTCTAAAAAGACTTGTGTTTTTGTAGATGAAGCTTACTATGATTATTCAATTAATGACGGATACCCTACAATGACTAAACTTGTTAGAAAAGGTCATAATATTATTGTTTCTAGAACATTTTCTAAAGTCTATGGTCTAGCCGGATTAAGGATTGGTTATCTTATTTCGAACAAGGAAAGGATAAGTCAATTGAAAAAATGTACAATGGCTGGAACTAATATTCTAGCTTCTCACGCTGCAATTAATGCATATGATGATAAAGAATTTTTTAATTATAGTTTGAATAAAAATAATCAAGGACTAAACTTTTTATATTCTCTTTTTGAAGATCTGGGCTTAGAATATAAAAAATCATATACAAATTTTGTTTTTTTTAAATCAGGACATCATATAGATAAGGTTCAAGATTTTATGAAAAAGAAAAATATTTTAGTAGGTAGAGCATTTCCCCCTTACTTTAATTGGTGTAGAATTAGCACTGGAAAGATGGAAGATTTAGAAAAATTTTCAATTGCTTTAAAAGATTTTTACAAAACCTGATTAATCATTCGTCAAACTATGTTTAAAAATTTTATCTTTTTTTTTCTATTATTTTTTTTCAGTTGTAATCAAAAAAATACTTCTATAAAAAATCCCAATTTCATAATTATTTTCATGGATGACTTAGGTTACGGGGATATAAATTCTTTTGGAGCAATTAATTATGAAACACCCAATTTGAACAATCTTGTTAATGAGGGAATGTTATTTACTAATTTTTATACTGTCCAGCCAGTATGCAGTGCTTCTAGAGCAGCCTTACTTACTGGATGTTATTCCAATAGAATAGGTATTAGTGGAGCTTTAATGCCCTACTCAAAAATTGGATTAAATGAAAAAGAAATTACTATTGCGGAACTACTAAAAAGGAAAGGATATGCAACATCAATTTTTGGAAAATGGCATCTAGGACATCAAAAAAAATTTCTTCCTTTAAATCATGGTTTTGATAGTTATCTAGGAATACCTTATTCAAATGATATGTGGCCAGTTGATTTTGATGGCGTGCAAATTGCCGATACTTCCAGTTGGAGAAAAAAATCATATCCTCAATTACCTTTGATAAAAGATTTTGATAAAGTTGAAGAAATCAAAACCCTTGAAGATCAAGCCAAGCTAACTACTCTTTACACTGAAAACTCAGTAAAATTTATAAATGATAATAAAGACAATCCATTTTTTCTTTATTTACCTCATACAATGCCTCATGTTCCAATAGCTGTATCAAATAAATTTAAAGGTAAAAGTTCTCAAGGTTTGTATGGAGATCTGATGATGGAAATTGATTGGTCTGTTGGTGAAATAGTGAAAGCACTAAGAAAAAATAACATTGAAGAAAATACATTTTTAATATTTACTAGTGATAATGGCCCATGGTTAAATTTTGGTAATCATGCAGGTTCATCAGGAGGACTAAGAGAAGGTAAAGGCACAACTTTTGAAGGAGGCGTTAGAGTTCCAACTATTATGAAATGGCCCAAGGTGATTAAAGGAGGAACCATATCAAATAAAATCGTTGCAACTATAGATATTTTTCCAACAATTGCTAAAATAGTATCTGGAAAATTACCAAATCATATAATTGATGGTGTAGATATATCTGGGATTTTAGAAGGAGATAAAAATTCAAACCCAAGGAATCATTTATATTTTTATTATGGAAAAAATAATTTAGAAGCAATAAGAAAGGATAATTGGAAATTAGTTTTTCCACATAAGAGCAGGTCTTATAAAAATGTCTTACCAAAAAATGATGGTCATCCAGGAAAATATTCTCAAACTGTTACTGATTATGCTTTATATAACCTTAGAAGAGATCCCGGAGAAGAATATGATGTGAAAGATCTTTATCCAAAAATTATTCAAGAAATTGAAATCTTAGCTGAAAAAGCTAGAAATGATTTAGGAGATAACTTGCAAAAAAGAAAAGGTAAAAACATAAGAGAACCTGGAAAGCTAATTGAATAATTTAACTAGTGATCCCGACAGGAGTCGAACCTGTAACCTACTGCTTAGAAGGCAGTTGCTCTATCCAGTTGAGCTACGGGACCAAACTTTTTTTGCAAATCTAAATCTATTAATTTATTAATGCAACACATGATTATGTTGGTGAAATTGACATATTTAACTTAAGGAAAGCTAATTACAAAAATAAAAATATGTTCAATTAAAATTTTTCGTTGAGATAAATATTATTCAAGAAGTCTTCCGTCAACATTTATATCTTTAAAATTTTTCATAGGCTTAACTAATTCAACTGGTAAATCTTTTACTTTTTGGGATGACACTTTTTGTTCTCCATTTTTCATCTCAACTAAATAGTTAACCCTTAGATTTTCATCAGTTTTTTCAAAATCTTTTCTTTGATGAGCTCCTCTACTTTCTTTTCTTTCAATTGCGCATAAAATTGTTGAAATAGCACTATCAATTGACCCCAATAGATCAATAGCTAATGCCAAATCTATAAAACCTTCAGCACTTGGTCTTACGTCAATATTTTTTGATGCTTTTTTAATTTTTAAAATCTCAGATAACCCTTTTTTAAGACCTTTTTCTGAGCGTAATACACCACAAAACTCCCACATTACATCCCTCACTGCTCTTTGCAGAGGTCTTGCGAGTTCTTCTCCAGTTGAGGTAAGTTCATCAAGTTCTTGATTTGCATTTAATATAACATCCTTATTCCTTCTTTGAAAGTTTAGATTTTCTGAAAACTTAGATGCTTGTAAACCTGCGATTTTTCCGAATACTAGTATTTCAGCTAAGGAGTTTCCCCCAAGACGATTAGCGCCATGAACTCCAGATGTACATTCACCAGCAGCATACAAACCTTTTACATTTGTTGAATGTTTTACACTATCTACTACAACTCCACCCATCGTGTAGTGTGCTGTAGGCGCTACCTCCATTGGTGATTTTGAAATATCAAGCATTTGTGATTCCATAAATTGACGATACATTCTTGGTAGTTTTTCTAAAATTATATCTTTATCTATATGTGTAATATCTAAAAATACACCATTATTTTTAGTGCCTCTACCTTCAATAATTTCATTATAATTTGCTAAAGCAACTCTATCTCTGGTTGAGAGTTCTAATCTTTTAGGATCATAATTTTTCATATACCTTTCACCCTTCGAGTTAATTAAATAGCCCCCCTCTCCTCTTACTGCTTCAGTAACTAAAGTCCCAGCAAGAGATTCAGGATGAACCATTCCAGTAGGATGAAATTGAACCATTTCCATATCCGCTAACTTACAACCTGCTCTAAGAGCTAACCTAATAGCATCACCTGTATTTTCATCTCTTCTTGATGAGCTTCTTCTCCAAATCCTTGTATGACCACCCGCAGCAAGAACAACTGAGTCAGCAAGAAAAACTGTTCTTTCACCAGAAACAATATCAAATGCCAATGCGCCAAAACAATGCTTTTCTGACCCTTGTTTATCAACCAATAATTTAGAAACGTACATCAGATCAATAATTGGAATTTTCAATTCCTCAACTTTTTTTATAAGTGTATTTAATATTGCTCTACCTGTATAGTCACCAGCATAACAGGTCCTTCTGTAAGTATGAGCACCAAAAAATCTTTGATCTAATTTTCCATCTTTTGTTTTTGCAAAAGGCATTCCCCATTTATCTAATTCCTTTATTCTATTTGGAGCATCTTTTACGAGAATTTCAACTGTTTTTGGATCGGCTATATTATAACCTTCTTGGTATGTATCAACAAAATGTTGTATCCAGTTATCTTCTGGGTCTCGTGATCCAAGAACTGCATTGATTCCACCAGATGCAAGCGTAGTATGTGCATCATTCCTTATTCTTTTTCCAATTATTAAAACTTCTGATCCTTGATTATGAGCTTCAATTGCTGCTCTTAAACCAGCACCACCCGAACCTATGATCAGTACGTTACAAGCATTTGTTCTAAAATGTTTCATTTGACTAAATTCTATTTAAATATAGTTCAGGATAATTTATCTATCCATAAAAACACTTTAATAATTTTTAAAATAATAAAAATAAATCTTAAACCCTTTTATAGAAAAATCGTAACGGTAATATTAAAACTAAATAAGTTATGAAAAATTTAAATATATTATTTTTTTTATTGATGATTATTGCGTGTTCAAATGATGATGATTATGTAACTAGCAGTTACAAACCATCGGGTGACTTAATCATTGATGTTACAGCATCTGGAAATGGTGACTACATTTTAAATGGCAACGATGGTAATGGAACCATCATGGGTAATGATCCAAGCATATCATTTACTGTAGGTGATGATATAACTTTTCAAGTAATGGCATCAGGGCACCCCTTCTATTTAAAAACAAAACAAGGAGTTGGCACAAGTGATTTAATACCAGGTGTTAACAATAATGGATCTACTAATGGTAATATTACTTGGAAGCCTAGCTCACCCGGTACTTATTATTATCAATGTTCAGTACACAATAGTATGAACGGTGTAATTACAATAGTTGATTCTTACGACTAATCTTATTACTAGATGAATATTAAGTTTGCTTTATACACTATAGTTTTTTTCTTCGTTTGTTCATGTTCAGACGAAGAATTTAACTATAACTATTCATCCAATAATTCTTTTATAATAAATGTTAAAGTGTCTAGTAATGACAATTATTTATTATCTGGAAATGATAGAAATGGTAAGTTTAGTGGTAAAGATCCATCTCTCACATTTAAAGTAGGGGATAAAATAATTTTTAATGTAAATGCAACTGGACATCCATTTTATTTAAAAACAAAGAAAGGTATAGGAACAGATAATCTTATTAGATTCGTAATAAATAATGGTGCAGACAATGGAATGATTTCTTGGAATGCTAAGGATAATATCAATATAAAAAACACATACTCTGTAGAATCAAATATTTCGGGAAAATACCACTATCAGTGTTCTATACATAAAAAAATGTATGGAACAATTAATATAATTGATTAAAAAATATTTGAGAAAAAAAATTTGATATAGTTGATGATATTATAATATTAAGATACAACCTTAACATTAACAGCATTCAATCCCTTTCTTCCTTCCTCTAATTCAAACTCAACATTGTCACCTTCTTTAACTTCATCAATAAGCTTAGAAACATGAACGAAATATTCAGATTCATCTTTAGAGGAAATAACAAACCCATATCCTTTGGATTCATTAAAAAATTTTACTGTTCCTTTTTCCATAATTAGATTTAAATTTAGGCGAAGATACAGCATATATTTTAATAAAAAAGAAAAATGTAATAAACTATTTCTATTTTTTCTTCGCAGAAAAGTTACCGTTGGGCTGGATAAATAAAAGATCGGTCACCATTCCTTTATTATTAATAATAAATTCTAATTTATAGCCTTCTAAAATTATTATTTCAAACTTATTTTTACCTATCGATAGAAGTTCATATTCTGGCTGGCCTGGTATAAAAACGAATAATTTATCATCTTTTAAATAAACTTTAGTAGTTACTTGTGGGGTAAGTTTATATTCACCAATATATTTTTCCATTTCTTCTTTTTCAAGATTCACTTCTTTTGATATTCTTTTGAATTCTATCGGCTCTTCTATAGCAACTTCAAATTTTATATTCAAAGAGTTTGCCTCACCTTTATTATTAAGTGAAAATTTAATTAAAAAATCATTGTAAGAAAGAAGAGTATCAATTTTGCCATTTACAACCTCTACAGGAACAAATGTATCATAATGATAATGATCAAGCCACATAGTTATATATGGAGTCACAGCAAATAAAGAATCTTCCTTTTTCAATAATTCGATTGTACCATATCCAGGATGATTAAAATATCCAATATATTCTTCTAATTCAAGAGAAGGATTTGTTCCTTCAATTTTAGATGAAGTAAATATTTTTTTTGCTTCTTTATTATCCTTTTGAATAGCTTTTCTTTGTTTTAATACAAATTTTAACCAATCAGTTTTTTCTTCTTCTAACATTCTATCCGAAATAATGTTTCTAACAATAGCAGGTATTAAAGAACCTCCTTGATTTGCAAGAACTACAATACCCAAACTATCAGTAGGAAAAAAAGAAGTGGAAGCTCTAAAACCATCAATAGCACCTCCATGTTCAACTCTATAATGGCCTTTATAAGATGATATCTGCCAACCATAACCATAATTACTAAAATGTAAGTCAGGTGTTTCTTTTGTTGGCAAATTAGCTCCTGAAACATTATGAGAACTCATTGCTTCTAAAACGTAAGAAGAAGGTAAAATTTGATTTCCATTATATTTTCCTCCATTTATCCAAGTAACTAACCATTTAGACATTTCTTTAACACTACTATTTATACTTCCAGCGGGTCTCATTCCTGCTATTTTATAATAATCTGTTTTCTCGTGATCATTCAAATATCCAAAAGCTGCATTCTCTTCTTTTTCCAATTCTTCTATTGAGAGATTTGATCTATTCATACCCAATGGTTGAAATATTTTTTCTCTAATATTATTTTCCCATGATTTACCAGTTATCCTTTCTGCAATAACACCTTGAACTAAAAACATAAAATTATTATACCAATATTTATTTCTAACTGTTGTAAAAGGTTTATGATATTGAATTCTTTTAATTAAACTATCTTTAGAAAAAGTAGGAAAAAAATACCAAGAAAAATCATGTCTTGGAACTCCAGTTCTATGACTCATCAAATCTCTAATGGAAATTATTTCATTCAAATTACCATTATAAAATCTTAACTCTTTAACATGATCAATTGGACTATCCTCAAAATTGAGTTTTCCTTGGTCTCTGAGCACTCCCAATATAGAAGATGTAAAAGCTTTGGTACATGATCCAATTGCAAATAAGGTATTTTCATCATTTAAAATTTTATTTTCATAATCTCTATAACCAAAACCCTTTGCATAAATCATTTTATCTTTTTCAACAATAGCAACGGCAAAACCAGTTTCTTTTAAAGACTTCAAAACTTTATTGAGTTCATTATCAAGACCTTTTAATCTATCATCATTTTGACTAAACACTTTTTTTAATGAGATAGAAAAAAATAGAAAAAATATAATTAAGATTTTATTTTTCATTTACCTAAGATAATAAATAAACCAATTTACAATTCGAACTAATCTATATAATTTTGATATATTTGAATGAAAAATATTTATGGAAAAAATTAAAAAACACATTAAAACTTATCTAGACTATCCGATTGATGGTATAAAATACTATGATCTAAATCCTGTTTATAAAAACCCAAAAATCAGAAAAGAGTTAGTTAATAATTGTATACAACTAATCAAAGATATAAAATATGATTACATAGCTTTAATTGAGGCAAGAGGATTTTTAATTGGATCAATAATTGCTGATAAACTTAAAAAAGGTATTGTTTTATGTAGAAGTAAAAAAAATAGATTACCAGGAAAAATATTTACAGTAAAACATAAACTTGAATATGGTGAAGCTACAATGCAAGTTCAAGAGGGAAGTGGTAAAGTTTTAATTTTTGATGATGTGATTGCAACAGGAGGTACAGGAAATGGAGCGTATTCGGTTTTAAAAAAAGCTGGATATAATCCAGTATATGCTTTATATCTAGTAGAGCTAACGAAACTCAAACCAAAAAGTAATATACCTTACAAAAGCGTAATTCAATATTGATTTTTATTTTTTTTGAAAAACCAATCAAAAAAGTTTTCTTCATTAAAAACATAATCCCATGCATTATGATATACACCTTTATATTCTGTATATAGAATATTTGTTTTTGAGTTTTCTATTAAAAAATTATAAGCTTTTCTTGATTTATCAACTGGAACAACCCTATCCATATCACCATGAAAAATCCAAAAAGGAACCTCAATAGCATTTTGAAGTAAGTCTAAATCTGCACCTCCACAAATTGGAGCTGCTGCTGCAAATATGTTTGGTCTATTAGATACCAAATCAAAAACACCATAACCGCCCATAGAAAGACCTGAAATATATATTCTATTTTTATCAATATTTTTTTCATTTATCAAATATTTTATTAACTCGATTACTAAATTTCCATATAATGAAATTGATTTTTTATCCTCTGTCTTATTTTTACTTATCCAAGGATCTTCTTTATGATATGACCATCTTGAGTTTTTTGGGCATTGAGGAAAAATAACATAGGAATTGTATTCAATTTTTTCAGTTTCTATCAAAAAAAATTTAGATCCATGAACTAGCTGAGAATTATTATCATTCCCTCTTTCACCGGATCCATGCAAAAATATAAATAAAGGAACAGGTTTTTCTTGAACAAAGTATGGATCTAAAATTCGATAATTAATTGAGTCATTTTCAAAATAAAAAACGTTTTGAGAATAATTTTCCAAACTTCTTTTTTGTGAAAGTACTTCAGTTTGAAAAAGGATTAAAAGTATTGAAATTTGTATATAAAAAAAAAATTTCATTGCGGAGAGAGGGGGATTCGAACCCCCGGTACACGATAAAGGTGTACGGCAGTTTAGCAAACTGCTGGTTTAAGCCACTCACCCACCTCTCCTTTTTGAGAGCAAATATAAAATATCGAATAATTCAATGAAACTTTTATTAGTTAATTATGAAATGTGAAAAAAAGTTAAAAATTAGTTTTATGATAATATAGGTTTGTTGATTGACTAATTTTGAATTTAATTATGGAATGGATAAAAAATATAGACTACATAGAAATTATATTGATATCTCTTTTTATAATTTTTTACTTTTTATATTTTATAAAATTTAAAAAAATAGATAAAAGCATACCAGTTAATTTCAATAAAATATTGATTAAATTTTTTTTGAGATCAACATACTTTTTATTATTTATTTTATCAATCCTTGGGCCATCTTTTGGAGAAAGTAAAAAGGAAATAGAAATAGTAGGTAAAGATATAATGATTGCCGTAGATTTATCAGAATCTATGAATGCCAACGATATTCAACCATCTAGATTAGAAAAAATAAAATTTGAATTAAAAAAAATTATAAATGAATTTTATTCTGATCGTATCGGGATTATAATGTTTTCCAATGACGCATTTGTTCAATGTCCATTAACATATGATAAGAATGCATTAAACTTATTTGTTGAGACATTAAATACAGGACTAGTCCCAAATACTGGTACAGATTTTGGGCCTCCACTAAAAATATCTTTAGAAAAGTTAAAGAATGATGATAGCAAACCTAATACTAATAAGTCAAAAATTATTCTTCTTATAAGTGATGGAGAAGATTTTGGAAAAAATACAAATCAATATATAAATGAGATAAAGAATTCTTCAATAAAACTTTTTACGTTGGGTATTGGTACAGAAAAAGGGATTAATTTAATTTCATCAAATGGAAAAATTAAAAAAGATCAAAATGGAAATAATGTAATTACTAAACTCAATTCAGCTTCATTAAAGAAAATAGCTTCAGTTTCAAATGGAAGATATTACGAAATAACAAATAATAAAAATGAGATAAAACAACTTATAAATCAGATAAATAGTTTAGAGGGAAATATAAAAGATTCCATAGAATTAGATATTTCAAAAAACAAATATCACTACTTTTTACTACTGGGAATTTTTCTTTTTGTTATTGATTTTTTGTTTACTTTTAAAGTACTAGAAATATGAAAATAATTATAACAGTATTAATAATAAATCTTTTCACATATTTTGATAATAATATTTCAAAAATCAATGAAATAAAAAAGGAAGCGAAAAAAAATTTTAGTGAAAAAAAATATGATCAAGCCATAGATAAATATAAATATTTAATTGATTCGATGAATTTAAATGATGATAACGTCATGCTAAATTTATCACATTCTTATCTGTTAAATGGTGATACATTAAATGCAATCGATGGATATAACTCTTTGACGGAATCAAAAAAAGGTAATATAAAATCAATTGCTTATCAACAATTAGGTGTAATATCAGATAAATATCAAAAATTGAAAGAATCTTCTGAATTATTTAAAAATTCTATAAAAAGTAATCCTGAAAATGTAGAATCAAAATATAATTATGAGTTAGTAATGAAAAAAATCAAAGAACAAGAAAATAAA
>CACOMW010000015.1 GCA_902628365.1 uncultured Marinoscillum sp. | reverse complement strand
AATAGAAAGTTATAATATATTTATAATGAATTTTTTTGCGTTTTATTTATTATATATAATATTTGAAATAAGAATTCTATTAATTAATTTGCAGCCTACTTAATAATTTATGTTGTCTAAAACTCTTTACTTTTTATCCACATTTTTTTTGCTGTCATTTTTTTCCTTTGCTGATGCAAAAAAAAGCTCAGAAGATGATAAAGTTGATATAGGAGGCATGATAATGCATCATATTTTAGATGATTATGGATATGAAATAATGCATGGGGTAGTTATCCCATTACCTGTCATACTTTACTCAAATGAAACAGGTCTTGATATTTTTTCTTCATCAAAACTTTTTGATGAAGATCATGTTGCACTTAATGAAGGTTATAAAGGCTATTATTATGATCATGGTCATATCAAATCAATTGATAGTTCAAGATCTTTTTATGATTTTTCTATTACCAAAAATGTTGCATTTTTGTTTTTAAATGCCTCTTTAATAGTTTTTATTTTTCTCAATGTCGCCAGAGCATATGGATCCAAAATTTCTGCACCTTCTGGACTTCAATCTTTTTTTGAGCCTATTATTCTTTTTGTTAGAGATAATATCGTTAAACCTAACATAGGAAAGCATTACGAAAAATATTTACCATACATGTTAACTCTATTCTTTTTTATTTTTTTTGGTAATATTTTAGGTTTATTACCAGCCGCAGCAAATCTTACTGGAAATATTGCAGTTACAATGATTCTAGCTGTTTTAACATTTTTAATAACTAATTTTTCAGGCAATAAAAATTATTGGAAACATATTTTCTGGACTCCTAATGTTCCAAATGTTATGAGAATAATAATTTTACCTATCGAAATTATTGGTGTGTTTACTAAGCCATTTTCATTAATGATTAGATTGTTTGTTGCCATCACTGCTGGACATATTGTTTTATTAAGTTTTATAGGTATGACGTTTATATTTCAAAGTTATTTTGTTGGAATATTAAGTTCTTTATTTGCTGTTGCATTAAATATTATTGAATTGTTAGTTGCTGCAATTCAAGCTTATGTATTTACAATGTTCTCTTCAGTATATATTGGATTAGCTATTGAAGAAGAACACTAAAATTTTTTTATGTTAAACTTTAAAATTGATAATTATGATTGGTTTATTAATACTTGATATGAGTACAGCTCTTTTAGGTGCTGCTGTTGGTGCAGGATTAGCAGCTGTTGGCGCAGGTATAGGAATTGGTATAATTGGTGGAAATGCTATGACTGCAATTGCTAGACAACCTGATGCTTATGATAAAATATTTCCAACTATGTTAATTATTGCTGCTCTTGTTGAGGTAATTGCTCTCGTAGGATCCTTAGTAGCGATGTTGATTGTGTTTGGAGCTATTCCTGAAACATATTTATAATTAAGTAATTTGATATGGATTTATTAACTCCTGGTATAGGACTTATTTTCTGGCAGTTATTAATATTTGGAATACTCTTTTTGTTTTTATCCAAATATGCGTGGGGACCTATTACAAAATCCCTAAAGGAAAGGGAAAAGTTTATAAGTGACTCTATTAAATCTGCTGAAAAAGCTGAAAAAGAGTTGGAAAAATTAAATGATAAAAACAAAGAGCTTGTTAAAGAAGCTAGAAAAGAAAGAGAAAAAATTCTATTAGAGGCTAAGTCTATTTCTAATTCTATAAAGAATACAGCAAAAGAAGAAGCTTCAAAAATTACTGATAAAATGATAGACGATGCAAAAAAAATGATAGAAGGTGAAAAGATGTCTGCTATTAAAGAAGTAAAAGTTCTAGTTGCATCCTTATCTTTAGATATTGCTGAAAAAGTTATTCAGAAGAATTTGAAAAACGAATCTACTCAACAAAAATTGGTTAGTGATTTAATTGATAAAATAAAAATTGAGAAAAATTAATGTTTGATCATAGAGCTTCTGTAAGATATGCCAAACCTTTAATTGATTTATCAATTGCAAAAGGGATTGTAGATGATGTTCAAAAAGATGTCAGCCTTTTTTTGGATACTTGTAAGAGTAACTTTGATTTTTCGTTAATGCTAAAAAACCCTATTATTCCAATAAATAAAAAAGTTGATATTCTGAGAGAAATATTTTCAAAAAACTTTAATGATTTGACTTTAAATACTTTTGAAAAAATTATTTATAATAATAGAGATCACATACTTGAAAATATATGTGAAAAGTTTTTGGAGTTATATAATAAACATAAGAATATTCAGGATGTTACTCTTACTTCTGCTGTTAGCTTAGATAAGTCTTCATTAGAAAAAATCAAATCTAAATTAAAAACTCTAACCACTAGAAGTGTATCAATTAGTCAAAAAATAGATTCAAATATTATTGGAGGGTTTATTTTAAAGGTTGATGATAAAATGTATGATGCAAGTTATAGAACTAAATTAAAAAATATTAAAAAAACGTTGTTAAACAATTAAATTAAATTAAAATGTCACAAATTAGACCAGATGAAATATCCTCAATAATTAGAGATCAATTATCCAATTCAAAATCATCAACTCAATTAGAAGAGATAGGAACTGTTTTGCAAATAGGTGATGGTGTAGCAAGAATTTATGGGCTAACTAATGCTCAAGCAGGCGAAATAATAGAGTTTGAAAATGGAACCAAAGGACTTGTTTTGAATTTGGAAGAAGATAATGTTGGTTCAGTGCTCATGGGTGATTATAGCGATCTAAAAGAAGGAGATTCCGTTAAAAGAACAAAAGAAATAGCATCAATTAAAGTAGGTGATGGAATGTGTGGTAGAGTAGTAGATACTTTAGGTAATCCCGTAGATGGAAAGGGTGCAATAAAAGGGAAACTTTATGATATGCCATTAGAGAGAAAAGCACCTGGCGTTATATATAGAGAACCTGTTTCTGAACCTCTTCAAACAGGTATAAAAGCAATTGATTCAATGATACCGATAGGTAGAGGACAGAGAGAGTTAATTATTGGTGATAGACAAACTGGTAAAACTGCTGTTGCAATTGACACCATTCTAAACCAAAAGGAATTTTATGATAAAGGAAATCCTGTTTATTGTATATATGTCGCTGTTGGTCAAAAAGCATCAACAGTTGCTCAAGTAGCTACAATATTAGAAAAAAATGGAGCACTGCCATATACAGTTGTTGTTTCTGCTCCCTCATCTATTCCTGCTCCTATGCAGTTTTTTTCTCCTTTTACTGGGGCAGCTATTGGAGAATATTTTAGAGATACTGGAAGAGCTGCTCTTGTTATATATGATGATTTATCTAAACAGGCAGTTTCATACAGAGAAGTTTCTTTACTTTTAAGAAGACCGCCAGGTAGAGAAGCATATCCAGGAGATGTTTTTTATCTCCACTCTAGATTGTTAGAAAGAGCAGCAAAAATTATAAATAATGATAAATTAGCTTCTGAAATGAATGATCTACCTGACTCATTAAAAAAAGAAGTTAAAGGAGGAGGTTCATTAACAGCTTTACCTATTATTGAGACTCAAGAAGGGGATGTTTCTGCTTATATTCCAACAAATGTTATTTCAATTACAGATGGACAGATATTTTTAGAATCCAATTTATTTAATTCTGGTATTAGACCAGCTATAAATGTAGGTATTTCTGTATCTCGAGTCGGTGGTTCTGCACAAATTAAATCAATGAAAAAAATATGTGGTACACTTAAGTTAGATCAAGCTGCTTTTAGAGAATTAGAAGCTTTTTCTAAATTTGGTTCTGATTTAGATGCTGCCACTCAACTTGTTATAGACAGAGGAAGAACTAATCAAGAAATACTTAAGCAAAATCAGTATTCTCCACTTAGAGTTGAAGAACAAATAGCTGTTATTTATTGTTCTTCTAATGGTTTTTTTGATGGTGTTGATTTAAAAAACATATCTAAGCTTGAGAATGAATATTTAGATGTTGTTAATTCTAAGCACAAAAACCTATTAGATGAGCTTGCAGATGGGAAGGTAAATGAAAAAAGTTTAGAAAAACTTGGAGAAGTTGCAAATAAGGTAGCTTCAAATTATAAAAGCTAATTATTTTAATATATGGCGAGTTTAAAAGAAGTTAAAAGCAGAATACTGTCTGTTAATTCCACACAGCAGATAACTAAAGCTATGAAAATGGTAGCGGCTGCTAAGTTAAGACGCGCCCAAGACAGAGTGATTCAATTAAGGCCTTATTCAGATAAACTACAAACTATATTAAACAACTTAAGTTCCAGTTCTGGAAGCAATTCAAAGTTATTAGAAGAAAGAAAAATAAATAAAGTTTTATTAATTGTAGTTGGTTCAGATAAAGGTCTATGTGGAAGCTTTAATAGTTCTGTAATTAAATATACTAATCAGTTAATTGAAAGTGATTATAAAAAACATTGTGAAAATAAAAAGCTAACAATTTTGCCTATTGGTAAAAAAATGTTTGATCATTACAAAAAAAGAAATTTTCTAATTTTAGATAAGTTTTGGTCAATATTAAAAAAATCTAGTTATGATGATGTTGCCGGTATTTCAAATTTTTTAATGAATGAATTTATTTTAGAAAATTATGATAAAATAGATATCATTTTCAATGAATTTAAAAATGTTGCTGTTCAAAATACCATGACTTCAACCTTTTTGCCAGTTAATGAAAAAAATATTGATGAAGATAAAAATGATACTAATTATATATTTGAACCTAACCAAAAAGATATTTTAAATAAGTTAATTCCTAAAGCTCTAACAGCGAATTTGTTTAAAACAATACTTGAGTCTAATGCTTCTGAGCAAGGAGCTAGAATGACAGCAATGAGTCAAGCTACCGATAATGCAACAGAATTATTAAAGGAACTAAAATTATCATACAATAGATCTCGTCAAGCTGCTATTACCAAAGAAATTTTAGAAATTGTAGGTGGAGCAGAGGCTTTAAATGCTAATTAATTCATTTAATTTTTACTCTTTTAATAGGAATTGATTTATCAAAGTGATATCTGTAAGTATGATGAGTTTTTGCGATTTTAACACCAACTTGTTCAGCTACTTTAATCATATTTGTATTAAAATCTGGAATCCAGTTTAGTTCTAAAGTATTATAAGAAAGTTTTTCTTGAATAGTTTCTCTTGTAGCAGTAATTAGTGCGCCATCTAAACCCTTGCCTTGATGAGCTGGTACAATTCCAAAAACAAGTCCCACCATTTTTTTACAAGATTTTAATATTTTAAGGTGGTAAAAAGTTTTTATTTTACCTATAAGATTTAATTTGCCATTTACATGTTTAAAAATTTGGTTCATTTCAGGAATACATAAAAAAAACCCAACCGGTTCATTTTTATCGTAGGCAAACCATGCTATTTTTTCATCTATAATTGGTTTAAGTTGGTTCATTATTGATTTTGCTTGTATTGATGACATTTTTGAAACTCCTGGATATTTTGCCCATGCTTCATTATAAACCTTTTTAAAATCATCAGTATATTTTTCTAGTTTATTAAGTTTTAAATGTTTGAAATTATAATTTGGATTTTGCATTGCTACCTTTGTTTTATAGTATAATCTTTCCGAAAGAGGTGAGGTTATTTTTCTTGTAAATGTAAATTGTTTAAATAAAATCTTAAATCCGTAATTTTCAAATAATTCTCTATAATATTTTTTTCCAAAGTTTTGTTGATAATTTGGATTGATATTGAATCCCTCTACTAAACATCCCCACCATTTGTCTCTTTCACCAAAGTTGATAGGTCCATCCATACCCTCAATATTATTTGATTTTAACCATTTCCTCGAGGTTTCAAATAACACATTTGCTGCTTTTTGATTGTTTATACATTCAAAAAAGCCACAGCCACCGATTGAAAGGTTTCCATCAAGCTTTATTGTTCTTTCATTATAAAAAGCTGCAATTCTTCCTATATATTTATTTTCATTAATCAAAATCCAGCGTTTCAAATTACCATGTCTGAAGGTTTTATTTTTCTTTTTATCAAATACATTTTTAATATCAATATCAAGAGGTCTTACCCAATACTTATCATCTTTATAAATGTATGATGCTACATTTATAAATTCTTTTTCTAATTTCTTATTATTAACTTCAATTATCTTCATAAAAAATTACAAAGTTTTTTAATATTAATCTCTTAAATAGTTTTCTTTTTTAAATTTGTAAATCAAAAAACAACATTAATTAAATTCTACTCAAAATTATAATTTTATGATTTATTCTATTTCTTTATCTGGATTAATTGTGGTTTTTACAGTCCTTCTTTTTGTATTTTTTGTTGGAAAACAACTTATTTTAATCACAAATAAATTTTCAACTAATTTAAAAAATGAAGAAAAGGAAATTAATAAAATTATTGATACAAAAATAAGTGATATTTCAGAAGGTAAAGGAAAAGTGATAAAAATAACCAAAATTGATTCTTAACTATGTCTAGAGAAATTAAGCTTTGTTTAGTCTATAGGGATATGTGGCAATCCTCAGGAAAGTTTATGCCTAACGGAGAACAACTTGAAAAAATTGCTGAACCTATTATTAATATGGGTTGTTGGGATAGAATTGAAACTAATGGAGGTGGATTCGAGCAAATTCAATTGCTTGCAGGTGAAAATCCAAATAAAGTGCTAAGAAAATGGACAAAACCTTTTAATGAAGCTAAAATAAAAACACAAATGTTAGAAAGAGGGCTTAATGCACTTAGCATGTCTCCAGTTTCAAAAGATGTTAGAAAACTTATGTTTAATGTTAAAAAAAGTCAAGGAACAAATATTTCTAGATCATTTGACGGATTAAATGATATAAGAAATTTAAAATATTCAATTGAATATTCAATTGACGCAAATATGATATCTCAATCTTGTTTATGTATAACTCATTCAAATATACATACAGTTGAATATTATATTAATTTGGCTAAGGATCTGATTAATATGGGAACAAATGAAATAGCTATTAAAGATATGGCTGGAATAGGAAGGCCAACTTCTTTAGGTAAAATTGTAAGAGGAATAAAAAACTTTAGTCCTAAAACCCTTGTACAATATCATGGGCACTCGGGCCCAGGATTTTCTGTAGCATCGTCCTTAGAAGTTGCTAGAGCTGGTGCTGATATTATCGATGTAGCAATGGAACCATTATCATGGGGCACAACTCATGCAGATTTATTAACCATTCATGAAGTTCTAAAGGATGATGGTTTTATTGTTAAAGATATAAATATGAATGGATATAGAGATGTTAGAAACTTAACACAAGAATTTATAGATCAAAAATTAGGATATTTTATTAATCCAAAAAACCGTTTTATGAATTCTTTATTAATTGAATCTGGTTTGCCAGGTGGTATGATGGGGAGTTTAATGTCAGACTTAGAAAAGTCTTTATTAAGTTTAAATAATTGGTTAAGTAAAAAAGATAAAGATCCTCTTAATATTAACGTGCTATTTTCGATGTTATTAGATGAAGTTAAATCTATTTGGCCCATAATGGGATATCCTCCCTTAGTTACTCCTTACAGTCAGTATGTTAAAAATGTAGCTTTGGGGAATGTTATGCTGGGAATAAAGGGAAAAGAAAAATGGGGCTTAGTGGATGATAACACATGGGATATGTTGTTAGGAAAGTCCGGTAAATTACCGGGGTCTTTAGGTGCAGAAATAAACAATTTAGCTTTAAAATCAAATAAAAGCTTCTATAATGATGAACCTCAAAATTTATATCCAGATAAACTTGAAGATTTAAAAATAGAGATGAAAGAAAAGGGTTGGGCATTAGGAAAAGATAATGAAGAACTTTTAGAATTTGCTTTACATAAAAATCAATATATAGACTATAAATCTGGAAAAGCAAAGGAGAGTTTTAATCAATTGATTGACAAGAGTAAAAAAACATTAATTAAAGATGATAATATTGATTCTAAAAATCATAAAGTAAATTCTACGATAATAGAACTAGATGATTCAAAATATAAAGTAGACTATATTATAGATAATTCAAAAAATAAAAACAAAAATGAGTATCTGTCAGGGATAGAAGTTTTATCTCCACTTGAAGGAAAGTTTTATTTAACTAAAAATTCTAATCAAATGCAGGTAAAAATAGGAGATCAAATAAAAAAAGGAGATACAATTTGTTATATTGAGTCAATGAAAGTTATTAATGCCATTAAATCTGAACATTCTGGTAAAATTGTTCAAATTTGTTTTGAGAATGGTCAAGAGGTTTTTGATGATGATATTTTATTTATTTTAAATTAAAAAATGAATTTTATAGAAAAGGTATATAATATGACGGGAGTCGAGGAGTTAATAGCCTCACCATCTATAATTATTATGCTAATTATTTCTCTATTTTTACTTTATCTAGGTATAAAAAAGAAATATGAGCCTCTATTATTAGTACCAATTGGTTTTGGTATGTTATTAGCAAATTTACCAGGAGCAAACCTAGGTATTTCAAATATGTTAGACAATAAAAGCTTAATTGAAATAGCTCAAAATAATGGGATAATTAATTTTTTATACTATGCTTTGATTAAGTCAGGATTTTTACCCCCTATAATTTTTATGGGTGTTGGGGCATTAACTGATTTTGGCCCCATGTTAAAAAATCTAAGATTAGTTTTTTTTGGTGCAGCAGCTCAAATTGGAATTTTCATAGTACTTGTATCAGCTACTTTATTTGGTTTACCAGCAAATGAAGCAGCTTCAATAGCTATAATTGGAGGTGCTGATGGTCCAACAGCTATATATACTTCTATTATTTTAGCTCCGCATTTACTTGGACCAATAGCAATTGCAGCTTATTCATACATGGCACTGGTGCCTGTTATTATTCCTTTTGTTGTTAAGTATACAGTTTCAAAAAATGAATTAAATATAAATATGAAAAAACAAGATGAAAAATTCCCTTCATCAACTGAAATTAAGAATATAGATACCTTAAAAATTTTATTTCCAATTATAATAACTATATTAATTTCAATTATAGTACCTTCCGCAGCTCCTCTAATTGGATTGTTAATGTTTGGTAACTTGGTAAAAGAAATTGGATCTGCAACAGGTCGGTTATCTAGGGCAGCATCAGACACCATATTAAATTCCTCAACAATTTTTTTAGGTTTAACTATTGGAGCAACAATGACACATGAAAGTTTTTTAAATTTCAAAACCTTGTCTATTATAGTTGGTGGTTTAATGGCCTTTGTTTTATCTGTTTTAGGAGGTATTTTAGCCGTTAAAATTTTTAATTTATTTACCAAAAAAAAAATAAATCCACTAATTGGAGCAACTGGCTTGAGTGCTGTTCCAATGGCATCAAGAGTATCTAATGAGATTGCGTTGAAATATGATTCATCAAATCATATAATGCATTACGCTATGGCAAGTAATATATCTGGTGTAATTGGATCTGCAGTAGCAGCTGGGGTTTTAATTAGTTTTATTTCTTAAACTGATGCTAGATTTTGTTAAAATATTTGCTCCAGCTTCAGTTGCAAATGTATCTTGTGGGTTTGATTCAATAGGATTTGCTGTAGATAATATGGGAGATGAAATGACCTTTTTAAAAACTTCAAAAAAAGGCATCACTATTAAAAATATTACTGGAGCTCAAGGTTTAAGTTTAGACCCTTCTAAAAATGTAGCTGGTATTGTTGCTTTAGCTATGCTGAGAGAGTATTCTGTTGATTTTGGTATTGAAATAACTATGAATAAAGGTTTTTCTCCTGGAAGTGGTTTAGGTAGTAGTGCTGCAAGTTCTGCTGGAGCTGCTTTTGGAGTAAATCAATTACTTAATAAACCTTTTAGTAATTTGGAGCTAACTAAATTTGCCATGCTTGGAGAAAAAATTGCTTGTGGAGCTCCTATAGCTGATAATGTTGCTGCAGTGATTTTTGGAGGGTTTATCTTAATCAGAAGCTATGAACCTTTAGATGTTATAAAACTTCCTGTTCCTAAAGATTTAAGGTTGGTTGCGATTCATCCACAAATTGAAATTAAAACAAAAGATGCAAGGGAAGTTTTACCTGATCAAATTCCATTAAGTATAGCTGTGAAACAATGGGCTAATGTTGGAGGTCTAATCAGTGGTTTATATACTAAAGACTATAAATTGATATCTAATTCGCTTATTGATGAAATAGTCGAACCAAAAAGAAAACATTTTATTCCATACTTTGATCTTGTAAAAGAGGAAGCTATAAATGCTGGAGCTCTTGGGGCTGGTATTTCTGGGTCTGGTCCAACAATTTTTTCACTTTGTGAAGGTGACTCTATAGTTGAAAATGTTTATAAAGCAATAAAAAAAGCTTACAAAAATAAAAATGTAGACTTCAGGCTCTTTTCATCAAAAATTAATACAGAAGGTATTAAAATATTAGAAGCCAAAACTTAATTTACTTCTTAAATAGAACTTAAAAATAAAATAGTTCAAAATGAGATATTATAGTTTAAAAAGGAAATCTCCAGATGTTAGCTTTCAAGATGCGGTTATAAATGGGTTAGCTCCAGATAGAAGTTTGTACTTCCCAGAGAGTATAAGTTTTTTATCAAAAAGGTTTTTTGAAAATATTGATCGATACACTAATGAAGAAATTGCTTATCATGTCATTAAGCAATTTATAGGTGATGAAATTCCCATAGACGTCTTACAAGATATTATTCAGAATACATTATATTTTGACTTTCCTATTATTCCTATTAATGATTCCATTAGTACCTTAGAATTATTTCATGGCCCAACAATGTCTTTTAAAGATGTTGGAGCAGCTTTTATGGCAAACTGCTTAGGTTATTTTAATAAAAATAATAATGATAAGCTTACTGTATTAGTTGCAACCTCTGGTGATACTGGTGGTGCTGTTGCTCGTGGATTTTTAGGAATAAAGGGAATAGAAGTTGTTATTCTCTACCCTTCAGGAAAAGTTAGTGATATACAGGAAAGACAATTAACAACTTTAGGTCAAAATATTTCTGCGATTCAATTAGATGGTAGTTTTGACGACTGCCAAGAAATGGTTAAAAAGGCTTTTTTAGATAATCAAATAGAAAGAAAAATTACCTCTGCTAATTCTATAAATATTGCACGTTGGCTTCCTCAAATGTTTTATTATTTTATAGCTTATAAACAAGTATATAAACAAAAAAAAGATATTGTTTTTTCTGTTCCTAGTGGAAACTTTGGTAATATTTGTGCTGCTATCATGACAAAAAAACTAGGCTTGCCTATTAAACATTTTATAGCATCAACAAATATTAATGATACGGTCCCTAATTACTTAGCTAATGGAGTTTATGATCCTAAGCCTTCAAAAGTTACTATTTCAAATGCAATGGATGTTGGTAAACCAAGTAATTTTATTCGAATTCAACAATTATTTAATAACGATTTAAGTTCTTTAAAAAAACTATTTTCTGCTTATTCATTTACAGATAAAGAAACAAAAAATGCCATGCGACGAATTCATAAAAATAGTAAATATCTTGCAGACCCTCATGGGGCTGTAGGTTATTTAGGTGCTAAATTATTTCAAAAAAAAAATCCAAAAAGTTTATGTATTTTTTTGGAAACAGCACATCCTGTAAAGTTTATAGATATCGTAAATGAAACGCTATCAGAAAGAATAGCAATTCCTAAACAAATTAAATCTATTTTTAGAAAAGAGAAAAAATCAATTAAAATAAAAACATATCAAGATTTAAAATGTTTTTTAAATTCCGAAAGGTTATTTTGAAATAACTTATTTAATAAAATTTCTATTAATTTATTATGCGACTAACTAAATCTTTTGAAGAATTTGATACTATTATTTCATCTATAAAATTTTTGTGAAGAAAATCGTTTTTCACCATTAAATGAATATGCTCTATAATTTTTTCATAGTATTTTGAAATATTTAAAATACCAATAGGTGCTTTTTTAAGTTTTAATTGTTTCCATGTAATTATTTCAAATATTTCTTCAAGTGTTCCAATACCGCCGGGAAGAGCTATAAAAAAATCTGAAATATCATACATTTTTTGTTTTCTTTCATGCATAGAATCTACTAAATATAATTGAGTTAAGTTCTTATTAATTATTTCTTTTTGATCTAAAAATTTTGGAATAATACCGATTACTTTACCACCTTGCCTTTGAACTTCTTTTGCTATTAATCCCATTAAACCAATTTTTGCACCGCCATAAACAAGTTCTAGATTATTATCTGATATTATTTTGGCTAATTTTATTACTTCCTTTTGAATCAACTTGTTATTTCCTAAACTAGAACCACAAAAAACACAAATTCTTTTTTTATCTTTTAGCATATGTATATAAACTAAGTTAAGCCTTTATTTAATTAATCAATATTTTATATTTGCTTAATGTTTAATATCCAAGATAATAATTTAAAAAAAATAATCTCTCATTCAAAAGAATACGGTTTTGTGTTTCCTTCTAGTGAAATCTATGATGGATTAAGTGCAATATATGATTATGGCCCATATGGTGTAGAATTAAAAAATAATTTGAAAGAATATTGGTGGAAATCTATGGTTCAATTGAATGATAATATATTGGGAATTGATTCATCTATTTTTATGCATTCAAACACATGGAAAGCTTCAGGCCATATTGATGCATTTAATGATCCTCTAATTGATAATAGGGACTCAAAAAAAAGATACAGAGCGGATGTATTAATTGAAGATCATATTGGAAGAATTGAAAAGAAAAAACAAAAAGAAATATTAAAAGCAAAGAAAAGATTTAAAGAAGATTTTGATGAGAAAAAGTTTTGTGAAACTTCACCTAGAGTTTTAAAATATATTGAAGAAATAGAAAAAATTTCAACCCAATTGAATGATTATCTTAAATCGAAAAATTTAAATGGGTTAAAAGATTTAATTATTAGTTTAGGAATAACTGATCCAATTTCTGGAACTAAAAATTGGACGGATGTTCGCCAATTTAATTTGATGTTTTCTACTGATATGGGTTCTGTTGATTCTAATAAAAATTTAATTTATTTAAGACCTGAAACCGCTCAAGGAATATTTCTTAATTTTCTAAATGTAATTAATTCTAGTAGAATGAGAATACCATTTGGAATTGCTCAAATAGGTAAAGCTTTTAGAAATGAAATTATAGCCAGACAATTTATTTTTAGAATGAGAGAGTTTGAGCAAATGGAAATGCAGTTTTTTGTTAGTCCAAAATCTGAAATGGAGTGGTATAAAAAATGGAAAAATACTAGAATTAAATGGCATCATATATTAAACTTAGGTAGGGATAGATATAGATTTCATGATCATAAAAATTTAGCTCATTATGCAAATGCAGCATGTGATATTGAGTTTAATTTTCCTATGGGATATAAAGAATTAGAAGGAATTCATTCTAGAACAGATTTTGACCTTAAAGCTCATCAAAAATTATCTGGTAAGAAACTAACTTATTTTGATCAAAAAAACAACAAGGCTTTTTTGCCATATGTAATAGAAACCTCAATTGGTCTTGATAGGCTTTTTTTAGCAGTTCTTTCGGGTTCATATATTGAAGAGTCTTTAAATGATGGGTCAAATAGAGTTTATCTTAAAATCCCCTTTCCTATAGCACCTATTAAAGTTGCTATTTTACCTCTCAACGCTAAAGATAAATTGCCTGATAAGGCTAAAGAAATATACAATCAATTAAAAATTCAATTTTCAACTCAATATGATGAAAAAGACTCAATAGGAAAAAGATACAGAAGACAAGACGCAATTGGAACACCGTTTTGTATAACAATTGACTACGAATCTTTGGAAACTAATAAAGTAACAATCAGAAATAGAGATTCAATGCAGCAAGAAAGAATCTCTGTTGATAAAATAAATAAATACTTAGAAAATAATACTTCTCTTAATATTTTATTAAATCAGTTAAATTAAATGATTGATTCACTATCAAATTTTATTGTAAAGTATAGATTTATTTTTGTTATATCAATATTATTGATTACGGTATTTATGGGATATAATATGAGATTCGTTGAATATAATTATTCATTCGCTAAAACAGTTCCTGATACAGACGAAGATATGATTTATTATCAAAATTTCAGAAAAACTTTTGGTGAAGATGGCAATATTTTTGCGGTAGGATTGAAAGATAGTGCAATTTTTGAATTTAAAAATTTTGTTGATTATAAAAACCTTATAAATAGTATAGAAAATATAGAAGGGATAAATGGTGTTTTAGGTTTACCCAACTTAAAATCATTAAAAAAAAATGTATCAGAAAAAAGATTTGAATTAGTAGATATTTTTCCTAAGATATTGAGTGATAAAAAAGAACTTGATAGTCTTTTATCATATTCTAAAAATATTAAGTTTTATTCAGGACAAATTTTAAACTCTTCCGGTGCAATAAATTTTTTAATAACTATTGATAAAAATATATTAAACTCTCCTGATAGAGATGGTTTAATGCTAGATATTTTATCGGAATGTGAAAATTTTGTAAACAATACAGGTATTGAATTAAGATATGCAGGTTTACCCTACTCAAGATACATTATGGCAGAAAGTGTTAAAAAGGAATTGAATTTATTTTTAGTCCTTTCAATATGTATTACTGCTCTAATTTTATTTTTCTTTTTTAGATCTTTTAATGCTGTACTTGTTCCATTAATTATAATAGGTGTTGTTGTCATTTGGGTATTTGGGTGTCTAGCTATTTTTAATTTTAAAATTACTTTACTTACAGGTTTATTGCCGCCTCTCATTGTAGTAATTGGAATTCCTAATTGTGTATATATGTTAAATAAATATCATAATGCTTTCAGTTCGTTTAAGTCAAAAAAAGAAGCATTGATATATGTTATCAAAACTATTGGTTTAATAACTTTTATAACAAATTTTACAACAGCAGTTGGCTTTTTTGTTCTAACAGTTACTGATATCAAAATTTTAGGCGAATTTGGTATAGTTGCTGGAATTAATGTTTTAGGAACTTTTTTAGTAAGTATAATTTTTCTTCCTTCAATTTATCTTTTGCTACCTGAACCAAAAACATCAGATACTAATTATTTAAATAATAATAAACTAAATAATTTAATTAATTTATTTACTCATATTTCAATCAACTATCAAAAAAGAGTTTTTGTCGTTACTTTTTTAATTATACTAGGGTCTATTTTCTATATGTCCAAAATTGAATCGGTTTCTTATTTGTTAGATGATGTGCCAGAAGAAAGTAAATTAAAGAAAGATTTGATTTTTTTTGAATCTAATTTTTCTGGAATAATGCCTTTGGAAATTATCATAGACACAAAAGTTAAAAAAGGAATTCAAAATTTAAAAAATTTAAAAAAAATAAATCAACTTGAAAATAAATTAAATTCTATTTCTGTAATATCTCAACCCTTATCGATGATTGGTTTTATTAAAGCTGCAAGACAATCTTATTATAATAATAAGATTAATTATTATGATTTGCCTAATTCTAGAGACCAATCTTTTATTCTTAGATACCTTTCAAGTGGTTATTTGTCTGAGAACTTTCAATCTAATAATATTTCTAGCTCGTTTGTTGATTCTCTTGCTCAAAAGATTAGAATTTCTTTAAAAGTTGCAGATTTAGGTTCAAAAAAATTAGATTCTTTAATAAGCAATGTTATAAAACCTGAGGTTCATGAAATTTTTAAAAATACAAAAATGGAAGTAACAGTAACGGGCTCAACATTATTGGCGGTTAAAGGAAATAGATTTTTGATAATAAATTTATTTCAATCCATGTTTCTTGCTTTTATTATAATAAGTTTAATTATGGGATTATTATTTAGAAACTTAACAATGATAATAATCTCTTTAATACCTAATATAATTCCTCTAATAATAGCAGCAGGTTTAATGGGCTTTTTTGAAGTACCACTTAAGCCTAGTTCAGCGTTAGTATTTAGTATTGTTTTTGGGATTTCTGTTGATTATTCAATTCATTTTCTAGCAAAATATAGAAATGAACTATTATTAACAAATAAGATTAAGGAATCTGTTCTAAAGACTATTTCAGAAACTGGGAAAAGTATGGTATTTACATCATTTATTCTTTTCTTTGGGTTTATTATTTTTACATTTTCCTCATTTGGAGGCACAATAGTTTTAGGAAGCTTAACTTCTATAATTTTATTTATTGCAATGATTACCAATTTAACATTATTACCTTCTATAATATTATATATTAATAAGAAAAAAATTTCCTAATATGTCTTATAAAGAATATAAAAGCATAAACTTTTATGATATTTCCATTCAAGTTCAAAAGTATTGGGATGATAACAATATTTTTCAAAAAACAATAAGTTCAAGAAATAAGGATAGTAAAAATTTTATTTTTTATGAAGGCCCTCCTTCAGCTAATGGAGAACCAGGAATTCATCATGTGATGTCTAGAACAGTTAAAGATGTTTTTTGTAGATACAAAACATTAAAAGGATTTAAAGTAGTAAGAAAAGGAGGATGGGATACACATGGTTTACCTGTAGAATTACAAGTTGAAAAAAAATTAAACATCAATAAAGATGATATTGGGAATAAAATTTCTGTAGAAAATTATAATAAAGAGTGTAGAAAAACTGTAATGGAATTCAAAAATAAATGGGAAGAATTAACGATAAAAATGGGTTATTGGTTGGATTTAAAGGATTCTTATATAACCTATAAAAATGAATATATTGAATCTATTTGGTGGTCATTAAAAAACTTGTATGAAAAGGGACTTTTATATAAGGGGTATACTATTCAGCCATTTTCTCCTGCTGCAGGCACAGGGTTAAGTTCACATGAATTAAATATGCCTGGTGCTTACAAAAATATAAAAGATACATCTGTTGTAGCACAGTTCAAACTTTTAAAAAACAAATCGAGCATTAATCTTTTTAAAAATATTAATACCGAAATATATCTTTTAGCATGGACAACTACTCCATGGACTTTACCAGCAAATAATTCCTTAGCTGTAAATGAAAATATGGAATATTCCATTGTTAAAACTATTAATATATATACGAATATTCCTGTTACAGTGATATTAGCAAGCAGTTGTATTAGTCGCTATTTTGATAATAAAAATCTAAAATATGAATTATTAAAAAAAATTAAAGGCAAAGACTTATTAGGTTTTGATTATGAACAGTTATTAGATTATGTACCTGCTGAAAAGCCTGCTTTTACCATAGTTCATGCTGATTTTGTTTCTGCTGATGAAGGAACTGGTATTGTTCATATTTCTAGAACTTTTGGATCTGATGATTTTTTTATATCTGAAAAATATAATATTCCTGGTATTTTTGTCAAAGACGAAAAAGGAAATAACGTGCCTATCGTAGATAAGTCAGGAAAATTTGTTAAGGAGATAAAAGATTTTTCTGGTATGAGTGTAAAAAATTTTGGAAATGATGAAGAATTATCAACTGATATCCAGATAGCAATAAAATTAAAAAAAGAAAACAAAGCTTTTCTAGTTGAAAAATATGAACATTCTTATCCTCATTGCTGGAGGACAGATAAACCAATCTTATATTATCCATTAGAATCTTGGTTTATTGCCACTACTAAATTTAAGAATGAATTAATACAAATGAACAAAGAGATTAATTGGCAACCAGAATCGACTGGATCGGGTAGGTTTGGAAATTGGTTAGAAAATATAGTTGATTGGAATTTAAGTAGATCAAGATATTGGGGAACTCCATTACCTATTTGGACAACGGAAAATGGAGATGAAGAAATTTGCATAGGAAGTATTAAGGAATTAAAAGATGAAGTCAAAAACTCTGTTAAAGCTGGATTTATGAAAAATAAATTACCAGATGGATTCGATCTTCATAGACCCTATATAGATGATATTATATTAGTTTCTAAAAGTGGTAAGAAAATGAAAAGGCAAAAAGATATTATAGATGTATGGTTTGATTCCGGTGCTATGCCTTTTGCTCAACATCATTATCCTTTTTCTAATAAGAAAAATTTTGATAAACTTTTTCCTGCTGATTTTATAGCTGAAGGAGTTGATCAAACAAGAGGTTGGTTCTTTACTTTACATGTTTTAGGTGTTTTATTATTTAATAAGATTTCTTATAAAAATGTTATTTCTAATGGGTTAGTTCTTGACAGTATTGGTAATAAAATGTCAAAAAGGCTAGGAAATGCAATTGATCCTTTTAAAACTATTTTTTCTTACGGTCCGGATCCAACTAGGTGGTATATGATTTTCAACTCTAACCCTTGGGAAAATTTAAAGTTTACTACGGAAGGAATTGAGGAAGTGAAAAGAAAATTTTTTGGAACATTGTTTAATACTTATAACTTTTTTGCCTTATATGCAAACATTGATAAATTTTCTCATAAAGATCATAAAGCAAATGAAAAAGAAAAGACAGAAAGTGATATGTGGATTTTAAGTAAACTTAATTCTACAATATTAAATGTTGAAAAGAATTTAGATAATTATGACCCTACTAAAGCAATTAGGTTAATTCAAAATTTCTTAATAAATGATTTAAGTAATTGGTATGTAAGATTAAACAGAAAACGTTTTTGGAAAGGAGAGTTTAATAAAGACAAAGTTATTGCTTATCAAACATTATATGAATGTTTAAAAAAAATTTCAATTATTTCATCTCCTTTTGCGCCATTTTATTGTGAAAAAATTTATTTAGACCTTCATCTAAAACATATTAATAAAAAAGATATTTCTGTACATCTGTCTGATTTTCCTAAACCGAACATTCAATTAATCAATGAAAATTTAGAAGAAAAAATGTTGTATGCTCAACAAATCTCTTCTCTAGTTCATTCTTTAAGAAAAAAAGAAAAAATCAAGGTTAGACAACCACTTGATAAGATGATAATTCAATCAAAATCAAAAAGTATGGAAAAAAGTATCAAATCTGTTGAAGACTTAATTTTATCTGAGGTAAATATTAAAAACCTTGAATTTATTAATGATTCTTCCAAGATTCTTTCAAAAGAAATTAAACCTAACTTTAAAGAAATAGGTATTGCTTTTGGTAAAAATACTCAACTAGTAGCTGATTCAATTTTACAATTCAATAAAAAAGATATCGATTTATTAGAAAAGAATAAAAAAATCACTTTATCTATTAGTCAAATTGGTGAAATAAGTATAACAAAGGATTTAGTTAATATTACATACACAGATATTCCTGGTTTGAAAGTTGTTTCCAATGATAATTTCACAATTGCAATTGATATTAATATTTCAGAAAATTTAAAAATGGAGGGTTTCGCTAGAGACTTTGTTAATAAAGTTCAAAATGTAAGAAAAGAGAAGAAATTTGAAGTTACCGATAAAGTAGAGTTAAATATTTTTTGTGATAATAAATTTTTAATAGAATCGATCAAAAATAATTTACATTATGTTTCAAATGAAATTCAAGCAAAAAAAATAGGATTCATAAAAAAAGAAAATGATTTGAAAGAATTACAAATTAATGAAAGCATAATATATTTTAATATATCAAAATCTTCATAATTTAAAAACAATGGATAAAAAGAATTTTTATTTAGTAACCCTAGTAATAGTTATAATTGATCAACTGGTTAAACTTGTTGTTCATTTCAATATGCCGCTTGGCTCAGAAATTAATATTATAGGTGATTTTTTTAAATTACATCATATTGAGAATCCTGGTTTAGCTTTTGGTATTGATATAAATTTTAAATACGGAAAATTATTACTTACCTCATTTAGGCTTGCAGCATCTTTTTTTATTGGTTATTATTTATATACTCTTATATCTAAAAAAGCTAATAACCTATTAATTTTAGCTATATCTATGATTCTTGCTGGTGCTATTGGAAATGTTATTGATAGTTTACTTTACGGAGTTTTACTTAATAATGCCCCCTTAAACTCACCTTTTTCTTTATTTTATGGACAAGTTATAGATATGTTTTATGTTGATATCTGGGAGGGGTTTGTGCCTTCATATTTTCCCCTAATAGGCGGATCATATCTTTCATTATGGCCAGTTTTTAATATAGCTGATTCCTCGATATTTGTTGGGGTTTTGATAATTATTTTATTTCAAAAAAAATTTGTTGAGTATTTATAAGTAGTCATATAAATACTATATTTTCAATTTCTTTATGGTATTGCTGAAATTTTTTTAGTGTTATTTCTTTCGAATTTTCTAATTCGCTCTTTAGAGGGGATGAATTTATTTTAATATATATAATCATATTCTTACAATACACTCCGGTCGTTCTTTCTTGAATGAATTTATTTGAAAAAGTATTCCATAAATTTTCAATTTTTTTATCAAAAAGTTTTGAATTTATTTTATTTTGATTAAAAAAATTAGAGGTTAATTTTTCAATGGATTCTATTTTTCGTTCTCTTTTATTATTTTTTTTCATTAAAATTTATTTCTCCATTTTTTATTGAAATAATATTCATATTATAATCTTTTGAATTAAAAATTTTTATTCTATCATTTAAAGCATCGGTTATAAAAATTTGTCCCTTAATCTTATTTTTAATGAATTTCATTAAATCACTGATTCTTTTATTATCTAATTTATCAAAAATATCATCAAGCATCATTAGTGGACTTATTGATAATTTTTCTGAAATAATATAATATTCACTCATTTTTAGACTAATAATAAATGATTTTTGTTGACCCTGAGATGCAAAATTTTTAATGGGTTTATTATTAATATAAAATAAATAATCATCTTTATGTATCCCGAAGTTTGTTTTTTTGGTTAAAATATCATAATCAAGAAACTTATTAAAAATATTTTCATCTATAGATTCTTCAACTTTACTTTTATATGTAATTTCAATTTCATGTTTTTCTTTTGTTATGGAATCATATATTTCAAAAAACTTTTTTTTGAAATCAATTAAATATTTTGATCTTTTATTTCTTATATAAATATTTAATTGAATTAACAAATCATCATAGTGTTGAATTTCATTTTTATCAACATATTTTTTTTTCTTAAATTTTTCTAAAACCAAATTTCTTGATTTTATAATTTTATTATACTTTATAATAGCTTGTAAGTAGTCTTGTTCAATTTGAGAAATAATTAAATCAAAAAACCTTCTTCTATAATAGCTTGAATTTCTAATTAAATCGCTATCATTTGGAGCAACAATTATAGCTGGTATTCTTCCTAAGTGAAGACTAATTTTTTCATATGGTGATTGATTATATAAAATAGTTTTTTTTTCATTTTTTTTATACTTACAATCTATGGATATTGGTTTATTATCAATTTTATAATTACCCTTTATTGAAAAAAAATCACCATTATTTTTGATATTATTTTCATCAACTTTATTAAAAGCACTCTTTGTAAATGATAGGTAGTAAATTGCATCTAGTAAATTAGTTTTTCCAGATCCATTTTCACCAGTTATAAAATTAATTTTATCTGAAAAATTAATAATTTCAGATTCATAATTTTTAAAATTTTTTAACTCTATTTTTTCCAGATACATAATAATTTGCTACCTCTTATATTTTAATTATTTTTGTCGAAATATTAATTCATCTTTAAAATAGATTATAATATTAATTTATGCCAAGAAAAAAAGAAAAACAAACTGAGACAATAAACCTTGCGAATGATTTTTCTAAGGAAACTTTTCTTTATTGGTACAAATCTATGGTTTTAATGAGAAAATTTGAGGAGATGGCTGGGAAGTTATATGGACAACAAAAAATTAGAGGATTTTGTCATCTCTACATAGGTCAAGAAGCTTGTATTGCAGGCTGTGTTACAGCATTAAAAGAAGGTGATAAATATATTACTTCATATAGAGACCATGCTCATCCATTAGCTTTAGGCACAAATCCAAACTTTATAATGGCAGAATTATATGGAAAAGAAACTGGCATATCTAAAGGAAGAGGAGGTTCAATGCATATGTTTGATAAAGAAAGAAATTTTTTTGGTGGCCATGGAATAGTTGGAAATCAAATCCCAATGGGGGCTGGTATTGGTTTTGCAGAATTATATAAAGGAACGGATAATGTATGTCTAACTTTTCTTGGCGATGGCGCGGTTAGAATTGGTGCATTTCATGAAGCTTTAAACATGTCAATGTTTCTTAAAATTCCTGTAATTTTCATAATAGAAAATAACGGTTATGCAATGGGTACTTCGGTTGAAAGAACTTCTAATGTAACTGAATTATATAAAATTGGTAAAGCTTATGATATGCCTTCATATCCAGTTGATGCTATGAATGTTATAAAAGTTCATCATGCAGTTTCTAAGGCTGCAAAAAGAGCCAGAGAAGGACTTGGCCCTACCTTATTAGAATTCAGAACTTATAGGTACAAAGGTCATTCAATGTCAGATCCTGCAAGTTATAGGTCAAAGGATGAATTAGCATCTTACAAAGAAAAAGATCCGATTGAACAAATAAAAAAAATAATTACAATTAAAAAAATCCTTACTGAGAAAGAGTTTGATTTAATTGAAAATGAAATTAAAACACAGGTTAATGATTCGGTAAAGTTTGCAGAAGATTCTCCTTACCCATCAAAAGATGATATATATAAGCATATTTATGAGCAAGGTGATTATCCTTTTTTGATTGAATAGTAATCAACTAGATATTTTAATTAAATTTGTCAACTATTTTAAATTATGGTGAAAATAAAAAAACAAAAAAAGCAAGAAGATGCTTCACTATTTGAATCAAATGACGCTTTAGCGGGAAAGCTATCATCCTATGAAGAAGCATTTGAAAAAAATAAAAATACATTTTCAATATTATTTATTTCAATAATATTGATACTTGCTCTTTTCGGTGTTGGGAATTATTATATTTCATCTCAAAATAAACTTGCTCAAGAAGATATGTTTCAAGCTGTATATTATTTTGAGTCTGATAGTCTTGTCAAAGCCTTAAATGGTGATGGAAATAATTATGGTTTTCTAGAAATTATAGATGAATATAATTTTACAAAAGCCGCTAATTTATCTAATTATTATGCTGGAGTTTCATATTTAAAATTGAAGGATTACAATAATGCAATAAATTATTTAAAATCATTTTCAAGTAATGATGAGTTAATTCAAGCTCGATCCTACTCTTTAATTGGAGATGCTTATACGGAGTTAGAAGATTATGACAATGCGGTATCATTCTTTAAAAAAGCCGTCAACTATAAGCCAAATCAATTTTTTACTCCTAATTATCTTTTGAAATTAGCATTAGTATATGAAGAAACAGGAAATTTAAATGAAGCATATAACTGTTATAATAAAATTATTGATTTATATAAGGACTCTTCAGAATATCAAATTTCTCTTAAAAATAAATCAAGGTTGGAGGGTTTAATTTAAATTACGGAATGTTTATTCAAAATAAAGGACTTGATTTAAAGCATAATAATTTGTTTGCTTCTTCAAAAATTTCGATAATAGTTTCCGATTGGAATAATGAAATAACTGAATTATTGTACGATGGCGCATTAACTAAGTTATTAGAACACGGAGTAAAAGAAAAAAATATTAAAAAATACAATGTGGCTGGTAGTATGGAACTTGTTTTTTTATCACAATATTTATTATATAAATATAAAAATTTAAGTGGTATAATTTCTTTGGGGTGTATAATTAAAGGAGAAACGGATCATGATAAATATATTGCCTATTCTGTTTCCAAAGGTTTAATGGATGTTTCTCTCAAGTTTAATAAACCTGTAATTTTTGGTGTATTAACAACCAATAATAAAAAGCAAGCATTTGAAAGGAGCGGTGGTAAATTTGGTAATAAAGGTGAAGAATCTTCAATAGCTTTATTAAAAACTCTAAAAATAATACAAGAAACTAATTCAAAATAGAGTATTGAATTATATAGGTGATTATTCCAGCTACATATCCAATAATAGCTAGAATAGTAAATTTTCTAACATACCAAAAGAAAGGTATATTTTCTAATCCCATTACAGCTACTCCTGCGGCAGAACCTATAATAAGGGCACTACCTCCAGTTCCTGCACAATACGCTAGAAACTCCCAAAAAAGACCATCTTGTTCAAAAAACTCCATACCTCCTAATGGATACATACCCATTGCAGCAGCTACTAATGGAACATTATCTACTAATGCTGAAAGTATTCCAATTATTGAACCAATTAGATAAACGCCATTTTCTGTTGAAGTGCCAATTTTATTATCAAGAAATTCTGCCATTTGGTTTAATTGTCCAGCACTTTGAAGACTTCCAACTGCAAGAAGAATACCTAAAAAAAACAAAATAGTGGGAACATCCATTTTTTCTAAAGCATGAAAAACTGAAAAATGTCTTTTTGTTTCTATATCATCTTTTTTATGCATAATATCAGTGATAAGCCATAAAACACCTAAACTAAGCATCATACCCATAAAAGGCGGTAGATGTGTAATGGATTTAAATATTGGAACAAAGATTAAACCACTAACTCCAAGTCCAAAAACTAAATTTCTTTGTTGTCTAGTTGTATGATGTGCTGTTTCTAATTTTGTATCATCACTGGGTCGTTTTACATCGCCTTTCATGTATAAAGACATTATTGACAATGGAACTAAAAGACAAACTAAACTGGGTAGAAAGACATTCAAGATAATCTGTTGGGTTGTTATCTGTTTTCCAATCCAAAGCATTGTAGTTGTTACATCTCCAATCGGCGACCAAGCACCACCAGCATTAGCTGAAATAATTACCATACCTAAAAACATCCACCTTTCTTTTTGATCCGCAATAAATTTTCTGGTGAGTGATACCATGATAATTGCAGTAGTTAAATTATCTAAGGCTGCAGAAAAGAAAAATGATATGATTCCAAGTATCCATAACAATTTCAATTTATTTGTTGTTTTAATTCGATCTGTTACTACTCTAAATCCTCCATGAAGATCTATAATCTCGACAATTGTCATTGCCCCCATCAAAAAAAACAAAATACTAGATATTTCAGAAAGTATTTCAAATAATTGAACTTCAGTTACAAATTCTTGAATCGTTTCATAAGTTAATTCTTCATTAATTGTTTGATCATTTGTCTCTGAAATTTCACCAGGATATGTAGAGCTAAATTCATCAATTGCGTGATCTTTCACTTTATTTAGATCAACAATTTGTTCCTTACCAACAACATAAATTGTCCAGCATAATATTCCAGTGACTAAGGCCACTGCTGCTTTATCAATTTTAAGCTGATGCTCAAGAGTTATGCAGGCATAACCCAAAACAAATACAACTATCATTAACTCGTACATATTTTTTAAAATTTTTTAACCTAAAATATATATTAAAAGGTATTTTCCGAAATATTTCCAGCAGAAATCTTAATATTATTACCTGTAACGTTATTTAAAATATTTTGTTTATTCAGCTTTTTTAATAAACCCATAAAAGCAAAAATTAATGCTTCTTTATATTTAATTAGTTTATTATCTGGTATTATCCATAGGTTTTTATTCTTATCATAAACTTTTATTTTTTCAACTAAAAAATCATTGTAAACACCACCTCCTGTAACTAATATTTTATTTTTTTTCCCATCAATATTTTTAATTAATTGGTATGCGATATGATTAGAAAATGTAGCCATCACATCCTCTAATTTATGGTTTGACTTATAAATAATTGGAAAAATTTTTTTATTTATCCATTCAATTCCAATACTTTTTGGATGGTTTTTTTTATAAAATTTTAAAGAATTTAATTCATCAAAGAGTGTTGTTATAAGCTTTCCTTTCCTTGCTATACTCCCTTTATTATCAAACTCAAAATTTAATTTATTAGATATATTGTTTAATACTAAGTTAGACGCTACTACATCATGCGCTTTTACACTACTCGAATCAATTTTTGTTATATTTATTATGCCTCCTAAATTTATAAAATAATCATAACCTTTAAACAATAATTTTTCTCCAATTGGAACTAAAGGAGCTCCCTGTCCACCCAAAATAATATCCAGTTCTCTAAAATTATTTATTACTGGTATTTTGACAATTGATAAAATCTTATTTGCATTACCTATTTGTAGACCTATTTTTTCTTTTGGGTTGTGAAAAACTGTATGACCATGAGATGAAATAATTTCAGGATTAAGATCATTATGTTTTATAAATTTATTTATTTCTAAACCAATAAATTCTCCAAGATTGTGATCTAATTTAATTAATTTATATCCACTTAATTCAAAACAGGATTTTAATTTTTTTTTCAGTCTGCTAGGATATTTAACTGTTTTAGCTTTGTCAATTTTGTATGTCCAATTCTTATTTTTTTTAAAAGTACAATGAGCAATATCCACTCCATCTAAAGATGTTCCAGACATTATTCCTATTATTTTAAAATTATTACTCATTTTAATATATCAAATTCAAATTTATAATAAACTTTCTTTTTTTATTTAAACCTTACATCTTTGCTATCTTTGTAAATTTAATAAAATAAACTTTTGAAGTTTTTGTATATAATGAAGCTAAAGTTTTTAATCTTAATAACTATATTTTTTAATATAAAATTATTTGCTCAAACTACTTCGCCTTTCACTTCTGTAACGGGTATCGGAGAGTTAAATGATTTGGGCTACTCTAATAATGTAGCTATGGGTGGTGTTGGGATTAGCAATGGATCTGTCTGGCATCTAAATAATCAAAATCCAGCAGCTTTAACATCAAATATTTTTACCACTTTTGAAATGGGAGCTTCTTCTGATTTAAGACAAGTATCAAATAATAAAATAACCGATCTAAATGGTAGCGCCAATTTAAATTATATTGGTTTTGGTGTACCGATTGTGAAAGGTGGAAAATGGATTTCTTCTTTTGGTTTTAATCCATTCAGTTCTGTTAATTATATTTTATACAATGAAGAAGTTTTAGAAAATACTTCTGCTGTTGCAAGATATAGATATGAGGGTGAAGGCGGATTAACTCAAGCCTATTGGTCCAATGGAATTAAGGTTTCAAAAAACCTATCAATTGGTCTTAAAGGATCATATATTTTTGGAAATGTTAAAAATGAGACAAGTGTTATTTTGACAAATGAGGAAAAATTTTACACTACTCATTATGAGAGTTCAACTTATAATGATTATAATTTGACCTCAGGTTTATTTTATAAAAAGGAATTAGCAGAAGAAAAGTTTTTAAAAATTGGCTTTGTTTATGATTTAAAATCTTCATTGAATGCAGATAGGTTTTCTAGATTAGAAAGAAGATTAGTTAATACAACAAATATTGTGCCAATAGATACACTTATTAACCATGAAATTCAAAAATTTTCAATACCAAAAAGTTACGGAATTGGTTTTTCTTATGAAAAATTAGATAAATTTTCTGTCGGTATTGAAGTAAAAATTCAGTCTTGGAACAATAGAAGTGGTTTTGAAGATAATTATGATAAAGTAGCTTATAAAAACTTTTTTAAAATTTCTTCAGGAATTGAATTTATTCCAGACGCTCAAAATGTAGATAAGTATTTAAAAAGATCTACTTATAGATTTGGTGTTTTTTTTAAAAAATCCCCATATTTGATAAACAACAATCAAATAAATAATTTTGGATTGAACCTTGGTTTATCACTTCCAGTTGGTTCCCTATCAAGAATTAATGCTGCTGTGGAGATGGGAATTAGAGGAAGTGTTGATAAAACTTTTGTTAGAGAACGTTATTTTAAGTTTGTTTTAGGAAGTTCAATTAACAATATTTGGTTCATTAAAAGAAAATTTGATTAATTTTACGGAATAACTTTAACTCATGATGAGATTTATTGCCTTAATATTTGTAAATATCTGTTTTGTATCTTTTGCATTTGGTCAACCTGGATGGAATTGGCCTGAAAATAAAGGTTCTGCAGAAGAAAAAAATGTTTTATATACTGATTATTTAAAAGAAGGAAATTGTGAAGCAGCTTTGGAGCCTCATAGTTGGCTAGTTGATAGTGTCCCGGATCTCCATGTCTCATTGTATCAAAATGGCATCAAAATATATCAATGCCTCATTAAAAATGAAAAGGATAAAGATAAACGCGACCAGTTAATTGAAAAAGCATTGGAAATGTTTGATTTAAGAATAAAATATTTTAAGAGAGAAGCATATGTTGTAAATAGAAAAGCATTTTATGCTTATCAATATTATAAGTCAAACAAAGATAAGTTTTCCTATTTATATGACTTATTTAATAAAGCTTACTTACTTAATGACGAAAAAATTTCTAATAATAATATAGTATCTTTTATGGATCTAATGAGGAGATACAAAGCATCTTTCCCTGATGCGATAAGTGATGATGAAATTTTAGAAAAATATACAATTATAACAGATGTTCTTAGTAAAAAAATTTCTAAAGAGAACATGAATATTAGTATTCACAATGATGAGGAGAAACCAAAGTATGAAAAAAACCTTGAACGTTTGAAAAAATATCAGAGTTTAGTGGACGAGTTATTAACAAACACAGTAACTGTTGACTGTGATTTTATTTTTAATAAATTAGGTCCAAAATTAACGAATTTAACATCCAATATTGAAGGAGAAATTATGCAAACAAATTATGATGACGTTGCTCCTGTTTCAGACAATCCTGCTGTTTTGAATCTTGCTAAAGAAATTTTCATGTTGTCTAGAAAAAATAAATGTGGTTTTACAGGCATTGTATTAACCGCTTCTAAGATTATTTTTGAAAATACACCAGATGTTGGAATTGCTAAGATAATAGCTTCGAATGTTCAAGATAATCTTTCTGAAGCTTTAGACTATTATGATAGAGCAATTGAAGTTTCAAGTGATAATAATCAAAAAGCAGAACTTCATTTATTAAAGGCTACTTTATATAGAAAAAATAACCAAAAAGTAAATGCAAAACAAAGTGCTCTTGAAGCCTTAATTGCTGATAATTCTTACAGGGAAGCGTATAAGTTTTTAGGAGACTTATATATGGCAAGTTATGAAGATTGTAAAAAAGGCCAAAGTAGAGTAAAAGATAGATTGATTTTTATAGCTGCTCATAAAATGTATATGAGAGGTGGTCATGCTGCTCAAGCTAAATCAGCTAAGGTACAATTTCCCTCTGCAGAAGAAATTTTTACTGAAAATTATGAGGTAAAACAACAATTAAAAGTTGATTGTTGGGTAAATGAAACTGTAATTTTAGAAAAAAGAATAAATTAATTTTTATGAAACTTAATGCTAAAACTGTTCAAGATTTAATTGATAGCATACCAATTGTTAAGCTTCTATCCAAAAATGTTGGTGCTGCAGGGGCTATTGGTTTTGTTATTCAAGATTTTGTTCTTCCTTTGTATGGAGATTTTATTGTACCAATAGTATTATCTTTAGCTGGCGCAGGTTTTGTGGCATTTGCATTGTGGTTTTTTATTTTTAAAATCGACACTTCGGATAATTTTAACCATGTGTCTTTTCAAGCTTCAATTGTATGTGTGCTTTTATCGGTTGTTATTTTTGGTTTTAGTTTTTTATCAAAAGCTTTATCAGGCGATGATGGCAGAGGACTTTTAGGTTCACAGGTTGGTTTTGTTGCAGACTTACAAGATAATGCTAATGTATATAAAGAAGATGCTGAAGCCTTGGCTAAAATTGCAGAAAATTATTCAGATATGCAGATGCAATTAGCTACTCTTAATACTCAAATAGCAAATCAAATGTCTCAAAATGGTCAATTAGATGATGATTTAAAATCACAAATAAGTGAAATTATGTCTTCTTCAGTTCCTGGGAATAATGATTCTTCAAGAGTTTCTCAACTTGAAAAAGAACTAGATATTGCATATGAATTATTAAGACAAATGAGTATGAATAATCAAGTACTTCAATCAGATGAAAAGGATGATTTTAAAGATAGAATTCAGCAGGCTAAAAATGATAGTATTTTTTCTATAATTGGTTCTTTAAATTCTCAAATTAAAGATTTAGAAAATGTTTCTGCTAGTATGTTATCGGATCTTAAATCTCTAGATAAGTCAGCTGAGTTGGCTGAGTTGAAAGAATTAACTCTAGAAATAATTGAAAAAGAAGATCAGATAACTAAAGTAATTCAAGAGTCTGAAAAGAAAGCAAACAAAGCGATGAGAAAAGAATTAGATGCAATTACTTCGACTATAAAAAGAAGAGGCAATAGAGGAGATAAGGAAAATGAAAAATATTTAGATGAAATTGTAAATTCATATGAAAAAGTTTTATCAAAAGTTGAAAATCGAAAATCAAAAAGAGATGAAAGAAATACTGATAAACAATTGGCTGAAACTCAAAAAGAAATTGATGAGTTAAAAGTTAAGCTGATTGAATATGAGTCAGCTCAAATTGAAAATGAATCTAATGAAGAGTTAAGTTCTTTAAAAACTTTAATATCTCAATTAGAGTCATATAATGAGGTTCAAACATCAAATGTTCAAAACCTCCAACAAGATACACAGTCACAAATAGGAGAACTTACTAGTTCAATGTCACAAATATTAAATGATATTACAGATCTGAAAGCAATGATAGTAAATAGTGGAAACAATATTCAAAATACAAATGATGAAGTAGAAATTACCAGTACTTTTACAGGAAATAATACTTTAATGTCAGAAGAATCACAAAGACTTTTAGCTGGTTTGAATAATAATGAAGCTGAAAATCAATTAGAAACTGATAATGTTGTTGCTAAGGCTTTTAATGATGAGATAAAAGTTCTAAATAATCAACAATCTGATTTGTATTATAAAAAAGCTCAGATGTTAATAATTAGTAATAGTTTTGAAGAATCATTAGAAAATGCTTTTAAAGTGATTGAGTTATCTCCGGAAAGATTAGAGGCCTATACTTTAATTGGAAATATATATATGACAGCAATTAATCGTTGTTCAGATATTGGAGAGGATCAATTTTCAAAAAAATTAGTTGCTATTGCTGCATACAAGATGTATGAGAAAAGTCAAAATAATCAAAAAATGAATGAAGCAATGATGTTTTTTCCTACAACAGATGAAATTAAAAATAGCGGATATTCTAAGTCTAAATCAGTTGATTTAAATGTTTGTTGGGTCAACGAAGAAATCACTTTACTATCAAAAAGCGATTAATTTTTTTAATCATAAATGAGTAGATTTTTATATTTTTTAATATTGCATTTAGTACTATTAGGTTGTTCTCTGGATCAAAATATCGAATCTATTCCTGAAGACTACGACGGACCTGTCATTGAGATGTATAATAGCATGACTTCATACAGTGATAATTCTAAACTAAGACTTAAGTTAAATTCAAATGAATATTTTGTTCATAAAAATGAAGATGAAGAATATCCAAAAGGTCTATTTATGGAAATTTATTCAACAAAGGAAAATAAATTGATAGCTACATTTGTTTCCAATCATGTTATTAAGTTTTATAAAGATAATTTTTACAAGGCAACAGGAAATGTAATATTAACTAATCTTGAAACTAATGATGTGTTAAATACTGAAGAATTATTATGGTACCCTGAAAAAGAAAAATTTTTTACAGATAAATTTATAACTATTAAAACAGATAATGAATTGCATAGAGGTGAAGGAATGGAATCAAATCAGGACTTTTCATCATATAGAATTATTAAACCAATGGGCAGCATTCAATTTGAAGAGGAATGATAATATATACATATTAATGTCTTTTATTTTATAAAAAAATCATTTTATTAGTTAATTTATAACTTTTTAAATTTAAAAAAATTAATTTTGGCTTCCTAAATTTATGTTATGTCAATAATAGGTACATTAAGAAATAAGATGGGAAAGTTTCTAGTCTTTGTTGTAGGCTTTTCAATAGCATCCTTTGTACTAGGAGATATCTTAGGTCCTAGCTCTACTTTGTTTGGAGGAAATGATACAAAAATTGGAACTATAAAGGGTGAGGATATAGATTTTACTTCATTTCAATCCTTATTCGAAGAGTTTTCTTACAACTATTCTTTAAATAATGGTACTTCACCCTCACCAAATGATGTTTTACTTTTAAGAGAACAAGTTTGGGAAAAGTTCATTCAAGATATTGCATTTCAAAGTGAATATGATAAATTAGATATTGCTGTAACCAACTCTGAACTTGTTGAGATGGTACAAGGAAATAATATTCACCCTGTTGTTAGACAAGCGTTTACAAGTCCTGAAACTGGAGTTTTTGAATCTGAGCAAGTTGTTTTTTTTCTAAAGAATTTGTCAAGTCAAAGTATTGAACAACAACAATTTTGGTCAAACTTTGAAAGAAATTTAATCCCTTTAAGACTCAGAGATAAATATGAAAGTCTTATATCTAAAACTAATTATGTTAATAAATTAGAATCAAAAAGAGAATATATAACTTCAAATCAGTCAGCTTCTATATCTTATTTATATGTTCCTTTTTACTCTATTAGTGATTCGCTTGTTACTGTATCAGATAATGAATTAAAATCTTTTCTTTTTAATAATAAAGATGATTACCAACAGGAAGAATCTCGTTCTATAAAATATATTTCTTTTGATGTTAATCCATCTCTTGATGATACTCTTTATATAAAAAATGAAATGAATAACCTAATGTCACTTATTGATCAGTCTTCTAGTGATTCTATTTTTGCCTCTATTAATTCAGATGACTTAGATTATTTCATATCATTAAGAGAAGATGAAATAATAAACCTTTTTGGTTCTAGTTATAAATTAGGGGATATTATTGATCCTCAAATTTCAAATAATCAATATGTTTTTTATAAATTATCTGAAATTCTTAATGAAGATAAATCTAGTGCAAGAGCAAAGCATATTTTATTTAAATGGAACGATCAAAGTTTAAATTCTAAATCAGAAGTCAGAAATGAAGCTAATAGGGTTTTAAATTTAATAAGAAATGGAAGTGATTTTGGGGAAATGGCTAGAATGTATAGTCAAGATGGATCTGCCAGTAATGGGGGTGATTTAGGGTGGTTTTCTGAAGGAACCATGGTTGGTCCTTTTGAAAGAGCAGTTTTTTCTAAAAGATCCGAGGGATTAATTAATAGAATTATTGAAACTGATTTTGGATTTCATATAATTTATGTTACGTCAACTAAAACTAATAAGATTTTTAAAGTTTCTAAAATTACTAAAGATATAATTCCAAGTGATATAACCAGGAATACTTCATATAGGGAGGCAGAAATTTTCAGAGTTGAAAATAATAATATAGATGATTTTTTATCTGCCGCCACCGATCTTGGCTTAAATATTTCAACTAGTAAAATAAATAAGAACGATCAAACTGTAGGATCATTACAAAATTCAAGATCTTTAATTATGTGGGCCTATGGAGTGGATAACATAGATGAAATATCTAATGTAATTGAATTAGATAATTCATACGTTATTGGAGTTGTTTCTGAAATTAAGGAGGAAGGCACATCTGAATTAGAAGATGTAGAATTTTCAATTAGAAGAAAAATTATTAATAATAAAAAGTTTGATATTGTAAATGATAAATTATCAAGATTAGAAGGTTCATTAGATGATATTGCCTCATCCTATGGTACTAATGCTAATGTTTTTACAATGGATAATCTACTTTTAAATAATAGTTCTTTAAATAATGTTGGATATGCACCTTCTGCAATAGGAATTGCTTTTTCAATGGATGAAGCTGAAAGAACTAAACCTTTTGCTACTGATGATGGTATTTTAATTTTACAATTAAATTCAAAAGACAGTTTTTCAGAACAAGAAGATTACTTGACTTTTTCTAGCTCATTGCTCGAGGCACTTAATCTAGCCTCTCCTTTAAAAATAGATAATGCGATTAAAGAATCTTCTGATATAAGTGATTATAGATACAAATTCT
>CACOMW010000014.1 GCA_902628365.1 uncultured Marinoscillum sp. | reverse complement strand
TATGAGGAGCTTGATTAAAAATTAATTAATTTAGTTCTTATGAATTGGTTTAAGAGAAATATTAAAAATATTAAAACACCTACATCCCAAAAAAAAGAAGCTCCAGATGGCATGTGGCATAAAACTCCTAATGGAGCTATAGTGCATATTAGAGAATTAAAAAATAACTCATATGTTTCTCCTGAAGATGATTTTCATTTTAGAATTGGGTCTAACGAATATTTTGAAATACTCTTTGATAATAATTTTTATAAAGAATTAGATGAAAATCTTAGTTCGTCGGATCCATTAAATTTTAAAGATAGAAAAAGTTATAAAAATAGGCTTTCGGCATCGAAGAAGACAACAGGATTAAAAGATGCAATTAGAACTGGTGTTGGAAAAATAAATGGCCTTTCAATTGTTATATGTTGTATGGATTTTGGTTTTATTGGAGGCTCCATGGGATCAGTGGTAGGTGAGAAGATTTCAAGAGCAATTGATTATTCTCTAAAAAAGAAATTTCCAATTTTAATTATTTCTAAATCTGGAGGTGCAAGGATGATGGAATCAACATATTCTTTAATGCAGATGGCAAAAACTTCTGCTAAAATTTCTTTACTATCAAATGAAAAAATACCTTATATATCATTAATGACCGACCCGACTACAGGAGGAGTTTCTGCATCCTTTGCAATGTTAGGAGATTTTAATATTGCTGAACCAAATTCTTTAATTGGATTTGCCGGCCCTAGAGTTATAAAAGAAACCATTGGATCAAATCTTCCAAAAGGCTTTCAAAAATCTGAATTTTTATTAGAGAATGGGTTTCTAGACTTCATTGTAGATAGAAGAAATTTGAAAAATAAAATTTATAAGTTATTATCATTATTAAAAGATTAATTTTTAAACCTTAATTATATATATTCGTAAAAAAAATTATGCTAGCATCTGTATATTTAACCGTTGGAACTTCAATAATTGCATTTACTATTGTAATTCTTTTTTTAGTGATGGCACTTTTATTTGCTCAATCTAAACTAATACAATCTGGAGATGTAAATATTTATGTGAATGGAGATGAATCAAATCCCCTAATAGTACCTGCTGGATCAACATTACTAACAACTTTATCCTCTCAAAAAATGTTTTTACCGTCTGCTTGTGGTGGTGGTGGAACATGTGCAATGTGTAAATGTAAAATACATGAAGGAGGTGGTGATGTTTTGCCTACAGAAGTTGGCCATCTATCTAGAACGGAGCAACATGAAAATGTGCGACTATCATGCCAGGTAAAGGTTAAGGAAGATATGAAAATTGAAATTCCTGATGAAATATTTGGTATAAAAAAGTGGGAATGTGAAGTAGTTTCAAATTACAATGTTTCGACATTTATCAAGGAATTTGTTGTTAAACTACCTGCAGGAGAAAATTTAGATTTTAAATCTGGAGGTTACATTCAAATTGATGTTCCAGAGACAGAAATTAATTTTAAAAATATGGATATTACCCCGCATCCAGAATTAGGTCATAAGAAAGATGTGTTCAAATCTGATTGGGATCAATTTAATCTATGGCCACTTAAGATGGTTAACGATGAGCCTATTTTTAGAGCTTATTCAATGGCAAATCATCCAGCCGAAGGAAATATTATTATGTTAAATATCAGAATTGCTACGCCTCCTTGGGACAGAGCAAATAATAAATGGATGGAAGTAAATCCAGGCATTTGTTCTTCCTATATTTTTTCAAGAAAACCTGGGGATAAAATTTCCATATCTGGTCCTTATGGTGAATTTCATATAAATAAAACAGAAAGAGAAATGGTTTATATTGGAGGTGGTGCTGGTATGGCTCCATTAAGATCTCATATTTTTCACTTATTTCATACTAAAAAAACTAAAAGAAAAGTTTCATATTGGTATGGAGGAAGATCAAAGAAAGAATTATTTTATTTAGATCACTTTAAAAAAATAGAAAAAGGATTTAAAAATTTTAAATTTTATGTAGGTCTATCTGAGCCTCTTCCAGAGGATAATTGGACCTTGAAAAAAAATCTAGATGATAAAAAAGATGGGTATACAGGTTTTATTCATCAAGTACTTTATGATAATTATTTAAAGCATCATGAAGAACCAGAAGAGGTTGAATATTATCTATGCGGTCCTCCTTTAATGAATCAGGCAGTTTTAAAGATGTTAGATGATTTGGGTGTTCCTGATGAAAATATAAGATTTGATGATTTTGGTGGTTAATCTTTTGAAAATTCTAGTATTTCATTCCAAGTTTTGAATAAATTTTTATAACATATTTTTTCAATATCTTCTTCACTATAATTTTTTTTTAAGCAATCCTAAAATTATATTAGGATAGTCAGATACATTTTTTAAATTATAAGGTAATGTGTTTCCAAGCCCATCAAAGTCTGATCCAAATCCTACATGATCAATTCCAACTAATTTAACAACATGGTCTATGGCATTAATTACATCTTCAATTGTAGCAAATGGTTTTTCCTCTTCAATAATTCTATTTTTAAATTTATTTATTTCTTTAATATCATTTATTTTATTTTTTATTTTCCAACTTTCTACTTTTTTATCTATCTGATCAAATTTTTTATTTGATAATTCATTCACGAAGCTTGATCCAAAATTTATTAAAATTAAACCATTGGATTCTGCTAATTTTATAATCATATCATCACTCATATTTCTTTCGAATCCTGGTGTAAATTTTCTAGGCGATGAGTGAGATGCTATTACAGGAGTTCTACTTATTTCAATTACCTGATAAAATGCTTCGTCTGTTACATGAGATATATCAATCATCATTCCTACAGAATTCATTTTTGAAATAACTTTTCTCCCAAATGGACTTAAGCCATTCCATGTTTTTGTTGAATCGTATGAAGAATCACATATTGCATTATCTTTTCCATGAGTGAGTGTAATATATCTTATGCCTCTTTCAAAAAAATAATCAATATTTTCTAATTTTTTTTCTATTGCAGCGCCATTTTCTATCCCCATGGGTAAAGAAATTAAACCTTTTGAAAAGTTATCTTTAATATCAGAGGGACTATTTGCTAAAGCAAATTTAGTTGGAAAGGAGTTTGTTATTTTTATAACTAGATTTATTAATGAATCAGCTAGTTTTTTTGCTCCACCAGATTTTTGAAATTCTGCAGGGATATAAATAGACATAAATGGAGCATCTAAACCCCCTCTTTTTGATTTTGCATAGTCAAAGTCTCCATCTGTTTCCTTTGTAAGATCTAAAATTTTATTTTTTTTTAAATATCCTGCCTCTTTTAATCGATATGGTAAATCAATATGGCCGTCAACTATAATAAATTTTTTAGACAATTTGTTAGATTTAATGAGTAGTTGTTTTTCTTTCATTTTAAAATTTGAATTACAGCTATTATTTAAAATCAAAAATATTAACCATAAATTATTAATAACTCTAATCATAGGCTTACTGAATAACCACCATCAATTGGTAAATTTATTCCGTTAATATATGATGCTTCTTTACTACATAAAAAACAAACAGCACTTGCAATCTCATTGGGTAAAGCAAATCTTTCGGCAGGTATATTTTTTTTGTATTCATTCTCAATACTTTTTATAGATACATTATTAATTTCTGATCTATTTTTCATTAAACCTTTTAATCTATTTGTTAATGTAAAACCAGGAAGTATATTATTAACTGTTATACCAAATTTACCAAGCTCAAAAGATAAAGTTTTTGCCCAACTTGCCATACCCCACCTTACAGTATTCGAAATACCTAAGTTTTGTATTGGTGCTTTTACAGATATTGATATAATATTAATTATTCTACCAAAATCAGACTTTTTCATCAATGGAGATAATGCTTTAACAAGAATGTGACTGCAATGAAGATGCATTGAAATATATTTATCAAATTCTTCTTTTTTAGCTTCAATAATTTTTCCTGGAGGTGGTCCTCCAGTATTATTAATTAAAATTTCAGCTATATTTCCATCAAGTATATAATTGTTTATTTTTTTTTCCAGTAAATCAGGATGATTAAAATCGGCAACAATATAATCATGTTTCTGTTTTTGCGATACATCCAATAAATTTAAAACAGATTTTAATTTTTTTTCATTTCTTGCTAGCAGAGTTATGTTAGCATTTTGTTTTGATAATTTAATTGCAATTTCTTTACCGATACCATCAGTACTACCACAGACAATAGCTCTCTTATTTTCTAATGATAGATCCATTTTATTTTTTTAATATTTTTTTACTCGCTTTAATTATTCCTTGTGTATCAAAATTACATTCTGTGTATAATTCATCTTGAGATCCATGCTCAATGATTTTATCTGGAATTCCTAATCTTACAATATTATTTTTATAATCATTATTAGCCATAAATTCCAAAATAGCACTTCCAAATCCCCCTAGTATACATCCGTCTTCAACTGTAACTATATTTTTATATTTTTTGAGAATTTTGTGTAGTAGATTAGTATCTAATGGTTTTACAAATCTCATATCAAAGTGTCCAGGAAATATTTTATCATTTTTAAGAACTTCAATAGCTTTAGTAACATAATTTCCTATATGTCCAATTGACAAAATTGCAAGATCTTTTCCTTCGATTAATTTTCTTCCTGTACCTGTTTCTATTTTCTCAAAAGGTGTTTGCCAATCTAAAAGTACACCTGGACCTCTTGGATATCTAATAGTAAATGGATTAGTATTTTGCAATTGTGCAGTATACATTAAATTTCTTAATTCAGTTTCATTCATAGGAGCAGAAACAATCATATTTGGTAAACATCTCATATATGCAATGTCATATGCTCCATGGTGAGTTGGGCCATCTGATCCAGCAAACCCAGCTCTATCTAAACAAAATATGACTGGTAATTTTTGAATGCAAACGTCATGGATAACTTGATCGTAAGCTCTTTGCATAAAAGTACTATATATATTACAAAAAGGGATAAGGCCTTGAGTTGCTAAACCAGCACTAAAAGTAACAGCATGTTGTTCAGCAATCCCTACATCAAAAGCCCTTTCAGGCATAGATTTCATCATTATATTAAGTGATGATCCTGATGGCATTGCTGGTGTTATTCCCATTATTTTTTTATTTTTTTTTGCTAATTCTACAATAGTATTGCCAAATACATCTTGATATTTTATAGGCTTTTTGATATTACTTTTTTTAGAAGATTCACCAGAACTCTTATCAAATTTTCCTGTTGCATGCCATTTTGTTTGATTCTTTTCAGCTAAATCAAAACCTTTACCTTTTAGAGTCAAACAATGAAGAATTTTAGGGCCATCAATTTTTTTAAGATCATTTAAAGTTTCAATCAGCTTGTCTAAATCATGCCCATCTATTGGACCAAAATATCTAAGATTTAGTGATTCAAATAAATTAGAATGATTTAAAACAAATGATTTTAAACTTTTTTCTAATGTTCTTCCAATTTTTTGTGCCTTAGGACCAAACTTATTCATCATACCTAAAACACTCCATATATCGTTTCTAATTTTATTAAATGTTTCTGATGTTGAAATTTTAGTTAAATAATTTTTTAATGCTCCAACATTTGGATCTATTGACATACAATTGTCATTTAGAATTATTATCATATTTGATTTTGACACACCAGAATTATTCATGCCTTCAAATGCGAGTCCTCCAGTTAGTGCTCCATCACCAATTATAGCTATATGATTTTTTTCTTTTTCTTTTCTATAATTTGCTGCAGTGGCCATTCCTAATGCTGCTGAAATAGAAGTTGATGCATGTCCAACTCCAAATGTATCATATTCACTTTCAGATCTTTTAGGAAAACCCGATAACCCTTTATAAACTCTATTTGTATGAAATTTGTCTTTTCTACCAGTCAAAATTTTATGTCCGTAGGCTTGATGTCCAACATCCCATACTATTTGATCATAAGGTGCATTAAAGACATAATGTATTGCAACAGTTAATTCAACTACTCCCAAACTAGCACCAAAGTGACCCCCATAATTTGAAACAGTATCTATTATAAATTCTCTTAATTCATTACAAAGTAAATGAAGATCATCATTACTAAGATTTTTCAGATCACTTGGCAAATTAACTTTTGATAATATCTTACCAGCTTTATTATGCATCAGTTTAATTTAATTTAAATAATAGTTTGTAAATCTATAATTTTTATAAGAAAGAAGTATTTATATTTATGTTAAACTTAAACGAATTAAACTAAGTTGAGTTATAAAATTAAGATACCTCTTTTTGAAGGCCCATTTGACTTATTACTTTTTTTTATAGAAAGAGATGAGATAGATATTAAAGATATACCAATAGCTACAATTACAAAAGATTTTCTCGATTATATCGAAAATTTAGAGAGTATGAACATAGAGGTAGCTAGTGAGTTTATTGTAGTCGCTGCTACCTTGATGAGAATAAAATCAAAAATGCTATTACCAAGATTAATGATGGACGAAGATGGAAATGAAGTTGACCCTAGAGATGAATTAGTAAAACATTTATTGGAATATAAAAAATTTAAATCGGTAGTAGAAGATTTTAAGAGCTTTGAGAAATATAGAAGCGAAAAACATATTAGAGGAAATTTGTATGATGAAATAAAGACAATAGCTTCAAAAAGTAATATAGAAATAGAGTTACAAGATGTAAATCTTTACAAATTGTTGACAGTATTTAATAATGCAATCAACAAGCTAAATAATGAAAAAAGCATTAAATCTCATGAAATTATGCAGTATCCATATACAATAGAGAAACAAAAAAAATATATTTTGAATTTAATTAAGTTAAAAAATAAAATAGCTTTTTCAGATTTAATTGAAAAAAACCCCTTAAAAATTTTAGTGATATATAATTTCTTAGCAATATTAGATTTGATACAAAGCTCTAAAGTATTGGTATCAATCGGGCATGGGTTAAATAATTTTTGGTTGAGCTTTAACTCTTAAAAAAAAAGTCACTTTCAATTTTGGCATTATCGTCAGAATCGGATCCATGAATAGCATTAGCTTCTATAGATGTAGCATATAACTTCCTAATAGTTCCTTCCTCTGCTTTTTCTGGATCTGTTGAACCAATTAATTTTCTAAAGTCCTCAACAGCATTATCTTTTTTCAAAGACATTACAATTATTGGTCCTGAACACATGTATTCACAAAGGTTAGTAAAAAATGGCTTTTCTTTATGTATAGAATAAAACTTTTCAGCAAGCTCTTTAGTTAAGCTTATTAACTTCATATTTGTTATTTGAAAACCACTATCTTCTATTTGTTTAATTATTGCCCCGCTATATTTTTTTTTAAAAGCGTCAGGCTTGATTATTGTAAATGTTTTATTTGTTTCCATGACAAATTACCTTTTAAAATATTTTTAAAAAATTTATTTAAATATATTATATTATGATTTTAATCTTGACTCAAAAAAAAATTTTTTTTTAAAAAAAAATTATACGACTTTTGCAAGCTAAAAATATATTGATATTAAGGAGTTAAAAAACATATTATCTAAAAAAAGAAATATAGTAATTACTACACATTTCAACCCTGATGCTGATGCATTAGGATCATCTTTGGGGCTATATAATTTTTTGATAAAACAAAAACACAAAGTAAATGTAATTGTCCCTAATGATTATCCTGATTTTTTAACATGGATGAAAGGAAATAATGATGTAATAGTATATAATAAGGAGAAAGATAAGGCAGAAAAGCTCATTTTAGATTCTGATTTAATTTTTTGTTTAGATTTTAATAGCCTTGAAAGAATATTTGATCTAGGTGATATTATTAGTTCGAGTTCATCAAAAAAAATATTAATTGACCATCATCCAAATCCAACAAATTTTTATGATTATAGCCTTCACTCCTCAAAAGCTGCTGCAACATGTGAATTGATTTATGATTTTATTGATGCAATGGATCTTATGAAAGATTTGGACAAGTCTATTTCTGAATGCCTTTATGCAGGAATTATGACAGATACCGGTTCATTTAAATTTTCTTCTACTTCTTCAAAAGTTCATAGGATTGTAGCTGACTTAATAGATAGAGGAGTAGATATCAATAAAATCCATAGATTGATTTATGATAATAATACAATAAATAAGCTTAAACTTTTAGGTTTTTCTATTTCAAAACGATTGAATTTTTTAGAAGAATTTAATACCGCCTATTTTGTATTAACCAGAAATGATTTAAAAAGATTTAAATATAAAAAAGGAGATACTGAGGGCCTTGTTAATTATGCTCTTTCTATTAAAAATGTAAATTTTGCATCAATTATAATAGAAGAGAAGGAACTTATTAAGTTTTCATTTAGATCAATAGGAAGGTTTTCAGTTAATGATTTTGCAAAAGACTATTTTAATGGTGGTGGTCATAAAAATGCTGCTGGAGGAAGGTTAGATGAAAATCTTGATGTAGCTTTAAGTAAATTTTTAAAACTTGTTAGAGAAAATAAACAAAAATTAATTTATTAACATAAAATTTAATTACTTATGAATCCTATAAAAAACCTACCTTACTTTTTGGTTTTAGTTGTAACAGTTTTAATTTTTTATTCAATTATTACTAATACTAGGTCTGTACAAACAACTTCAAGTGGAATAGAAGTTAATTATTTTAAAAAAGGTGAAGGAAAAAATCTGGAAGACGGAGAGATAATTATTTTTAATTTAGTATATAAAGACCATGAGGGCACAGAATTGCTTAGAAAAGTTGGAGATGACCCAGTAGTTTTAATGAAAGATTCTACCTGGGAATATAATGGCATAATTTATGAAGTAATAAATTTATTAAAGAAAGGAGATAGTGTTACATTTGATATTTCTACTGAAGATTTTTATGCAAATTCTCCTTCTGCTGGTTCTATTCCAGATTCAATTAAACTGAAGCCTTTAACATTTTATTGTGGAATAACAGAAATAATGAATAAAGATGAATTTCAAGAATATCAAAAAAACCAATTTGAAAAAATGCAAAGTGAAATGAATAAACAAAATGAAAACCAATTATCTGTTGATTTAGAAATCTTAGATAATTATTTAAAATCAAATAATATTGATGCCGTTAAAACCGAATCAGGTTTAAGATATGTAATAACTGAGAAAGGAGATGGAAATAAACCTTCTGTTGGCTCTAAAGTTATAGTACATTATAATGGAACATTATTGGAGGGTCAGAAGTTTGATTCTTCTTATGATAGAGGTGAACCATTTTCTTTTGAATTAGGAGTAGGAATGGTAATACCAGGATGGGATGAAGGAATAGGGTATCTAAGTAAAGGTGCAAAGGGAACTTTATATATACCTAGCCCTCTTGCTTATGGTCCAAATGGTGCTGGCGGAGTAATACCAGGTAATGCAATTTTAATATTTGAAGTTGAATTAATTGATTTTGAATAAGTCAAATGAATAGGTTAATTATTCATATCTTAAAAAGTTTTTCTTTAATTATCATTATTTTTTTTCTACTTACATGTGAAGAAGGAAATGATGTTATTTCAAGGACTTCATCGGAACAATTAGCTTATGATATTAGCAGAATCAAGGGGTACATAAAAGAAAATAATTTATCTGGATTCTTGGAAACCTCCAGTGGATTACATTATAAAATAACGGAATCAGGAACAGGAAAATATCCTACTTTGGGTGATACATTATATGTTCACTACGTTGGTCAATTTTTGAACGGTCAACAATTTGATAAAAGTAACTCCGATCTTCCATTTGAATTTATATTAGGACAAGGTGTTGTAATTCAAGGATGGGAGGAAGGAACTAGATTATTAGATAAAGAAGGATCTGGTATTTTTTTACTTCCCTCTTCATTGGGTTATGGTAAATCTCCCCCAAGCTCTAGTACGATTCCTCCAAATTCCGTATTAGTTTTTGCAATTGACTTAGTAGATGTAAAATGATGCTTAAAAATATACATCTTTTTATTTTAACCTTATTCATTTCATTTTTTTCATGTGATTTAGATATAGAATATGTTGAAGTTGAAGATCCAGAAAAAATAAAATTAGATTCTATAAATCAGATTTCTAAAGATGCAGTTTTAATTGATAATTATATTGATAGTGTTGATTTAAAAAATGTTATTACAATAGATAATGGAATTAAATATTCTATTACTAAGAAAGGAAATGATATTTTTCCTGAAAATAATAATATTCTTTCATTTAATATTAATGGTTATTATATGAATGATACCATTTTCGCAATTTTTGATACAAACAGTAAATTAGTTGCAGAATCCTATGATATTTATATTAATACAAATGAATATGCTCCGATTGCTTTTACTTATACAACCGATGGAAGATATTTTGGGTTCAACTCATTTCATGGATATTTGTCATTAATTGATCATTTAAAAAAATCAATTGGAAAAATTATGCCTTTTGTTGATGAAAATGGAAAATTCACTATAATACTACCTTCAGGAACTGCATATGGAAAAGATGGAAATATTAATTTTCCTGTAATACCAGGGAATTCTGTTTTGATATTCGAGATTCATCTTCTCAAAATCAGAAAGTAATGAAACTATGTTTTGTTTCAAATAATAAGAATAAACTTCTAGAGGTTTCTTCAATCTTAAAAAATATTGAAATCATTTCATTAGAAGATATTGGCTTTAATAAAGAAATTCCTGAAACAGGATCTTCATTAAAAGAAAACTCTCAATTGAAGGCAAAATGTATTTATGATAACTTTAATATAGATTGTTTTGCAGATGATACAGGATTGGAAATAGAATCTTTAAATGGAGAACCAGGTGTTTATTCAGCTAGATATGCAGGTAATAGAAGTAATTCAACGGATAATATTAATTTAGTTTTAAAAAAAATGAAGAACTCTACGAATAGAAATGCTCAATTTAGAACGATCGTAACTTTATATTTAAAATCAAAAGTTTATTTTTTTGATGGGTCTATTAGAGGAACAATTTCATCTCAACCAATTGGAAAGTTTGGTTTTGGCTACGATTCAATTTTTATACCTGAGGGTTATAATTTAACTTTTGCTCAAATGACTGGAGAAGATAAAAATAAAATTTCTCATAGAAAAAAAGCAATTCATAAGTTAAATACGTTTTTAATTAATAATTAATTTTATGAAAAGATATGTTTTAGGTATTTCTGGTTGTAGTGGCTCTGGCAAATCTGAGATTTTGAAAAAACTATCTGATAAAATAAACAGCAATTTAGTTTCAATAATTTCTCAGGATAACTATTATAAAAAAAGGGAATCTCAATTAATTGATTTAAATGGCTTTCACAATTTTGATTTGCCAGAATCGATTGATGAAAAAAAATTTTATGATGATATTTCCAAACTAATTTCAGGGAAAAATATTGAATATTTTGAGTATAATTATAATAATCCAAAATTGAAATCTAACAAAAAAGAAATCATATCCAATCCAATAATTATAGTTGAAGGATTATTTGTTTTTCATTATAAAAAAATAAATAATTTGTTTAACTCAAGAGTTTTTATAGATGCAGAGTTAAATCTTATGATAAAAAGAAGGCTAAATAGGGATCTACATGAAAGAGGTTATGATAAAAATGATGTGGAGTATAGATACAAAAACCATGTTATACCTGCTTTTAAAAAATTTACTAAGCCTTATAAAAATGCATCTAACTTGATAATTAATAATAATAAAAGCATTGAATTATCAGTGACTAAGCTTAGCAACTTTTTATTAAATGATTTTAATAAATATAAAAGACGACTTAGTTAATTTGATATATATTCCATACTTTTGTCGTCAAAAAAAAATAGATTTAATTAATGAAAAATAAAGGCTTTATAATTTTTCTTACCTTATTGATTTCATTTTTATCAATTTACTATTTACAATTTACTTTTGTATCACAAAATATACAGGATGAGGCATCTGAGTTTTCTAGAGATGAAAGTGGCAATGTAAATTTTAATAAAAAGCAAAAGTATTTAGATTCTATTTGGAATGTGCCGGTTTATAGTTTTATAAAGGATTTTACTTTTAAAGAAATAAAAGAAACAGAACTTAATTTAGGATTGGATTTACAAGGAGGAATGCACGTTACTTTAGAAGTTTCTCCAATAGATATAGTTAAAGGGTTATCTGGAAATAACCAAGATGTAAATTTTAATCAGGCATTAAATAATGCAAAAGAAAAAATTAAAGGAACTCAATTGAATTTTGTAGATGAGTTCTACAATGAATTCAAGAAAATATCACCACAAAAAAAATTATCATTAATATTTTCTACAGTTTCAAATAGAGGAAGAATTGATTTTGACTCATCAGACGATGAAATTTTGGATATAATAAATTTTGAAGTTGAAAATGCAATTGATAGATCTTTTAATATTCTAAGAACTAGAATAGATAGATTTGGAACATCTCAACCAAATATCCAAAGACAACAAGGTACTGGAAGAATCCAAATAGAATTACCTGGAGTTGATAATCCAGAAAGAGTTAGAAAATTGTTACAAGGAGTTGCAAAATTAGAGTTTTGGGAAGTTTCTGAGCTTAATGAACCTGAAGTTACAAGAACTTTGTCATTAATTAATCAATATCTTATATCTAAGGATAATCAGGCAATTGTAAATAATGAAAATAATAATGGGATTAAAGAGGACCAGGATTTGGCTGACTTACTAATAGATTCTGATGAACCATCATTATCTTCTTCAGATACTTCATCAACAGGTGATAATGTCTTGGATTCATTGCAAAACTCAATTTCTTCCCCACTTTTTTCATTGATGAAATCTGAATTCGGCGGATTATTTTATAATGTAAAAGATACTATCTCTATTAATAATATTTTAACGAATGATCAAGTAAAATTGCTTATCCCGCCTACTCTTAAGTTTCTTTGGGCAGTGAAACCATTTGAAACAGAAAATGTAGATTTAGAAAATGAAGATGAAGTTCTTCAACTTTTTGCTATAAAAATTTCTAGAGGAGGTAGAGCCCCATTAACTGGAGAAGTTATTACTGATGCAAGGCAAGATCTTGATCAAGGATCAAGACCATCGATATCAATGCAGATGAATTCAAATGGAGCTAAGTTGTGGAGAAAGTTAACATCTAATAATATAAATAGAAGAATTGCAATAGTTCTTGATGACTATGTTTATTCTGCCCCTGTTGTTCAGAATGAGATTCCAAACGGTAATTCTCAAATTACAGGAAATTTTACAATTGATGAAGCTCAAGATTTAGCCAATATTTTAAAGGCAGGTACTTTACCAGCCCCAACAACCATTGTAGAAGATGTTGTTATTGGCCCAACATTAGGTAAAGTTGCACAACAACAAGGTATAAAATCTATTTTGTCAGGTCTAATTATAGTAATTCTCTTTATGATATTTTATTATGCAAGAGGTGGATTTGTCGCAAATGTCGCTTTATTTTTTAATATATTTTTTATTCTTGGAATTCTTGCTCAATTATCAGCTTCACTAACTTTACCTGGAATAGCTGGAATTGTACTTACAATTGGTATGTCAATAGATGCTAATGTTCTAATTTTCGAACGAATAAAAGAAGAATTAAGAAATGGGGCTATATTAAAACAGGCAATTTCCAGCGGATACAACAAAGCTTATACTTCTATTATAGATGCTAACGCAACAACTCTTTTAGTAGGTATTATTTTATATAACTTAGGGCAAGGTCCTGTAAAAGGATTTGCAGTTACACTAATTATTGGAATTATTTGTTCTTTCTTTTCTGCAGTATTTATAACAAGAGTAATTGTTGAATATCTAAGTAAAAAAGGAGAAAATAGTAACCTAAATTTTTCTTTTTCATTTAGTAGAAACTTTATGTCAAAAATTAATTTTGACTTTTTATCTAAGAGAAAAATAGCATATGTTTTTTCAAGCTCTTTTATTTCTTTTGGGATAATTTGTTATATAGTTAAAGGGCTTGTATTGGGTGTTGATTTTAAAGGAGGAAGATCATATGTGATATCTTTTGATGAGCCATATAATACATCTGAAATGGAAACCTCTCTATCTCAAGTTTTTGATAATAAAGGTGTAGAAGTAAAAACTTTTGGTAATAGTACAACCTTTAAGGTAACAACATCCTATTTAATTGATGATGAGTCAGATGATGCTGATTTAAATGTTAAAAATCAACTTATAAAAGGATTAGAACAATTTACTAATAAATCTTTTGTAGAGGATGATTCTAGAGTAGATGATAAAAATTTTACTATTTCAAGTTCCTCAAAAGTAGGGGCAACTATTGCAGATGATATTAAAAATTCATCCTATTTGTCCGGAATTTTAGCATTATTAGTTATTTTCTTGTATATTTTAATTCGTTTTAGAAAATGGCAATTTTCTACAGGAGCTGTTGTTGCACTTCTACATGACACACTTTTTGTTTTATCAGCATTTTCTATAGCTAACTTTTTTGGTGTTTCATATGAGGTTGACCAAGTATTCATAGCTGCTATATTAACTATAATAGGTTATTCAATAAATGATACTGTAGTGGTATTTGATAGAATAAGAGAAACTATGGGGTTAAAAGTAGGTGGTAATTTAATTCCATTAGTAAATGAATCAATTAATAAAACTTTAAGTAGAACTATAATTACATCTATGACAACTTTTATCGTTGTATTAGTCCTATTTTTATTTGGAGGGCCTTCTCTAGGAGGTTTTTCATTTGCATTATTGATTGGCATAATGATTGGGACGTATTCATCTGTTTTCGTAGCTACCCCAATCATGGTTGAGTTTTATAAAAAATAAAAAACTCTTTATAAAATATTTACAATAATTATTTAAAGTATTTATAACTACAGGCATCTGTTTACGTAAAATATTTCTATGATTAACTCAAAATATATCCTACCAACTATAATTTTTAGTTTTATTTGCTCATTTCTCTTTTCTCAGAATACAGATGAGAAAAGAATTTTTGCCAAAAAAATAAGTGAAGAAATTGTATTAGATGGCGAGATGAATGAAGATTTTTGGAAGGAAGCAGAAGTAAAATCAAATTTTTTTCAAACAAGTCCTAGAGACTCAATTTCAGCTGAGTTAGATTCCGAATTTAGAATAGCTTACGACGACAAGTATTTATATATGTTAGCAAAGTTAGAAGATATACCTGGGAAAAAGTTTATGGTTGGAGATTTAAAAAGAGATTTTTTTGGCGGTTCAATTGATTACATAGCATTTATGTTTGATACATTTCTTGATGAATCAAATGCTTTTAATTTTGCCCTATCTCCTTTTGGAATTCAAAGGGAAGCATTAGTCTCAGATGGTGGTGAAGGGAGCTATTCCCCAGGTAGAGGAATTTCTTGGTTTAATGTTAATTGGAATACAAAATGGTATTCTGGTGTTAAAATTCATGACGGATATTGGTTATGTGAATTCAAAATACCATTCAACTCAATAAGATACCAAACGGGAAGTAAGACCTGGAACTTACAGGTGTACAGAGGCAATAGTAAAATAAATGAGAGGTCTGCATGGACTGCAGTACCTTTAGGAAAATCTCAAGGCAATCTTTCACTAACAGGCATTTTAGAATTTGAATATCCATTAGGGAAATCATCAAAAAACTTTGTTTTAGTACCTTATGTTTCAGGATCTGGTTTACAAAATAAAACGACTTCTCCAGTATCTAAAGATTTTGATATGGATGTTGGATTAGATGCAAAATTAAGTTTAAGTTCATCTTTAAATCTAGATTTAACTTTCAATCCAGATTTTTCTCAAGTAGAGGTAGATGAACAACGAACTAATTTGACAAGATTTGAATTGTTTTATCCTGAAAAAAGAGAATTTTTTATTGATAATGCAGATTTATTTACTGACTTAGGATCAAGATCGACAAAACCTATGTTTACTAGGAGAATAGGTATTGCAAAAGATACAACAACAAATCAGTATGTTCAAAATCCAATTATCTATGGAGCCAAACTAGCTGGCAAATTAAATGAAGGTTTAAGAATAGGTATATTAAATATGCAGACGGCAAGGTTAAAGTCAAGCGGAATACCTTCTTTTAACTATGGAATGGCCGTTTTAGAAAAAAATATTTTAACTAACTCTAAAATTTTAGCATTTTTGGTTAATAAGGAAGCAATTTTTAATCCAACTGAAGATAGTTATAGTATTGATCTAAATCACTTCAATAGAGTTTTTGGATTTGAGTCTAAAATAAAAAGTAAAGACACCCGATGGAACTCAGAATTATATTATCACCAATCCTTAGAAAATCAGAAATATCAAGATAGATCATCATATGGTGCTAATTTCACTTATAAATCTCCTGAATTCCAGGCAACAACTTATTTTTGGGCTGTAGGTGAAAATTATAATCCTGAAGTGGGATTTGTACCTAGAAAAGATTTTATGTTTTTAAGTCCTTCTGCTAAGTATATTTTTTATCCAAAAAAAAGTTCTGTTAATAGTCATGGGCCAGAAATTGATTATGAAATGTATTTCGACCCAGTTAATGGTACAACGGATTATGATATTGATATAGATTATAATGTTAGATTTAGAAGCGATGCTAATATTACAATAAAAAATAATCGTATTTATACTAAATTATTATATGATTTTGATCCTTCTCGTTCCGATGGTGAACCTTTACCTGCTTTAAGTGACTATAATTATTCGAATTATACATTTTATTTTAGATCTAATGGTAGAAAAAAGACTTCTTTAAGCTTAAACGGTAAATTAGGTGGATTTTTCAATGGAAAAATAAGAACTTTAGGTGGTACTGTAACATATAAATTACCTCCTAATTTTAATGTTTCTTTAAGTTCTCAATTTAATGACCTAGAATTTCCTTCTCCATATTCAGACGCGCAATTTCTTACCCTTAGCTCTAAAATTAATATAAGCTTTACTAAAGATTTATTTTTAAGTACTTATCTGCAATACAATAATCAGATAGATAATATAAATATTAATGCTAGATTTCAATGGAGATTTCAACCCTTATCTGATATTTATTTAGTTTATACAGATAATTATTATGCTGAAAATCCTTTATTTATGAATCTTAAAAATAGATCTTTTGCTTTTAAAATTAATTATTGGTTAAACATTTAATACCTTTAGTTTATTTTATAAAGCACTATGAAAAATAAAACATCCTCTAGAAGAAAATTTATTACTAGTTCTAGTCTTGCTTTATCTGCTTCTTTTGTTTCTTTAGCATCCTGTTCCGATAAAAAGTCTGAAAGTAAAATAAATTCTCCCAATATAAACTTTAATAAAAATTATAAGTGGAAGATGGTAACAACATGGCCTCCGAATTTCCCAGTACTAGGCGAGGGATGTAATATTTTATCAAAGTGGATAAATAAGATGTCAGGGGGGAGGTTAGAAATAAAGGTTTACGGTGGGGGAGAGTTAATTCCTAGTCTAGAATGTTTTGATGCTGTTAGTAGTGGCGCGATTGAAATGGGAAGTGGTGCTTCATACTATTGGGCAGGTAAAGTTCCCGCATGTCAATTTTTTTCATCTGTTCCTTTTGGAATGAACCCTCTACAAATGAATGCATGGCTAATTTCTGGTGGTGGAAATGACTTATATAAAGAATTATATGATCCCTTTGATCTAATTCCTTTTCCTGGAGGAAATACTAGTATGCAAATGGGAGGGTGGTTTAATAAAGAAATTAATTCAATTCAAGATTTAAAAGGTTTGAAAATGAGGATCCCTGGCTTTGGAGGAAAAGTATTATCAAAGGTAGGAGGTTCTGCTGTAACTGTTGCTGGAGGAGAAATATATACGAATTTAGAGAGAGGAGTAATCGATGCTACTGAGTGGATTGGACCATATCATGATTATTTGATGGGATTTTATCAAGTTGCAAAATACTATTATTACCCTGGTTGGCATGAGCCAGGAGGAGTTCTAGAAATGATTGTTAACAAAAAAAAATTTTATAACCTTCCATCTGATTTACAAGAAATTATCATCCATGGAATTGAAGCGATGAATACATGGATGCTGTGTGAATGCGATTCAAAAAATAGTATTTATTTGAATAAATTGGTAAAAGAAAAAGGGGTTATACTTAAACAATTTCCTGAAGAAGTCATTAAAGAATTAAAAAGAAAAACGAACGAAGTTATTGATGAATTGGTATCAAATGACGAAAAAAGTAAAAAAGTTTTTCAACATTATAAAAAATTTAGAGAATCAATTGAAGAGTGGTCTGCTGTAAGTGATAAAATGTATTATACTTTATAATTATTTCATTAATAATTTTGGAAAAATTGATACTATTTCTGGGTAAATAACAAGAATAGTTAGAAATATTAATTGAATTAATACAAAAGGAATTATTCCTACATATATGTCTTTTGTTTTTACCTCTTTCGGTGCAACACTTTTCAAGTAAAATAATGAAAAACCAAAAGGTGGAGTTAAAAATGATGTTTGAAGGTTAATCGCAATTAATATTCCTACCCATATTAAGTCAACTTCTAATGCTACAAATATTGGAACGACAACCGGAACTATAATAAATATTATTTCAATGAAATCGATAAAAAATCCAGCAATAAATATTATTAAAAGAACTAATATTACAAATTCATTAGGTGATAGGTTTGCTTGGGTTATTAGATCTATGAGAACCTTGTCTCCTTCTAATCCTCTAAAAACTAATGAAAACGAAGTTGCTCCAATAAGAATCAAGAATACTGTGGAAGTTAGATGAGTAGTTTCTTGCATAATTTCTTTAAGTACCTTTGATTTTAATCCTCCATTTGATTTACTTAGAATTATGGCTCCTAATGCTCCAATTCCTGCTGCTTCAGTTGGTGATGCTATACCAGCAAAAATTGATCCTAATACTGCTCCGATAAGAAAAAATGGAAAAACAAAAGCTTTAGTAATCTGAAAAAAACTTGTTTCCTCATGAAATTTTATTATCTCTTTTTCTGGCATGCTAGGTGCAAGTTTTGGATAGATTAAAGAAATTATTATGATATACAGAAGGTATAAAAAAACTAAAATTAGTCCAGGAAATAATGCAGAAGTAAATAGATTTCCAACTGATACATTTAAAACGCTTCCAAGTAAAACTAGAACAACTGAAGGTGGAATAATTTGACCTAAAGTTCCTGATGATGCAATCACTCCCGTTGCTAAAGTCGGACTATACCCTCTTTTTAACATCGTAGGTAAACTTATTAGGCCCATAGTTACTACTGTTGCTCCAACTATACCTGTTGAAGCAGCTAACATCGCTCCAACTATAATAACTGAAATTGCTAACCCTCCTTTAATCCTTCCAAACATCAAAGCCATTGTTTCAAGCAATTTTTCAGCTATTCCAGACTTTTCAAGAGTGATACCCATAAAAATAAATAGAGGAACAGCTAAAAGAACAAAATTGTTCATTATCCCATAAATTCTTAATGAAAGCAGGTAAAAAAAATCAATATCAAAAAAAATAATACCAGCAATAACAGAAATACCTCCCAAAGTTAATGCTACTGGGTATCCAATTAGAATTAATACAAAAACTAAAGCAAATAATAATAAAGGAATGTATTCTATCATCACTATCTTTTATTTAATTGCGAAATATATTTTACTATTTCTAAACAACCTTGAAGGAAAAACAAAATAAAACCAATTGGAATAATGGACTTTATAATAAATCTGAATGGAAGTCCGCCTTGATCAGGACTGGATTCCAAAATAGAGTAGGAATTTTCTACAAATGGAATTGAAGAAATTATTATTACATAACTAAATGGCAATAAAAATACTATTGATCCAATTAGATTAATCCAATTTTTAGTTTTATCGCTAAATTCATTGTAAAAGACATCAACCCGTACATGTCTATCTTTTTGTAGAGTATATGATGATCCTAAAATAAATATACATGCAAAAAGGTGCCACTCCAATTCATAAAATCCAGCTGTTGAGTAGTTAAAAATATATCTAAGAAAAACATCTATTGAAATAACTACGACTAAAAATAGACTAAACCAAGAAGTGATTTGGCCAGTTTTTTTTATCAGATTTTCAATATTTTTTTTTAACATATTTAAATGACTAATACAAAATACAAAATATTGGATTTAATATCTTTGTAATCTTTAAAAATATATTGAATGAAAAAAGATATAAGAACAATTTCGAGTACAGAGCTTGAAGAGTTTCTTCTTAAAAAAAATCAAAAGAGCTTTGTAGCCAAGCAAGTAATGGAATGGTTATGGAAAAAGTCAAAGACTTCTTTTGAAGAAATGAAAAATATTTCAAAGTCAAATAGAGAATTGTTAGACTCTAATTATATAATTAACTCGATTGATTCTGAAGAAATTCAAGTTAGCAGTGACAAAACAATAAAAACTAAATTTAAGCTTTTTGATGGCTATACTGTAGAAGGAGTTCTTATCCCCCAAAATAAAAGGATGACGGCTTGTATTTCATCTCAAGTTGGATGTTCTCTTTCCTGTAAATTTTGTGCTACCGGAACTATGGATAGAAAAAGGAATTTGTCTGCAGGAGAAATTTACGATCAAGTTGTTCATATTAGAAGGCAAGCTAAGGAGAATTATAACTTTTCACTATCTAATATCGTTTACATGGGTATGGGAGAACCTTTATTGAATTACTCAAATGTTATTCAATCTATTGATTACTTAACTTCATCTAAAGGTTTAAATATCTCTAAAAGAAGAATTACTCTTTCAACTTCAGGAATTTCAAAAATGATTAAAAAATTGGCTGATGATAATATTGGAGTCAATTTAGCGTTGTCATTACATGCTGCATCTGATGAAAAAAGAAATCAGATTATGCCAATTGGAGAATCTAATTCATTAAACTCTCTTAAAAAAGCTTTAAAATATTATTATTCAAAGATGAAAAAACAGCTAACCTATGAATATATTTTATTTAACGATTTTAATGATTCTATTGAAGATGCTAAAAACCTTTACTCTTTTACTAAACATACTCCGTCCAAAGTTAATATTATTGAATATAATCCAATTGATAATGGTCAATATGAAAAATCTTCAGAATTAAAAATGAATCATTTTATCTCATTTCTAGAAAATAAAGGAGTAGTTATCAAGGTTAGAAGAAGTAGAGGTAAGGATATAGATGCAGCATGTGGTCAATTAGCAAATAAAAAAGCTTAAAAACTAAATAATGAGCATTTTTGAATATGAAACCAAAAATTTATTTTTTATACATGAAAGACTCAAAATCTTTATATTTGCATAATCTACTTAGCTTTAATGATGAGAAATAATTTTATCTACATATTAGTCTTATTATTTTTTTATAATATTTCTAATTCTTTTTCTCAAGTATATACTATAAATAACGATAATTATGCTGCAAATGGATATAATGGTGATGGGCAAGGGAGTTTAGCACCTGCAGAGGGAGGTAAAATAACTGTTCCAGCAGCAAGAGGTGTATTAACCAATGATGTTGGAAATGGAGGTACTGTTGATCAAAATCCAAGTTTTGGGCCGCTTAATGGTACCATTACTTGTAAAGATCCAGGTGATCCAAGAAATAATCAAGCAGGATTTTGTGCTAATGGAAGTTTTGAATATCAGCATGATGGAGGGGAAACTACAACAGATTTTATTACTTACAAGGTTACTAATGGTAGTGGAACAACTCCAGGAACTGCGACGGTAAATATCACGATAACGCCAGTAAATGACCCTCCCAGTATTGGAGCTTATCAGAAAACAGTTGCAACTGGGTCAGTTACTCAATTTACGGATTTAGCTTCATTAGTAAATGACCCTGATAATAATGCTTTTACATTTACTTTAACTCCTAATACTGCAGGTGGTACAGATGCAAATTCTACAATTGGAGGAATTGCTGGCGCATGGCCAAATACTTATGGTGCTGCTATTGATTTATCTACTTTTACTAATACTGGTAACTTTACATATACTGCTCCAGGAGCTCTTCCGGGCGCTGATCAATATATGGATTATTTTATTGTTGAAGTTAGTGATGGCGAGTTTACTGTTCAAACAACTTTTAAAATGTTTATCACGAATACCAATCCAGATGGTGTGCCAGATGTCTATACGGTTAATCATGGTGAAACACGAACATTTGCGACTCCAGGAGTTTTAGGAAGTGATCCTTTAGCAACGACTTCTGGGGTTGATCCAGGAGCATGTTCTCCTTGTGGTGCAGCTAATAATAAATCAGTTATAAATACTGTTCAACAACCAGCTAATGATGTTATAAAATGTATTGATGCAGGAGATCCAAACCATAACTCAAATCAATTTTGTAAGGATGGCGGGTTTACTTATGAACATAAAGGACTTGACAATGATGCACAAAAGACAGCATTATATTTTATGAATGATGGTTTTGATAATGCTGCAGGTGTAACTACAGTAACCTTTAATGTGAATTTTTGTCCAGTTGGCGGTACGGGTGGAAATGCAGATGTATATGAGGTAATTGAAGATGGCATACTTAATGTTGCAAATCCTAATGGTGTTGGTGGAGGTGTTATTGGAGGTACTGTCGGGGATGTTCCCGGAACAGGAGTAAATAGAGGTAAAAAGACACAGGGTACTGCTGATACTGACGCTAATGGTGGGGATGTTTTAAAAGCAGTTCTGTCAGGAGCTCCACCTGCTCATGCAGCATCTTTTACTTTGAATCAGAATGGAACATTTATTTATGAACATGATGGCACTGAGCCAGTTGGTGCTAATCAATCCGTTTCATTTCAATATACTCTTCATGATGGTCCAGTTCCTTATAATGCAAATCAGCCAGAGCCTGGATGCGCTCCTCAAGGACCATATACTGTTACAATAAATATAATTCCTCAAAATGATTGTCCTGATTGTACTGATGATACTTACACAATACCAGAAGGCTTTGCTATGAATGTACCTGTTGCAAGTGGGTTTATTCAAGGTGATGCTAACGATAATGCTAAAAACTACACCAATAGAAAGACTGCTGGAGGTCCAGATACTGATGCTGAAAACAATACTCTATCAGCAATAAAAACAAGTGATCCTACAGGTTTTGTTCCAGGAACATGGGTTTTTAATGCTGCAGGAGACGGAAGATTTACTTACACTCATAATATGGATCCCAATGTTGGGGCTGTAGTAAATACAACTAATTTTAAGTATAAAATTGGAGATGATGGAGTTGATCCTTTATGTCCTCCTGCTGCCGGAGAGGAATGTACGGTAACAATTGTTATTCAAAATGTTGCTCCAGTTGTTGATGATGATGATTTTGCTTGTGGAACTGTTAATGCTGTAAAAGAAGGTGGGGTAGTGAATGTAGCAGCACCAGGTGTTTTGGATGGAGATGTATTTAATAACCCTTTTGATCCTAAAAATTTTGTTATAACTGATGCTCCAGATTTTGGAACATTACTCTGTGCAAAAGTGGGGGATCCTAATGAAGGTCAAAATAACTTTTGCTCAGATGGTTCTTTTCGATACACTCATACTTGTAATCCAGGTAATGATGCTAACAATGTTGAAACAATAAAATACAGAATCAATGATGGAACCGATAACTCAAATGAAGCAACGGTTACCATTTGTATAGAAAATGAATGTCCTGTTGCAGAAGATGATTTTTATTCTTTATTAATTGATGATGGAGGTACATTGAATGCAACTGGTGGTGGAGGTTTATTTGAGGGGGTATTAACATTGAATGATGGAAATGATGATGGAAGCGATGGAATATTAGTTGACACAGATCCAAACAATTGTGATAATCTAACTGCTACATACAAAGCAGGAAATGGTCCTAATAATGGTACACTTACATGTCCAACAAATGTTGGATTGGGTGCTCCTGCAATATGTCCGGATGGAACATTTCGTTACGTGCATAATGCTGGGTCTGGAGTAAATGATACATTTGATTATGTTTTAAATGATGGAGAGTGTCAGGTGAATGTTAGTCAAGTAACTATTTCAGTAAATGCTTGTCCTACAGGACAGGCAGATACATACAGTGTAAACGAAGGTCAATTTATTAACATTAATACTGCAGCGGGTGCAGGAGGGGGAGTGATACTTGGAACCGTAGGTGGGAGTAAGACTGGAGGTGCTGCTGATACTGATCCTAATGGAACACCGTTGATTATTGCAGCAGCTGGAATTAATAACAGAGGTATTAAAACTGCACCAACAAAAGGAACTATTATTTGCGAAAAAGGGGGAGATCCTAATCAAGGTGCTGCCCCTTCTATATGTTCAGATGGTACTTTCAAATACACTCATAATGGTGATGAGCCAGGAGCAGGGGTAGACGATTTTTTTGAATATATTTTAACTGATGGAACTTGTCAAGTAGATGTTCGTGTTGATTTAAATGTTAATCCTCAAAATGATTGTCCTGTAGGTACAGCAGATGAATATGAGGTTAATGAGGGACAAACTTTAGATATAAACACTAAGGCTGGAGCTGGTGGCGGTGTCATTCTTGGAACTGTAGGTGGAGCTAAGTCAGCAGGTGCTGCAGATTCAGATGTTGACTCAAATGATAATACATTGACGGCAGCCCTTTCAGGTGGAGGTCCTAGTCATGGTGTTTTAACATGTCCAACAAATGTTGGATTAGGTACTCCAGCAATTTGTACTGATGGAACATTTAGGTATGTTCATGATGGAGGGGCTGCAGTAACAGATAGTTTTCAATATACACTAAACGATGGTAATGGTTGTAACAATGCAGGACCATTTACAGTTACAATCAATATTACTCAAACAAATGATTGTCCTGCGGGTAATGATGACACATACACTGTAAATGAAGGTGGAACTTTAGTCCTTGACGATCATGATGGAACAGCAAACGCTGATCCAAATGATAATGGAATTAAAGCCAATGATGTAGGCGATGAGGAATCTGATAAATATGTGTTGGGATGGGAATTAGTTTCCGCACCTTCTAATGGAGTAATTCAAAATCAGACTGCTAACGGAGAATTACAATACGTCCATAATGGTCTTAACACGAATGCTGATACTTTTACTTACAGATACATAGATGCTGGTTGTACTGGAGGAGGCTTTTCTCCCGCTATTACTGTTACAATAAATATAACTCCAATTGATAATTGTCCCGTTGCAAGACCGGATAGTTATATAGATATAATTAATGAAGGAGGTACTTTGGTAAGAAATGCAGCACAAGGTGTAATTCAGTGGAATACCCCTAGTGCTGATGATAGTGATATAGAAGGAGATGCGTTTATTGTTGAGATAAAGCCAGGCTCAGGTCCTTTTAGAGGAACTTTAACATGTCCAACAAATGCTGGATTAGGAAGTCCCGCTATTTGCCCTGATGGTTCATTTAATTATACTCATGATGGTAGTGAAAATTTAGATGATCAATTTTCTTATTATGCCAGAGATAACGTTGCTCCATTCTGTGCGGATGGAGGGCCAAATAATAGAACTGAAGCAACAGTAAGTATCCGAGTTGTAGCTCAAAACGATTGTCCAATTGCAATTGATGACGCCTATACGGTAAATGAAAATGAAACCATAAATGCTGATGGGCAAGGAGTAAATCCAGAAGGAGTGATCCAAAAAGAAAATACTAATCTTGCTAATGCTAAAGATAGTGATGCTGAAAATGATGCATTTACTGTAGCATTAAAAGCTGGAGCTGCAAATGCACCAGTAAATGGAACCTTATCATGTCCAACAAATGCTGGATTAGGAACTCCTGCAATTTGTCCAGACGGTACTTTTAGGTACGTACATGATGGTAGTGAGACTATTGCAGATCAGTTTACATATGTGATAACTCCTGGAGTAGCATGTGTTGTGCCTGGTGACAATGAAGGCGTTGTTAATATTACAATTATACCACAACCTGATTGTCCAATTGTTGTTAATGAAGCTGAAACTGTCGTTGAAGGTGGTACATTAACTGGTAATAATTGTGCTGGTGGTACTCCTTGTGATCTATCTAAAAATGATGATGATGGCGGAGGAACAAAGAATTATACAGTTACACAACAACCAACTCAAGGTGCTCTTACTCTTAATGCTAATGGTACTTTCACCTATGTTCATAATGGTAATGAAACCCCAGGAACTGATGTTGTTAAATATATAACAAACAATGGCCAGTGTGATAGTAATGAAGGAACTTTAAATATTACTATTACACCTGCTAACGATCCTCCAGTTGCTAATCCTGATGTATATAATTGTAATGAAGGGGGAAATATTAATATTAATACATTTAATACAGGGGTTTTAAATAATGATACTGATGCTGATTTTGCTCCTCCTGGTAATCCTTTTAAAGACGATCCATTAAAGGTCCATCAAGTTGTAAAGCAACCCGATAATTATGATGCTGTTGCTGCTGGTCAGGCATTTACAGTTAATGAAAATGGTACTTTTATCTATTTTCATGATGGCTCAGCAGGTGCAACAGATACTTTTACATATACCGCAAGAGATGATAATTGTTTGGCTACAAATAACTGCCCTACTACTACTGTTACGATTAATATTGTATCGGTTAATGATTGCCCAATTGGTGAAGATGACAACTATACTGTGAATGAAGGAGAATTATTATCAGCAAATGGATTAGCTGGAAACCCAGAAGGTGTTATTCTAAGAAATGATGGTAATGATTCAGGAAATGATGGGGTATTATTTGACTTTGATGAAGAAAATGATCAAATCATTGTAACTCAAGTTGGACCAGATCCATTGCATGGTATTTTTAACCTATTTCCTAATGGAACATTTAACTATACACATGATGGCACAGAGAATTTTAATGGTATTTTCTTTAGGTATAATCTAACAGATAATGCAGGATGTAATGTAGCTGCCGGAGGGCCATATACAGTTAATATTCAAGTAATTCCTGTCAATGAGTGTCCAGTGGTTGACGATCATACCTATGGTGGAGTTAATGAAGGAGAATCATTTACTGTAGCTGCACCAGCGGGTGTTTCTCAGGGTGCCGTTCCTGATGTAGACCCTGATGGAGACAATTTGACTGCGGTTGTTATTGCAAACCCTTCTCATGGTGTATTAACTTGTCCTGCAACTTTACAAGCAGGTATTTGTCAAGATGGAGCATTTAAATATCAGCATGATGGAAGTGAAAACCATACTGATACATTTACATATGGACAAAATGACGGTAACGGATGTACCCGAAATGGTACCGTCACGATCAATATTACTCCTGTAAATGATCCTCCAGTTGCTAATGATGATCTCACATATAGTGTGAATGAAGGACAAACTCTTAATATAAGTGACATAAATTTAGGGGTAAGAGCTAATGATTCTGATCCAGAACAAGATGTTATGGATGTTAATCAGGTTACATTGGATTGGGGTTGTGGTGGATGTTCAGGTCCTTCTCAAGCGAACAATTGGGTAGCTAATCCTGATGGAACATTTACTTATACCCACAATGGAACAGACTTAGTAAATGTTGATGAAATTAAATATCAACTTGATGATAATCAAGCAGAAAATAACAAATCTAACATAGCTACTGTTAGAATTAATATAATAAATACACCGCCAGTTGCAAACGGTGAAAACTATACAGTAGATAAATGTGAAACAATATTAGCAAATGATTTAAATGGGGCAAATGCTTTAATAGCAGATGGTGTTCTTGTTAATGATACAGATGTTGACCCTCAAGATCAATTGACGGCTATCATAAATACTGCTACAACACATGGTGTATTAAGTTGTACAAAAGGAGGAGATCCTAATAATGGAAAAATAAATAATATTTGTACTGATGGTTCTTTCCAATATGTCCACGATGGAACACCTAATCCTACTACCGATAGCTTTACTTATTTTGTTAATGATGGGGAGGTTTCTACTGCTGATCCTGTTACAGCAACAATAACTATTATAAATAGAGCACCTGTAGGAGTTCTTGATGAATATACTATTCTTGAAGGTCAAACTTTGACTGTTACAGCTGGAGCACTTGGATTAAAAGATAATGATACTGATGCAAATTCTTGTGATAACTTAGTTGTTACCATGAAGACTGCACCAAAATATCATAATGAAAACTCAAATGTTGTTGCAAATCCAAATGATCCTTGTCTAAATAATAATAATAATGTAATTTGTAATCCTGGTGGTCCTTTTGAAACTCAAACTGATGGAGCATTTACATATGTTCATGATGGAAGTGAGACTACAATTGATAGCCTTATGTATAGAGTTTCCGATGGTGACCTTACAGCGCCTGCTACAAAGGCAATTATAAATATTACTCCTGTTAACGATCCTCCTACAGCAAGAAATGATACTTTTTATATTAATGAGTGTGAAACTATAGTTATTGATGCTGCAAATGGACTAAAGAAAAATGATGAGGATCCTGATAATGATATTTCTTTAGTGGAAGTTTTTGTTCCAGCTACAGATGTACCTACTAAAGGTATTCTTAGTTGTGGATTTTTAAATAATACTGCATGTAGAGACGGGTCCTTTCAATATGTACATAATGGTGATGATAAACCAAATGTAGATACCTTTAAATATAGACTTTGGGATGGTGAAGATTTTTCATCTACACTAGCTACCGTGACAATAATAATAAATAATAGAGTCCCGCCTGGTGCACAAAATGAGACGTATTCAGTGAACGAGTGTAAGACAATTATCGTTGATGCTGCCAGTGGAGTTTTAGCTAATGATGCAGACCCTGATTGTAAAGATGTTATGAGAATTATTATGAAGGATTTACCAACAATGGGAGCATTCATTCCTAAGGAAGACGGCTCATTTACTTACAGTCATGATTGTACAGATAATCCTGATAATACATTTTTTACTTATTTTATAACGGATGGTGAAGATACCACTACTGTTGCAGATACAGCTTTCATAAATATTAATAATGTATGTGTTGTTGGAAATGATGATTTATATGAAAATATTTTAGAAGGAGGAAAACTAATTATCAATGCTGATAGTGGTGTGTTACATAATGATAATGATCAAAATCCATTTGATCCAGTTACAGTTGTTCCACCAATACCACTAACATCCCCTCAATATGGTGTTCTAAATCTTTTTGCTAATGGTTCATTTGACTATGTACATGATGATTCAGAAAATTTTGAAGATGTATTTACATATCTTGTTAATGATGGTGAGTGTGTTCTACCTGATACTGTTACAGTTACTATAAGAATAACACCTGTCCCTGACACACCTCCTGTTGCTTTAGGCGATACTTATGATTGTATAGATGAAGATAGTGTTCTACAAACATTAACTTATTTAGAAGGTGTTCTTGGAAATGACTATGATCTTGATGAAAAAGATTCTGTTTTAACTGCAGTTTTAGTTACGCTTCCACTTCATGGGTCTTTAATTTTAAATCCAAATGGAACTTTCATCTATAATCATAATGGAAGTGAAACCACAGCAGATTCATTTACATATTATGCTACAGACGGTGATTTTAATACAGATACAGTTACAGTAAACCTCTGTATTAACCCTGTGAATGATTGTCCAGTACCCGTTGCTGATATATATAATATTAATGAAGGACAGACTATAGATTCTTCGTTAGTTGCTAATGACACGGATATTGAAATTGCAAATGGAATTACAAATAATGACTTGGTTGTTTCAGTTTTGGATGAACCTAAAAACGTAGATGGTGATATAGTAGGAAATTTATATTGGAGTCCCGATGGAAAATTTGTATATAATCCACCTAGGCACATAGAGGCACCAGGACCTGAGGTTGTTACTTTTGATTATGCCCTTTCTGATGATGGTTTTGTTCTATGTGATTCTATCACTACAGTTACCATAACAATTGCTCATATTAATGATTGTCCAGTTGCTGTTAACGATTCAATTGAATTTGACGCTTCAAGTCCTATTACAATAACTAAAGATCTAATAGTTAATGATTTCGATATCGATTCTGATATTGATTCAACTAGTATTGAAATTATTAGAAATCCTGATTTTGGTGAAGTGATAGTAAATAACGATGGAACAATTACTTATAATTTTGATAATTCTCCAACAAATTTTGATACTTTAATTTATACAGTAAGAGATATAGAAGGATGTCCATCAAATCAAGGATATATGTTTATTCATGCTAAAAATTTAAATCCTACTATCTATGAACTACCTAATTACTTTACTCCAAATGATGATTTATTTAATGATTATTTTGTAGCAAAATATCAAAATATCAAAGAAGAATATATTGGGTTTAAGGTTAAAATCTATGATAGATATGAAAGAATAGTTTATACAAACGATGATGTTTCTACTGACAAGATTTGGGATGGTAAAAACAATACAGGGCAACCTGTTCAGTCAGACTTCTACTATTTTGAAGTTACGCCAGTAGAATACAAGGGAACAAAGTATGAAAGAAGTAAAGACATAATCGTAGGAACTTTGTATCTAGAAAGAGATAGATAATTTCTAATTATCATATGTTAAACAATATACTGCAAATGTTGCAAGCCAGTGTTCCCCTCCATATCCACTATCAAACATAATGTTATATCCTTTTTTTGCATGTTTGCTCGCAATATCTTTGTATAAATATTTTTTTTCTTTGTCTCCATCAATTGATGCAGCAATTTTATTTAAAGTCCATGCCCTATGAAACATTAATCCGATTAGATGTCCTATACCCGGATCTTTTGGATCCAAAACTATAGGTGGGTTAACGATACTTGAAAATTTTTTACTCTCTGGTTTAGGTAAAAAGTTTTTTAGCCAATTATTAAACTCTTTATTATTCAAAATTTTACTCATCATTTCAGCTTCTGCAAGACATGGAGAAAGAAAATCAGTTCCTGAGGGTTCATAATCAACAGGACAATCTATATCATTCAAAAAATATTTTAAACTAAATTCATTTATTTTATTTTTTAGCTTCTCATCCTCAACCTCATTTATATAATCTAGCATAAGTGAAAATGAGAAAGCAGAATTAGCATGAGTTCCTGGTCTTAGAGGAGAAGATAAATTTTCTAAAAAACTTTGTGTTCTTATAGATAAAAGATCAACTAATGGTTTTAAATTTTTTGCCCATTTAATTCCATCCTTATCATCCCAACTTTTTAATTCGCTATATAACTTTAGTAGCCATGCCCACCCATATGTTCTTTCAAATCCTTTAGCAAATTCATTTTGAAAGAAACTATACTCTTTTTCTAGATTTTCTTTTGAAAGGTTATTTTTCAGTTTTAAACGTATTTCATTTTTTAAAGAGATATCTGGAAACATTTTTAATATTTTTACCATTGTCCAATGTCCATGGACTGCTGAGTGCCAATCCCAACAACCGTAAAATGATGGGGTAATTTCATAATGAGGTTTTACCCATTTTTCATTTTGAAATCGGTAACCAATTTTGTAGGGGTATTTTTTATTAACACAATCAAGAGAAAGTTTTACAAGTTTTTCAGCCATGGTTATATCTAGTGATGGCATTTCTCCTGTTTTGTTAATTAATTTATCATCATGGTTTTTACAGCTTAATATTGAAAGAGTAAAAAAGAAAAAATAAAAAATATTATTCTTCATTTCTTATTACTCAGCTTAAATAGTTTTTCTTTCTCTTGTTTAGTCAAACTTGAATATCCACTTTTTGAAATTTTATCTAATATGACATCAACTTCATCTTGATCATTTTCATTACTAATAGTTTCTTCTTTGTAAGTATAAGATTTAGCTTTTTTTTCAAATTTTAAGTTTTTGATAAAAGATAGAATTTTAATAATAGGGTCTCCCATATTATTACCATTCTGCAACTGTTTAATGAATATATATCCTATGACCGCTCCACCAATATGAGCTATTTCACCTCCTGCATTTTGCCCTGTGATATCAAAAAAAGATATTAAAAAATAGAATAAAGCAATATACTTGATTCTAACTGGCCCTAGAAATAGAAGGTAAAAAGTATAATTTGGTATTAGAGTTGCTGATCCTATTACTACACTAAATACTCCTGCGGATGCGCCTAACATTAATGAACTTTCTACTCTATCATAATAAAATGGAATAATATTAAATATAGCCATGTAGGATAATCCTCCAATTATACCCCCAATTATATAAAGGCTAATTAAAGAATTATTTCCTAAGTTTTCAGTAATAATTTTTCCAAACCAATAAAGAAATAACATATTCCACAGAATATGAGAAAAGCCTTGATGAAGAAAAAAATATGTTATTATACTCCATGGTTGAAATATAAATTGTTTAAAATCTGAAGGAAGCATTAAAGAGTTAATAAAGCTTTGAAATAAACCCCCAAAACCAAAAATTTGAGAAATAACTTTAATTATGCTTACAGAAATAAAAACGGTCACGTTGATTAAAATAATTTTTATAAGTCCGTTTTCAGGTTTATTCCATTCTCTTTTTAAATCTTCAATTATAAAATTAGCCATATTTTAATAGTAAGTTCCATATTTATTTTTCCAGTATCTTAAGATAATGTAAGCAATTAGCATACCTCCCAAATGTGCTAAATGAGCAACATTATCTCCTGGCATTCGATTAAGTTCACTCCAAAGTTCATATATTCCATATACTAATACTAAATATTTTGCTTTTACTGGAATTGGAGGAAACAGAAGCATTAGTTGCATATTTGGAAACAACATGGCAAATGCCAGTAGAATACCAAAAACTGCTCCAGAAGCTCCAACCATAGGTACATTACTTTTAAATGTAAATAACTGAGATGCTGAAACTTTACTCTCTTCTATATAATTGATATTATTTGGATTATCGGAATAATCGATTATAAAATCATAAAGTTGATTATAATATTCAGGGGCATTATCAAGTATTAACTTTCTGAATTTTTCAGGAGAAGGATTAGAAACGTAATTTTCAGTATCTTTTTCGAATTTGTATGTTTCAGCAAAATTAATTCCACAATACAAAATACCGGCTCCAATTCCTGTTAATAGATAAAAAACAAAAAACTTTTTTGATCCCCAAACCTTCTCTAAAATAGGAGCAAATACTAAAACAGCAAACATATTGGAAAATAAATGAAGAAAATTTGCGTGAACCCACATATACGTAAGCATTTGGAAGGGCTTAAAATTTTCAGAGAGAATATATCTCATCCCTAAAAATTCAATAACATCCTGATTAGTTATAATGAATATTATACCATTAATTATTAGTATGTATTTAGCTGCTGGAGTTAAATTAAACATTGAATAAATTATTTATTTGTTCTTTATTTATTTGAATAAATATTTTTTCACCATCAGGTGTATAATTTGAAATTTCACATGAAAAAAGCTGATCGATCAGAGATTTCATTTCGCTTTCCTCTAATTTTTTTTCTTCAGATATTCTGCATCTTTTTGCAAAAGATCTAATGATTTTTTCATTTTTATTTTCATTAATTTTTTCATTATTTAATTTCATTTCTTCAATAAAACTTTCAATCAAATTTTTTTCATCAATTTCTTCAGAACCTGAAGGTATTCCATTAATAATAATTGAATTATCACCAAATATATCAATATCAAAACCTAACAATTTTATTTCATCAATCATCTCGCTCATTAATTGAAAATCAGTTTTATTTAATTCAACATATTTTGGAAAAAGAGATTGTTGGGAGTTTGATTTTTTATTTTCGAAATTAGATTTATATTTTTCATATAATATTCTTTCATGCATAAGTGATTGATTAAATATTAATACTTTATTATTAAGTTGCTTGAAAATATACGGTTTTACTAATTGAATGGGTTCATTATTTGTTTGATCTTTTTGATCTTCTTTTTCCTCAAAAAAAGATTCTTGTTTTGAAATCATATTTTCAGATTTAGCTTCCTCAAAAATTTCTTCCCATCTATTTTTAGTAAATCCTTCAGAACCTGAATCTTTATTTATAGTATCATATTCTTTTACCCTTATAGATTTAAAATTTATATCAGCTTCAAAATTTATTGATGGGGATACATTATGAACAGCTAGTGATTTATTTACAGAGGAATGGACTAAACTATAAATTAGCTTTTCATCTTCAAACTTAATTTCATTTTTTGTTGGATGAACATTTATATCTATTGATTTAGGGTTAATATCAATAAATAATGTATAAAATGGAAATCTTTTTTCTTCTATAAGACCACCATAGCTTTTAATAATTGAATGATTTAGATATGAACTTTTTATATATCTATTATTTACAAATAGAAATTGTTCACCTCTAGTTTTTTTTGAATTTTTTGGTTTACCAATAAAACCACTTATACAAACATCATCAAATTTTTCATCACACTTGATTAGTTGTTCTTTATAATTTTTACCGAATAGAGATACAATCCTATTACTCAAATTAGATTTTTTTAATTTATAAATTTCAATTTCATGATTATACAAAGAAAAATTAACATTGGTATTGGCTATAGCAATCTTTTGAAATTCATCAATTATATGCTTTAATTCAACGGCATCTGATTTTAAAAAGCTTCTTCTGGCGGGCACATTATAGAATATATTTTTTACAATTATTGTTGTTCCTCTTTTTTTTGATATTTCAGATGTTTCTTTAATTTTAGACCCTTCAATTACAACTTTATTTCCGACATCATTTTTTTCTATTTGAGTTGAAAGCTCTACCTGACAAACTGATGAAATTGAAGATAAGGCCTCACCTCTAAACCCCATTGTTTTAATCTTAAAAAGATCATCAGATTTTTTAAGTTTAGAAGTTGAATGTTTTTCAAAACATTTTATTGCATCATCTCTAGTCATACCTAAGCCATCATCAATTACTATTATCTTGCTTTTTCCTCCTTCTTCAATAATGACTTTTATATTTTCTGAAGAAGCATCGATGCTGTTCTCTAATAATTCTTTTATAATAGATGAGGGTCTTTGAACAACTTCTCCAGCTGCTATTTGATTAGCAACAGACTCAGATAGTTTGTGAATAATATTTTTCATCTAAGATTTAATTTTTTCTTTTTAATTTATAAAAATAAATAAGAGGAATAATAACTAGTAAAACAAAAATTTTATTTCCATAATACAACCATCCTATAAAAATTATTGAAAGAAATAGAAATAAAAATAATTGTAGATTACCTGGCTTTAAAATTTCTTTTTCATTTTGATTATCAAATTTATTTATAAATGTTTTTTTTTTCTTTTCATTTTGTATTTTGGAAACCCGTTGATCTATATCATCCTTAATAGGATCATAATGTCTTGGTTTAACATTAAATTTCTTATTTTTTGGAAGTCTTATTAGAGATGGAAATTTCATTATATTTTTTTTATAAAGATAGATTTAATATTTTTTTTTTTATAGAAAATTAAAGTATTCATCATCAATTTTTATATGAAATTGGCATCAAATATATTAATTTTATAGATAGATGAAAATTGGAATTGTTTGTTATCCAACCTATGGTGGAAGTGGTGTTGTAGCTACTGAATTAGGAAAAGAGTTATCTAATAAAGGTAATAAGGTCCATTTTATATCATATGCTGTTCCAGCTAGATTAAATTTTCATAACGAAAATTTATTTTATCATGAAGTTGGTGTTAAAAATTATCCTTTATTTGAATTTCCTCCTTATGAATTATCTCTAACAAGTAAGCTTGTTGAAATTGTTCAATATGAGAAGTTAGATATTCTTCATGTTCATTATGCTATTCCTCATGCATCTTCTGCTTTGTTAGCGAAGAAAATTTTATCTAGTTATGGTGTAACTATACCTATTATTACCACATTACATGGAACTGATATTACTTTAATTGGAAATGATCCAACTGTTAGGCCAGTAATAAATTATTCAATAAATGAATCAGATGGTGTTACTGCAGTTTCTGAAAGTCTAAAAAAAGATACGCTAGATAACTTTGATATAAAAATTGACATTCAGGTTATTCCAAATTTTATTAATTTAAAAAGATTTAAAAAATCAAATGATAATGAATTCAAAAATAAGATTTGTAAAAATGATGAAAAGTTAATTTTACATACTTCAAATTTTAGAAAAGTTAAAAGAATCCAAGATGTGATAAATGTTTTTTGTAAGATAAATAAGAATATTCCTTCTAAACTTGTAATGATTGGAGATGGTCCTGAAAGACCTAATATAGAATCTTTAGCTAGAGCAACTTGCAGTCTCAAAGACGTGACTTTTCTTGGTAATATAGATAATGTAGAAGATGTTTTGTCTAATGGAGACCTATTTTTGTTACCTTCTGAAAAAGAAAGCTTCGGTTTGTCTGCTTTAGAAGCCATGTCTTCATCTATTCCTGTAATATCTTCAAATATTGGAGGTTTACCCGAACTAATAGTTGATGGTAAATCTGGATTTTGTTGTAATTTGGGAGATATAAATGATATGAGTAAAAAATCATTATTTGTATTAGATGATTCAAATCTTCAAAAATTTAAAGATAACGCATTGATTAGGGCAAAAAAATATAGTATAGAAAATATTGTCCCTGATTATGTAAAATTTTACAATAATATTATTGATGAAAAAACTTAAAAAGATTTTTGTTTTAGATACTTCTGTTGTTTTACACTCTCATGATTCAATAATGAATTTTGAGGAAAATGATATTGGGATTCCTATAACTGTTCTTGAAGAGCTTGATGAGATGAAAAAAGGAAACGATACAAAAAATTTTGAAGCTAGAGAGTTCATTAGGTTAATTGATAAGTTATCAAAGCATCAAATGCTTGATAAATGGATTTCTTTAAATGGCAAAAATAAGGGTAAGTTTAAAGTATTAGTTGATAAAAAAAATGATATTAATAATGTCTTTAATGATCAGATTAATGATCATAAAATTTTAAACTCTGCTGTTCAATTACAAAAAGAAGAAAAAGATAAACTTGTGATTTTAGTTTCTAAAGATATAAACCTTAGACTAAAAGCAAAATCTCTAAAGCTTAGAGCAGAAGATTATCTTACTGGTAAAATACAAAATGTTAATTCTTTAGATTTTGAAAGTCAAGTTTTAGAAAATATAAAAGATTCCTCAATAGACAAACTTTATAAAAATTCTATTCTTAAAAAAACACAGGTTTATACAAAAAAAATATTAAATGAGAATCGATTTTATATTTTGAAAAGTGAAAAAAAAACAATTCTTTCATATTATGATCATGCGGAAGATCTATTTGTAAAAGTGGACAAGAAAAATGCTTATGGAATTAATCCAAGAAATGCTGAGCAATCATTTGCTCTCCACGCGCTATTTGACTCTAAAATAAAGCTTGTTACAATTAATGGTGTAGCAGGTACCGGAAAAACTCTTTTAGCTCTTGCATCTGCTCTCGAACAAAGAAGAAATTTCAAACAGATATTTGTAGCTAGACCTATAGTTCCATTAAGTAATAAAGATATTGGTTTCTTACCAGGTGATATTCAATCAAAAATTAATCCTTATATGGAACCTTTATGGGATAATTTAAAATTTATCCAAAATCAGTATAATCAAACTGATAAAGAATTTAAAGCACTTAAAAATATGATTGATTCAGAAAAATTACTTATTCAGCCTCTTGCATATATAAGAGGAAGAAGTTTTTCAAATATCTTTTTTATAATTGATGAAGCTCAAAATCTTACTCCTCATGAAATTAAAACTATAATTTCTAGGGCTGGAGAGAATACCAAAGTAGTATTTGTTGGAGATATCTATCAAATTGATACGCCGTATCTTGATTCGCAAAGTAATGGTTTATCATATCTAATTGATAGATTAAAAAAAGAGAAAATTTATTCTCATGTTACATTAAAGAAAGGTGAAAGATCAGAATTGGCTAATTTAGCAAATGATCTTCTTTAATATTTATGATTAAATCAAAAAAAGAATATATAAAAGAATATAAATTAAGCGTTTCTAATCCAGGAAAATTTTGGTCTGATTATGCTAAAACTTTTAAATGGATTTCTCCATTCGATAAAGTATTAAAATGGAATTTTGATGAACCCAAAGTAGAATGGTTTATTAATGGAAAATTAAATATCACTGAAAATATCTTTGAAAGAAATT
>CACOMW010000013.1 GCA_902628365.1 uncultured Marinoscillum sp. | reverse complement strand
ATAATTTAGAATAATGAATAGAGAAAATTGGGGAAGTCGGTTTGGATTTATAATGGCTACTGCTGGTTTTGCAATTGGAATGGGAAATATTTGGCGTTTCCCATACATTGTTGGAGAAAGTGGGGGTGGTGCTTTCATTATTGTATACCTTATTTTAACTGCTATTATTGGTGTTCCTTTGTTAACAGCTGAAATTAGTTTAGGAAGAAAGGCACAATTGACTCCTTTAGAGGGAATGAAGAAGCTTTCTTCTCCAAAATCTTTTTGGAACATTATTGGCTGGGTTGAAATAATAGCTACAGTAATGATTTTAGGCTATTATTTAATGATTATGTCTTGGGTAACCGTATACTTAAAAGAATATATTACTGGTGAAGCTTTCGCTTTTTCAACAGAAACTATTCAAATTCATTTTGCAGAACTACAACAAGATCAATATACTTTATTGATTTATTGTTTTATTATATGTCTTATTATGATTTTTGTAGCCTCTAGAGGCCTTCAGGGTGGGGTAGAACTAGTTTCTAAGATATTTATGCCTGTTTTACTTGTAATGTTTATTTTACTGGCATTTGGATCAAATACCTTAGAAGGATCATCAAAAGGTCTTTTATGGTATCTAACACCAGATTTCTCTAAAATTACTTTTAAAGTTATTTTATCGGCTTTAGGTCAGATATTTTTTTCAGTTGGAATAGCATTAACAGCTGGTTTTGTTTTTGGAAGCTATTTAGATAAAAAAAACAGCGATATACCTGGTAGTGTTGGAATCGTTGTGTTTTTTGATACTGCAATTGCAATTTTAGCTGGATTTGTGATATTTCCGGCTTTATTTGCTTTTGGAATTCAACCAGATTCTGGTCCAGGTTTATTATTCGTTACGATGGCTTCATTATTTAAGGAAATACCTTTTGGAATGTATTTAGGTGCATTATTTTTCTTTTTGGTATTTATAGCTGCCTTCACTTCAATTATTGGTTTATTGGAAGCTGTTGTATCTACTGCGATGGACTCATTTAAAATTTCTAGAAATAAATCAGTGATTTTATGTGTTTCAATTACATTTTTACTTTGTATAACTAATGTTTTAGGTTTCAACTCATGGAGTCATGTTACTGTTTTTGGTAAAAGTATATTTGGTTTCTTTGATTTTTTATCTGGTAGCATTTTATTACCATTAGGAGGTTTATTAATTTCTATATATGTAGCTCATATTTGGGGTTTTGATAATTTTATGAAAGAAACTAACCAAGGAGCAAAAAATATTAGAGTAACCAAAATTTGGAGTTTTGTGATGAAATGGGTCATTCCTATAATTATATTTATTATACTGGAAGAGGGCCTTAGAGGGGAAGTATTATCATAGTTTAACTAAAATTTAATTCAAAATGGATAAGATTGATTCTTTAAATCAAACAGCTGATTTTCACAGATTATTTAACCATCCAATATTGGATAAACCAACAATACCTGACAAAAAGAGATGTGACTTACGGGTTGAACTTATTTCGGAGGAGTTGAAAGAACTTAAAGAAGCAATAGAAACTAATGATATTGTAGAAATTGCTGATGCTCTATGTGACATACAATATGTCCTTTCAGGGGCAGTTCATGAGTTTGGCATGAGTGAAAAATTTGTTGCATTGTTTAATGAAGTACAACGCTCAAATATGAGTAAAGCATGTGATTCTGTAGAGGAAGCACAAAAAACAATAGATTACTATAAAAAAGAAAAAAATACAGATTCTTTTTATGAAGAGAAAAATGGTAAATATCTTATCTACAGAGCTTCAGATAGAAAAACTCTTAAGTCAATCAATTATTCCCCAGCAAATTTAAAATCTATTTTAAAGAGTTAGAATAGGATATATTAGCTAAAATTTTACCTTTAATCTATTACAAGTATCTGGTAAGCATTACTCATTCCACCATCAGTTCTATGATCTCTAATTGGATATTTAATTCCATTGATCCATATTTGAGATTGAGGCTCCCACATGTTATTACCACTTGTCGTATCTGCAGTGGTCATACCTACAGCATAAGTTTTACCATCCCATACAGCAATGTCATGAACTTCACCTCCCTCACATTTGTAAGCTTCAATTCCATTTGACCCTCCAACATACTTAACATCACAACCAGGTTTTGAACCATCTGGTTCTTCTAAAAGATCATAAACTACGTTTCCACCACCTGGAGTGTATTTCCAAATATTTGGCCATTTACCAATGTTTATCCAGTCTGTTGCACCTGCAAGCCAGAATTTATTTGTTGATTTATCGTATCCCATACCATAACCTTCGGAAGTATACGCCCATCCAGATACAGCATCTAAAATTGGATCTTTACCTTTTTTCATTAGTTTGGCAGTTTTAACAGCGCCTTCCCACATAGCTGCACCACCGTTATTCATATTCCAATTGTTGTAAGCCCATCCAGAAATATAATATTTGTTTCCTACAAACATTACCTCTCTTGCTTCGGCATCTCCTTTACTATGAATTTTTGTTCTTACTCCATTTACCCATCTCGCAGCATAAATTTTATGATGAGACATGTACCATCCAACTGCTACTGCTTTCCCATCTTTTACAGCAATATCAAAAGCTTCAGAATCGGCATTTTCAGTTAAAACCTTAAATTCACCGTTTTTCCATTGACAAGCTCCAATCCCATTTTGAGTAACAAACCAACCAGAGATATAAATGTCTCCATTGGTATCAATATCTATACCTGTAGCTCCAGCTGCCCCCCAGTTTTTATTACTGTATTTGTAGTCTAAAGTTTGAGGAACACCGTCTACCCACATCATAGGGTCATCTCCAGCAGGCCCACCTGAACCAACTACATGCAATTTTCCGTCATGCATTTTTAAATCCATGGCTTCAAAGCTATTTGGAAGGTGTAAAGTTTCAAAAGTTCCATCACCATTTTCATCTGTGAAAACACAAGCAAATTGCTCTCCACCGCTTGTGTAGTCCCCTGCAATAAAAACATTAGAAGTTAGTGTAGGTCCTCCTCCTTCTGTAATTTTTATAATTACTGGAGCCATACTAGATACTTCAGGTTCTTTGGTATTGTCACAAGTTGTGTTTGAAGCAACATAAACAAAATTATCTTCGCCAGCGCCTGATCCATTGTGCTTATAAGTAAATGAACCGTCTGCATTTAAAGTTAAAGTTCCCGCTTGGGGCCCAACAACAATAGAGGCAGACATGGCGCCTCCACCAGGATCTTCATCGTTTGATAAAACACCCTTATTAAAGTCTATTTCTAATGATTTTCCGTTTTGAACAGTGTATTCATCAGGCTTTCCGATAGGACACAGATTTTTTGCTGCCTTATCAGAAATAGGAACAACACCATCTGTTATAGTTTCTGGATCACACCCAAGTATTAATATAAAAGTTATTAGAATGGTTATTAATCGGTTTTGAAATTTTATATTTTTCATATTTGGAATTTTTAATTTACTTTAAATTTAATAAAATGATTTAATTTTCAATATCCTATTCAGGAATAAATAATGATGTAGCAGTACTATACTTTTCTTCTTCAACTAAATGAATTATACCATCATAAGCAATAGCAGCATATCCATAATCTCCTACAGTTACTACTGTTCCATTATCTAAAACGCCTATATCATTGTAAGTCATACCATACCCACAACCTTTTTCCTCTCCAGTTGATAAGCTCTGCTGCTCATGAATTTTACCAAGTCCAGCATTTTTATTAAATTCCACATCACTCCAATATGCTCCATGATAAATAGCCATATCAAAATTTGTCCATCCTGAAACATAGGTCTTTCCATTTTTTCTTGCAATGCCTGTGCCATTTGCTTCATTAAAATTCATGTCATGAACTTTATCTTTGCATATGACTTGTTCAGTAAGTCTTTTTCTAACCTTTTGATCATTTTTCCATACCGAAGGAAAGTTTTTTGTAGCGCCTCTTCCATTATCAGTCCATCCAGTGATATAATAATCATCTCCGTCAACGACTATATCCCAAGCTTCACCATCGTTTTTACTATCCAATTTATGTCTTTTAGTTCCATACCATTTTGCAGCATGCATGTTATGTCCTCCCATATACCATCCAACAGTAATAGGGTTACCATTTCTTACTGCTATTCCCCAACCATCTGAACTACCGTTATCGAGTGGTACAAGTTTTCCTTCCGGGTTACTTGAATTTAATAGCCAATAACATGCACTTGATACAGTTCCTAAACCTGCTTTGCTAGAAGCATAGGTTCCAGAAATGTAAATATCATCTCCATCAAAGGCTATTCCTGTTGCGTAATTAGGTTTCCAGCCTTTATTCAAATTAGGTGTTTTTAATGTTGTTTGTACACCATTTATCCAAACTGCTGCATGTTGTTCACTCCATTCAGTTTCGCCTACAGCATACACTTTTCCATCATGTACAGCTACATCATGAATGATTCGTGCACCTGGCAAATCTGTTCTTTCCCACTTTCCATCATTATTAGAGTCTGTCCAATATGCACCATATTCTTTTCCTCCAGAACTCCAGTAGCCACCAACATATATATTACCTGATGGTGCAGAAGGATTTGCAGCATCAGTAATTTTTATAATTACTGGTGCCATACTGGTTACTTCAGGTTCTTTAGTATTGTCACAAGTTGAGTTTGAAGCAACATATACAAAATTATCTTCACCAGCGCCTGATCCATTGTGCTTATAAGTAAATGAGCCGTCTTTGTTTAAAGTTACAGTTCCCGCTTGGGGTGCAACAACGATAGTAGCAGACATGGCGCCCCCACCAGGGTCTTGATCGTTAGACAAAACGCCCTTATTAAAGTCAATTTCTAAGGATTTTCCATTTTGAACAGTGTATTCATCAGGCATTCCGATAGGACACAAATTTTTTGTTGGTTTATCTGGATCAATAAAAGGATTATCCACAATAGATTCTGGATCACACCCAAGTATTAATATAAAAGTTATTAGAATGGTTATTAATTGGTTTTTAAATTTTATATTTTTCATATTTGGAATATTATAATTTTTTTGCAAAGTTAATTAAAAATATATTTTATGAGAAGTTATGGAGCACAAAACATGTTTTCAGAATTAAAAAGTGTTTTAATTAATAATCCTCTAAAGGATATGAGCTATGTAGATTGTGAAAAGTGGCATTATCAGCAACCTTTAGATCAAAAAAAAATAGAAAAAAATTTTTTTTCATTTACAAACCTTTTGAAATCTTTTGGGTCCAAGATCTATTATTTAGACCAACAGGAAAAGTATTATGATAGTGTTTTCCCTCATGACCCATCGCTTGTAACGAATTATGGAGCGATCATTTTGAATATGGGAAAAAAACTTAGAAAACATGAACCTTTGTTACATAAAAAATTTTATGAATCGATAAATATTCCCATTTTAGGAGAAATAAAAAGTCCGGGGACGGTTGAAGGAGGGGACTGTCTTTGGATTGATGAAAAAACATTGGTTGTAGGAAAAGGCTTTAGAACAAATCGTTCAGGAGTAGCTCAGCTAAAAGATATGTTGAATCAATATGGAATTAGGGTAACAGGTTTTGACCTACCATATTTTGATGGGCCTGATGCTTGTTTGCACCTTATGTCGCTCATTTCAATTTTGGATAATAATTTAGCAATTGTATATAAACCTTTTTTTCCTGTAGAGCTATTAAAATTTTTAGAATCAAAAGGATTGGAATGTATCGACATCCCAAAAAAAGATTTTCTTGATAGCAATGGGTTGATAATCAATATTTTAGCGCTATCACCAAGAAACGTTATCATGCTTGAAGGATTTTCTAAAACCGAAGCTATTTTGAAGAAAAAGGGATGCAATGTTCAAACTTTTGATGGAAAGGAGCTTTGTATCAAGGCAGAGGGCGGCCCAACGTGTCTTACTAGACCAATTTATAGAAAATAAGCTTACTCGTTTCTATTAATATTGTTCAGATCTATAAAAGATTGTCTTAACCTTTCAATAAGCTTTTTTTCACCTTCTAAAAGCCACTTTCTAGGGTCATAGTATTTTTTATTAGGTTTTCCATCTCCTTCGGGATTACCCAATTGAGTTTTAAGGTAATCAGCATTTTTTTCATAGTAAGTGTAAACGCCTTTATGAAATGCCCATTGCATATCTGTATCCAAATTCATTTTTATCACTCCATAATCAATTGCTTCTTTAATATCTTGAGGAGAAGATCCCGAGCCGCCATGAAACACAAAATTTACTGGGTTTGGGTCACATTGGTGCTTGTCTTCTATAAAGTGTTGTGATTGCTTTAAAATTTCAGGTTTTAAAGAAACATTTCCTGGCTTATAAACTCCATGTACATTTCCAAATGATGCTGCAATCGTAAAATTTGAGCTTATTTCCATTAATTGCTCATATGCATAGCATACATCTTCAGGCTGAGTATATAGTTTAGATGCCTCAACGTTTGTGTTGTCTACACCATCTTCTTCACCTCCAGTTATTCCTAACTCAATTTCAATGGTCATGCCAATTTTATCCATTCTTTTAAAATATTCTTTGCATATGCTAATATTTTCTTCAAGAGGCTCTTCTGAAAGATCTATCATATGAGAGGAGTATAGAGGCCTACCTTCTTTTTTATAAAATTCTTCACCCTCTTCCAAAAGCCCATCAACCCAAGGAAGTAATTTTTTTGCACAATGATCGGTATGAAGAATTACGGGAACACCATATTCTTTGGCTACAAGATGTGTATGGTAAGCTCCTGATACGCACCCTAAAATTGATGATTTCTCGTATTTATTATCTAAATGTTTTCCAGCAAAAAAAGATCCTCCTGAGTTTGAAAACTGTATAATTACTGGTGAATTAACCTCTTTTGCGGTTTGCAGCACTGCATTTACTGTATTGGTTCCAACTACATTTACGGCAGGAAGGGCAAATTTATTTTTGTTAGCATATCGAAGCAACTCTCTAACTTCTTCTCCATGTAAGACTCCTGAATTAAATCTCATAGCTCAATTTTTCATGTAAAGGTATACATCTAAGCTGAATATTAAATCTCTAAATCATTATAATTATAGACAAACAATTCCTTTGATCTATTCAATGCGTCAAAACGAATTTGAAGCATAACTGTTTTTGAATTGTCTGCATTATCTTCGGTTTCCTCACATAGAGAGGAGTTTTTTACATGATAAAAATAGATTGTTTGGCTTCTAGTATATAAAGTCTGGTTTTCTGGCTTTCCAAACATAGAAATGATCTTATTCTGATTAAAATATAGAAACTGTTCCTTGTTCTCATTAACAAGAGAAACCATTTTTTCTCTGTCTCCATTGCATCCGCCTTGATCGTATTTCCATACCGTATAGTCTAACCCTTCAATTTTTGGGTGATTTGGGTTGCATGAAAAAATAAAAAATGCAATTAAAACGTATAATGGATAGATAATTTTCATATTTTTCTACAATTGTATTGATAAAAATCAAATTCCCCAAGGAATTAAAAATTTTTACCCTTTTTATATACCTATTCTATCTAAGTGTATCTTTTTTGAAATAACTGATAAAAAATTGTTATAAATTCTTTTAAAACTTATAAAGAAGTTATATTTGCCTGGGTTTTGGTTAACACTACATGTTAAGTCATGCTACCCAAATTGTTTCATATTTGTGTATGAAAGAATATAAACCGCTAGACTTGAAATAAGATTGCTCTTGAATAAAGAGTTTATTTTATGAGAACTAAATTTTTACTTATTCATAACTGATAGGTGATTTTAAGGTAATTTAAAATAATATGAATCTTAGACAAGGTAAGTTTATTTACAAGAAAACAACACATCCAAGTATATATAATAAGTTTCAATCTTATCTGTTGAAATCATCTTTTTCATTGTTATTATTTATCTCATTTTTATTATATGGCAATGTATTATCTGCTAAAAGCTTCTCTTTTTTGGTTTACAGCAATAAATTTCCTTATCCTGATGTTTATGTTGATCCAGTTCCCTCAAATTTTCTTCAGCAGGACTATGATGACGACGGAGTTCCTGATTCTGTTGACGAAGATGATGACAATGACGGTATTTTAGATTCAGTAGAAGGCAATGGAGATGTTGATAACGACGGAAAAATCAACAAATTTGATGATGATTCCGATGGAGATGGCTGTAGTGATGTATTGGAAGCAGGGTTTCCAGATGCAAACAACGACAAGTACTATGGTGACGATGATCCTGTCGTCAATCCTCAGGGAAGGGTGATTGGAGCTCCTTACAGTACTCCAGCCGATGCAGACAATAACGGAACGAAAGATTACTTAGAGATTGGAAATGAACTAAATATCACAGGGCATCCAACTTCGTTGAATGTGCTTGTAGGAACCAATGTACAATTTACTGGCGCTGGTACTGTTGCAAATGGAACGATTACTTACAATTGGCAAATCAGTACGGATGGCGGCGGATCGTGGGCAGATTTATCAAACGGTGGGGCATATTCTGGTGTGACCACTACAACGCTATCTATTACAAGTGTCACCATCGGCATGACAAATTATTCTTATAGGCTTTATATGCGTACGCCTGCATTTAAATGTGGAGATGACAAAATTACTAATGTAGCTGCTTTAACTGTATTTCTTCCAGACTTTGATAATGACCAGGTTCCAGATGAAGATGATCTAGATGATGACAATGACGGAATTTTAGATGATATAGAAGGTACTGGAGACCTTGATAACGATGGAAAACCAAATCACCAAGATTATGATAGTGATGGAGATGGGTGTAAAGACGTCACAGAAGCTGGATTTACCGACGGAAATAACGACGGCAAACTTGGTTATAGCCCTGTTCAGGTAAACAACCAAGGGAAAGTTACTTCTGGCATTAACAATGAAGACTACCAAACCCCCGATGACCTAGATGGAAATGGAACTAAAGATTTTCTTGAGGCAGGTGGTGCAGTTGCTGTTTCACAACATCCTACCACCCCGCAAACTTTAATCAACGGTAACCTAGTAAATGGAATTTCAAATACTAAAAATGCTGCTTTCAGTGCTGCTGGTACTGCTACTGGATCGGTAGGGTATGAGTGGTATGAAAGTCCTGATAACGGAAATACGTGGGAATCGATATGCGATAAACCTGATTTGATGATTACAGGTGTGATGGAAGGATCTTGGCAAGGTGGAAACTGGCCGCGTATGATTGAGCTATATGCCTTAAAAGATATTCCAGATTTAAGATTATATGGTATAGATGTAGGAACATCATCTTACACTAGTAATACAAATAACTCTCAATCTTTATCAAATCAAAGTTTGGTAGCAGGTCAGTTTTATATAATTACAAGATATAGTCATGGCACATATTTTGATGATTTTTTTCCGGGAGTACCTGCTTCCCAGGCTGGTGCTGGAGGACATAAAATGCAAACTAACAACGATGTAGGTAATATTGATGGAAGGTATCCTGTTGTGCTTTACAAAAGACCAGATGTCAATTCCTCCGCATGGAAAAAAGTTGATGAAGCCGGGTTAAATGGTCAAAATGGATGGAATGCCCCATGGAAATACAGAGACGGTTGGATGTATAGAAAAAAAAATACAGGGCCTAAAACAACATTTAACATCAACGACTGGACTGTATGTAATGATTGTATGTATATGGGTGGTCAGGGAAATGGAAAAAATAATGATTGGCACCCTGCAGACAAAAAATATCCTCTTAAAGCATTTAGCAGTCCAGGACCTGTTTACGGAAGTTGTTCGAATGCTACCCTTACAATTGCAAACGTACCATTCAGCATGGACGGATACAAATACAAGGCGCTAACGAAATCGCCTGCTTTCAAATGTGATGTCGATTTATTTACTAACGCTGCAGATTTAACTGTTTTCTTGGATTCAGATAACGATGATATTAAAGATTCTGACGATTTAGATGATGATAACGATGGTATCTTGGATACCGATGAAGGAGCAGGAGATGCAGACAACGACGGCATCCCAAATACTTTGGATTTGGATAGTGATGGTGATGGGTGTTTTGACGTGAAAGAAGCAGGCTTTACAGATGGAAATAACGATGGTATTCTAGGAAGTCCTACCTATCAGTATGACGGCCAGGGAAAAGTTTCTGCAGTAGTTAGTGATGGATATACCACGCCAGATGATATAGATAACAATGGAACAAAAGATTTTTTACAGGTAGGAGGGGCAATCAATCTGATAACTCACCCATCAGCAATTCTTATTGCATCTGGAACTAACGGAACATTTACTGTTAACAGCGCTTCTGTGAGTGCGATGGCTTACCAATGGCAGGAGAAAATTGGAGCAGGCAATTGGGCAAATATTGCAAATGGAGGTGTTTACTCTGGTGCTACCACAGCCACTTTAACGCTTACTAATGTACCTGGATCAATGGATCAAAGAAAGTATAGGGTCATTATTTCCACTCCATCCTTTGTTTGTGGTAGTGATGTGACATCCAATGATGCCTTGCTTTCAGTAAAAACCGATAACGATAATGATGGAGTTAATAATGCGAATGACCTTGATGATGATAATGATGGAATATTAGATACAGAGGAAGGCACTGGTGATATCGACAATGACGGTATTCCTAATCACTTTGATCTAGACAGTGATGGAGATGGATGTAAAGACGTGATAGAAGCTGGCCTTACTGACCCTGATAATAATGGTATTTTAGGTACAGGAACAAGTACTGGAAATGCTGGAACTGACGTGAAAGTGGATCCTAACAACGGTAAAGTCATAAAAAATGCTGATAATTCTAACGTAGCTGGATATACTTCTCCATCAGCTTTGGATAGAGACAGCAATGGAACACATGATTATAAGGAAGTAGGTGGAAACCCATCTGTGTCTACTCAACCTTTAGATTACACTAGGGCAGAGGGAGATATTTTTACTTTTTCTGTAGCTGGAACGGCGGTAGGAGGAGTAACCTATCAGTGGCAAGAAAGTGTTGACAACGGTCAAAACTGGAGTAACCTTTCTAACGGAGGGATATATGGTGGGGTCACAACAACAACCCTTACCATTACTGGTCCTGCTTTAAACAAACATGACAATAAATATAGAGCTGTAATAAGCCCTTTAGCGTTTGTCTGTGGGACTCCTGCAACATCCAATGCTGCTACCATGAATGTTCTTTTAGATACCGACGATGATCTCGTTCCTGATACCTTTGATCGAGATGATGATAACGATGGAATTTTAGATCAAGATGAACCGGGTGACTCAGATAGTGATGGGATTCCTGATCGGTTGGAGTTAGATAGCGATAACGATGGATGTAAAGATGTGGTAGAGGCGGGATGGAGCAATTTTACAAGTAAATCAGTTGATGATGGAAGCGATAACAACGGAAAACCAGGAGATGGAAATTATACTTGTACCCCAGGAAACACTAATAACTGTACAGTATATGTATATTATAATGGCACTACTATAAGTACTACTAGTAACAACGGAAAAATTAAAACACATCAATCTAATGGATTTTATAGTAGCTCTTATCTTGACGATTTAGATGGAAACGGTACTCATGACTTTCAAGAGGCAGGAACAGCAGCATCCAACAATAACGTCTGTCCTTCTAACCAAACCAAAACTGTTAACCAGACTGCTACCTTCACTGCAAACGCAACTCCAAACGGTAAGGTTAAATACACATGGCAAGAAAGTTTTGATAACGGGTCTACTTGGAGAAATTTAGATGACCCTCTTATGATTACTGGGGTCATGTCCGGAGGTAGATCAAACGACTACCCTATAGTAGTTGAGTTGTATGCGATTAGTGATGTTGCTAATTTAAATATTTATAATGTAGGAATTGATCAAAATCAGAATGCCAATCAAAACTATCATAGGTATCCTTATTATACTCTTCCAAATGTTGCCCTGCCAAAAGGATCTTATTTTTATGTGTATTATGACCAAAATCAATTTAACAACTATTTTTCTAATTATTTAAGTACTTCAGATAAAATTGCTGGTACCAATACTAATGCTAGTAGAAATCAGGGGCATTTTCATACTACTCGTGCTGGTGATGATGCCATTACACTTATAAGAAAACATACAGTTCCTAATCCAGATGTATGGGAAATTGTGGATGTAGTAGGAGTGATAGGAGAGGATGGAACAGGAAAAGCTTGGGAGTATAACGAGGGTTGGCTCTACAGAAAAGCTAATAAGTTTCCTACTCCAACGTTTAACATGAACGACTGGACGGCATGTAACAACTGTCTTGATAATGCAAACACGCATCAAGAAGCGATAAATCTTGCTGGAGACAAGCATTTTCCTATAAAAACTATATCGTATCCAAAAGCGGGAAGTTATTCCAACGTGAATGCAGCAACGTTAAATGTAACTAACGTGCTAGTTTCTCAAAATGGAAATAAATACAGATCTCTTCTCAGTACAGAAGGATTTAAATGCGGCGCCGATGCTACTACTTGTACTGCTACGCTTACTGTCCACCCAGATAATGATTTAGATGGAGTGAAAGATTCCGATGATTTGGATGATGACAACGATGGAATATTGGATACTGTAGAAGGAGATGCAGATCCTGATAACGATGGCATTCCCAATTGGTTTGATCTTGATAGCGACGGAGATACCTGTAAAGACGTAATTGAAGCTGGCTTTACCGATGCCAACGACGATGGAATGTTAGGTCCCGATGCACCTCCTAATGTTGATGGTGATGGAAAAGTAACAGGCCATGGTGGTTATACTACTCCAAATGATTTAGACAATAACGGAACAAAAGATTATTTGCAGGCGGGCACTGCAGTGAGCATTTTAGCAAACCCAGTAAAAAGGATTACTAATGCTAATACAACGGTTACTTATACTGTTTCTGCCGCTGGAACAGGAGGGATAACGTATCAATGGCAGGAAAAGGTTCCAGGAGGGAATTGGGCAAATATTACAAATGGTGGAAAATATTCTGGTGCTACCACTGCAACATTAACCTTAACAGATGTAATATCATCTATGAACAACAACAAATATAGGGTTACAGTGAAGATCTTATCGTTTGCTTGTGATCAAGACATCACTACTCCAGAAGTATTTCTCAGGATTTCCAATGATTTTGATCAAGATGGAATTATTAACTCTGTTGACCTAGATGATGATAACGATGGTATTTTGGATACCGAAGAAACAGGAGGAGACCTTGATGGCGATGGAGTTCCAAATTGGTTTGATTTGGATAGTGATGGAGACGGATGTAAAGATGTTAAAGAAGCTGGGCTTGAAGATCCTGACGATAACGGGATATTAGGAACAGGTGCAACCAACGCGGTAGTTGTAGATAACAATGGAAAAGTAATAAAAAATGAAAATCAAACTCCAGTTACAGGATATACAGATCCATTAGATGCTGATAACAGTGGAACAAAAGATTATAAAGAACTATCTGCAGGTGTTACCGTCACCGCTCACCCTGTCAATAGAGTAGTAGTCCAACGAGGTACTACTACCTTCACAGCTGATGGAAGCTTAAATGGTGGTGCCGTAATATCATTTAGATGGCAGGTAAGTACCAATGGAGGATTTAATTGGCAAAATTTGGCTAACAATGCAATCTATTCTGGTGTAACAACTAAGGTATTGACTGTTACCAATCCACCTTTAAATTTTACTGGAAATCTATATAGGTTATCGCTGAATAATGCTTCATTTGAGTGTGATATCGATGTGTATTCAAACAATGGGCTTCTTACTGTTAAAGCAGATACCGATGCAGATGGTGTAGCAGATGAGAATGATATAGATGATGATAACGACGGTATCTTAGATGGCATTGAAGGAAGTGGAGATTTTGATCAAGATGGTATTATAAACAGTTTGGATCTTGATTCTGATGCAGATGGTTGCCCTGACGTGCAAGAGGCTGGTCTACCAGATCCTGATGACAACGGAATTTTAGGTACAGGTACAAGCACTGGAAATGCAGGAACCGACGTGAAAGTAGATCCTAATAATGGTAAAGTAATAAAAAATGCTAATAATTCTAACGTTACCGGTTACATCACACCAGTAGACTTAAACGAAAACGGAGTGAAAGATTATTTAGAAGAAGGCTCTGCTGTCGTATCGAAAACATGTCCTGCTAATGTTACAGTAGACCAAGGAGGAAATGCTTCCTTTCAAACTGATGTAGTTATCAATTCTGGTTCGGTAAGCTATCAGTGGCAATACAAAGCTCCTGGAGGGTCATGGAAAAATATTCCAGATACCGATTTGATGATTAGTGCTGTTGTTAGAGCAGATAGAAGCAGTAATAATAGACCTGAGTTTATCGAGTTATATGCGTTAAAGGATATTGCGGATTTAAGTCTATATGGTATTGATGTAGCTAACAGCGGAAATGGTTATGAAAGTACTGCTTTTGCTGATGCTTTAAATAATGTTTCTTTATCTAAAGGAAGTTATTATTATATGTTTTATAATGATTCTTACTTTGATGCTTGGGCTGGATTTGATGGGGGAGCAGCTGGTGTAGGAGAGTACAGCAGTGAACTAAATTACCTAAATGGAAGAAAACCTGTTATCCTTTATAAAAGATCATCCACTAATGCTAATGATTGGAAAATTGTTGATGACTTTGGAGGCAATGGGGAAGATGCTTCTGGTGACCCTTGGAGATACGATAATGCATGGGTAAAAAGAAAAAATAATACGCTGCCAAGTACTACATTTGATTTTAATGATTGGGAAAGGTGTTCTGGTGGTCAAAATTGTTTGAATTATGTTAATGGTAATTCTAATACGAATGCAACTATTGGAGCTCAGGCATTTCCTTTTAAAACCTTTACATCCAACTTACCATTTAGCAATCCAAAAACAAAGACATTAAACCTTACCGACGTACAGTATGACTGGAATGGATATCAGATAAAAGCATTGATTCCAACGCTTGGATATGCATGTGATGTAGACCAAGAGACCTGTGCAGCAACCCTTACAGTGACTCCAACAGATACCGATGATGATGGCGTTCCAGATAAAGACGATCTAGATGATGATAACGATGGTATTTTAGATACCGAAGAAGGAACTGAAGACCTTGATAACGATGGGATCATAAACAGTTTGGATATTGATAGTGACGGAGATGGGTGTAAGGATGTGATAGAAGCTGGATTTACCGATTCAAATGATGATGGTATGTTAGGTCCCGACGCTTCTCCTAATGTAGACAACAGCGGTAAAGTAACTGGTCAGGGTGGGTATACCACTCCTTCTGCAGTTGATGGAGATTCTAATGGCACAAAAGATTATAAAGAAGTTGGTGCCGTAGCGCAGATCACTACTCAGCCGTCAGATGCATTGCGTGAGGTAAATGATGATGTAACCTTCACAGTAACGGCAACTACTACAGGTTCTTTGTCTTATCAGTGGCAGAAAAAAGAAGTAGGAGGTGCATGGCAAGACCTTTCAAATGGGGGACCGTATTCAAATGTAACAACCAATTCTATGAAAATTGATCCTATCGCTCAAAACATGTCGCTTACAAAATATAGGGCAATAGTTCGAACTTCAGCATTTTTATGTGACACAGACCTAAATTCTAGTGAAGTTACTTTAACGGTCAAAGAAGATACGGATGACGACGGTGTTTCAAATGATTCAGACTTAGATGATGACAACGATGGGATTTTAGATACAGATGAAAATTCAGGGGGTTCTTCAGATATTGATAACGATGGTATCCCTAATTCTTTGGACTTGGATAGTGATGGAGACGGTTGTTTGGATGTTACCGAAGCTGGATTTATAGATGGCGATGCGAATGGTGTTTTAGGGTCAAACCCTGTTGTGGTAAATCAATTTGGACTTGTAACGGATTGGGCAGGCAAGACAGGGGCAAGTGGGTATACTGATGAAGCTGACGGCGACGCAAATGGAACAAAAGACTATAAAGAGGCGGGAGGCAAGGTAACAAGCATCACCAATCCTAATTCAATTATTGTTTCCGACAAAAGAAATGTTACCTTCACTGTAGCAGCTAACGCTCCGGGAGGAATTGCATACAGATGGCAAGAAAGTACAAATAATGGACAAAGTTGGAGTACATTATTTGATGGAGGAAAATATTCTGGCACATTAACAAATACCATGCAAATCACTGACGCAACGCTTGCATTTTCTGGAAATCAATACAGGGCTTTACTAATCACATCTTCTTACGTCTGTGATCAAGACACAACTTCTGCAGGTGCAGTGTTAACTGTTCTTCCTGATAATGATGAAGATAACGTTCAAGATATTTATGATTTGGATGATGATAACGATGGTATTTTAGATACAGAGGAAGGAATGGATGATATTGATTTGGATGGTATCCCAAATCAATTTGATCTAGACAGTGATGGAGATGGTTGTAAAGACGTGATAGAAGCTGGATTAACGGATCCTGATAATAACGGTATTTTAGGTACGGGAACAAGCGTTGGAAATGCTGGAACCGATGTGAAAGTGGATCCTAACAATGGTAAGGTCATAAAAAATCAGGACAACTCTAACGTGGCAGGATACAATACCCCTCAAGATTTGGATTCCAACAACAAAAAAGATTTTCTTGAAAAAGGAAGTCAAGTTCAAATTAATTCTCAACCTGTTAACAAAACTGTGCTTGAATCTAATGATGCTGTTTTATCTGTTACAGGATCTTCTCTAGCAAATATATCCTATAAATGGCAACAAAGTACAACTGATTGCAATACCTGGTCAGATATAGTAGAGACACCTGCTTTAATGATTACAGGTGTACTTGACGGAAACAGAAATGGTTCAAATTGGCCAAGAATGGTAGAATTGTATGCAGTTCGAGACATACCTAATTTAGCTGCCTACGGTCTTGACATCGCTCAGGATGGAGCAAATAGTACAGCTCCTGATAATGCTTTAGGTGCTAATGGATGGAATTCGATGACACCATCCAATCCAGCCATGACATTACAAAAAGGTCAGTATCTATTGGTTGAATATTCTAACTGGCAAAATGGTAATCATAACTATGAATATTTTGAAGATAAAATCCCTAGTTCGTCTGCCAATCATAAGTTTTTTAGATTTTATAGATTAAATCAAATGAGTGGAAATGATCCTGTAGTTCTATATAAAAGACCTAATCCTGATCAAAATTCAGGGTGGACACAAGTAGATATTTTTGGAGTAAACGGACAAGATGGTACAGGACAGTCATGGGAATACAAAGACGGGTGGGCTTACAGAAAAAATGGAAGGGCTGCAAGCAACGTGTTTTCTTTAAATGACTGGAAGATGTGTAATGATTGTATAAGTGGTATTTCAATTAATAGTGCTGCTGCAAACCCTTATCCGATAATGACTTTTAAAAACCCTCAAGAATTTTTTGGTACCAACACAAATTCACTTTCAATAAATAATGTTCCATTTACCATGAATCAAAATAAATATAGGGTGATTCTTTCCACTCCTGGATTTTCTTGTGGTAACGACGTGAATTCTAATTGTGTGACGTTAACAGTTTCTCAAGACACTGATTTTGATGGTGATGGAATTGGAGACTCTCAGGATCTTGATGCTGATAATGATGGTATTTTAAATAGTGTAGAAGGAAATGGAGATACCGATGGAGATGGAAAACCTGATTATCTAGATAAAGATAGCGATAATGACGGGTGTAACGATGTGTTAGAAGCAGGGTTTACAGACAGTGATAACGACGGGTTTTTAGGTTTAAGTGCAGGAAATCCTACTCAACTTATTGTTGATATAAATGGAGTAGTAACCAGTGGTAGTGATGGATATACTACGCCAGAAGATTTAGATAACAATGGTGTTCCCGATTACAAACAAGTTGGAGGACCTATCACGTTAACTCGTTCTCCTATTTCTACGACGGTACTTTCAGGTAGCGATTTTAGTTTTATAGGTTCGAGTACTTCAGCTTCTTCGATCAATAAGCAGTGGCAGATAAGTGATGATAAAGGAGTGACATGGTCTTCATTACAAGAATCTCCTCATTTGATGATAACAGGTGTATTTGATGGAGTAAAAAATAACCATTGGCCAAAAGTAGTTGAACTCTACGCAGTAAAAGATATTCCAGATTTAAGATACTTTTCTATCAATGTGGGACATGACGGTAATACTAGAACAACACCACAAAATTCTAATGCCATTTTTCCAAATGTATCTTTAGATTCAGGTCAGTATTATTATGTGCATTATTGGGGTTGGAACAATTATATGAGGGGTTATTTTGCTGAAATGAATAACAATAACCAGCTAGTCAACATGCCTTCAACTCAGGCAGGTATAGGTGGTCACAAACAATTGGGTAATGGATCGAACGGTAGAACCAATTATATTAATGGAAATGATGTAGTATACCTATTTAGAAGACCTGATGTAAATGCAACCTGGAATCAAGGATGGGAGGTAGTTGATGTTTTTGGAGTTTCTGGAGAAAATGGTAATGGCAAGGCATGGGATTATGAAAATGGTTGGGCATACAGAAGAGATACTACTCAGGCATCATCTACATTTAATGTGAATGATTGGACGATATGTAAAAATTGTCAAAGAAAAGAGAATAATAGTGGGTGGTTTAATAATAATCATGATGCAATAGTAGATTCTATTGATGTGAAAATCGTTCACCAAGTGGCACTGCAAGGAAGTAATATCAAAAAGATTTCTCGAAGGTTTCCGCTGAAATCATTTAGTGAGCCTACATTCATTTCAGGAGTAAATTCAGATACTCTCTCTATTAAAAACATTCCATTTGCTTGGAATCATGAAAACTGTACAAGAGATAATCATAATCACGGTTCATTAAATCATAGGAAAGGTACAAAATTCAGTCTAGTTATGAGTACTCCTGAATACCATTGTGATGTTGATATTTTCACAGCAGCAAATGTATTAAACGTATTTAGACCGGATCCAGACGGTGATGGGGTTTTTGATTGGGATGATTTGGATGATGATAACGATGGAATCTTAGATGTTCATGAAGACGTTGGAAACACAGACATTGATGGCGATGGTATTATAAATAGTTTAGATAGAGATGCTGATGGCGACGGTTGTTTGGATGTTATTGAGGCTGGATTTGTCGATGGAGATAACAATGGAATTTTAGGTAATAGTCCAGTGCAGGTTAATGAATTTGGAATTGTAGTGAACTGGGTTGGAAAAGATCCTAATGCAACCACAAAAAATGGATATACGGACCCCGAAGCAATAGATTTAAATAATAATGGCACATTTGATTTTATGGAGCCAGGATCAGCAATAACGATAACTAGTCAAATGGTAGCCACAACTTATAGTAATGGGGTAGATCCCGTTGAATTAACAGTTCCAGTAACTGTTGTGGGACCAATTACTTATCAATGGAAGAAAAGCCCTGATGGAGTGAACTGGTCAAATATAACAGCCGGCGCACCTTTTGCAGGAGAAACCACTAATAAGTTAACCATAACAGATCCTTCTACCTTAAATAATTACAGATTTAAAGTGTTTATGACAACACCTGCATACGTCTGTGATACCGATATAGAATCAACTCCTACAAAACTTTCTTTTTCAGGAGATTTTGATGAGGATGGCATCGTAGATGGAATTGATCTAGACGATGATAACGATGGGATTTTAGATTCAGAAGAAGGAACTAATGATATAGACAATGATGGGTTACCAAATTATTTTGATTTGGATAGCGATGGCGATGGATGTCCTGATGTTCAAGAAGCAGGCCTTACAGATCCTGATGATAATGGAATCTTAGGAACAGGTCTAACCAATACAGTTGTAGTTAATAATCAAGGTTTGGTAATTAAAAATGCAGATAATTCCGATGTAAATCCTGCTGGATATACCGATCCTGCAGATTTGGATAACGATGGGGTAGATGACTATAAAGAGGCGGGTGTCGTACCTACAATTACTGTTCACCCAACTTCTGTAAGTAAAATTAAAAGCGGTGCCACATCATTTACTGTTACAGCTACGACAAATCCTGCTACTCCAATGAATTATCAATGGCAAGTAAAGGTAGGTAGTGCTGCTTGGACAGATTTAGCAAACCTAGCTCCTTATTCAGGTGTAACAACAAAAACTTTAAATATCAGTGCGGTAACAAATAGCATGAATGGATATAAATATAGGGTGAAAGTAATTACACCGACGTTTGTCTGTGCTGCTGACTTACCTTCTAATGAAGCTATTCTAACTGTTTTACCAGATTTTGATGACGACGGTTTAGATGATAGTGTTGATTTAGATGATGATAATGACGGGATTTTGGATACCGAAGAAGATGCAGGAAATTCTGATATAGACGGTGATGGACAACCAAATAGTAGAGATTTAGATAGTGATAATGATGGGTGTTTTGATGTTCAAGAAGCAGGCCTTATAGATCCTGATAACAACGGAATTTTAGGAACGGGATTAACAAATACTGTTAAAGTAGATAATGAAGGAAAGGTTATTAAAAATGCTGATAATTCAAATGTAAATCCAGCTGGATATACTACTCCTTCAGCTATAGATGGTGATGGTAATGGAACATTTGATTATAAAGAATCTGGTTCTAGCGTAACATTTTCTGCTCCTGCATCAAATACTATTTCTGTTCTTCAAGGAAACAATGCAACGATACAAACTTCAATTACAGGTACAGGGTCATTAAGTTATCAATGGCAAAAAAGTAAAGACGGCGCGAATTGGCAAGATATTGATGAATCACCTTCTTTGATTATATCAGGAGTATTCAAGGGTGATATTGGTAATACTTATCCTAGAGCAATAGAATTGTATGCTTTTGAAGATGTAGCTGATTTATCTGTCTATGGAATTGAAATTGCATCTGATGGAAATCAACCTGCTGGAAAAATGTTTAGTTTAAATAATGTGAGCATCACCGCAGGTTCTTACTACGTGATTTCAGAACCAGGAACATATTATAAAACATGGTTTGGTGTTGATCCAAATCAACAAGAGTTCACCAATATATTTGATGGAAACGATGCTATATTACTTTACAAAAACAATTCAATTGTAGATGTTGCAGGTGTTCCAGGAGAAAATGGAACTGGAAAAAATTGGGATCATACCAACGGTTGGATATATAGAAAAAATGGTACTGTTGCAAAAACAACTTTCTCTATAAACGACTGGACTGTATGTAAAGATTGCTCAGATAATTTTGGAAACAACGCATCGATGACCAATCCATTCAAAACAAAGACATTATCGAATCCAACAGCTTACAGAGGGGTAAATACTGCTACGCTAAATATTCTTAAAGTATCTCCTTTATTTGATGAAATGAATTATAGATTGGTGATTACTACTCCTGGTTATGTTTGTCAGCAAGTAGCTCAATCCGATCCAGTAAAACTTATTTTACAGTTGGATAATGATGAAGATGGTATCATTGATTCTGAAGATTTGGATGATGATAATGATGGTATTCTTGATACAGAAGAGGGTAATGGAGATATAGATGGAGATGGAATTAAAAATAGTTTTGATCTAGATAGCGACGGTGATGGGTGTCCAGACGTACAAGAAGCTGGTCTTATCGATCCTGATGATAATGCAATACTAGGAACTGGATTAACCAATACGGTAAAAGTTGATGCTCAAGGTAGGGTAATAAAGAATGCTGATAATAGCGATGTAAATCCTCCAGGATATACTACCCCTTCTGCTTTAGATGGCGATGGAAATGGAACATTTGACTATAAAGAAGCTGGTACTCCTGTTACGCTTACCACCCAACCAAATCCTGTAACCATTACACAAAACAAACAATCTACTTTCTCAGTAGCTGCTACAACACAAACAACTGTTCACTACCAGTGGCAAGAAAGTACTAATAATGGTCAAAATTGGACTAATCTTACTAATGCTGGAATTTACAGTGGTGCAAACACAAATACCCTTATAATTAGTAAAGGAAGTTTGAATATGAATAATAACCTGTATCGTTGCGTTGTTAAAAACAATGCTTACCTATGTGGAAATGATGTGACATCTCAAGCGGTCAAGCTTACAATACAGCCAGACAATGATGAAGACGGCATCACAGATGATATAGACGAAGATGATGATAACGATGGAATAAAAGATATTCAAGAAGATGCTGGAAATAATGATATAGATGGAGATGGAATAATAAATAGTTTTGACCTTGATAGTGATGGAGATGGATGTTTTGACGTTCAAGAAGCAGGATTTACAGATCCAGATGACAACGGAATTTTAGGTACAGGAGCAACTGATGCGGTAGGAGTCAATGCTCAAGGACTTGTTATCAACAATGCAAATGGTAGTGCAGTAAACAGTGGGTATACGCCTACAAAAGATGGAGATGCAAATGGGGTAAAAGACTATAAACAAGCAGGAGTAGCTCTACAAATTACAACTCAACCTGTTGGAAAAACTGTTACGCTAGGAGCTAATATTGTAATAACAGTTCAAAGTGCAAATCCTCAAACAACAGTATATCAATGGCAAGAAGGAAATCCTAATAACAACCCTATGAGCTGGTCTAATATTTTAAATCTTGCGCCATACAGTGGGGCTAATACCAATCAACTAACGATTACAAATCCTCAACTTGCATTAGATGGTTATAAATATAGAGTTATACTTACCAACCCATCTTACGCTTGTTCAACTCCTTTAACATCCAATATGGTTCCAATAGGAGTGACTACCGACTATGATGATGACGGCATACCTGACAATATTGATTTAGATGATGATAACGATGGAATTTTAGATACAGAAGAAACAGATGATGATTTGGATAATGATGGTCTACCAAACAGATTTGATCTTGATAGTGATGGGGATGGATGTCCAGACGTACAAGAAGCTGGCCTTACAGATCCTGATAACAATGGTATATTAGGAACAGGTCTTACCAATACTGTTAAAGTTAATGTCGATGGAAAAGTAATTAAGAATGCCGACGACTCAAATGTAAACCCTCCAGGTTATACAACACCTGCTGGTTTAGATAGAGATAATAATGGAATACAAGATTATAAAGAGTCAGGTACAGTTGAATTTACAACTCAACCAGCTAATATCACCGTAACAAAAAACTTTAATGCTACCTTCTCTTTTGTAACATCATTCCAGGGAACAGTAACTTACCAATGGCAAGAAAAAGTAGGAAATGGAAATTGGACAAATTTAGTTCAATCCAATCCTCCAAATGCCGTTACCCCATACACTGGTGTCACCTCTCAAACATTAACTGTAAGCAGTGTTACAAATGCAATGAACGGAAATAAATACAGAGTATTAGCTTCTGTTCCAGCGAATGTTTGTGTACCTACACAACCATCTGGTCAGGCAACGTTAACAGTATTAACAGATTTTGATGATGATGGAATAGATGATAGTGTTGATTTAGATGATGATAATGATGGAATTTTAGATACAGAGGAAGATGCTGGAAACAATAATATTGATGGAGATGGAGAACCTAATAGCCGAGATTTAGATAGTGATGGAGATGGATGTCCAGATGTACAAGAAGCTGGCCTTACCGATCCTGATGATAATGGAATCTTAGGAACAGGATTAACCAACACCGTAAAAGTTGATGCTCAAGGTAGGGTAATCAAAAATGCTGATAATAGTGATGTAAACCCTCCTGGATACACAACTCCAAACGATTTGGATGGCAACGGAGTAAAAGATTATTTAGAAAAGGGTTCTGCACCTACATTTACCTCTCAACCAGCTAATATAACTAAAATAAAAAGTGGTACGGTTACCTTTACGTTTGCTGAAACTACTAATCCTGCAACAACAACAACCTATCAGTGGCAAGAAAAGACAGTAGGAGGAAATTGGACAAATTTAGTTCAATCTAATCCTCCAAATGCAGTAACGCCATACACTGGAGTTACAACTCAGACATTAACGGTAACTAATATCTCTAACGCCATGAATGGCAATAAGTATAGAGTTTTAGTTGCTACACCTTCATTAGTTTGTGCTGCTGACTTACCTTCTAATGAAGCTCTTCTCACTGTTTTAAAGGATTTTGATGATGACGGAGTCCCTGATAATGTTGATTTAGATGATGATAATGATGGGATATTAGATACAGAGGAAGGAGAAGATGATTTAGATGGTAATGGAGAGCCAAATAGAAGAGATTTAGATAGTGATGGAGATGGATGTCCAGACGTACAAGAAGCTGGTCTTTACGATCCAGATGACAACGGAATCGTTACAATAGGAAGTACGTCAGAAGTGAAAGTTGATGCTCAAGGATTGGTAATTGCTAGTGTAAATGGTACGCCTATTCAAGCAAGTCAAGGATATACTACCCCTTCTGCAGTTGATGCTGATAACAACGGGACACTTGATTATAAGGAAGTTGGATCACCTATCACAAATATAGTTCAACCTCCAGCTTCTATTAGTACACTACCAAATGCAGCAGTTCAAATGACAATTGACTTAACTGTAACTGGAACAGTTACATACAAATGGCAACAAAAAATATCAAATAGCGCTTCTTGGACAGATTTAAATAATGTTGCACCGTATTCAGGTGTAGACACAAAAACACTTCAAATTTCTGATCCATCATCTATGCATCGATATAAGTTTAGAGTGATTGTATCAACACCTTCATATGTATGTCAGCCAGATGTTATTTCTTCTGAAACTGAAATTATAATTTCTGTTGACAACGATGACGATGGTGTTTTAGATGGAGATGATTTAGATGATGATAACGACGGTATTTTAGATACAGAAGAACAAAATAATGACTTAGATAATGATGGATTACCAAATTATTTTGATTTAGATAGCGATGGTGATGGATGCCCTGATGTTCTTGAAGCTGGCTTCTCTGATCCAAATGGAGATAGCATACTTGCCAACCTACCAGTAGTAGTTGATGCCCAAGGGTTAGTAATAGGAACCAATAGAGTAGACGGTTACACAAACCCTAATGATTTAGATGGTAATGGAGAAAAAGATTACTTAGAAGCTGGTTCGAAGCCAACCTTTACTTCCCACCCACAAGATATCTCTGTATTGAAAGGGTCATCTGCATTTTTCACTTTTTTGTCTTCTGCTCAAGGAACGTTGACATATCAATGGCAATTAAGTACTGATGGTGTGTCGTGGGTGAACTTATCAAATACTTCACCTTATTCTGGAGTGACTTCAGATTCACTAAAAATAAGTTCAGTATCATCTTCTATGCAGAATTATAACTATAGAGTTGTGGTAACCAATTCTGCGTATGTATGTGATCCATCTGCTATTTCAAATGTAGGTATCCTCTCATTATTGGCAGATAATGATGATGATGGTATACCGGATAACGTTGACTTAGATGATGATAACGATGGTATTCTAGATACAGAAGAAGGAATGGGTGATATTGATAAAGATGGCATACCAAATCAATTCGATTTAGATAGTGATGGTGATGGATGTTTTGATGTGAATGAAGCTGGATTTAGAGATGATGACGATGATGGTATCTTAGGAAAAAGCCCTGTAGTAGAGGATTCTTTAGGGTTAGTTATATCCGATGCTTATAATGCTCCAGTTAATGATGGTTATACCACTCCAAATGATTCTGATAACAATGGTATTTCTGATTATAAGGAAGTAGGTTCATCAATATTTGTTCAGGCTTCTTTAGATAATTCAAAGCTAAAAATTAAGACGAAAGGTACTACATCAACATATAATGGTGGATATCCAATTACTAGTACTCCATATCATATAAAAGGAACTGGTCAGGCTCCAATAACATTTATGGATACCATTGGTGTTTCAGTTGATTTAGTACAGGGAGCACAATTTGAAAAATGTGTTCCTAAGTTAAAGATATCTAGTTTTAATGACGGTTTAAAAGTATTTATTAATGGAGACACAATACTATATTTCAATCAATCGCATTGGGACCCTGCCATTCTAATTGGAGCAAGCCCTAACAATACTAAGAATGTATTTGGTCCAAATGGAATGTTTGATATAGATGGTAGTGGGAAATGGGAACCGAAAAAGGGAGAAGGAAATATGGAAGGAATTATTGAAAATGGAGAAATTAAAATTTATGCTACTACGACAAATGGAACTAGAGAAAATATTTTAGATTTCATGGATTCTAATTCTTCATTATGGGTAAGAAAAAATAATATCAATTTTGATTGTATTTCAGGATTTGAATTGGTTTATGGAAATACAAAATGGTTTTCTAATTCTAATGTAGGGGGAGGGACAAAGATTATTGTAGGTCCTGGAGGGTTTACAACCAATTATGTTTCTATAGGAGACTTTTTCGGTCAAAGTTTTATCACTGACCAACAAACTGGAGGTGAGCTTACTGAGGTATGGGTAGATGCTTTAAAAGGAAAAAGTGGAATAAGCAGAAGTGAGTATGAGAATGGATTATCTAATTCAAAAGTACAAATACGTCAGTATGTAAATAACAATGAGACAGGTCAAAATCATGCATTAACTGGGCAGATTTTAGCTACATCAGTGGCGTATAGTTTTACAATAGATGACCAAGGAGGTATAGCAGAAGATGTGGTATTTGAGTTTAGTTCTAATAATCCTTTAATATTAGATCCAAATACTGAATATATAATAGAGTTAGTCACACCAAATAATATAGAAATACATTATGACGATAATATAAATTTTTATCCTTTAGGAAGAGCATATGATATAGGAGGAACTAATTCGAGCATAAATAAAGATATTCCATTTGAAGCACGCTATACTAGTACTATAAACCCACCTACTTTTATAGATATAGAATCAAAAATTGACGTATTTGGAACAATTGATGCGTTTATTCTTGATCCTATAGATTCAATTGAGACAACTACAGGAAACGATAGTACTATAGTATCAATTGATGTGAATGCTGCGGGAATAATAGATTACCAGTGGCAAGAAAGTAGGGATACTGCTAAAACCTGGATTAACCTAATAGAAAGCAGTATGTATAAGGGAGTTAAAACGGATTCGCTTATTATAAGTGAACCACTTCTTACAATGAATGGCTATTTGTATAGGTCTTTAGTTAGTACTCCTGGATTTAATTGTGGTAACGATTTTGTTTCTCAACCTCAAATGATAGCTGTAGATCCTGACAACGATGACGATGGTATTCCTGACGATGATGATTTAGATGACGATAATGATGGTATTTTAGATATAGATGAAACAAATGATGATTTTGATGGAGATGGTATTCCAAATTATTTTGACTTAGATAGTGATGGAGATGGATGTCCTGATGTAATAGAAGCTGGTTTTTCTGATCCAAATAACGATAGTATTTTAGCAGATGTACCTGTAGTTGTTGATTCGGATGGTTTAGTTATAGGAACAAATAAAGTTGATGGTTACACTGATCCTAATGATAATGATGCAGATGGAAATAAGGACTATTTACAAGAAGGTTCTGGTATTACGATTGATAAACAACCTCAATCGGTTACTATCATGGAAGGTTCAGATACGTTATTTATTGCTTCTGCTACAGCTAAAGGCATAATTAGCTATCAATGGCAAGAAAGTAGAGATTCTACTACTTGGAATAATTTAACTGAAATTTCTCCATATAGTGGTGTCACCAATGATACTTTAACTATTTCAAATATAGATTATGTGATGCATGGTTATCAATATAGAGTTTTATTTATAAACCCATCTTATGCTTGTGATTCATTAAGAATATCTGACGAGGCAATTCTTGATATAATAAAGGATAGTGATGAAGATGATGTCCCGGATGAACCTGATGATTTAGATGATGACAATGATGGAATTCTGGATGTAGTGGAAGATACAGTAGATACAGATGGAGATGGAATTCCAAATCATTTAGATCTTGACAGCGATGGAGACGGTTGTTATGATGTCATAGAAGCTGGATTTTCTGATCCAGACAACGATGGAATACTAGGAACTAGTCCAGTTACAGTAGACAGTTTAGGAAAAGTGATTAAAAATGCTGACGGAACAGATGTGATAGATGGTTATACAGAACCTGCTGATTTGAATCAAAATGGGATAAAAGATTATTTAGAAGCAGGAGTCTTAATAGATCTTCTCTCATCACCAGTATCATTTACCTCTTTGGCTGAAAAAGATACGCTAATTCTTAAAGGAGAGACTAATATAGGAGATTTCTTATATCAGTGGCAAGAAAGCTCTGATGACGGTGTAACATGGAATAACTTATCTGATACGATTAATGATGGGATTACATATAAGGGAACGAAAACGAAGGAATTAACTATTATGCCATTAGAGATGTTTATGGATACGTATAGGTATAGACTTGTAATCTCAAATCCAACTTATTTATGTCAAGATGATGTGATATCTGAAGAAGCATTACTTGAAGTATATCCTAATGAAATACATATTCCTAGTGGATTTTCACCTGATGGAGATGGAACAAACGATACATGGGTTATTAGAGGGTTAGATCCTTATCCAAATAATAAAGTGACCATATACAATAGGTGGGAAATCAAAGTATATGAAAGAGAAAAATACTTCAATCAATGGGATGGAAAAAGAAATGTTTCAGGTACTGAAGCTAGTGGAATATCCAAAAAATCGAAAAAACTATTACCTGAAGGTGTGTACTTCTATATCTTAGACCTTGGAGACGGTAGAAGAAAGCCTCTGAAAGGATATGTTTATCTTAGAAGAAGAGATTAGTTTTTTTATTAGATTTTATTAACTTAATATATGAAATTTTCATTTCTATATTTATTTATTTTCTTTTCCCTTTTTTTTAATTATCAGAGTCATTCACAAGATACTGATGGAGATGGTATTCCAGATGCTGTAGATGTAGATGATGATAATGATGGAATATTGGATACTCAAGAACCTGGCGATGCTGATTCTGATGGAATACCAAACAGGCTAGAGTTGGATAGTGATAATGATGGATGCAATGATGTGATAGAAGCTGGTTATCCTGATCCAGACAATAATGGGGTATTGTGTGATGTTGCTGTGAATCAGGTAGATAACGATGGTAGGATATTGTGTGTTGTAGCTCCATATTGTAATAATTTTGCTCAAGACGACTTTGTTTTTCCTGCAATTACACATAATGCTGTATTTCTTCCGAATGGATTGGATGGGGTTCCAGGGAACGCTGATGATAATACTTATAGATTAACTGAAGCTCTAGGTGATAAAAGAGGGATGATTTGGAACAAACAGCGTATAGATTTAAGAGAAAATTTTAAAATTACTGCTTCAATAAATTTAGGAAGTAAAGATGCAGCTGGAGCAGATGGTATAGCTTTTGTTTTGCAACCTCTTTCAACAAATCAAGGAAGTACTGGTGGAGGGTTGGGGTATGCAACGATAAATCCAAGTGTTGCCGTAGAATTTGATACTTGGTTTAATAATGGAGATGACCCTGGACATCAAAATGATCATTTAGGAATAAATTATAATGGTATAGTTAATCATACTGATCCCTTAAATGCTGCAAATCCAGTAGTGGATTTGGGTAATATAGAAGATGGAAATTTCCATCCAGTAATTATTGAATGGGATGCAGCGACAAATAATTTTAAAGTAACTTATGATGGTGTAGAGCGAATAAATTTTAATAGAGATATCAACGCTGATATTTTTCCTGCTTCAAATTATGTGTATTTTGGGTTTACTGCTGCTACTGGTGGTTCAAATAACGTTCATGCAATAAGGTTCGCAGAATATTGTATAGTAAAAGAAAATGCTTTTACAGAGGGTTATAAAGATCCAATTCCAAATGTTGATGTAGATGCAAATGGAGTAGATGATTTTTTAGAACCTGGCTCTCCGATAACTATAAATTCATCTCCAGTGGATGCCTCTATTACTGAAGGAAATAATGCGCAGTATACTGTTAACGCAACAGCTACTGGAACAGTGCTTTACCAATGGCAAGAAAATCAAGGTATAAGCTGGAATAATCTTGCAAATGGAGGAGTATACTCTGGAGTGAATACAAATCAATTGACTATTACTAGTGCTCCCCATTCTATGGATACTTACCTTTATAGAGTGCAGCTCACAACAAATTTTAAATGTGATGCTAACGCTTTACCACCTCAAAATGCTTTAATTATTAATGATTGTCCTAATGGTCTTGATGATACATATTCTGTAAATGAAGGATCTAATAATGTGATACCAGTGAATCAAGGTGTTATAAAAAAAGCTGGATCTTCAGATACTGACACCGATTCACCTCAAGATGATTTGATTGCGACACTTGTTGTACCTGGAAATGGTCCTAATTTTCATAATGGTGTATTTTCATTAAATAATGATGGAAGTTTTACCTACATTCATAATGATTCAGAAAATTTTACAGACCAGTTTCAATATACATTGAATGATCAGGATGGGTGTGCTGTTTCTGGACCATTTGATGTGACGATAAATATAAATCCAGTTAATGATTGTCCGATTGCAGATGACGAGGGGCCTTATGGACCAATACTTGAAGAAGGCGTTAATAATTTCATTGATATAAATGCTGCTAATGGTCTGAAAGTTGGTGATTCTGATGTTGAAGATGATATTGCTCTTTTACCTATTACTATTGTCACCCCTCCTCGTGGCACCTTATCATGTTTACCACCTGGAGTCCCTCAAGTTCCTGATAATGGTATTTGTCTGGATGGATCGTTTAGGTATACAAGTAATGGGGATGAGTTTTTAACAGATCAATTTACTTATACCATAACTGATATTACAGTTGATGGTATTACTGGAGTCCCATGTACCAGTGCTCCTGCTACGGTTTCATTTACGATAACGCCTATTAACGATGTGCCTGTGATTGTTCAAGACACGTATTCTGTGATTGAGAACGGTAGTTTCACTGCTGGAGATGTTCTTGGAACGGATGCTGGTGTTGCGGACGGTGTTTTGGTAAATGACAACGATGAAGGTTCTCCTTCTTGCGTTGGAGATTGTGTTCAAGTGGCACCTGGAGATGATTTAACTGTTCAAATATTCCTTCCTCCTTCCAACGGTAACATATCTTGTCCTGATGCGCCTGGGGTTTTTGGTGTGATATGTAGTGATGGTCGTTTTACCTACTCACACGACTGTTCTGATACGCCTAATCAAGACTTTTTCACTTATACCATTAATGACGGGCAGTACGATGGGCCTACTAGAGATACGGCATTTATCAACATTGTGAACCAGCCTCCTGTTGGCGTGAACGATTCATACGCTGTAAGAAAAGGAGGAACGGTTACCATATCACCTACAGTTCCAGATACAGTAAGTATTCTTGCTAACGATACAGACCCTAATCCTTGTGATACCCTGTATTTTGCTACTCGTATACCTGATAATTATCCTAATTATGGTGTAGTAAACCAATTTGAGGGTAATGGAGCGTTTCAATATACGCATAATTGCGTTTCTACCGAGCCTAGAGACACGATAGAGTATGTACTTAATGATGGAGAAGACCAAGCGGTGGGTAGTACGCTAATCGTTCTTAATGTATTTGATGATGTTCCTATTGTAAACAAAGATACGTTTGAGGTAAACGAACAAGATACTTTGGTAGTAGATTTAACTAAAAGCATTCTTAATAATGACGTTACCTTAGAGGTTTGTGATTCTATTTTTGCCTATAAGGTTACAGATCCTGCACATCACGATAAAGCCAACGCTGGCATATTTACCCTTAATACCGATGGAACATTTACTTATGTTCATGATTGTAGTGATACGCCTAATCAAGACTTTTTTGTTTATATGGTACGTGATGGTGACGGTGCAGGCAACTTCTTCCATCCTAATGATTCAGCCATTTTGAACTACGATACGGTATTTATTAATATCAATAATGTATGCCCAGTAGGAGAAGGGGATTATTATTCTGTTACAGAAGGGGGTACAGTTTCTATTCCAGAGCTTTTAGGAGTTTTAAGTAATGATGAGGATGATAATACCTGTGAGACTCTAACAGCTACTTTGGTTACTCCACCAGAGTTTCATGATTTAGACTCAGGGGCTTTTGTTTTAAACCCTGATGGCTCATTTAAATATACACACGATCATACAGAGAACTTTATAGATGAGTTTTCTTATACTTTGAGTGATGGAGAGTGTGATGATGCGATTTATGTGGCTACCATTACCATAGATTCTGTTGCTGATGTTCCTCCTGTTGCTAATGCGGATACACCCGAGTGTGTTGACGAGGGTGGTACGTTACAAAAGCTCACTTTGGCTACAGGTGTGTTGGGTAACGATACAGATGCTGATGCTAAAGATATGCCTCCTATAGATACATTAGAGGCTATATTAGTTGGTAAGCCTTCTAACGGTACGTTAGACTTTAAATCAGATGGAACCTATACATATGTTCATAACGGCGGCGAGACGATCTTAGATAGTTTCACTTATTATGTAACCGACGGTGACTTTAACAGTGATACGGTCTTGGTTACCCTATGTATTAACCCTATAAATGACTGTCCTGTACCTAAAGATGAAGTGTTTTTCATCAATGAGGGAGATACGATAGACTCTACGCTTGTATTCAATGATTTTGATATAGAAGGCGACTTTTTAACTACTACTTTACTTACCGATACTTCTACCATCGTTGGCACTCTTGCTTTAAAAAACAACGGAGATTTTGTTTACATAGCACCTAATCAACTTTCTACTCCCGCTCCTGGTAGTGAACAGGTAGTCTTGAGCTACAGGCTTTCAGATGGAGTATGCGATACATTGCCTCCTTCTACTTGTACGATTACTATTTTTGCTATCAACGATTGTCCTGTGACGGTAGATGATACGGTGACCGTAGATGGAAAAAAGACTCCTGTAACCTCTCTTATTAATCTTATACAGAATGATTCTGATGTAGACTCAGACCTTGATACATCAAGTTTAACGATTCAAAAGCTTCCTAAGTGGGGTAGTGCAGTGCTTAATGGAGATGGTACGGTAAGTTACACGTATACAGGCTCTCCTAATAAATATGATACGTTAGTGTATACCATTAAAGACAAAGAAGGGTGTCTGTCAAGAGAGACTTCATTGTTTATTAGTATTGATAATTTACAGTACCCTAAGTATACATTACCTAATTATTTTACTCCAAATGGTGATAACTTCAATGATCAATTAATGATACAATTAGAGAATATAATCATAGATAATGTTAAATTTGAGGTTTTAATCATGGATAGATACCAAAGGAAGGTGTTTGAAAAGGTGGTGGATGATGAGATGATATGGGATGGAACAAACTCTTCAACGGGTACTGAAGTGAAAAAAGATTTTTATTTTTACCAAATAAAACCAATAGAATACGGCTCCACAGAAGGACGTGATGTTGTCGGTGTGGTGTTCTTAGATAAATAGGTTATTATATTTTATATTTACTTAGATAAAGGGTAAATAAACTTCATTATTTTAATATAAATGACCTATTTTAAACTAATTTTTCAGGTTTTAATATTGATTTTTTTATTAAAGAATCAATTATTTTCTCAAGATAATAAATTAGAATTTCTCCAAAAAAAAAACTCTTTTATATATATATCTGCTGATAGTATTAGATCTTTTTATAAAAACTTATCTCAATACGATATAGATGATAGAAGTTATTTTGATAAAAATGGAAACCTTGTTGATCATAATGGAAATACATACATATTAAAAAACGGAATTTCTGTTGAAGATAAATTATTTCCTAAAAATAAAACCAATAATTTAGAAGATTCAGATTGGATAAAAATAAATGAAAAATTACTTTTAGAATCCTATTCAAATGTAAGAAGAAATTTTCCTGTAGTATTTCCAAAATTTGGAAACGATGGTGATGGAGTTGCAGATATTGATGATTTAGATGATGATAATGATGGTATTCTTGATTCAGAAGAAGGGTTAAATTGTTTGAGTCCTTTGGCTATAGGCCCTGATGGAAGTTTCACGCCTTGTGCTGGTGTTGCTTCTAATAGTGATCAAGGAAGAAATGGTAATGTTACCTGTGGAGATTGGGTAAATGGTCGTTCTACACTAGATACATGGCTTACACCAAGGGCAAGAAATAATTGTGGATCTAGTAATGGTTGTGCTAACGGGTTACCTGCATCGCCCGATGGAGGAGTGGTCGCAGGTGGATGGGCACGGTCAGCAGCTAGTTTTGAGAGTTTTAGAACAGATGTTGTTGGCCTTCTTAATCCTGGACAGGAATATGATATTGTTTTTTGGCAAACTTTTGCGGGTTTAACAGATGGAACTAACTGTGGTCCTACAGGTAATAACACACCTATAGGTGCAAGGGCAAGATGGAGAGTGGAATTTGGAGTTAACCCTGGATACCCCGGTGCTCAAACACAGTTTTCTCCAGAAAGAACTTTTGAAGGACCAGGGAACCAAACTTGGACACAGGTTAGTTTAAGATTTACCGCAGAAGCTGCTACTCAAAGATTGATATTTAGTGTAGATGTTGGTTCAGATGGAAGGACAGGATGTTCTTTATGTGATTATATGGCGATTGATGGTATAGAACTATTTGCAGTAGCTGCGCCATTAGATTGTGATGATAGGGATTCAGACAACGATGGAGTGCCTGATCATTTAGATCTTGATAGTGATGGAGATGGTTGTAATGATGTGTTAGAAGCTGGTTTTTCAGATTCTAATGGTGATGGTATATTAGGAGGTTTACCTATTAATGTTGATGCTGATGGCAAAGTTACAGGTAGTGGGGGTTATACTGATCCGGCAGATGTAGATGGTATTGGGGGTGATGATTATATCCAAGAAGGTGCTGCTGTATCTGTAACATCAAACCCTTCAGTATTAGAATCAAAACAACCAGGAGAAACTGTGCAATTTACTGTAGCAGCAAATATTATAGATGCTAGAATATGTAATAACTGTAAAGCAGCTGGTGTTCCAGCTCCAATATATCAATGGCAAGAAAATACTGGAGTAGGATGGGCTAATCTTGCTAATGGAGGGAAATATAGTGGTGTATCAACGAATGAGCTCACTATAACAGGTGTGACAGTTGGTATGTCTGGCTACAAGTATCGCGTTCAAATTAGCACTCCTTCTTATATATGTGGCCCTTCTGTAACGACTCCAGAATCTCAATTGAATGTAAATAGTTGTCCTACAGGACAAAATGATACTTACGAGCTTGATGAAGGTGGTACGATAAATATAAATACTGCTGCGGGAGCAGGAGGAGGAGTTATACTTGGTACGGTTGGAGGAAGTAAAACAGGGGGTGCCGCAGATTCTGATTTAGATTCAAATGATAATAATTTAACAGCAACTAAAACCTCAGATCCATCTAACCATGATGGAGTATTTACATTAAATGCAAATGGAACTTTTATTTATATACATGATGGAAGTGAAACTACTTCTGACTCATTTACTTACACTTTAAATGATCAAGACGGGTGTGCTACTGCTGGTCCTTTCACAGTAAATATTAACATAAAACCAGTAAACGATTGTCCTGTGGGTCTTCCTGACACCTATTTAGGTGTTGAAGGTCAGTCAATTGTGATTTCAGATGCAAATGGTGTTATAAAAAAAGCTGGCTCAGCAGATACTGATCCTGATACGCCTCAAGATGATTTAAGAGCAACCGCTGTTTCTGCTCCCTCACATGGGCTGCTTATTTTTGATAATGATAGTGAAGGAGGGTTTACTTATACGCATAATGGTAGCAATACAACAGTAGATTCATTTACCTACACTTTAGATGATAAAGATGGATGTGCTGCAGCTGGTCCTTATACAGTTACTATTAATATAACCGCTGTAAACGACTGTCCTGAAGGGGTTGATGATGTATATACAGTAGATGAAGGAGGAACAATTGTAAAAACTCATGTAGATGGTGTTATAATCAATGATAACGATGATGATTCACCAAACGCAAACCTTCGTGCCTCTCTTGTTCTTGGTTCAGGACCAAATCATGCAGCTTCATTTGTTTTTGATGCAGATAAACTAGGGGGTTTTACCTATCAGCATGATGGATCAGAAACATTAGTAGACCAATTTCAATATACATTAGATGATCAAGATGGTTGTGCTGCCGCTGGACCGTACACCGTAACTATAAATATAAACCCTCAAAATGATTGTCCTGAAGGTGTTGATGATACATATTCTATAGATGAAGGTGGTTTGTTGAATATTTCAACAGGTGATGGAGTAATTAGAAAAATTATCTCTGCAGATACGGATATTGATTCAGATATAAATAATCTTCGTATTTCACTAGTTAATCCAGGAACTGGTCCTAATAATGGAAATGTAACCATCAATGCAGATAAACTTGGAGGTTTTACCTATCAACATGATGGTTCAGAAACGATTGTAGATCAATTCCAATATACATTAGATGATCAAGATGGATGTACTGCTGCTGGGCCTTTTAATGTTACAATAAATATTACACCAGTAAACGATTGTCCAATTGCTGTTGATGATAATTATACACTAGCTGAAGGAGGAACATTATCTAAAGTAGTAGGTGATGGTGTGCGTGTTAATGATACTGATGCTGAGGGAGATGCATTGACTGTCATAAGAGTTTCAGACCCATCACATGGAACCTTAACTTTGAATCCAAATGGATCTTTTACCTATACTCATAATGGTAATGAATCAACCTCTGACTCATTTACTTATAAGCTTAATGACGGTGGATGTGATTCAAATATTGCAACAGTGAATTTTACTGTAACACCAGTAAATGATTGTCCCGTAGCTGTAGGGAATACATACCAAGTAATGGAAGGATTTATACTAAGCCCTTCTTCTGCCGATGGTGTTTATAAGTTTGATTTTGATGTTGACATTCCTGCTAATTCATTTACTTCTACCCATAAAAGCTTACCATCACATGGAGTTTTAAGTTGTACTGACCCTTCTGATCCAAGAAATGGACAAACAAATGTAATTTGTGAAAATGGTAGTTTTAGCTATGCTCATGATGGTACAAATACTAAATCAGATTCTTTTAAATATAAAATTTCAGATGGTACATGCGATTCAAATGATGCTTTAATCATAATAACCATAATAGATGTAAATGATTGTCCTACGGCAGTAGGAGAAACTTACACTGTTCAAAGGAATGGTATTTTATCAATTGATTCCATTCAAGGTATTTTAATTAATGATTTTGATCCAGATGACCCTTTAACTATTTTTGAAATTCAAAACCCTCATCACGCTATAATTTGGTCTTTAGAAATAGATGGTTCTTTTGTTTATGGTCATAATGGAAATAATGCTACAAAAGATTCTTTGGTATATAAATTAAATGATGGTGCTTGTGGTGATTCAGATATGGTGACTGTATATTTTAATATTGTGAATGATTGTCCTGTAGCTGTGGATGACAATTATGTAATAGATGAAGGAGATACGATAATAGTTGATGCTGCTAACGGTTTTTTATCAAATGACTCAGACGCCAATTCTGATGTTTTTGAAACTTCTTATAATACAAATACTAATACATCAGTTGTTATTTTATCTAGTGAAAATGAAGGAGTTACTCAAAGATATACTGGTGGGTATCCAATTAGCTCAAACTTTTTAATATCAAAAGACGAAGATTACAGTGACAAACTTAGTTTTTCAGTTGAACTAGGTGATGAAGATATTTATGATAGTTGTAGAATAAAACTAGACTTAACAAGTTTTGATGATGGATTAAAATTAATATTGGATGGAGTGCCAATTTTACAATTTAATGAAGACCATTGGAATAAAGAGAGAGGAGCAATTACGACTGAATTTAATGATGGAGGTAAGTTTGATGTAGATATAGGTGTATTATCATATTGGGAGCCATGGCTTGGAGAAGGAAATCCAGAGTTAATAATATCTCAAGGATCCATAAAATTAATGTCTGATGTGAATGGAGGCGTTAGAGAGGATGTGTTGCAATATATGGATAAAAGTAAGGCTAATTGGATATTAAATGAATCTTTTTCTTTTGATTGTTCTCAAACTATTGAATTAGAAGTTGGGAATTTTAATAGTAATGGAGATGCAGGAATAAATGCAAATGTACAATTTCAAGCTTATATAAGCACAAAATACCTTCAGGTCAATCCTGATGGCTCATTTATCTATATTCATGATGGTAGTGAGACTACTGAAGACTTTTTCTTGTATAAAATAAATGATGGAATATGTGATTCAAATTTTGGAACAGTGAAATTCGATGTGAACCCTATCAATGATTGTCCAATATCAGTCGATGATTCTTATACTTTAAAAGAAGGAGATACACTAATCATAGATAAATTAAATGGTGTTTTATCAAACGATAGTGATGCTGAATCAGACCCATTGACTCTTGAAAAGCTTTCTGACCCAATATATGGAAGTTTAAGTATATCAAACGATGGTTCTTTTACATATATAACAACCCCCCACCTATTATAAATAACAAGCTCACTTTTAGGGTATTGCTCTATATATGGAACTACCCAAGTATCATTAATACCATCTCCATCAGGAGAAAAACCATCAAATGGAACAACAGGACAATTGGATTCAGTTGAAAT
>CACOMW010000012.1 GCA_902628365.1 uncultured Marinoscillum sp. | reverse complement strand
ATTTTTTATTTTTTTCCATCTTACTTTTTAGTTGCAGTAATGAAACAAAAGAAAACAAGATACTAGAGTTTCAAAAAGAATTAATTTCTAATCAAACTACTGGTTCAAATGTTGTGTTAATTTATAAACAAGGTGAAATTGTTTATAATGAAGTTGTTAATTCAAAGAACTTAGGGGATAAGGATATTGATGGTAATACAATTTTTGCAATTCACTCCATGTCAAAACCAATAACTACAGTAGCAATGATGATACTTTTAGATAGAGGATTATATGATTTAAATGATAATTTATCAAAGTATTTACCAGAATATGAAAATGTAAAATGTAAAGGGAAAAACGAAATTTATAAATGTAAAAATAAAATAAAAATTATTGATTTATTAACACATAGATCTGGTTTTACTTATTATAACCAATATGGAGAAAATTGGTTATTTAATATGCATAAAGGGATATATCCAGACTATATAAATACATCTAGATTTTCGAATTTAGATGATTTTTCAAATGCTATTTCAAAAGAACCATTAGATTTTGAACCTGGAACAATGTATACTTATGGATTAAATCAAGCAATTCTAGGTAGATTGATTGAAGTTTTAACTGGACAAAGTTTTTATGATTTTTTAAAGGAAAATTTATTTGATAAACTTGAAATGTATGATACTAAATTTCACCTTACTTATGAAGAACGTTCTAGGCTACATCCTTTACATGTAAATATAAATGCAAATACACCATTTAATCAATCAGATTTTAATTTAAAAGGTTATACTGCTGCTTTAGATGGGTATTCTTATTTACCTAAAAACAAAGCTCATTTTGGAGGAGAAGGATTAGTTTCTACCTTAAACGATTATTCTAATTTTTGTAAAATGTTAGTTAACAAAGGTAAATACAATGAAGAAATAATTATATCTGAGAATAGTTTCAATTTAATGGTAGATAAGTATACAAATGCATATCCAGATCCTAATGAACCATTTACTTTTCCAGACCTTGAAGGATATTATATAGGTTTTACATTTTCAGTTTTGGAAAATCAAGAAGTAGATGGAACTGGAGCATCAAAAGGTATATTCGGTTGGTCAGGTTACCATAATACACATTTCTGGATAGATACAGAAAAAGATATTTATTCTATATTTCTCTCTAGGTCAATTGAATTTGATTTTAAAATTCTTAATGGCCTTAAAAAAGCTGTTTATTCAACCTATTAATAACTAGTTTTAAAAATATAATTCTACTTCTAAATCAATATCATCTAAAATTAGCTTGTCACCTAAGTTTTCAAAAAAATTACCTGATCTAAATTTTACATTATATTTTGATCTATCAAATGCCAATTTAGTTGTTGCTTTATTACTCTGTGCATCAAGTTTAAATTTAATAGGATGAGAAATATCTTTTATTGTAAGTGTTCCATTTACCATAAATATATTACCTTCTTTTTTAGAAGAAATTATTTCAAGTTTAGCAGTTTTATGTTTATCAACTGAAAAAAAATCATCGGATTTTAAATGACCTTCAAGTCTTTGCTTAGATCCACCACTTAAATCTTCAACATTTAAGGATGCCATATCAACAGTCACCTCACCTTTGACTTGATTTTCTAATATTGAAATATTACCATCTAAAAATTTTAATGAACCATAATGTATTTTAGTAGTTATTTCTCTACCTATCCATTTTATTTTACTGGTTTCAGTATTTATTGATTTTGTTTGAGCAAATAAGTTAAAGCTTACAAGTAGTTGAATGATAATAAAATATATTTTTTTCATAAAAAATTTTTTTAAATTAAACATGTTACAAAAATGATAAATTAAGCTCATAATGAATACTAAAAATCATTATTTATTAAATTTTAGTAATTTTGCTGTAATATAATTTTAAATTAAAATATTATGAAGAATATACTTTACTATTTAATTCCAATAGTTAGCATATTATTTTTAGTAAGTTGTGATGAAGATGATGATAAGGCTTCAGAAAGCTTTATGTTAAAACATGACAAGACTAAATGGAAATATGTTGGTACTGATGGTACTATCTCTTTTATTTACATTGATATGGACAAAATAAAAGATTACTATAATGATCCAACTGAGGGTGTTAATGATTGTTGTACATGGAGTACAGCGACTGGAAGTCATACAGACTGCGATGGTCAATCGTATACTAATACAATGCGAATCAATAAGGGAGATACATTGAGCGCAACATTTAATTATACTTCTGCTCCAACGATAGATGTAGTTTTTATTGTTTCACCAGATGGAACTGAGTTAGCTGCAGCTATAACAGATGCAGAAGGTGCAACAGCTCATATGTACACAAAAACAACAGAATCACTTCCAAGTGTTACATGTGTTCCATAATCATTGAAACAGAATAAATTAAAAAAACCTATCTAATTAGATAGGTTTTTTTTTTAGTTGGTTAGTATATTTGAATAAACATAACCTTAGAAAAAATGAAAAATTTTATAATTATTTTAATTGTATTATTTTCTTCTTGTAATGCAGTTGAAAATAATATTCAAAATTCCTTTAAAGAAAAGTACAGACCTCAATTTCATTTTTCTCCTCCCTCTGGTTGGATGAATGATCCAAATGGAATGTTTTACCTTAATGGAAATTATCATTTATTTTATCAACATTACCCTGATGATAATGTTTGGGGCCCAATGCACTGGGCTCATGCAGTTTCAAAAGATTTAATACATTGGGAAAATAAACCAATAGCGATTTATCCTGATGGAAATAACTATATTTTCTCTGGATCAGCTATAGTTGATAAAAATAATAAATCTGGATTAGGAGATGGAAATAATCCTCCTATATTAGCTTTTTATACAAATCATGATATGTTTTTAGAAAGGATGTGGAATGAAACAAAAGAAGATAGATACATACACGTTGAGACTCAACATATTGCATATAGTCAAGATTTAGGAAAAACATGGACAAAATATGATAAAAATCCTATAATTGACAATCCTGGGTTTAGAGATTACAGAGATCCTAAAGTAACTTGGTCAGAAGAATATAAAAAGTGGTTTATAACTCTAGCAGCTAGAGATAGAATAATATTTTATTCATCTGAAAACCTGATAGATTGGGAATTTATATCAGAGTTTACTGGGATAGGTGAAATGAACGGCGTATGGGAATGTCCTGACTTATTTCCATTGGTAGATGAAGAAGGGGAAAAAAAATGGGTTCTTTTTGTTAGTATAAATAAAAGCTCACCAAATGGAGGCAGTGGAACCCAATATTTTATAGGAGATTTTAATGGTAAAGATTTTGTTGTAGATGATAATTTTTTAGGAGATGAAAAGTCTATATGGATTGACTATGGAAGTGATAATTATGCTGGAGTAACTTGGAATAATACATCAGATAATTTAAAATCTAGAAAATTTATTGGTTGGATGAGTAATTGGAAGTATGGTCAAATGGTACCAACATCAAAATGGAGAAGTGCTATGACAATACCTAGGGATATTACTTTAATTAAAAATTCTGATAAGTATAGGTTAAAATTTAGTTCGATAGATCTTCAAAAGATAGAATCAGAATCATATAATGGTAAAATTGTTGATGCATTAAAACTTGATGAAAACTTAAATAGAATTCTTCTTACTGAAATTTCAACAGATTCATTCGAGATTAATCTAAAAAATAACTCAGAAAATTTAACAATAAAATTTTCATCTGAAACTTTTGAAATAAATAGAGGGAACTATCTAACTGATAAAAATTTCAATGATAAAAAAAGAACTTTGGATGTTGAAACTTTTAGAAAAAGGTTTATAAATAAACAAAAAGCCAAGTTTAATTCTAAAGTATCATCATTAGACTTATTATTAGATAATAGTTCAATTGAAGTATTTGTAAACGATGGTGAACTTGTGATGTCTGATGTGTTTTTTTATAACTCTAAATTTGATATGGTTGAATTTAGCGGATTAAATAATTGCATTATGAATCATAAAATTCTAAAATCTATTTGGTAGAATTATGATTTATTGGCTATAATTATTAAACTATCTGAAAAACCATATCTGATATAATATTTTTTAGAAAAATTATTTGAATATCTATTCATTTCTACATCAAATCCAACTTTAGTTATTCTTTCTTTTATGTCTAACCCATACCACCTTACATGATCCCATTGGCCAAAATGTTTGATTCTATCACTAGCTTTTGTTATAGAAGAATCCTCATATGTACTATTTAGTTTTTCATTAATTGGAACTGTTATGACTGCCTTCCCTCCTTTTTTCAATACTCTGAACATTTCAAAAATAGCTTTTTTATCATCTTGGATATGTTCTAAAACATGATTACAAATTATAAGATCAAAAAAATTAGTTTCAAAATTAAGATCAGTTAAATCCATATTTATAATTCCCTTTTGATTTGAATATCCAGATACCATTTTATCTCCTGCTATATAAGTTAAGTTTTTACACTTGGATAATTTTTCAAAATAGGATAATTCAGGTGCTATATGGAGCAAAGTATACTTTTTCTCTAAAATATTTAATTTATTTTCTAAATAGTGCCATACCAACCTTTGTCTTGCATTAGCCCCATTTGATGGAGAAAGAAGGTTATTACGTACTTTTATAAATAATTTAAATTCTCTTTTTGCTATTGGACAGTAATAATTGAATCTTTTTTTATTAAAAATATATTGTTGAAAATACAATCTTTTCCAGTTAAGTTTTCTTAAAAAAATCCTTATTTCAAATGGTAATACTATTTTAGCAAGATTCGTGATTCTTTGCTTTAAAACTCTTATCATATTTTATGAGTATTAGATCATTTTAAATTTAGATAAATTATAGATAAATAAATCTAATTTATCATTTCAATTAATTTTATTCTTTTAATTATAATTAGTTATATGTAGGTTTGAGAATGAATTTTTCAAATAAGTACTTACAGTTTGTTATTGGGTACATTGCATTTTCATTTTCTATTCTAGAGGGTTTAAGTTTTTTAATTGATAATTATCAATTCAACTCTAAGATCCTTGATTATAGTTTATTAATATTAGTCATAGGGTTTTTTGGTATATTAGCATATCAAATTGTTATATCAATAACAAAAATAAATACTCAGAAGAATACAAAAAAAATTAATTATAAAGGATATTTATCATATCTAAATATTGGTGTTACCATTCTAATTGGGGGGTTTTTTGTTTATTACTATAATAAAAGTACATCGAAAGACGAACTCTTTGAAATAAAGCTTCCAGAAATTATTGATGCATTTGAAAATAATCAATACTCAAAAGTTTATAATGAAATTAGTTTATTAAAAAACAATAAAGTTTCCAATCCTATTTTAGATAATTATTTCGAAAAAGTAACAACAGAAGTAAATATAAATACAAGCCCAATAAACTATGAGGTTTATTTGGATTTATTAAATGATTCTATTGAAAACTGGATATACCTTGGAAAATCACCAGTTTCTAAAGTAAGAGTCCCTAATGTTCGTTTTAATTTAAAATTTAAATCAAATGATAATGAGTTTATTGAGAGATCTAATTATTGGATATTAAATCAAGGTAGACTTTATGGTTTACCATCATCAATTGATTACAATAAAGAAGAATTTAAAATGATTTTAGGTGCTAAGAGAAGCCTTTCATTCCCTGGTTTAGATCATTATTCTTCAATACAAATAGGTCCTTATTTAGTTTCAAAACTAGAGGTAACTAACATTGAGTTTTTAGAATTTGTTCAAGATGGAGGATACGAAAATCCTATTTACTGGGATGCTGCAATAAATAATAATCCTAAATTTATGGAAAATGAAATAAAAAAGTTTGTTGGAAAATTTGGAAAACCGGGTCCTTCAAATTGGTCTTATGGTATGCATCCTGATGGACAAGAAAATTTTCCAGTTACAGGCATATCGTGGTTTGAAGCAATGGCTTATGCTAATTATAGGAATTTATCTTTACCCAATGTTTATCAGTGGGCTACTGCTGCAACATTAAGCAGTTCAAGTTCATTTATGTATAATAGCAACTTTTCACAAAATCAATTAATTAATGTTGGTTCTCAAGATAATTCAAACTATAACGGATTATATGATATTGCTGGAAACGTTAGAGAGTGGATTGTAAATTCTTTAAGTGACGATAGTTCAATAAAAGGTATTTTAGGAGGAAGCTTCAATGATGAACCTTATTACTTTAATGATTACTTTGGTCAAAATTCAATGGATAGAAGTTTAGGAAATGGGTTAAGATTAGTTAAAAACCTAGAAAGTGAATTTAAAACTGATATTACTGCTAATGATCAATATTTTGTAAAAGTTAGAGATTTTCTCAGTGAAGAAAATGTTTCTGATGATGTATTTGAAATATTTAAATCACAATATGATTATGATATTTTAGAATTAAATAAAGAAGAGGAAACACTTGACTACACCGTTTCATCATTTGCTGTAGACAAATTTATTATTGATGCTGCATACAATAATGAAAGATTGCCAGGATATATTTTTTATGATAAAAACATTAAAAAACCATATAAACCTATTATTTTCTTTCCTGGTTCAGGATCCATCAATACTGATTCTTTTGAAAATGGTATAGAAAATAGAATGAAACAATTTTCTTACCTATTATCAGAGGGGTATGCTTTAATACACCCGATATATAAAAGTACATTTGAAAGAAGAGATAATATTAAAAGCGATTATCCAAATGAAACTGATGAATACAAAAACGCAGTTATTAGATGGGGAAAAGATTATAAAAGAGCTATTGATTATATCGAATCTCGTGACGATATGAATATGGATAAATTGTCCTACTATGGTATTAGTTGGGGAGGTTCGATTGCTAACATCCTCCTTGCAATTGATGATAGAGTTAAAAATTCAGTATTATATGTAGCTGGCATTGAATTTCAGACTTGTAAAAAGGAGGTGGATAAATTCTATTATACTTCAAGAATTAAAATACCAGTTTTAATGTTAAATGGTAAATTTGATCATTTTTTTCCACTAGAAACATCTCAAATTCCTATGTTTAAACTATTAGGAACTCCTGAAAAAGACAAAAAACATTATGTTTATGAAACTGGACATTACGTTCCAAGAGATGAATTAATAAAATTACATCTTGAATGGCTTTCAAAATATGAATAAACAGACCTTTATATATAAGTTAAATTTTACATATGAAGGTTTAGGAGTTTATTTTTTCCAGATGGCAAAATCTCCAGGAATAATTCCAACATCATAATAATTGATTTCAGAATTATCCTTTGAATATATTCTAACCTGATTTAAATTTTTATAATCTGTTAAACCAAAATATATTTTATTATTTAAATATTTTACTGAATAAACCTCTGATTGATTAAAATCACCAATTTTATTATTTAGTTTAAACTCTAAATTATCATCTAACTCTATAATTCCTCCCAATGCTGATCGAAAAATAGTATTATCTATATTATGTATAGAACCACCGCACGGAGTATTTTTCCCGTAATCTTTTATTTTTACTATACTATTTTTTGCAACTTGAGAAGTACCATAAAATGCAGTATAATTTTCATCATAGTATGTTCTAGATACATAAAGACTCTCATTTTTGTAATCTAAATCTAACGGTCCATTACCAACAAAAATTGTATCTTTTATTTTACCCTCATTTAAATTATATTTAATTACTTGATCAGAAGTAGAATAATCCTTTTTCATATTAACAGCAACATAAATATCTTCTCCAACATTAATAATATCTTCTGGTAAACCATCAACTTCAAATAATCTGTAAACTTTATAATTAAATAAATCTAAATACTTAACATCATTAGAATTCCAATTAGTAAAAAACAATTTATTATTAATAATTTCCATTTCTCTAGGACTGGAATCAATTAAGTCAATAGTAATTCCGGGAAAAGAAAGTCCATCAGAATTAATATTGTATATATGAATTTTATGAGAATTATTTACTAATACAAATAATTTGTCATTATAAACTTTAACAGACTGAACTACATCCCCTAGGTTAGGAATAGAATCCATTTCCCCAAATTGATTAATCATATAAATAGATCCATTTGACGAACCAAAATTACCTTCACAAGCAATAAATAACCATTCGGAGTTTTGTATATCATCTTTTTCATTACATGAAAACAAAAAAGAGAAAATTAAAATAAAAATTATATTTTTCATTAAATGGTAGAAACGAAAAATAATCATTGAAGTTTCATATTAAAACCCGGTCAGATGTGGAGTTTTAAAGGTTGCATTTCCAAGGGGAATCGAAACCTAAATCTTCTCCACTTTTGAATTTAAATTAGATAGTTGTAGATTGAATTATGAAAACAATAAATGATAAACAAAATAAAGAAGTAATAATTATTTGTGAACTATCTGTGAACGATGACAGAACAATTGACACAAGAGAATGGAGTGATAGTTATGCTAAACTTATATCTGAAACAGAGAAAAACACAATCTCTTGGAGATTTTTGATCTCTGAGAATGAGAAAAAAGTAACACTTTATGAGAGGTATAGTGATGAGAATGCATTTAAAAACCATCTCAGCAGAATATTAGAAGAAGAGGGAGATCTTCAAGAGGAATTCGGAAATTTTTCAAACATCTATACATTCGAAGGTATAATATATTTAGGAGATGTTTCAGATGAACTGAGATCTTACATAAAGGATCATGGCCTAAATGTAGACTTCCGTTCAAGTATTGGAGGTTATACTAGGTATTAAAAAACCCATCAAATGATGGGTTTTAAAGGTTGCAGTCCCTAGGGGAATCGAACCCCTGTTTCCAGGATGAAAACCTGGCGTCCTAACCCCTAGACGAAGGGACCATTTTAAAGTGCAAATATATCAGTACGTAAATAATTAGAAAAATATTATCAAAAAAAAAAAAATTTGATATTATTAATTCATTTGAATTTTTAATATTCATATATATTTTTGCAAAAATTGAGATATTCTAAATGAAAAAAATAAAAGTAGGTATCAATGGTTTTGGTAGAATTGGAAGGCTAGCATTCAGAGCAGCAATAAATAATAAAAATATAGAAATAGTTGGTATTAATGATTTAATTGACACTAATTATATGAGCTATATGTTAAATTACGATAGTACTCATGGAAAATTTAATGGTGATATTGTTATTGAAAATAATGATCTTATTGTAAATGGCAATAAAATTAGAGTTTCAAAAGAAAAAGATCCTTCCAAAATCAATTGGAATGAAATTGAAGCTGATTATATTATTGAATCAACGGGACTATTTCTTTCAAAGGAATCAGCAAAAGGGCATTTAGACTCTGGAGCAAGAAAAGTTATAATGTCTGCACCCTCAAAAGATAATACACCTATGTTCGTTATGGGTGTAAATAATACTACATACAAATCGGACATGAATTTTGTATCAAATGCTTCGTGCACAACAAACTGTTTAGCCCCTATTGCTAAAGTTTTAAATGATAATTTTGAAATAATAAACGGTTTAATGACTACAGTTCATGCTACAACAGCTTCTCAAAAGGTTGTTGATGGTCCTTCACCGAACAAATGGAGAGTAGGAAGAGCAGCTTTCTCAAATATTATTCCTTCATCAACAGGAGCAGCAAAAGCAGTAGGTAAGGTTATACCTAGTTTAGATGGTAAACTCACAGGCATGGCATTTAGGGTTCCAACAGTTGATGTTTCAGTTGTAGATCTAACCGTAAACCTAAAGAAAAGTACAAATTATGATGAAGTATGTTTATCTATGAAAAAAGCTTCAGAAGGAGAATTAAAGGGTATTTTGGGTTATACAAATGAGGAAGTTGTTTCATCTGATTTTTTAGGTGATTCCAGAACATCAATTTTTGATGCAGGTGCAGGTATAATGTTAAATAATAATTTTATTAAGGTAGTTGGATGGTATGATAATGAGTGGGGTTATTCATCTAAAATTATTGAACTTATTGAGCACATGAATTCTGTTGATAAGAATTAAATTAATTCTACACCCTTAGATTTCATTTCATTTAAAGCTAATTTACAATCTTTTTCATCAATTCCTTTGATACAATTAATTAAAACTCTGGTCTTAAAACCCTCTGAAACAGAATCTAAAGCTGTATATTTCAAGCAATAATCCGTTGCTAAACCAACGTAATCGATTTTATTAATATTCTTACTTTTCAAATAATCAGAAAGACCTGTAGAACGAAAATTAGCATTATCATAAAAACCACTATAGCTATCAATATCGGCATCAGAACCTTTATATACAACTTTAGCTAATTTAGAAATATCTAATTGTTCTGGAAAATCAGATCCAAAAGAATTTTGAATACAATGATCAGGCCAAAGTACTTGATCTAAACCATTAACATTTATTATATCACCTATTTTTTTATCTGTATGATTGGATGCAAAACTAATATGGTTTTTTGGATGCCAATCCTTTGTTGCTATTACTAAATCATATTGTTTAATTATTTTATTTATCGGCTTAATAATTTTCTCTCCTTTAGGAACTGCTAAAGAACCACCTTTGAGAAAATCATTTTGAACATCAACAATAACTAATGTTTTCATTTTTTTCTTAACTCTAAAATCATTTTATTTTTTTCTTCAAAAAGTGATTTTTCAAGACCTACTGGATAATTATGTGGATTTTCAACTCTTTTGTGGGTATTGTCAAGGCAACCTAAGTCATTAATTAATTTTCGTCTAATCTTATGAATTGAATCGGATTTATAAACTAGTTTTCCTTTTTTAAAAATAGATTTTAATAAATCTTCATGTTTTATATTACTATTTAAAAATTTTTTTGATTTAGTTGAATCATTTGGGTCTATCATAATTCTAGAATTGGCCTTATAGTTTATATCATATATCATGTCCCCCAAAAATTTATCATTTCTAAAAAAACGTCTTACTTGATGTATTCCAGGATTATTTATTTTTATTTTTTGTTCAGAAAGTTTAAGCTTATTTGTCCATTGGCCTTTTTCATCCTGTACAGCAGAAAGTTTATAAACAGCACCCAATGATGGATTATCATAGGCTGTAATAAGTTTTGTTCCTATGCCCCAAACAGATATCTTAGATTTTTGATATTTCAAACTAGTTATAAGGAACTCATCTAGATCATTACTAGCAATAATTTTAACATCTTCAAGACCCTCTTTATCAAGTAGTTTTCTAGATTTTTTGCTTAAATAAGCTAGATCCCCGGAATCAATTCTTATACCTATTAAACTTTTTCCTTTTTCTTTTAGTTCTTTACCTATTTTAATTGCATTTATTACTCCCTCCAAAGTATCATAAGTGTCAACTAAAAGAACACAATTATCAGGCATAACTTCTGCGTAAGATCTAAAAGCTTCTTCCTCAGAATCAAAAGACAAAACCCAGCTATGTGAATGAGTTCCACTTATTGGAATATCAAAAAGTTTTCCAGCTAAAACGTTAGAGGTTTTAGAACATCCTCCTATATATGAAGCTCTGCTTGCAGAAAGAGCACCATCAATACCTTGAGCTCTTCTTAATCCAAATTCTAAGATAGGATCACCTTTTGCAGCCAAATACATCCTAGAGGATTTTGTTGCTATAAGAGACTGAAAATTAATGATATTCACAAGAGCAGTTTCAAGAAGCTGACATTGGTATAAAGGCCCAGTGATTCTTAAAAGAGGTTCATTAGGGAAAACTATTCTCCCCTCCTCTATTGCATCTAGATCACATTTAAATCTGAATTCATTTAGAAACTCTAAAAATTTACTTTCAAATAATTTTATTCCATTTTCTGTTTTTAAATTAGATAAGTAGCTAATATCCTCTTTCGAAAATTTAAAATTATTTAAATAATCTATAACATAATCTAGACCACAACTAACTGAATAAGCCCCTTTAAACGGATTGTTTCTAAAAAAAAGATTAAAAGAAGATGGCTTTTGATGAATTCCTTTTTTCCAATACCCATAACACATCGTTAATTGATAAAGATCAGTAAGTAGCCCTAGAGAATCAGAATAAATTTTTTTAATCATTAAATGAAATTATAGAAATCAATTCTAATTAAGAAATCTAAAATAAAATTTGTAAAATTTAATTTATCTTTTGAAGTAATATTTATTTGTGTAGACTGTACCAGAATCTGGTCCATAGTCTTCCATCCATTGCTCACTAAATACTAGGGTATCTTTAGATGCATTTAAATCATAGGCTAGTCTCATTAAATCCCAATCCTCTTCATCTGCACCAGGACCTCCATCTTCATTATTCCAAAGTTGATATATATACATTGTATCTCCCAAAATAGCCCAAACTCCTCTTGATCTAAAAGTATCCTCTCCATGCTCCCAATCCCTGAAATAAAATTCATGCAAAGGTTTTATAATAGTAGGTGTCGTTAAAGAAAGTTTAACCCATGCTGAATCAGGATTAGTAAGGTCAACCGTATCATTTGCTTCTATAAAATAAACACCATCCCAGTCTCCAACTGCATCATAACCCATACTATCCACATAAAAAAGTGTATCAAGAATGCTTACAGTATCAGAAACACTAACTGTATCAAAAACAGAAACTGTATCACTAATACTATTAGCTATACCATCCTCTAATTCCTCACAAGAAAGTATACCTGCAAGAACGACAAACATTATTAAAATTGAGTGTTGAAAGTAAGAGAATAGTTTTTTCATGATAAATTATTTAAACAAATATAGTTAAAAAGATTCACTTATCAATTTGATCAGTATGTTTAGAAGAAAAAATAATGCTCGTTACAACACTAATTACAACAATAAACATGCCAAAATAAGTTAGAAAATTAAATGTCTCATCAAAAAATTGATATCCTATTGCTATTACTAAAATTATTTCAGTGTAACTAACTATTGAAACAGTAGAAACTTTTTCACTTTGAAAAGATTTAGTCATAAAATACTGAGCAATTTGAGTAACAATTCCTATTGTAATTAGAATTATTAAATCGTTAAAACTTGGATTTACCCAGTTAAAATAACTTATTATTCCTGCAATAGGGAATGCAATCATTGGAAAATAAATAACTAGAACTAAAGAATGCTCTTTATCTCTTAAATACCGAATAATATTATAAGCACAACCTGCACAAAAGCTTCCAACTAAACCTAATACTAAATAATCAATTGTAACTCTATGATCAAAACCTTGAATTAATAAAATTCCTAAAAAAGCAAAAAAAATGCATAATGATTGTAATAAATTGATTTTTTCTTTTAAAACAAAAACACCAATAATAGATGTAAAAATAGGAGTTATATAAATTATGATAGATGCAGTTGCCAATGGAATATTCTGAATAATAAGAAAGTAAAAATATAGACCAATAGTACCAAATACTCCTCTCATTAGAAGTAGAAATTTATTATTCCCTAAAATATAAATTCCTTGATTTTTAAGAATTAAAAAACTAATAAAAAAAGAAATAATACATCGAAAAAAAACAATTTCCATGGTAGGAATATGAGGTAATAATTTTACTCCTATTTTTACAATAAGAAAAAATATTGTAGAAATAAACATAAAATAAATTCCTTTTTTCAACTTTTGACTATTAGAAATTATTTGATTTTTCCATCTTCAATCTTAAGAATTCTTTTAGCAATTGAGGCAAATTCTAAATTATGGGTAACCAATACAAATGTTTTATCAAGTTCTCGATTAAGTTTTTTTATTAAATCAAATAGTTGTTTTGAATTTTTTGAATCTAGATTTCCAGAAGGTTCATCTGCAAAAATGATTGAAGGATTATTAATTAATGATCTAGCTACAGCAACTCTTTGTTGCTCCCCACCAGATAATTCATCGGGTCTATGATGAATTCTTTCTGAAAGATCTAGAAAATCTAAAAGATATCTACCTTGACGTTCAACATCTTTTCTGTTTTTTTCTGAAATATATCCTGGAATACAAACATTTTCTAATGCATCAAACTCTGGTAATAAATTATGAAATTGAAAAATGAAGCCTATATTTTGATTTCTAAAATGAGCTAATTGATTTTTTGATAAAGATTTTAAATTAATTCCATCAACTAAAACATCGCCTTTATCTGGGTCCTCTAAGGAACTTAAAATATATAATAATGTAGACTTTCCAGCACCAGATCTACCAACAATAGAAACTATTTCTCCAGAAGAAACAGAAATGTCAACATTATTTAAAACATCGATCTTGTTATATGATTTAGAAATTTTATTTCCTTGCAATAACATAAATCTAATTTAACCAATAAATAAGCTAATTATACTAGTATTATTAATTATTAATCATTTAATTTATACAAAAAATTATATATGAATATTCACGAATATCAAGCTAAAGAAGTTCTTAAATCTTTTGGTGTTAGGATTCAAGAAGGATATGTAGCAAATTCACCAAAAGAAGCAAAAGATGCTGCTCTAAAACTTTCTAAAAATGGTAATTCAGACATTTTTGTTATAAAAGCTCAAATTCATGCAGGTGGAAGAGGAAAAGGTACTATAAAAGAAACTGGATCAAATGGTGTTGTAATCGCAAAAAATTTTGATGAAGTTGAAGAAAAAGCAAAAAATATATTAAATGGAACTTTAGTAACTCATCAAACAGGACCAAGTGGAAAAACTGTAAATAAAGTTCTGATAGCTGAAGATGTATATTATCCAGGAGATGAAGACCCAAAAGAATTTTATTTGGGTATATTACTTGATAGAGTAAAAGGATGCAATGTTATTATGGCATCATCTGAAGGGGGAATGGATATTGAGACTGTTGCTGAAGAAACTCCTGAAAAAATAATTAAAGAATGGATTAACCCAAATGTTGGACTTCAAGCTTTTCAAGCTAGAAAAATTGCTTTCGCTCTTGGTTTAAAAGGTCAGGGTCTTAAAGAAATGATTAGTTTTATTTTTTCTTTATACAAAGCTTATGAAAGTATTGATTCATCTATGTTTGAAATAAATCCGGTACTAAAAACATCAGACAATAAAATTCTTGCAGTTGATGCAAAAGTAAATATTGACGATAACGCACTGTTTAGACACAAAAATATTGAAGAATTAAGAGATTTATCCGAGGAAGATCCAGCAGAAGTTGAAGCAAACAAAGTTGGATTAAGTTATGTAAAGCTTGATGGAAATGTTGGTTGTATGGTAAATGGAGCCGGTTTAGCAATGGCTACTATGGACATTATAAAACTTTCGGGGGGAGATCCAGCAAATTTTCTTGATGTAGGTGGAAATGCCAGTGCTGAAACTGTAGAAACAGGATTTAGAATTATATTAAAAGATAAAAATGTAAAAGGCATTCTATTAAACATATTTGGTGGAATAGTTCGGTGTGATAGAGTGGCAAAAGGAGTTGTTAAAGCTTACAAAAATATTGGGAATATTGATATTCCAATAATTGTAAGACTTCAAGGTACTAATTCTGAAGAAGGGGCTAAAATTATTGATAATTCTGGTCTCAAAGTTTTTTCAGCAATAACATTGAAAGAGGCTGCTGAAAAAGTAAATGAAATTCTATAAAATTATAACAATTTATTTTTTAGCGTTCGTAGTTCAACTGGATAGAATACCAGATTTCGGCTCTGGGGGTTGAGGGTTCGAATCCTTCCGAACGCACAAAAATCATTAAAATAATATGATTTTATATTTCAATAAATAAATTTGCAAAAAAATTCATTTGAAGACGATAAAACCTGTATTACTATTTTTTATTTTAATAGCATATATTTATATGCTAAATATATCTGTTTTTAACCTACCTCCTATTGGAAAATTATTAAATCCATATTCCGGTTTTTTTCAAAATGGATTAGTAAATAAATTTGATGAAATAGAATTACCTGGAATTAAAGATGAGGTAAATCTTCAAATTGATAGTCTTTTAATACCTCATATTTATGCGAAAAATGATGAGGATCTTTATTATGTTCAAGGATATATGCATGCCTTTCATAGATTGTGGCAAATGGAATTTCAAATCATGTCAACATCTGGAAGATTATCAGAAATTTTTGGTGAAAGAGCACTTTCTATAGATAGAGCATCAAGAAGAAAAGGTCTTTTATATGCAGCAAAAAATACTTTAGAAGTTTCTAAAAAAGATCTTGAAACCTTAAAGTATATTCAAGCATATACAAATGGAATTAATGATTATATTTTATCATGTGATATTCAAAATTTACCTATAGAATATAAATTATTAAATTATAAACCTGAGAAATGGACTATTTTGAAATCATTTCTTTTAATGGAACAAATGTCTGATATGCTTTCTAGAAGAAATCAAGATATTGAGGATACTTATTTATTAGAAATATTAGGAAAGGAAGAATATGATTTTCTTTTCCCTGAAATACATCAAGAAGTTGATCCAATTATTCCTAGAAATACAAATTTTCAATTTACTCCAAAAAAATTAACTAGAAAAATAGATACCATTTATCCAAAAATTTCAATTAATGAAACATTAAAAAAACCTGATCCATACAATGGTAGTAATAATTTTGCAATATCTGGTAAAAGAACAAAAAATGGCAACCCCATTCTAGGGAGTCAACCAGATCTTTCCTTAAACCTTCCATCTATTTGGTATGCAGTTCATTTAAATTCACCAACTGTAAATACTATGGGTGTAAGTCTTCCTGGTGCTCCTGGAGTAATTATTGGTTTTAATGATTCGATCGCCTGGGGAGAAACAAATGCAACAAGAGATGTAGTTGATTTCTACAAAATTAAATTTAAGGATAATAAAAGAAAAGAGTATTTATTTGATGGAAAATGGTTAAAAACAGAGAAAATCATCGAAAAATTTAAAGTAAAAAACTCAAACCCTTTTTATGATACTATCATTTTTACTCATCATGGACCAATTACATACGATAGAAATTTTTTAGGTAATAATGATAAAGTTAATCTAGCTATGAGGTGGATTGCACATGATGCATCTATTGAATATAAGACCTTTTTTAAACTTAATAGAGCAAAAAATATATCTGATATTAAAGAAGCTTTATCTTATTTTGATGGACCAGCTCAAAACTTTGCTTATGCTACAACTGAAGGAGATATAGGAATGACAATTGCTGGAAAATTTCCTATTAAATGGAAAGAGCAAGGTAAATTTCTTTTGGATGGAAGTAATAGAGATCATGAATGGTCTGGATATATACCTTTTGAACATGCATTAACAATGATAAATCCTAAACGAAATTATGTTAGTTCTGCCAATCAACATCCATCAGATAAATCCTATCCATATTACACATACAGTCATAACTATGAATATTATAGAGGTAGAAGACTTAATGAAAGATTAGAAACAATTTTAAATGCAACAATTGAAGATGCTAAAAGTATTCAAAATGATAACTTTAACTATACAGCATATGAAATACTTCCTGTTTTACTTGAAAAAATTGATACAATAAATTTTGATGATAATAAAAAATCATATTTTGATAAGCTAAAAAAGTGGGATTATTTTTCAAATACTAAAAGTATTGAAGCATCAATTTTTGAAACTTGGCATTATTTTTTAAGAAAAAAAATTTGGGATGAGTTTGATACAATAAAATTTGATTATCGTAGACCATCAAATTATAATACTTTCTACTTGATGAAAAATTTTCCTGAACTAAAATACTATGATATAGTTTCTACTGAAAAAACTGAAAATCTAAGTGATATAATTAATTTATCATTTGAACTTATGAAAGATTCTATTGATAATTGGAAAAAATCAAATTCTAATGATATAGCATGGAAAAATTATAAAAATACTACTATAAGACATCTTTTAAGAATAAATGATTTTAGCGTTTCTAATATTAATATTGGCGGAAATAGAAATATTCTTAATGCAGCAAGCAAATATCATGGTCCATCATGGAGGATGATAGTAGAATTAGACCCAAAAGGAACTAAAGCATGGGGTATATATCCAGGTGGTCAAAGTGGCAATCCAGGTAATATTAATTATAGCTTAATGATTAAAGATTGGGCTGTAGGAAAATACCATAAGTTATTATTTAATAATATTTCAGAAAAAATTGAAGATCAAATGTTATATACTAAAAAATTTAAAAAATGAATTTTCTTTTGAGAGTATTTATAATTTTTATTTTATCATATTTTTTTGGCATAGATAATCATTGGTGGCTAATTGTTATTTATCCAATAATTATTGGATTAGTTTTTATTGATAATTTGTTAAGTCATTTTATTAGTGGATTTCTTGGGGTATTTTTAGCATGGCTTACATTAATGCTTCAATTAGATGTTACTACCGACTCTATTATCTCTCAAAAAATAGCAAATATTTTATTTTTAAATAATAATGTATTTCTTATAACTATTTCAAGTTCAATAGGAGGTATTTTAGGTGGAATAGGATCAACATTAGGACAATCAATTAGAAAAATTTTTGTAAAGGATATAAATCAGGATCCTTATATCGATTAGTCTGATTCGATGAAATCAGTTATTATTGGATCTCTAGGATTTATTGATGAAGCTAAAACTTTAGATAAATTTCCATTTTGATCCACAAGATATTTATAAAAATTCCATTTGGGTGATTTATCATTCCAACCATTAAGATTTGATGATGTTAGCCATTTATAGACAGGATGAGTTTTTTCACCAATTACTTCAATTTTTTCAAACATTTGAAATTCAACACCAAAATTCGATTTACAAAAGTCAAGAATTTTGATATTTGAGCCCGGTTCTTGTTTACCAAAATTATTTGATGGAAATCCTAAAATTGCAAGACGATTGGAATATTTTCTATGTAAATATTGTAAATCATCATATTGGTCTGTATAGCCACATTCTGAAGCTACATTTACAATTAAAACCTTCTTACCTTTAAAGTTTTTAAAATCAATATCTTTTCCATCAATAGATAAAGCAGATAAGTCATAAAATGAATCTTGATAAACTTCATTTTTTTGATTTAAATTAACTTCAGAAACGCTTCTAAATATATAGCTATATATAGAATTCGAAATAAATAATATTGAAAAAAATACTGTTGTTATTATAAACCACTTCATTTATTACATTTTATTAGTCATATTAATACCTAAAAGCTTCATACCATTCAGTATCACTTTACTTACCGTTCTTGATAACGATATTCTAAAAATAATTGTTTCACTATCCTCTTCTTTAAAAATTGAAATCTCTTGATAAAATCTATTATAAGCTTTTGATAGATCATAAATATAGTTTGCTATTATAGAAGGAGAGTATTCAGATGCAGCAATAGATATTTTATCAGGAAAAACACTTAATAAATAAATTATTTTTTTTTCAAATTCATTAATATCATTCACATTTACATTAATATCAAAATCATCTTTTATACCAATATTCTTTGATCTTTCTAAAATAGATATAATTCTAGCATAAGTATACTGGATAAAAGGGCCGGTATTTCCCTGAAAGTCTATAGACTCATTTGGATCAAATAACATTGATTTCTTGGGATCAATTTTAAGTAAAAAATACTTTACAGCAGATAATGCAATTTTTTCAAATAGCAATTTTTGTTCATCTTTATTAAAATCATTGATTTTACCTAATTCCTTTGTTCTTTTCGCAGAGATATGAACCATTTCTTTAAGTAATTTGTCAGCATCAACGACAGTTCCTTCTCTTGACTTCATTTTACCAGAGGGTAAATCAATCATTCCATATGAAAGATGAAAACATTCTTTTGCCCAGTCAAAACCTTGAATTTCTAATATTTTAAATAATACCTTAAAATGATATTCTTGTTCATTTCCAACAGTATAAATTTGTTTCTCAATTTTTGGAAAATCTCTAAATCTTAATATTGCTGTACCTATATCTTGTGTTATGTATACAGAAGTTCCATCACTTCTAACTAAAAGCTTGTTATCCAGTCCATGTTTATTTAAATCTACCCAAATAGAATTATCTTCTTTTTGAAAAAAAATATTTTTATTGAGTCCTTTTTCTACCTCTTTTTTTCCATACAAATAGGTTTCGGATTCATAATATATTTTATCAAAATTAACTCCTAATGTCTTGTATGTTTTATCAAAACCATCGTAAACCCAGTTATTCATTAATTTCCATAATTTTCTAACTTCAGGGTCTCTATTCTCCCATTTAATTAGAAGATCTTTTGCTTCAAGAAATATTTCAGCATTTTTTTCTGCTTCCTCCTCAGTTTTTCCTTTTTTTATTTGCTTTTGAATTTGTCTGTTAAGTTCCTTTTGAAATAAAACATAATATTTACCAACAAAGTGATCACCTTTCATACCTGATTTCTCAGGAGAATCACCCTTACCAAATTTTATCCATGCTATCATAGATTTACATATATGTATACCTCTATCATTTATAATCTGTACCTTATGAACTTTATAACCAACAGCTTTTAATATTCTAGAAATTGAATCTCCAAGAAAGATATTTCTTAAATGACCTAAATGGAGTGGTTTATTTGTATTTGGAGAAGAAAACTCAACCATCAGTTCTTTTCCTAAGTCTTTTTTAAATCCCCAATTATCATCAGAAGAAATATTATAAAATAATTTGAGCCAAGAAAGTTTGTTTATATCAATATTTAGAAAACCTTTTTCTACGTTGAAATCTTCGATAAAATCTTCATGTTCAATAAAATAATTTCCAATTTTTTTACCAATCATACCAGGGTCTTCATTGAATTTTTTTGAAAAAGAAAATAAAAGAATAGTAAAGTAACCATCATACTCATTTGATGTAGATTGAATTTGGATATCTTCATTTTTTACATCATAATTATAAATGGAATGTATTGCTGATGATGCTGCTGTTCTAAGCTTTTTTTCTATATTCATATAATTATAATGAACAAATTACAGGAATTTAACTCTTTTTAAAAAAGTTAAATTTTTGTTTAACAAATTTATTAATAAATTGATTTAAAATACATTTTAATATGAATGAAAATGTTGTAATTATTCCCACATTTAATGAAAAAGAAAATATAACAATCACAATAAGTGAGATATCTAAACTTAAAACAAAATTTGATATTGTGGTTGTAGATGATAATTCACCTGATAAAACTGGGGAAATTGTAAAAAATATTATTGAAAGTAAAAAATATAATTTTAGTATTCACCTTATTGAAAGAAATGATAAAAAAGGTTTAGGTTCTGCATACATAGAAGGATTTAATTATGCTATATCAAAAAAATATTCTTATATTTTTCAATTAGATGCAGATGGATCTCACAGTCCGTTGGATCTTGAAATTTTACAAAATCATATTTCTAAAAACAAAATAGATGTAGTTATTGGATCAAGATATATTAAAGGAATAACTGTTGTTAATTGGCCAATTGAAAGGGTATTATTATCCTATTTTGCAAATAGATATGTAAATATAATAACAGGAATTAAGGTAAAAGATACTACTGGAGGATTTAATGGATATTCCTTATTTGCATTAAAAAATATTTTAAAATATAATATCATGTTTGAAGGATATGCATTTCAAATACAATTAAAGTTTATTGCAACAAAATTAAATTTAATGATTAAAGAAATTCCTATAATTTTTAAAGATAGAATTAGAGGGAAATCTAAAATGTCTTTTTCTATCTTTGGTGAAGCAATATTTGGAATAATAAAAATGAAACTATTAAGCTTCTTTACAAATTATAAAATCAACTAAATTTAATTGAGTCTAAAACCTTTATTCTATTGATAATAAGAATTGGTAAAAAAACAACTAAAAAAATTACAAAAAATACTAATAAATTTAATTTAGAAAGAGTATAAAGATCCCATCCAATTGGAACATAATCCATATAATAACTAGTTTTATCAAGTTTTAATATTTTAAATTTGTCTTGAAAAACAGCTAGTGAAATACTTATTAAATTTCCTAAAAACAAACCTAAAGTGATTACTCTTAAACCATTATATAAAAAAATATTTTTTATTTGATTGTTGTTTGAACCCAATGCCTTAAGGATGCCTATCATTCGGATCCTCTCCATAATCAGTATTAACAAAATTGATATCATATTAAATGATGCAACAAGCAGAATTAAAGTAAAAAAAATTAATATATTTCTATCTAAAAGTTTTAACCAATCAAATACTTGAATATATTTAATATCTGTTTTTTCAATAAATTCATCAAAAGTAGCTTTGCTTTTTAGATCATTGTAATTTAATTCTAAATCATCTTGATTCTCAACAAAAACTTCAACTCCAGAAACCAATGTGTTATCCCAATTAAAAATTTTTCTTAAAAGAACAATATCTCCAAATATAAAATTATTATCAAATTCTTGCATTCCAGTTTCAAAAACACCTTTTAACTTTAATTTTCTATATACTGGAGGATTATTAGCGAAATATAAAAATACATCATCACCAATTTCTGCATTTAAATTTTTTTTTAAATTTTTACTAATAACTATTTCATTTGAATATTCATTATCACTTTCATAATCAATCCAATTACCTTCAATTATTTTATTTTTAAACAAATTTGAATTAAAATTTTTATCAATTCCCTTAAATATTACCCCCTCGATATCCTCTGAGTTTGATTTTATTAAAATTGGTGATAGAATATAAGATTGAAAATGTTTTACATAATCTATTTTTTCTAATTGAGAACTTAAACCAATGTTTAAATCAAGCGGATTTTCTTTATAACTAAATTTACCTGTGTATTTAGAAATATTAAAATGACCAGAAAAAGAATAAACATTATCCTTTATTTCATTTTTAAAACCATTTAAAATAAAAAAGGATAATAATATTATAGTTACTCCTAAAACTATTCCTCCAATTGCAATCCTACTAATAAATAATGAAAAGCTAGAAAAATTATTACTCCAGATTCTTCTTGAAATAAATTGGGAAAAGTTCATAATTAAAATTAATTGATTTTTTAAAACATTAATTTAGATAAAGGAATTAAAAAAATAATATTTTTACCAATTATTAAATATTTGAATTCAAATATTTTTTTAATGAAAAAAATATACATTTTAATTTTTATAATATTTTCTTGTAATAAAATTGAAGACTTACCTAATTCTTCAATACAATATCCAGAAATAGGCAAAATTATTCCACATGTTCAAATAAATACTTTAAATAAAGAAATTGTTGATGAACCAAAAATATCATCCAAAATGATTATAACAAAAGATAGTATAATTTTGTATGATGGAAATATTGGTATTGAATATCGAGGTTCAAGCTCCCAATTATTTGATAAAAAATCTTATGGATTTGAAACTTGGGATGAGGAAAATGAAGACATGGACTATCCATTATTAGGATTTCCGGAAGAAGAAGATTGGATTTTTTATGGTCCATATAGTGATAAAACACTTATAAGAAATAAACTAATTTATGATCTATCTAATCAAATAGGAAGGTATGCCAGCAGAACAAAGTTTTGTGAATTAACAATAAATAATCAATATATGGGTGTATATGTTTTTATGGAAAAGTTAAAAAGAGATAAAAATAGAATAGCAATTAAAAAACTGGAAAATGATGATTTAGATTCTATTAATATTTCTGGTGGATATATTATTAAAATAGATAAAAGTGATGATGAAAACGGAGAACAAGTTTATAATGATTTCAATGCATTTATATCAAATTATAAACCTAATTATGCTACCTATCAATCTATTTGGTTTAATTATGAGTATCCAAAACCAAAAGATATTCATAACGAACAAAAACAATATATAAATAGTTATTTTGACAATTTCGAAAAAGCACTATCTGGTATAAATTTTAAAGATTCATTAAGTGGATATAGAAAATATATTGATGTTGGAAGTTTTATCGATTTTTTTATCTTGAATGAATTATCCAATAATCTAGATGGATATAGACTTAGTACTTATCTACACAAAAACAGAAATGAAAAATTAAAAATTGGACCGATTTGGGATTTTAATCTTTCATTTGGAAATGGAAATTACTGTAATGGAGATAAATATGATACATGGACATATAAATTCAATGAAACGTGCTCTGACGATTTTTGGTTAATTCCTTTTTGGTGGGAAAAACTATTAGAAGATCCTTATTTTGTTAACAAATTAAAAGAAAGATGGAATGAACTTAGAAAAAAAGAACTTTCTGATGAAAACATATTTCAAATGATTCAAAATTATATTTCTATTTTAAAAAATGAATCTGGTGCCGTTTACAGAAATTATTCGAAATGGAATGTGATTGGTAAGTATTTATGGCCAAATAATTATGTTGGAAATAGTTATGAGTCTGAAATAGATTATTTAATTAAATGGATAGCTAAAAGAAATAATTGGCTAGATAAATCTATCAATGAATTATAAAAATGATATACAAATTTTTAAAAATAATAATAGCATTTTTAATTCTTTCTAGCAGCATAATCTTTTTTACTTTATATGTAAATAAAGATTATAAAACAATTTCACTAAAAGCAAATCAAAGTTTATTTAAAAAAAGAATTTGGGAAATTAATACTGATAGTTTATCAGAAGAAATATTATCTCAAATGTCACTTGAAGAAAAAATTGATCAGATGTATGGAGAAAAGATGATTGAATCTATACCAAAGTTTTTAGGAAATTACTTGTTCAAAAATAGATTTGCTCATATTTATGCTGGAAAAAATGATAGATTAAATATTCCTCCATGGGTTTTATCTGATGGACCAAGAGGAGCAAGAGTTCTCGATAAAAAAAATGCTGTTACAACTTTTCCAGTTGGAATGGCAAGAGCATCATCATGGGATGTAGATTTAGAATACAAGGTACATGAAGTTATAGCTAAAGAAATGAGAGCTAATAAAACAAATTATGCGGCAACTCCTTGTATAAATTTATTAAGACATCCCGGTTGGGGAAGAGCTCAGGAAACATATGGAGAAGATCCATGGTTACTTGGAGAATTTGGGCTTGCAGCTGTGAAAGCAATTGAAAAACATAATGTAATGGCTTGCCCAAAACATTTTGCACTCAATAGTATTGAAAACTCTAGGTGGAAAATTGATGTGTCTGTAGATGAGAGAACATTAAGAGAAGTTTATCTCCCTCATTTTAAAAAGGTAATTCAAAAAGGGAAACCGGCTTCATTAATGTCTGCATATAATCAAGTTAGAGGAGAATATTGCGGTAGCAATTATGAATTACTAACTAAAATTTTAAGAGAGGATTGGGGATTTGAAGGATTTGTAAGTACAGATTGGATATGGGGCATTTATGATGCTAAAAAAGCCATAAAGGCTGGGTTAAATGTAGAAATGCCATGGCAAGACGAGTATAACTATAATAAAATAAAATCATTAATTAAATCTGGAGAAATATTAATTTCTGATATTGATAAATTGGTTTTAAATACATTAAAAACTAGATTAAAATATGCTTTTTCATATGATAGTATTGATTATAATGATAATTTAATTTTAGATTCTTCACATATAAATTTAGCAAGAATTGCTGCTGAAGAAAGTATGGTATTAATTAAAAATGATAAAATTTTACCATTTAAAAAGAATGGGAATCTAAAGATTGGAGTTGTTGGTAAGCTTGCTAATATTAAAAATACTGGAGATAGAGGAAGTAGTGATTCTCGTGCTCCTTATGTAATCACTCCTTTAGAAGGAATAAAAGATTATCATAGAAATACTAAAAATAAAGTTATATATAATGATGCCTCAAATATTAATGATGCAATTGAGGTTGCAAAAAATGTTGACCAACTAATTATTGTTGTAGGATATACCTATAAAAATGAAGGTGAATTTATCGATTCTCCTGGATATCAAATTGGTGGAGATAGAATAAGTTTAAAACTTGAAGAAAATGATGAAAAACTAATTCAAGAATTATCTAAATTTAATAAAAACCTTGTTGTAGTTTATGTAGGAGGAAGCGCTATTGACATGAATAATTGGCAAGATAAAGTCCCTTCAATTTTATTTTCATGGTATTCGGGGATGGAAGGAGGTAAAGCTTTAGCAAAAATACTTTATGGAGATATTAATCCAAGTGGTAAATTACCGTTTTCAATTCCAAAAAATATTTCTGATTATCCATACTTTAATCCTTTTACCGATACAATTACTTACGGATATTATCATGGTTATACCTTATTTGAAAAATTTGGAAAAGAAATGTCATACCCATTTGGCTTTGGATTAAGTTACAGTAAGTTTCATTATAAAAACCTTATTGTTTCAGAGTTAAATATTAGTGATTCAACATATCAAATATCATTTGATATAGAAAATATTAGTAACTATAATGGTAAAGAAGTTGCTCAATTATATGTTGGCTTCAACGAATCAAAAGTTGATAGACCTGTCAAATTGTTAAGAGGATTTAAAAAAATATCGATTCCTTCTAAAGAAATAAAAAATGTTTCCTTCAAATTAAATATTAATGATTTGTCATGGTATAACCCTGAGAAAAAAAAATGGGAAATTGAAAAAATTAAATACAAAATATTAGTTGGAAGCTCTTCAAGAAATAATGATTTAATTCATTCATATATATCGTTAGAATAACAAATATTTTTCTTTAAACTATTTCAATAAATTTTTTGATTTAAATATTTTACTTTTATAGTTAAGTACAATAATCAATGAATAAATTTTATAAAATCTATCTATTATTTTATTTTTTATCAATTCAATTGTTTGGTTTTCAAAATAACAAACTTGTTGTTGTAGGAGCTGAAAGAATGTTAGAATATGAAAAAATTATTTCAAATAAATCAATTGGTTTATTAGTTAATCAAACATCAATGGTAAAAAATAAACATCTAATAGACACATTGGTTAATCTTGGGTTTGATATAAAAAAAATATTTACTCCAGAACATGGATTCAAGGGTGTAATTGAAAGAGGAAAAAAAATTGAAAATGATACACTAAAAATAAAAAATAAAAAAATTCCAATAATATCAATGTATGGTTTAAATAGAATTCCATCTGATGAAAGTATGTTAGGGATTGATATAGTAATATTTGATATTCAAGATGTTGGTGCTAGATTTTATACCTATATAAGTGCAATGCATAATATGATGGTAAAATGTGCTAAGCTTAAAATTGAATTTTTGATATTAGATAGACCAAACCCTAATGGAAATTATGTTGATGGACCGGTCCTTGAAAAAGAATTTAAATCATATATTGGAATGCATGAAATCCCTATAGTACATGGATGTACCGTTGGTGAATTAGCAAAAATGATTAAAGGTGAACAATGGATTGAGAATAGCCAAGATTTAAAACTTAATATTGTAAAAGTAAAAAATTGGGACCACACTAAAAATTATATTTTACCAGTTAAACCCTCACCTAATCTTCCAAATCATCAATCTATTCTTCTTTACCCCTCTTTATGTTTATTCGAGCAAACAATAGTTAGTATTGGAAGAGGAACTGAATTTCCTTTTCAAATAATAGGACATCCTCAATCATCTATTAAAGATTATAACTTTACTCCTAAGAGTGTTATAGAAGAATCAAAACCAAAATTCGAAAACAAAACTTCATATGGAATTGATCTTAGAAAAGTAAAAGTTGAAAAAAAAATTAATTTAAAATATTTAATTGATTTTTATAATGATTTAAAAAAAATAGATAATAGTTTTTTTGGTAAATATTTTTTTAGAATTGCAGGAAATAAAACTTTAGAAAATCAAATTATCTCTGGCCTGTCAGAAAATGAAATAAGAGCTTCATGGAAAGAAAAAATTGATTCTTATAAAGTAATTAGAAAAAAGTATTTGTTATATAAAGATTTTGAATAATGGAAAAAAACAATATTATTTTCATGGGTACGCCTGATTTTGCAGTTGAAAGTTTAAAAATTCTTATAAAATCTAATTATAACATATTAGGAGTTGTAACTGCTACTGATAAAAAAAGAGGTAGAGGAAAAAAAATATCATTCTCACCTATAAAAAATTTCGCTATAAAAAATAATATACCTGTCCATCAACCCAAAAACTTAAAAAGTGAAGAGTTTATTAACCTTATGAAAAAGATAAAACCTGATCTTTTTGTAGTTGTTGCATTTAGAATGTTACCTGAAATAATAATAAATATTCCTCAGTATGGCTCGATTAATTTACACGCTTCATTATTACCAAATTATCGAGGTGCTGCACCGATTAATTGGGTTATAATCAATGGAGAGAGAGAAACTGGAGTTACTATTTTTTTTATAAATAAAAAAATTGACGAAGGAGATATAATAAGTAAAAAAAAAATTAAAATTAATGAAGATGAAACAGCAGGTACTCTTCATGATAAACTAATGAAAGAAGGAGCGAAACTTTTAAGAGATTCTATTAAAAATATTTTTATAAAAAATATTAAAAGAGAAATTCAAAAAATATCTTTAAAAGATATAAAAGCTCCAAAAATTCAAAAAAAGGATTGTTTTATTAATCTTGACTTAGGTTATAAAAATATAATTCAGCTTATTAAAGGATTAAGCCCCTACCCTGGAGCCAGAATTATTCATAATAATAAAGTATTTAAAATAATTGATGCAAAAAATATAAATAATTACGTAGCTAAAATAGGATTAAATCAAATTGAAGATAAAATTATTCTAAATAATAATAATAAGGAAAGTATTCAAATTACAAAAATTCAAGAAGAAGGAAAAAAAATCTTAAATGTTAAAGAATATTTAAAAGGAAACAAATTATGAACAATATCTCAATAATCGTAGCTGTATCTAGTAATCAAGTAATTGGTAAAAACAATAAGCTAGCTTGGAATTTACCTTATGATATGAAATATTTTAGCAATATTACAAGAAATCATACCGTAATTATGGGAAGAAAAAATTGGGAGTCAATCCCAAAAAAATATAGACCATTACCAAAAAGAAATAATATTATTATTTCAAGAAACAAAAAATACGAAACTAAAAGTTCAATAGTAGTCAATTCAATTGAAAAGGCTATTGAAATTGCTAGAAATAATAATGATGATGAAATTTTTATCATTGGAGGAGGAGAAATTTATAAAGCAAGCTTTAATTATGTGAATAAATTATATATCACTGAAATCAAGTCTAATATTGAAGGAAATACATATTTTCCTAAATGGGACAAAAAAAAATGGAAAGAAATTTCAAGGATTTCAAACAAGAAAGATAAATTTCATAAACACGACTTTGATTTTGTAGTATATGTTAGAAAATAATATGAAAAAGATTTTTTGTCAAATAATTACAATTGGAGACGAAATATTATTTGGTCATATTCTTGACTCTAATGCCCAGTGGTTAAGTTTTGAATTAGATAAAATAGGAATTATAACAAAAAAAAGAGTAACGATCGGTGATAATAAAAAAGATATTTTAGAAACATTAAAAAATTCAATAAACTCAAATGATATAATAATAATGACTGGGGGATTAGGCCCAACAAATGATGATATTACAAAAAATTGTTTAAGCGAATTTTTTAATTCTACACTTACTTTAAATGAAGAAGCATTAAATGATATTAAAAACCTATTTGAAAAAAGAAATTTAGAACTTACAAAAAAAAATATTTCGCAAGCCTATCTGCCAAAATGTGCAAAAAAAATAACAAATATTAATGGAACTGCACCAGGAATATGGATAGAAAAAAATCAAAAAATAATAATTTCATTACCAGGTGTGCCTTTTGAAATGAAAGAAATAATGAAAAATAAATGTTTAATTTCACTAAAAAATAAATTCAAGCTACCAGTTATATATCATAAAATAATAAAAACAATTGGTATAGGTGAGTCCTGGTTGGCTGATAAAATTCAAGTTTGGGAAAATAATTTAGATAAAAATATCAAACTTGCTTATTTACCAAGTATTGGACAAGTAAAACTAAGACTTACTACAAGTGGAAAAAATATAATTTCATTAAAAAAAAATATTCATAAAGAAATAGAAAAAATTAAACCAACAATTGAAAAATACATTTATGGTTATGATGATGAAAACATTGAATATTCTATTTCAAAACTATTAATAAATAAAAAAAAAACTATAGCTATTGCGGAAAGTTGTACTGGAGGTTTATTGTCTCATAAATTAACCAGTATTAGTGGCAGTTCAAAGTATTTTTTAGGAAGCATAGTATGCTATGATAATAATATTAAGAAAAATGAATTAAATATTTCTCAAAAAAAATTGGATACATATGGAGCTGTAAGTGAAGAAGTAGTAAAAGATATGGCAAAAAATATTAAGAATAAGTATAATTCATCAATTGGCCTTGCTACAAGTGGTATAGCTGGTCCAACTGGCGGCACTAAAGATAAACCGATTGGAACAGTTTATATTGCATATTCTGATTCTAAAAATACCATCTCAAAAAAACTATTATTAACTAGAGAAAGATATTTAAACAATGAATTAACTTGTTTAAACATTTTAAATATGATTAGACTTAAGCTCTTAAAATATATTTAAAAAATTAATTATATTTATTAGACACGTATTAATTCAATAGCTAAAAAAATAATGAAAAAAATAGTTGAATTAACCATCCCAAAAATGGGTGAAAGTATTAACGAAGTTAAAATTCTAAATTGGCTTAAGAAAGAAGGAGACTTTATAAAAGAAGAAGAATCAATTTTAGAAGTATCAACTGATAAGGTTGATACAGAAATACCCTCATTATTTGAAGGAAAAATTATAAAAATTATTTCAAAAAAAGGTGATATAGTTCAAATTGGAAATCCAATTGCTAAAATCGAAACTAACGATAGTGATGATTTTAATAATGAAGACCCAATTCAACTTGCCGATGAATTATTTAATGATGCTATTAAAGATTTTTCCTCTGATGATAAAAAAATTATTGATCAGAAAAATGATCATGAAACGAATCATTTCTTTTCTCCTTTAGTTTTAAATATTGCAAAAGAAGAAAATATTTCTATTCAGGAATTAGAAAAAATAAATGGCTCAGGAAAGGAAAATAGAATTACAAAATTAGATTTAATGAAATATTTAGATTTAAAAAACTCAAAAACAAAAAATAAAAAATTAAAATCAAATGATAATGAAAGAATAATTGAACCTGACAGAGTAAGAAAGTTAATAGCTGAAAAAATGGTCGATTCAAAAAAAATATCCCCTCATGTAACTTCTTTTGTTGATTGTGATATAACCAAACAAATTAAAGATAGATCATCTATTAAAAATTCATTTCTAAAAAAACACAGAATCCCATTATCAATTAATTCAATATTTATTTATGCATTATGTAGAGCAATAAAAAAATTTCCTATGATTAATATTTCGTATATAAATGAAAAAATAATAATGAAAAAAAATATAAATATAGGTTTAGCCGTAGCATTAGATGATGGAAATTTGATTGTGCCAATTCTAAAAAATGTACAAAATTTAACTTTTATTGAGATTAATAAAAAAGTTAATGACCTAATCGTTCGAGCTAGAGAAAATAAGTTAATTCCTGATGAATTAACTGAAGGAACTTATACTATGTCAAATATTGGATCTTTCCATAACCTAATGGGAACTCCAATAATTCTACAACCTCAAGTAGCAATAATGGCTTTTGGCGAAATTAAAAAGACACCTTCTGTAGTTGAAAGAAAAAATAAGGATGAAATACAAATTAGGCATAAATTAATTCTATCCCATTCATATGATCATAGAGTTGTTGATGGTGCATTAGGTGGAAAATTTGCTGAAAGAGTCTCAAAAACAATTAAAAAAATGAATTTAAAGAAACTAATTAAATTATGAGTAAACTATTAAAAGCAACATATAAAAGAAGTTTATATAAAACTTTTACTTGGAGAGTAATTGCTTCTCTTGATACTGCAATTTTAGCATTTTTATTTTCTTTTTATGGAAATGAAATTTTATTTTTTTTATCTAATTTAGGTCTAATTACTATGGACTACGAAGTTACTGAAACAACAGTAAAAGAAAGTGTAACTGATGGTCTTTTAGTTGGTACAATTGAAATTATTACAAAGTTAATCATATATTACTTCCATGAAAGAGCATGGAGAATTGGATGGAAAAAACAAAGTGATTCTTTTCACCATTCAAAAAAAAGAAGCTTATATAAAGCAATTACCTATAGAATAATTGGATCACTAGACACATTTATAATAAGTACTTTTATAATCAAAAGTGCTAAGTTAGGTGGCGGCGTTGCTATTGCTGAAATAATAACCAAACCAGTTTTATATTATATTCACGAAAGAATTTGGGATAAACAAAAAATTGGAAATAAATAAGGTATTTTTATCATTAGGATCAAATATTGGCGATAGAGTTCATAATCTATCTTTAGCAAGAATTGTAATATCAAATAAAATTGGTAACATTACTATTAATTCAAAAATATATCAGTCTGAACCTTGGGGATTTGAACTTCAAGATAGTTTTTTAAATCAAATTATAATCGTAGAAACTTATCTAAACTCCAAAGAAGTCCTAACAAAAATTTTAAATATAGAAAAAAAACTAGGTAGAGTTAGAAAAAGAAAATGGGGACCTAGAAATATAGATATTGATATTTTATTCTATAATAATGAAGTGATTTACGCAAAGAATTTAATTATTCCACATCCATTAATTCAAAAAAGAAATTTTATATTAATACCATTAAATGAAATAGCTAAAAATTATATACATCCAAAAATTAATAAAACTATTAACCAACTATTAAAATCATCTAAAGATAAATTAAATGTATTTGAGCATGGAATTAGCATTTAATGATATTATTATATTATTGATTTGTGGAGTAATAGCTGGTTTCATAAATACAGTGGCTGGAGGTGGATCTCTATTAACTCTTCCAATTCTTATATTTATGGGTTTACCATCAAATATTGCAAATGGCACGAATAGAATTGCAATATTTATGCAAAATATTTTCTCAATTTCAGGTTATAAAAGCCGAGGAGTTTCAGATTTCAAATACTCATCTTGGTTATCTGTTTCAGCATTAATTGGTTCTATAATTGGCGCTAAAATTGCTATTAATATAAATGAAGTTATGTTTAATAAAATATTATCTGTAGTTATAATTATAGTCGTATTAACCATAATTTATAATAAAAAGTCATTTAATATTAATTCAGAAAATATTAGCATAGAAAAAAAAATAATTTCAGTGATTATTTTTTTTTTTATTGGAATATATGGAGGTTTTATTCATGCAGGAGTTGGATTTTTAATCCTATCTATTTTATCTAATTATAATGGAATTCAGTTGTCAAAAGCTAATAGTATTAAAGTATTTGTAGTTTTTGTATATACATTTTTTGCTTTAATAGTTTTTATTATGGAAAATAAAATTAATTGGATATTAGGAATAAATTTGGGTATTGGAAATTCAATAGGTGGTTGGATTGCAAGTAGATGGTCTTACAATAAACCTGATAAAATTATTAAAATATTTATTATAATATCATCAGCAATAATGGCCATTAAATTATGGTACTTTTAAAAAATTATGAAAATATTAATAATAATTCCAATATTTAATGAAGCTAATCACTTAGATAAATGTCTGAGATCATTTATTAATCAAACAATTAAACCTACAAACTTAATATTAGTTAATGATGGTTCTACAGATGATTCAAAAAAAATAATAAATAGATACTCTAAAAATTTTCCATGGATATATAGTTATGATAACATTTCAAATGGAGGTGCAAAAATTGGAAAAAAAATAATTAAAGCTTTCAATTTTGGCAAATCAAAATCAAACATAAACTATGATTTAATAGGAAAATTTGATGGTGACATCGTTCTACCAAAAAATTATTTTGAACAAATGATTAAGCATTTTAAAAAAAATAATAAAATAGGAATATGTTCTGGGACTTTATATATTAAAAAAAATGATAAATGGGTACACGAAGATTTACATAATAAAGATCATATAAGGGGCGCATTAAAACTTTATTCAAAAAAGTGCTTTGATGATATTGGTGGGTTAATTGAAAACCTTGGTTGGGATACAGTCGATGAACTTTTGGCAATATATTTTAAATATGTAACTAAAGTAGATAATAAAATAATAGTAAAACATCTTAGAGCAACTAGTGAAAGATACGATCAAAAATTAATTTATAGACAAGGAGAACTAATGTATAAATTAAGATATGGTATATTCATCTCATCAATTGCAACATTTAAATTATTTTGGAAAAGAAAAAAAATCAATACTATAACTGAATGTTTTTTAGGATATTACAATGCATATAAAAATAAAAAAATATTTTTTGTCTCAAAAGAACAAGGTCGTTTCATAAGAAGGTATAGAATTAAAAATATTATTAAAAAAATATTTTTAATTAATTAATTTATTAATAAAATATAACTTAGTTAAAAGTTCTATTATAAAAATGCTTAATAAAATAAAAAAATTAAACAATAATTATTCTGAAAAAACTAGATTTAATAATACAATCAAATTCCTAAAAAAAACTTTACCAGTTAATAGTAAAATATTAGATATTGGTATAGAAAACCGATTATCTAATCGAATGAAAGAAGAAGGGTATAATGTTAAAAATACAAATGGTGATGACTTAGATTTATTCCCCATAAACCATAAAACAGAAAATTTTGATGCTATAACTGCTTTTGAAATTTTAGAACATCTAATTTCTCCCTTTCAATTATTAAAAAATATAAAATGTAAAAGGTTATATGCAACAGTACCACTAAGTCTCTGGTACAGTAAAGCTTATCGTAATTATAATGATAAAAGAGATTCACATTTTCATGAATTTGAAGATTGGCAATTTGACTGGTTACTTCAAAAATCAGGTTGGAAAATAATCAGAAAAGAAAAATGGATAAATCCATCCTTTGTCCCCGGAATTAGAACGATTTTGAGAAATATTTCTAAGAGATACTACGCCATAGAAGCTGTTAAAAAATAAGATGGGAATACTATTAAAACAAAGTTTTTGGAGTTCTTTAATTATTTATATAGGTGTATTAATTGGTTTTATTAATTCTTTAATTTTATTTCCTAAATATCTTAAAACTGAAGAAATTGGATTATTAAGACAAATAATTAGTGCAGCTACATTATTACTTCCATTAGCAGCTTTTGGGATAAGCGGTACTTCTATAAAATTTTATCCTGAATTTAGTAAGGATGTAAAATCTAAAAATGAATTTTTTTCATTTCAATTTTTATTGACAATAATTGGACTTTTTTTAGTATTAATATTGACTTTTATTTTTAATAAAGAATTAATTAATTTTTTTTCAAAAAAATCAGAATTAATCACAGATTATTTTGATATAATATTTTTTATTTTATTCTTATTAACATTAAGTACAATTTTTGAATCATATTTAAAATCAAGAATGCACATCATTCTACCCAATTTTACTAATGGTGTATTGAACAGAATATTTACAGGTTTTTCAGTTTTATTATTATCTGTATCTATAATAAACTTTCACCAAATGATATATTTACAAGTACCAATATATTCAATTGGTGTTCTAATTCTGATTTTTTATTCCTATAAAAAAGAAAAGTTTACGATTGATTTAAATTTTATAAAAATAAAAAATAAAATAAATAGTATTTTAAACTTCAATATTTATTCATTAGTTAGTGGATTTGGTAATATTATAATTTTGAATATAGATATTTTGATGATTTCAGCTTTATTGGGATTGTCTGATACAGGTATATATACTACAGCATTTTACATTGCAATTATAATTGAAATGCCAAGAAGAGCAGTTTCTCAAATTTCCACACCAATACTTTCTAAACTTTTTAAAGAGAATAACTTAAAATCTATTAAAAACTATTATAAAATAGTATCAATTAATCAATTAATAATTGGTTCACTATTGTTTTTACTAGTAATTAGTAACCTTGAAAACATTTTTAGTTTAATTCCTAATAAAGATAATTTTATTAAAGGAATAAGTATTGTTCCAATAATATGTATCGCTAAGTTAATAACTATGTCTTCAAGTTTTGGAAGCGAACTAATTTTAATGTCTAAACATTATAAATTTAGTGTTACATCGATAATAATTCTTGCAATTATTACTGTTATTTCAAATTATTTTTTAATTCCTATATATGGGATTAATGGTGCAGCATATGCAGCACTTTTATCATCAATAATTTTTAATCTTATTAAAATAATTTTTATTTATTATAAATATCGTTTTCTACCTTTTTCGATTAAATCAGTTTATGTAATAATTATTACAACTATAACTTTTTTAATTATCTACTTTTTACCCTCGAATCAAAATTATATTTTGGATATATTATTTAAATCTTTTTTTATTATGATTTTTTTCGTTCCAATTATTTATTTATTTAAAGTTTCAATTGATTTAAATAAATTAATTGATAAATTTTTTAATAGTAATAATCCAAAATCTTAGATAGTTTTTTAGTTAAATATTTTCTATCGTATTTTTTTATATTTTTAGATGGTTTATTTTTTATTTTTAATTTAAAGTTTTGATAAGACTTTAAAATCGACTTTTCAATAGAAATTTTATCAGAATAAGATATAATCTTTTCTAAAGATAATTCCTTTAAAAGTAAATCCATTTTTTTATCTTTTTTCTCACCTAAAGTTAAAACAGATGTTCCTGATGAAGCATAATCAAATACTTTTGTTGGTGTAGTATTCGTGGAGTTTTTATTGAGTAATAATAATAAAAGACTAGAGGAATCAAAATGATTAAATGTTTTTTCGTATTCAATGTTTTCTATATAATTAATTTTTGATTTTAATATACTATCATTCATTAAATAATTATAAATCGAAGTATCAATTGTTCCTGATATTAAAATTTCAATATCTTTTTCAATATCATTGTTTTTGCTAATAATTTCTTTTAATACATTAAAAAAAATTTTTGGAAATCTAAATTTATTTAATAAGCCAAAGTAAGAAATTTTAAATTTTTTAATATTATGTTTTTTTTTACCAATTGGTAATAAAGTCCCATTGGTCAAGATTTCTAATTTATTTTTATCAATTGTATTTAAAAATTCATCATATAGATTAGAATTTGTTACAATAACTTTATTTGCATTTTTTAAAATTTTTTTTTCTAAAATTTTATGTTTATTGATTATCCTATTACTTGGCTTCATATCTAGCAAAATATCCCAAGAAGACCATGGGTCTCTAAAATCTGCAATCCAATTAATATTTAAAATTTCTTTAATTTTCAATCCGATTAAATGGATGCTATGAGGAGGACCTGTTGTTATAATTGTTTTTATATTATTATAATTAATATATGTTTTAAGAAATTTAACAGATGGATTTACCCAAAAAATTCTAGAGTCAGGAACAAAAAAATTAATCCTTATCCAATTTAAAAAATTTCCAAAAATTGAATTAGAAGATGATAATACTCCTTTATTAATGTTAGATTTGAAAAACTTTGATAAAATATCGGAAGGATCAAAAATTTTTCTTTTTATTAAATCTATTTTATCATCATGCTCATTTTTTGAGTTTAAAGGAGTAAAAATAATTGGTTTGTACCCATACAATGGCAAATACCTAGAAAAATAATACCATCTTAATACCCCTGGTGATTTTTTAGGTGGCCAATAATAAGTAATTATTAAAATTTTGTTCATTTTTCAAAAAAAAATTATATTCGTCAAAATTACTGTTATTAAATTTAATCTATAATATTAAAATCATATTATGATAAAAAAAATTGGAATTTTAACTTCTGGAGGAGATGCACCTGGAATGAATGCCTGTATTAGATCCATTGTTAGGGCTGCACATAAAAATAATATTAAGGTTGTTGGAATAGAATATGGATACAAGGGGCTTCTAAATTCTAACTTTATAAATCTTTCTCCTGAAAGTGTTACAAATATTGTTCATAAAGGTGGAACTATTCTTAAAACAAACCGATGTGAAGAATTTAAACAAAAAAAGTATAGAAAAATAGCCTATAATAATTTAAGAAATGAAAATATTGATGGGCTTATTATTTTAGGTGGTGATGGATCATTTAAAGGAGCCTATATATTCTCAAATGAATTTAAAATTCCTCTAGTTGGTATTCCTTCTACTATCGATAATGATATATATGGAAGTGATTATTCTATAGGTTTCAATACTGCTGTTCAAACAATTATGGATTCTGTTGATAAAATAAGAGATACTGCATCTTCCCATGAAAGAATTTTTTTTATTGAAGTGATGGGTAGAAATTCGGGACATTTAGCTATTCATGCTGGAAATGCAACTGGTGCAGAATTAGTTTTGATTCCAGAAATTAACATTAAAAACCTTGATTCTTTAGTTAAAAAAATTAAAAAAATAAATATTAAAAAAAAATCAGTTATTATCATATATGCTGAAGGATGTAATTTAGGTCCGGTTGATAAAATAACTAATTATGTTCAAAAAAAGATGAAAAATTCAAATGTTAGATATTCTATTTTAGGTCATATTCAAAGGGGTGGAAGTCCATGTGAAAAGGACAGAATTAACAGTTCGTTATTAGGTTATTATTCAGTAAAAGAAATAATTAAAAAAGATAAATCTAAAATGGTTGGAATTATCAATGATAAGTTGATAGTTCAAGACCTTAAATTATCAATTAAAAGAAAAAAAGAGATCAATAAAGATCTCTTTAAAATTACTGAGATAATCAATAATTATTAATTTTTTTATTTATAAAGTAAAAAATTTCATCAAAATCTAAATTAAACCATTTTATATCTAAATCTCTTTTAAACCATGTAATCTGTCTTTTTGCATATTTTTTTGTGTTAATTTTTATCTCAT
>CACOMW010000011.1 GCA_902628365.1 uncultured Marinoscillum sp. | reverse complement strand
TTATCTAAAAGATAAGAAAGAAAGAAAAATAAAAGAAAAAATAAATAAAAAGTCAGTCTCTAATAAAAAAATTAAATTGAGTTATAATTTGATCTTAGATGATATAATTAAAAACAAATCTGAATTTTTAATTTCCGGGGAATCGTATTTTGAAGAATATAATGATAGAGGATTTAATTCGACAATAACATTTTATAATTCATATTCAGGAAATTATGACTTGGCTTTAGATCCAAATTTTGCCGGATTCAATCATACTCATTCAATAATAGTCGGATTCAATATTGATGGTGATTTATTATGGGATAATCAGATTGAAATAAATGATGTTAATAGTATTGAAGAAAAAAAATATACTAATATTGATTTAAATTATAATAATGATAATTTAGCTTTAATTTATTTTCATAAGGGAGTATTAAATGTTAAATTAATTAATAGAGATAAAAATATAATTGAAAAAAAATCTTACAACATACTTTCAAAAAATGAATCTGATGTTATCTGGGATAGTGAAAAAATAATGGAAGGATTCGAACATTGGTATGATAATTTTTATTTAGCATATGGGATTCAAAAAATCAAAAACTCAAAGGATAGTGATACTAAACTAAATAGAAGAGTTTTTTATATTAATAAAATTGAACTAATAAATTAATTATTACTTTTTTTCATCTATTGAAATAGAAAATTATATTTGCAGGTATAATTATGTTAAAAAGACTTCTATTTGACAGTAAAAATCTAAATGTAACTGTAAGTCGTCTTTGTAATCAACTTTTAGAAAATCATAACCACTTTCAAAACTCAGTTATTATTGGTTTACAACCAAGAGGAATTTTTTTTGCTCAAAGAATAATTAATGAAATTGAAAAACAGATTGCAAAAAAAATACAAAAAGGATATCTAGATACTACTTTTTATAGAGATGATTATAAAAATAACAGAAAAGAATTGGATGCTAAAGAAACTTCAATACCATTTTCTTTGGATGAAAAAAATGTAATAATAGTTGATGATGTTTTGTTTACTGGAAGAACAGTAAGGTCTGCAATGGAAGGAATAATTAATTTTGGTAGACCAAATAAAATTGAATTATTAGTTCTAATTGATAGAAAGTTTAATAGAGAAATTCCAATTGAAGCAACATATATTGGTAAAAGCGTAAACACAATTGAATCACAAAAAGTTTTAGTTAATCTAAAAGAACAAGGATATAAAAATGATAAAATATGGATTGTAAAAACTAATTGAATGAATTTACTCAATAATAAGCATCTTTTAGGTATTAAAAATTTGGACCTTAATGAAATTGATTTAATTTTTAATACAGCTGATAGATTCAAAGAAGTTCTAACTAGACCTATAAAAAAAGTACCCTCATTAAGGCATATAACAATTGCAAATGTATTTTTTGAAAATAGTACTAGAACAAAACTTTCATTTGAACTAGCAGAAAAAAGATTATCAGCAGAAATTTTAAATTTTTCTTCTTCTGGAAGTTCTGTAAAAAAGGGTGAAAGTTTACTTGATACAATTAAAAATATTTTAGTAATGAAGGTTGATATTATGGTCATTCGTCATTCAAGTCCAGGAGTACCTCAATTTATTGCAAATAATGTTGATGCAAGTGTAGTAAATGCAGGTGATGGATCACATGAACACCCTACTCAGGCATTATTAGATGCTTACTCTATTAAAGAAAAATTAGGAAATATCAATAATAAAAAAATTGCAATCATTGGTGATATTATTCATTCTAGAGTTGCAATTTCAAATATTTTTCTATTAAAAAAATTAGGAGCTAAAGTTATGGTATGTGGACCAAAAACATTAATTCCCAAACATATATCTGATCTTGATATAATTGTTGAAAATAATATTAAAAAAGCATTAGAATGGGCGGATGTAGCTAACGTTCTAAGGATTCAACTTGAAAGGCAAGAAGTAAAATATTTTCCATCTTTGAGAGAATATAGCTTATATTTTGGAATTAATAATAAATTACTGAAATCCATAAATAAAGATCTAATAATAATGCATCCTGGTCCAATAAATAGAGGTATTGAAATCAGTAGTGACGTTGCTGATTCATCAAGATCTATAATTTTAAATCAAGTAGAAAACGGTGTTGCTATTAGAATGGCAATCCTATATTTATTATCACTTAATATAAAATAAGAATGATAATATTTTTATACTTAGCATTATCTATTTTATTTATAATTATTACAACATCAAAATTTAATTGGCACCCTATTTTTAGTCTTTTTTTTGCTTGTTTTTTATGTGGAATACTTATGGGTTTACCATTATTTGAAATAATAGACTCCATCAAAAATGGATTTGGTAATACCTTAAAATCTATTGGATTAATTATTGTTTTTAGTATAATAATGGGAGAATTTTTAAAAGAAACTGGATCAATTAAAATGTTTGGAAACCTTATACTTTCAAAATTTAAAAATAATTCAATATTATCATTGAATTTTTTAGGACTGTTTTTAGGAATTGTAGTATTTTGTGATTCTGGTTTTTTAATTTTAAATAGTATTTCAAAATCAATTGTATCTAGTTCAAATATTTCATTAGCAAGTCTCAATCTTTCTTTATCAGGAGGATTATATACTTCCCACACTTTGATACCTCCTACTCCAGGCCCGCTTGCGGCTATTAGTAACTTAAATGCTAATCAATATATAGGATATGCCATAATAATTGGATCCATAGTATCTATTCCTTCATCACTTATATCTTTTTTCTATGCAAAAAAGTTTAGTAAAAACATTCAAATAGATTTAAATAAAATTAAAAAAATAAATAACAAAAAACTTATTCTACCCTTCTTGGTTATCTTAACTCCTACGCTTCTTATTGGCTCAAGTACTTTCTTAAATATTATAGAACTTAACGAAAATTCAAACTCTATTTTTCAAATTTTAAAAATATTAGGAAATCCATTAATAGCAATCTCCATTGGAACAATTATTTGTTTCTTATTACCAAGCAAAAGTCAAAATAATAAAAAAAAATGGATACAAAATTCACTAAAAATTAGTGGTCCAATACTAATCTTAACTTCATTAGGAGGAGCTTTTGGTGAGGTTCTTAAGAATAGTGATCTTTCTAATATTATAAATCAATCAGCCATAAATTTATCACTTAGTCCTATTTATATTTTATTTTTATCTTTTATTGTTTGCGCTTTATTAAAAACCAGTCAAGGCTCAAGTACTTCATCTTTAATTATAGGAAGCTCTATTTTATTTCCAATTTTACAAAGTATGAATATTTCAGACCCTTGGATGATTGCATTAATTGTAGCCTCATTGGGTTCTGGAGCTATGACTGTATCTCACGCTAATGATTCGTATTTTTGGATAGTTACACAAAGTACATCATTGAATATATCAGAAGGGTATAAAAAATTTACATTAATGACATTATTTCAAGGAATTGCTAGCTTTATTACCATAATAGTTATATATATAATAATTACATAGCTTTGCCTTTAATTAAAAAACCTTTTTAACAAATGTTTCGTTGTAAGTTTATGTTGAAACACTACCTTCTAACATTCCTTTTACTTATTTCTTTAGAATTGCTTTCACAAGGAAGACCACAGTGGTCACAAGGTTCTTATCAAAATTTTCAAATGTCAACTATGTCTCTTAAAGGTAAATTACTAGATTCTGAATCAAATGAAGGATTATCTTTCGCCTCGATCAGTATTTTCACTAAAGACTCAATTTTAGTTTCAGGAGGTATATCAGATGAAAATGGAAAATTTAAAATAGAGTTCAATCCGAGAGACGTAATGAAAAAAATTAGAGAAAATAGAACTTCTCAAATGACTATTCCAAATAGAGGATTTAACCTATATGCTAATGTGTCATATGTTGGATATGAAAATAAAAATATAGATTTATCATTCTCTTTTCAAAATACAGATATAGATTTAAAAGATATCTATTTATCATCAGACGCTACTAGTCTAGATGAAGTAACTGTAAGAGCTGAAAAGAGTAGCCTTGAATTAAAGCTTGATAAAAGAGTATTTAATGTTGGAAAAGATTTAAGTAACAAAGGAGGAACTGCAGAAGAAATTTTGGAAAATATACCATCTATTGATTTAGATATTGAAGGAAATATAAGTCTAAGAGGATCAGAAAGTGTTAGAATATTAGTGGATGGAAAACCTGCAAGTATGATGGGTTTAGATGGTGCAAATGCATTCAAACAATTACAAGGAAATGAAATTGACAAAGTTGAAATAATAACAAATCCCTCTGCTAGATACAGTGCTGAAGGTTCTGCTGGAATTATAAATATTATTTTAAAAAAGGAAAGGATGAAAGGATTAAGTGGTTCAGTAAATGTGAATGGAGGATATCCAAGTCAATATGGAATATCGTCAAGTTTTAATTATAGAAAAAGTAAATTTTCAGTTTTTGCTAGTATTAATACAAGTTTGAGAGAAACTAAAGGTGGTGGATATACAGACTCTGATTTTTTTCTACCTGATACAACATATACTTCACTTACAAACAGAGACAGAACAAGTAATAGCCTCTCCTTTGGAACCAGAGCTGGATTTTCATTTTATCCAAACAAAAATAATATTTTTAATTTTTCTTTTAGTAGCCGATTTGGTAGCAGAGACGGAACAAGCGTCAATAACTATGTCGATTATAATTCATCTAACGTAGAAATTGCAAAAAGTTTAAGAAATGAAAACTCAGAAAGTGATTATGATAATGTTAGTTACAGTTTTTCCTATACTAAAAATTTTAAAAAAAGAGGACACAATTTAAAGATTAACTTTTCGTGGAGTGATAATACTAGTGATAGTAATAATTTATACGAAGAAACAAATTATAATACTTCAAGAGTAATTAATCAAAGATCAACACAAACAAGTGATCGTTATGATCAAAGTATCAGATTAGATTATGTATATCCATTTAATAAGGAAATGGGCAAAATAGAATTTGGTTATAAAAGAGATTATGATAAAATGAAAAGTGATTTTTTTGCTGAACAGTTATCTCCAAGTTCTGAATGGAGAAGAATACCACCATCTAACAAATATGATTATTATCAAGATGTAAACTCATTATATACACAGTTTGCAAACCAACATGGAAGTTTTTCATACCAATTGGGTTTAAGATATGAAAATACTGATTTCTTTGCTAATTTAATTGAAACTAATGAAACTACTAAATTAAAATATTCTAACTTTTTTCCATCTGCATTTGCGACTTATAAATTTAGTGATAAAGAATCATTACAAGTTAGTTATAGTAAAAGATTAAGAAGACCAAGATTTTGGGATTTGAATCCCTTTTATGGTTTAGGAGATTCAAGATCTACATTTACTGGTAACCCTTTTTTAGAGCCAGAACTAACAGATTCATATGAAATAGGATTTCTCAAAGAATTTAAATCAGGAAACTTTTATATAGGTTCTTATTATAGATATACAAACGACGAAATTGAAAGAATTTTAGATGTTAACGATAAAGGATATTCTATATACAAACCAGTTAACTTAGGTTATACGAATGCTTATGGTATTGAATTAAATGGGAATATTGATTACACCGATTGGCTCAGCACTACAGGTTCATTTAATTTTTTTCAATCAGAAACTAAAGGACAATATCTAGATCAAAATTTTTATGCTAAGTCATATAGTTGGAGAACAAGACTAAATAATAATATAAAAATGTTTAACAAAAGTCTTGATGGTCAAATAACATTTGATTATAGAGGTCCTTCTGAAGATCCACAAGGAAAAAATTTATCTTCTTATGCAATAGATTTGGGATTATCTAAAGATATTTTTAAAAATAAGAAAGGAACTATTAGTTTAAATGTTAGAGATTTACTTAAAACAAGATTAAGAAGATATGAAAGAGAAGGAGATAATTTTAAGACAATTGGAGAATTTGCTTGGAGAAGAACTCAAGAATTTAGAGTATCATTTCAATACAGAATAAATCAAAACAAAAGAAGATCTTTTCAAAGAGGTGGAACAGCAGATTATGAAGGATCCGATGCTATTTTTTAGAAAATTAATTTTCTAAAATTTTTTTCGTATATTTATACGATAGCATCTTTTGATAAATGTATCTTTCTACACTACAAAAACATATCCTTATCTTAGCTAAAAAAAATATGATAGATGAAAATTTATCTTTGAATTCTGATGCTTTTGAAAATTCAATAATAACTTATTCAAATCTAAAAAAAGCAAAATCCATTATTAAGAAAATGGAAAATGGATCGATCAAAGATTATATAAGTTTAAAAACAAAACTTGATAAATTAAAAGTAAAATATCCATTTACTCAACTATCAAATATAGAACCAAATTCCAATGGGTCAGCTCATATATGTTTTTATGAACCACTTGTGTCTTTTTTTAATTTGAAACTTAAAAGAGATGGGTATCTTAATAAATTTTCTAAAAATAGTATATATAAAAAAAATTCTAGAAAATTTATTGAAATTTGTAGAAGAAAATTTATTAGATCGGACGGAAATCATAAAAAAGGAATCATAAGAGGAGAATGTAAAAAATTAAAAGCGGCAAAAGCATCAATTAGTAGAACTTTTAAAACTTTAGTTCAGAAAAAATATCTTAGAAAGATTGATATTCTAGATTATGAGAACTTAAAAATAGGTATAGGTTTTAATTTAACAAAAAATGGAAATGATTTGGCAAAAAAATTATAAAATACTTTTTTTGATATTTTTTTTAGTTTCTTGTTTTAATGAAAAGAAAAATATCATAAAGAAGAGTCCAAGAATTAAATCATTAGTAAATCTAATAAAACCAAATTCAAATGATATAATTTATTTTAATGATTCAATAGATATAGAATTTGCTGCTAAGGATAATTCATCTATAATTAAAAAGTTCTACGTTATTTATAAAAATGACACAATCGACTATTTTGAAAATGAATCAGGAAGAATTAGTTCATCTAAATTTAATTCTGTTGGTAAACATAGAATAAAACTAATTTGTCATATTAATAATGATAAAAAAGAAACATACTATTCATCAATAAATCTATTTCCAAATAATAATCCGAATAAATTAAAATTTAAAATTAAAAATATTTTTCCTCATGATACAGATGCATATACGCAAGGATTAACTTTTGATAAAAATAGATTTTTTGAAAGTACTGGAAGAAGAGGATTCTCAAGCCTTAAAGAAGTAGAATTAAAATCAGGAAAAACTATAAAAAAAATAGATTTAGACAACAAGTATTTTGGAGAAGGAATTACTGTGTTTAATAATAAAATATATCAATTAACTTGGGAAGCAAATTTAGGGTTTGTATATGATAAAAATTCTTTTGAAAAAATTGATGAGTTTAAATATAATCATGAAGGATGGGGTATTACTACATATGATAATAAATTATTAATAAGTGATGGCACAGAAACTATATATTTTATTGATCCAGAATCTTATAAACTTATAAAAAAAATTCAAATTTACAATAAAAATGGACCCATCAAACTGATAAATGAATTAGAAAATGTAAAAGGTAAGATTTTTGCGAATATCTATGGAAAGGAAGAAATAATAATATTTAATCCTGAAACAGGAATTGTTGAATCTATACTTGATTTAAATGGTATATTTAATAAAAAAAATTATAATAAAAAATTTGATGTTTTAAATGGTGTAGCCTATAATAGTATAACAAATCAATTATTTGTAACTGGTAAATTATGGCCCAGTCTTTTTGAAATTGAAATTATAAATTAAATAATATGAATTTAAACGATATAACAGAAAAAATTAGAAAATTGTCAAATGAAAATTCCGGATCAATAGAGGCTAAAATTAAATTTGATTTTAGTGATGGTTGTGTATTAATTAATGATACAGTATCACCACCAGATGTATCAAATAATAATGAAGATGCTGATTGTACTATTACTGTATCAAATGAAGATTTTGAGAAAATACTTAACAAAGAGATGAGTTCCATGAATGCTTTCATGTCTGGAAAAATGAAAATCAGTGGTGAAATGCATTTAGCAATGAAATTATCCTCAATATTTGGATAATTATTTTATTTAAAGTGCACATGAGAAGACTCGAACTTCCACGACCAATTAAGGTCACTAGGCCCTCAACCTAGCGCGTCTACCAATTCCGCCACATGCGCATTAGCTTAATAAACTATTGTTTTCTTTGTGTCCAAATTTCATATTTTGGATCACCTTTTGAACTGAATCCCCTATGATGCCAATCTTTATCTTTAATCTCAAAATCAAACTCTAATGAATTCCCAACTGTATTAGAATCCCTTGAGAAAAATTCAATATTTTCAATATATTTTCCATCTTTTGCAGTAAAAGTACCTCCACCAGTTCCGTAAAAACCTTTTTTTGATATATCATATGCTATCCACTGAAACCTACCTCCTGCAATCATTTTCATAGTCTTTCTTGGTCTATTTACATCTCTCATTCTCATCTCCCCTCTCCTTTCAATACCACTCATTAACCAAGATCCGTGAAGATCATATTCATGAACATGATTAGGTTGATTAGGAATGTATTCTACTTCTCCGATCCTTATGCCTGTTATTAAATTATTTTCTTCATCAAGATCAATTTTAATATCAGAATAAAATATAGTATCTCCAACCAAAGAAGAATCTAAGGAATTAAACTCTAATACTTCATAATATTTACTATTCTTAAAAGAATAAAAACCACCTTTCGTACTAATAAACTTTTTATTATTAATATTATAATTTGATACTACAAAATAATTATCAGAATAGATTCTGACTTCGTTGATGCCATTAGATTCATAAATCCAAGATGTTCTTTCAATAGGATTGAATAAGTAGGATAAAGATATTAGTATATGAAATAAAAAATTAATCATAATCATTCAACATTACCGGCATTACCAGCATAGTAATGTCTTCATTTTCATCAATATTATCAGGTAATATTAAACCTGCTTTATTAGGTTCTGATAAATTTAAGAAGACATTTTTAGAATTAAGATTTGATAAAATTTCAATTAAAAATTTAGCATTAAACCCAATTTCAATATCATTACCATCATGATCACAGGAAAGTCTTTCATTTGCTTCATTAGAAAAATCAAGATCTTCAGATGAAACTAAAAGCTCACTACCACTAACTTTAAATCTTACTTGATTTGTTGTTTTATTGGCATAAATTGAAATTCTTTTAAGAGAATTTAATAATTCAATTCTATCAATAGAAATTTTATTATTATTATCTAAAGGTATTACATTTTCATAATCTGGATATTTTTCATCTATAAGCCTACATGTTATTTTAATATTTTCAATGCTAAAAAAGGCGTTGGATGCATTGAATTCAAGTTTAATATTTGATGCTTTTTGATTTAATAAAGAAGCCCGTATTAAACTCATTGACTTCTTCGGTAATATCATCATATGATTTAAATCATCCCCCTTAATATCAGTCCGGTTATATTTTACTAATCTATGACCATCTGTAGAAACAAAAGTACAAGAGTCTTTTGATAAACTAAAATATATTCCAGTCATTGCAGGTCTTAACTCATCATTACTTGCAGCAAAAATTGTATAGTTTATAGCATCAATTAAATTTTTAGAATTTATATCTGTAGAATATCCATCAGAAACTTCAGGTATCTTAGGAAAGTCAGTAGAATTCTCACCTACTAATTTATATCTACCATTATCTGAATTAATCTCAATATTATATGATTCCTTATCTATCGAAAAAGTTACAGGTTGTTCTGGTAAGTTTTTTAAAGTTTCAATTAAAGTTTTTGAAGGAATCGCTATACTTCCATCCTCTTTAGATTCAACTTGAACCTCAACCATTATTGTAGTTTGTAAATCAGAAGCAGTAATTAATAAATTACCATTATCTATTTCAAATAAAATATTTTCGAGTATAGGAACAACAGGATTAGATGTTATGATACCACTAACAACTGAAAGATGTTTTAAAAGATAAGAAGAAGATACTATAAATTTCATAATAAAAACATAACAGAATTTACAAATTAAAAAAATAAATTTTACAATTTGAAAAAATAATTAAAACTACTTGTTAAAGATATATTTATTTTTTCTATAAAAATATCTTAATATAAAAATAATAAGACAAAATATAATTGGTATTAATAAGTTAAAATATTGAAATGTCAATTTATATTTATTTACTTTATTTTTATCTAATTGATAATAATTTAAATCTTTCATTTTGGTATCAATTAAGTCATCATCTTCAAGTAAATAAAAAATAATATTTTCAATTAACTCTTTATTGGCATACTTCTTTTTTTGATATATATCATTTCCCAATTCAATAGCGTTACCATTTACAATATCATTTCTGATAATATCCCCATCCGATATCACTACTATTTTGGTTTCAGAACTATTAGAAAGAAAACTTTTATCTTTTATTTTGAAATCAAATAAACGATTGTTAAAATAAGAAGAAAATTTACCTTCAAGTAAAATACCAATTAGTTTAGATTTATCATAAAAATCAGATTGATCTAAATTTTTTGCTAAATCATTTAAATTAATTACTACTGGAAAATTATCTACATATGAGAAATCAGAAGTAAATAAAAGAGGTGTTTTTTTAATTAAATTATTATTATTTACTGTATCAATACTTGAAACAAATTTTGTTATTATGGATCCTAAATTTTTTACTATTGAATGATTACTAAAATTTGATATTTCAGGAAAAAAAGGAAAAGGCAATGGAACAATATTAGGATTATTTCCAAAATTACCAATTACAATTGGAAATAGTGCTGAATTAAAATCTTTTATATAGTTTTTATTTATTCTAATTCCATATTTATAAAATAAATCATCCAATTTATGATCATATTCATAAGCTAGGTTTTCATAGATAGATGAATCGTTAAGATTAACACCTAAAGCATCAACTAGAAAAAGAATTCTACCCCCGTTCATCAAAAATTGATCCAAAAAATATTTATGTTTCATTGAAAATGAAGATTTAGGTTTAGCAACAATTAGTAAATTAAAATCATCAATTCTATCAAATGAATTTTCAATATTTATAATTTCAAAATGATATTTTTTTTCCAAAATAGATCTTATACTACTAATTTCGATATTATTTAATTCATTGTGACCTGTAATGTAACCTATTCTTTTATTAACTGACTGAGATAGAAAAAACAAACTAGAAACAATTTCAAATTCTAAATTTTCAATTGATTGATTTATTATTTCGGATGGAGAAAAGTTTTTGTCTCCTGTTAATAATAATATAGACTCTTCTTTATCACCACTATTTATTAAAATACCTGGAAATATTCTCTTTATAATCCTTCCTTTATCAGTATTATATACCAAATCAGTAGGATTAATATTTTTTGATATTAATTTATCAATATATAAGTTTTTTTCATTATCACTTAAATTATCCAAATCAACAAATTCATATTTTATATTTTTTTTATTATAATTTTTAATATCAATCATAATCCTGTTAATTTCTGATTTTAAATATTTCATTCCAGGAGGAAGCTCACCAGACAAAAAAATTTTAAAATTGACTGGATCATTTATACTTTTAATTGTTTTTATACTTGATGATGAAAGTGTATATCTTTTATCACTGGTAAGATCAAATCTTATATTATTATAACTAATATATATGTATATAATTAATAAAGAGAAAATGGTTGATAAACTAAAAAATTGAGTTAAATCATTAATTATTATAGAAATAATTTTTTTTTTCATTTCAAATCAATTCTAAGATTAACTAAAGAAAAATAAAAAAAAGTAATCATTACAATTATAAAATATATGAAGCTACTTATTTGAAATATACCTTTTGTGAAATTTGAATAGTGATATGAAAATGTAAAATGATCAATGAATGAATCTATTAAATTTATTGAATCATAAAAATTAATCATATCAATTCCCTCATACAATAAATAAAAAATAAAACAAGAAGAAAGGAAAGAAATTATTTGATTTTGAAAAATAGAAGAAAAAAATATTCCAATTGAATTCATCGCCCCAACTAATAGTATTAAACCTATATATGAGTTTAAAATAATTATATTATCAATGTTACCTAATGGATTTGATAAGTAATAAATTGTTAACCAATAGGGGAAAGTAAGAAAAATTAAAAAAATTGATAAAAACCAACAAGATAAAAATTTACCTAAAATTATCTCTTTGTACGAAATTGGTTGTGATAATAAAATTTCAAGTGTACCCAAACTTCTTTCTTCTGAAATAATTTTCATTGTTATTGATGAAATAAATAAAATAAAAATATATGGAACAAGATCAAAAAATATTTCTAAAGATGATATGCCGTATTGAAAAATATTAGATGAAGGAAATATCCAAATAAAAAGTCCATTTATTAAAAAAAAAATAGAAAAAATTATTATGCCATATAAAGAGTCAAAAAATACATTTATTTCCTTTTTAAATATTGTATACATTAATCTACTATTATCTTATTGAAAATTTTGTCTAATGAAATATTATTATGCTTATTTTTTAAATCTTTAAGATTAGAATCAAGAATTATATTTCCTTTATCTAAAAAAATTACCTTATCACAGATTTCATTTATTTCATTCAATAAATGTGAAGAAAAAATAACTATTTTATTCTTAGCTAAATTTTTAATTAATTCTCTTATTTCTAATATCTGTGAAGGATCCAAACCTGTAGTAGGTTCATCTAAAATTAATATATCTGGATCATGAATAAATGCAGAAGCTATTCCAACTCTTTGTCTATATCCTTTACTAAGATTACTAATTTTTTCATTTTGAAAACTATTTAACCCACATAATTCAATTACAAGTTTTTTTCTTTTCTCTAAATCATCTTTAAATAATCCATTTAGATTACCAATAAAAGTCAAATATTCCTGAATATAAAAATCCATATACAAGGGGTTATTTTCAGATAAATAACCTACATTTTTTTTATATTCACTATCAGTATTTTTTATACTTTTCTTATTAATAAAAACATCTCCTCCAAAATCAATCAAAGAACTTAAAATTTTTAAAATTGTTGACTTTCCGGCACCATTTTTTCCAACTAAACCTAAAATATTTCCTTTAAATACGTCAAAAGAAATATTATTTAGAACTTTTTTTGTTTTATAACTTTTTGATAAAAACTTTGCTTTTAAATGTATCGACATAAAATATTAATAGATTAAATCAACTATGATGTAACTAATCTTCATCCAAACTTTCTGTATCACTTTCAATTTCTAAAGTTTTGGTTTTTTCTGAAATATTATCGATATTTTCATCAATGAGATTTATTTTTTTTCTTTTAAAAGCTGGAATTAATTTATTTTCAGATTCTTTTATTTCACTATGGATTTTATTTGAGGAATCATATTTTTTTATTCTATCCTCTCTTTCACTTTTATATTTTTCATATAAAATTTCAGGTGTTTCATCATTGATTAATTCTTCTTTATAATCTAAAGATTTATCATTAGTATTTTCAACCTCCATTTTTTCATATTCATCTATTTCATTATATTCATCTTCAATACCAAAAATAATTTTCTGATCATCTTGTTCATCAGATTTATTCTCTAAAGATGGTTTTTCGAAAGCATAAGATTTAACTTCACTAAGTTGATCATTTTCCTCAAAAATATTGATTTGACTATCTGTTTTTTCATTTTCAATACTATCATTAGTATTAGAATTTTTAAAGGAGCTATCAAATCCTGAAGCAATTACAGTTACTTTAATCTTTTTAGCCAAAGTTTGATCTATACTTGTCCCAAAAATAATTTTTGCATCATTTCCAACCGAATTTTCAATATATTGAGTAATACTTTTTAATTCATTCATATTAATTTCATCATCTTCACCAGAAACAATATTTAAAAGTATTTTTTTTGCACCATATATTTGATGATTATTTAATAAAGGAGAGTTAATGGCCATTTCAGCAGCTCTATTAGCTCTATTTTCACCAGATGCTGTAGCTGAACCTATTACAGCTGTTCCTGCATTTCTCATTACAGTATTAACATCCTCAAAATCTACATTAATATTTCCAGTAGAAGTAATTATTTCAGCAATACTTCTAGCAGCAGTTGATAAAACATCGTCCGCTTTTGAAAAAGCGTCTCTTTGAGTAAGATTACCATATATCTCTGATAATTTTTCGTTCATAATAACAATTACACTATCACAATCTTCTTTCAAAAATTTAATACCTTCATTAGCTATATCCATTTTCTCTTTTCCTTCAAAAAGAAATGGAACAGTAACAATACCAATTGTTAATATGTCTAATTCTTTAGCTAACTTCGCAATAATTGGTGCAGCCCCCGTACCTGTTCCTCCGCCCATCCCTGCTGTTATAAATAACATTTTTGTGTCATTCTTCAAAATTTCTCGAATTTCATGACTACTTTCTTTAGCAGCATTTTTTCCCTTTTCTGGATCAGCACCAGCCCCTAAACCTTCTGTTAAATTGATGCCTATTTGAAGCTTATTTTTAACACTACTAGAATGAAGAGCTTGGATATCTGTATTACAAACGATGAATTCTACATCTTTAATCCCCAATGAATGCATATAGTTTACAGCATTACTACCACCACCACCCACTCCTATTACTTTTATTATAGATCTATGATGTGAGGGCAAATCAAAAGTGTACATATTAAAACAGTTTATTTTTTAAATTCATCTAAATCAGTGTCGGTAAAAAAAGATTTAAACTTATCACTAAATTCTTTTATGACATCTTTTGACTCGGATCTAGTTGTATTTTTACTTTTATTAATTCTACTAGATTTATAACCTGAAATTAATAAACCAACTAAGGTTGAATACTTCGGTGACTTTAAATTAAATTCAGAATTAGATAGTTGTGAATCAGGAAATCCAATTCTCGGAATCATCCCAGTCATATATTTAACTAATTGTTTCAAACTTAACAATTGAGAACCCCCACCCGTTAGAACAATACCACCTGATAACTTACCATTATAACCACTTAGGATTATTTCCTTATGAATATCTTGAATAATTTCTTCCATTCTAGCTTCAATAATTTTACAAAGATTATATGTTGATATTAATCTATCTTCTCGCTGACCTATTCCCGGAATTTTTACATGTTCATTTTTTGAAGCATGACTAGCAATAGCCCTACCAAATTTTATCTTAAGAATTTCAGCTTGCTTTGTTAAAACTTGTAATCCATCTTTAATATCTTGGGTAATTATCTCACCTCCATAAGGTATAATTGCAGTATGTCTCATAACATTTTCATGAAATATTGCAATATCAGTTGTACCACCACCAATATCTACTAAACAAACACCTGATTCTAATTCTCCTTCAGTTAAAATTGCTAAAGAAGAAGCCTGAGGTTCTAAAACTAATAATTCTCTAAAAATATTAGCCTTTTCTACACATGATATTATATTTTTTATATCTGTTTTTCTAGCTGTAACAATATGAAAGTCTGCTTCTAACTTTTTTCCAGGGGTACCAATTGGTTCCATTGTCATGATTTCTTCATCAACTAAGTAGTTTTGAGCCGTTACAGCAATAATTTCATCTCCAGGAGGTATTATAGTATTTTTTGCTTCATATAATAATTTAATTAAATGTTCAGAATTTATTTCATTATCCTCTTTATTATTATTTATATAAATAGAATTGTGTCTAGTAAAACTTTTAATATGTTTTCCAGCAATTCCAACATTTGCCTTTTTAATTTCAATATTTGAATTTTTTGATGCTTCTTTAACTACTTGACTAATTTGCTCTGTAGCTTTTTGAATATTTTGGACCATACCAACAGCAACTCCAAAAGATCTAGTTTCTGCAAAGGAAATTATTTTAATATTCCCATGATCATCTTTTTTACCAACAGCTATACATATTTTGGTTGTACCAATATCTAGTCCAACTATATATTCATCTCTCATACATTGCTACTTTTATTACAAACAATTTGATTTTTAAATTTTAAGTTTACAGATTCATAATAATTCCATCCTTTAGTTGGTAGAATATTTTTATAAAATAACTCTAATTTTTTGAATTTAATTTCCATATTATCAGTATTTCCAAAATAAATTTTTTGTTTAGTAATTTGAGGTATCATAATTATCTCGCCATCTTTTAGAACATTTATTTGTGAAATTTGTTTTTTATAAAAATCATTTCTATTAATATAATTTATAAGTTTAAAAATTTCATTGCCGTTTTGAAAAAAATTGATATTTTTTTCCTTATCAATATTTTTATAATTTTTAAAAAAAATCAATAAAACCCTCTCTGAATACTTATTGGAAACTGGAAAAATTTCTCCATTTTTATCAATATAATAATCATCTCCAATATTATTTATTAATCTTGCGTATGGTTTAAATTGATTAATATTAATATTTACAACATTATTTAAATTATTATATATCTCAATATCTTTTATAAATTTGTTTGACTTTATTTTTTCTTCAAGATAATTTAAATCAATAATTGAAGAATCATTAATTATATCATTAGTCAAATCAAAAATTTCTTCACTATTTAAAAATCTATTCTCACTTGATATATCAAATATTATATTATTTTCTTTTTTATAAACAAATGAAACAAATATTAATCCAAATGTTAATAGGAAGAAAAATAAATATTTGATTTTTAAAATAAAGTTTGTCATCTTTTAATTTTATCTAATAATTTATCAACGATTTTTTTTGTTGCATCAGGTTTTGAAAGTAATAAAATATTTTTTTTTAATTTCTTAATTTTGTTTTTATCATTTAATAATTGAAAAGATTTTTTAATTAAATCTTTTCTTGCATTTTGATCTTTGATTATTTCACAAGCACCTGCAGATTTTAAATATAAAGCATTTTTTGTTTGATGATCTTCTACAACATTGGGAGAAGGAACTAATACTACAGGTTTACCTATCACACATAATTCTGAAATTGCTAAAGCACCTGCTCTTGAAATAATAATATCAGAAGATGCATATGCATAATTCATCTCTCTTATAAATGGAAGAAAAATAATATTTGAAGGAATAAGATCTTTTTTTGATAAAATTTGATCATAATAGTTTTTACCAGTTTGCCATAAAATTTGAAAGGGACTATTTTTAATTATTGATAAATTATTCATCACACTATCATTAATTGTTTTTGATCCAAGACTTCCACCCATTAGTAATAAGGTTTTTTTATTTTTGTTAAGTCCAAAAAATTTAATAGCATCTGATTTTAATTTGCTTATATTCAGTAAATTAGATCTTACTGGGTTTCCAAAACAGAATAATTTTTTTGAAAAAAATCGTTCTAAATTTTCAAATGCAACAAATACTAAATTTACTTTTTTACCAAGAATTCTATTGGTAATGCCAGGATAAGAGTTTTGTTCTTGAATTGCAGAAGATGTTCCGGTTAATATTGAAGCAATCAAAGAAGGACCAGTTGTATATCCTCCGAAACCAATAACTATATCTGGTTTAAACGAATTTATTATAAATAGTGATCTAATAATAGAATAAACCAGTTTAATAGGCAAAAGAAAGTTTTTTAAAACAAAAGGAATTCCAAAAAAAATAATATTTTTCCATAAACTACTTCTTTTAATCCCACTAATCCATAAACCTATTATTTTAAAATTATGATTTGGTATTATTTTCATTTCCATTCTTTCATTTGAACCTATAAAAAGTATTTCATTCATTTTATTTCTTTTTTTTATTTCATTTGCAACTGCAATAGCAGGATATATATGACCTCCGGTTCCTCCACAAGAAATTATTACTTTTATTTTTTCTTTAAATGATTTTGTCATAAACTAAATTATTATTGTTTTCATCTTCATTATACCTACTAACACTTAATATTATTCCTAATGTAATTCCTGTAAAAAGTTGAGATGTGCCACCCATACTTATAAGTGGTAGAGTTAATCCTGTTACAGGCAAAAGACCAACGACAACACACATATTAATTATAGCTTGAATAACCAAGGCAAAACTTAAACCTGCACTCAAAAGACCACCAAAAGCTCTTTCACTTCTCATTAATGTCACTAAACCTCTGTATAGAAGAAGTAAATATAGAATTAAAACAAATAAACCGGTTACTAAACCATATTCTTCAATAATAATTGCATAAATAAAATCAGAATATGATTGAGGTAAAAAGTTTTTTTGATTACTTTTCCCTGGACCTTTACCAAATAGTCCACCTGTTGAAACAGCGATATATGCTTGTTTTAACTGAAAAGGAATTTCTTTATTTTCAATAAAATTTTCAAATCTACTAATTACTGTTTGTCCCCTTTGTCCAATAAAAATAGCAATTGAGCCTGCAATAATAAAACTTACAAGTAATAGTGTTAAATATTTAATTGGTACTCTTGAAATAAAAAGTAAAATAATACTAGTAACAAATAATAAAACCGAACTTGAAAAATTTGTTAAGGCAATCAATAAACATATTACAGAAATCCAAATTAAAGGAAAAATAAGTGTCTCTTTAATATTTTTAATATCCATTTGATGCTTTGATAAATAACTTGATAAATAGACAATTAAAGAAAGTTTGGCTAAATCTGATGGCTGGAAAGCTTGATTTAAAATTGGAATATTTATCCATCTAGATGCATCATTTATGTTTAGACCAAATTTCCATGTGAATAATAATAAAGGTATACATGCATATAAACTAATTTTAGATAATTTAGAAAAATACTTATAGTCAATTTTATGAGTAAACCACATTGCTACAAAACTTAATAGTATTAAAAAGAAATGCTTGAAAAGATAATACTCAGTATTTCCTTGCATTTTTTGATATGCTAAAGAACCAGTTGCACTATAAACTACTAACAAACTTAAAATTGATAATGATAAAGCTATAAACCAAATCCATCTATCTCCTTTAATATTATTTAATATCCATTTATAAATCATTTATCTCAATTTTAATGTAGTTAAAGTTAAAATCGCAAGTAAAATACCAATCATCCAAAATCTAGATACAATTTTTGTTTCATGAATTCCTTTTAATTGGTAGTGATGATGTAGGGGAGCCATAAGAAAAACTCTTTTACCTTTTCCTAATTTTCTTTTTGTATACTTAAAATAAGTTACTTGAATTATTACTGATAAACTTTCGATGAAAAAAACTCCACAAAGAATAGGAATCAACAATTCTTTTTTAATTATTATGGATAATACAGCAATTATAGCTCCAATAGATAAACTACCTGTATCTCCCATAAATACTTGTGCAGGATACGAGTTATACCAAATAAATCCTATACAAGCCCCTACAAAAGCAAAACAAAAAATAACTATTTCACCAATATTTGGAATGTAGAGAATATTCAAATAATCTGAAAAAATAATATTTCCAGAAAGGTAGGAAAATATAGCTAATGTAATTCCAATAATTGCAGAAGTACCTGCTGCTAAACCATCAAGACCATCAGTTAAATTAGATCCATTAGAAACTGCAGTAATTATAAAAATTACAATAATGATATAAAGGATCCAATCAAATTTATTTAATTCAACTGGTAGTAACCATTTATAGTTAAACTCATTATTTTTTACAAAAGGAATAGTGGTTATTAACTCTTTGGTATCTAAGTGATTGTGTTCAATAGTATTTATACTTTCATTATTAAATTGTCTTACTACAATATCATCATGAAATACAATAATTAAACCTATAATAACTCCTAAAGAAACTTGTCCAAAAATCTTAAATTTCGGTTTTAATCCGTCTTTATTTTTTTTAGAAATTTTTAAATAATCATCCAAAAAACCAATTATCCCCATCCAAATAGTTACAATCAACATTATAATTACATAAATATTACTTAGTTTGGAAAATAAAAATGTAGGTATGACTATAGACAAAATAATTATAATTCCACCCATTGTGGGTGTTCCTTTTTTTACTTTTTCACCTGAAAGACCGAGGTCTCTTATTGATTCTGAAAATTGATTTTTCTTTAAAAAAGAAATTATATATTTACCAAAAACCATACTAATTAAAAGAGAAATAAAAGAAGCCATTCCAGCTCTAAATGAAATGTATTGGAATACACCGGCTCCATAAAAATCAAAAGTCTTATCTAAATAATCAAATAAATGATAAAGCATAATTATATCTTCATTAAATTTAATATTCTATTAACAACCGATTTATCATCAAACGGATATTTTTTTTCATTTATTTCTTGATAATCCTCATGCCCTTTTCCAGCAATTAAAATTATATCTTTTGAATCTGCATTATGTATAGCAGATTTTATAGCAGATTTTCTATCAACATTAATAACTATTTTTTTGCTATTTTTTATACCTAATTTAATATCATTAATTATATCAAGTGGGTCTTCATTTCTTGGATTATCAGATGTAAGTATAATTTGATCACTATATTTTGATGCTATTTCACCCATAAGAAATCTTTTTTTCTTATCCCTATTACCACCAGCGCCAAATAATGATATTATTTTACCTTTAACTTTAAATTCTTTTATGGTTTTTAAAACATTTTCTAAAGCATCAGGAGTATGTGCATAATCAATAAGAATTGATGGCCCTTTACTATTTTTTATAAATTGAAACCTTCCTTTTGGGCTTTCTAATTCAGAAATATGTTCTAAAAGATTGGATTTTTTAATACCAAGAGTAATTGAGCCTGCATAAACGCATAAAATATTATAAGCATTAAACTTACCCTTTAGTTTAAGAAATATATCCTGATTATTTATTCTGAGTTTTAATCCATCTATTGAATTATTAATAATTTTTCCTGAAAACTCAGAATCCTTTTTTATTCCATAATTATATTTTTTTGCAAAACAGTTTTGCAAAATATAATTTGATCTTTTATCATCATTATTTACTAGAGCAATTGACTTTTTGTCTAATGAATCAAATAATTTCTTCTTCGAGTCTATATAATTCTTAAAGTTTAAATGATAATCTAAGTGATCATGAGAAATATTAGTAAAAATACCAGCTTTAATTCTTATACCATATATTCTTAATTGATCAATTGCATGTGAACTTGCTTCCATGAAACAATACTCACATTTTTTATCAACCATTTTACTCAAATAATTATTTAACTGAATTGAATCTGGAGTTGTCAATTCTGATGAATAAGTTTTATTATTAATTTTATTTTCTATAGTTGTTAACATCCCTACTTTAATCTTCATACTCATAAATAGTGAATAAAATAAGCTAACAACTGTTGTTTTACCATTTGTTCCTGTAACCATTATTACATTTATTTTTTTTGATGGATTATTATAAAAATTAGAAGCAATTATTCCCTGTGCCTTTCTAGTATTTTTTACTATAACATATGTAACATTTCTATTCAATTTATTTGGAATTTTTGAACAAATAATAACTACGGCTCCATTCATTATTGATTGATTAATAAAACTATGTCCATCTAAATCATTACCGATAATAGCTATATAAATAAAGTTTTGTTTAACTTTTCTAGAGTCATTTGCTATTCCATCTATTAGAATATCTTTGTTACCATAAATATTAACTTCATTTAAACCAGATAGAATTTGATTCATTTTTTTTTTCATCTTAAACTCAAGTGAATAGTTGAATAATTTTTTATATTTTTTCCAGGTGATACAGATTGTTTTTTAACTCTTCCTGATCCCGAAAAATTAACATTTAATCCTCTTTTTTCTAATAGATATAAAGCGTCTTTATATGTCATTCCAATAACATTTGGTATCAAATTAATAGCTGAAGTATTACTTTCCCAAGATATCGAATTGTCAATTACTTTTGTTTTTACCCAATCATCACTGGTATTTGAATGATTTGAAATACCAAAATAATTAGATATATCAATTAAATCATTTCTAAATCCAGATCTAATTAATGGAAAATTATTATTTGTAATTTCAGTTTTTTGGAACTCATTAAAAACATTATGATCTGTTAATAATAATCTATCAGAAATTTCTCGAAAAACTGGGGCAGCTACATCACTACCATAAATTCTATAATTTTTTGGTTCATCAATAATTACTATACAACTATACTGAGGTTTTTCCGAAGGGAAAAAACCAACAAAGGAAGTATAATATTTATTTACATATCTACCATTAATTACTTTTTTTGCAGTACCAGTTTTACCAGCAATTTTATAATAGCTATTATTAATATTTTTAGCAGTTCCTCTTTCAACTACACCCTCTAATAATACTTTAGCTTTTTGAATTGATCTATTTGAAGCAATTTTCTCTTCAAATATTTCAGTATTGAATTCTTTAATTACATTGTTTGCTTTAATTATTTTTTTAACAATTAAAGGTTTTACAAATTTTCCATTATTTGCAATTGCATTGTAAAAGCTAAGTGTTTGTAATGGGGTTACTTTTAATTCATAACCATGTGCCATCCATGGTAATGATACTTTACTCCAAGAAGAGTCATTTGAATTTTTAATAAATGGCTTACCGTATCCAATCATTTGAAAATTTAAATCTCTACTTAATCCAAATTTATTAATATAGTTTAAAAACTTACTTGGAGAATCTTTAAACTGATCTTCAATAAGTTTTGCAACGCCAATATTAGAACTTTGTTCAAAAACATCTTTAACAGTAATTTTGCCATAACCTCCTTCTTTATGATCCTTCATGATTTCAGTATAAAATTTATATTGTCCATTTCCAGTGTCGATAGTATCCATTAATTCTAATCTTGAATCCTCAAATAACGCTAACATACTAGCAAGCTTAAAAGTCGATCCTGGTTCTCTTGATCCTTGTGATCCGATTGCATAATTGTATAATTCAATATATTCTCCCTTTGAATTCCTACTTAAATTTGAAATAGCTTTGATATCTCCTGATTTTACATCCATAATTATTGCACAACCATATTCAGCATTATTACTTATTAAACCATTTAATAATGCCGTTTCGGCAATATCTTGCATATTTATATTTATTGTTGTCAATATATCATATCCATTTTCAGGATTTACTTCATTTCCATCAAATACTGGTTTCCAATTATTTCCAGCAATTTTTTGATATAAAGCTTTTCCATCTTTTCCAATTAAATAATTATTAAAACTATATTCCAAACCTACTGTGCCATTATAATTTTCATCTACCGAACCAATGGTCCTATAACCTAATTTAGAAAAGGGTCTATATCTTTTTTCAATTTTCTCAAAAATGACTCCTCCCTTTAATCTCCCTTCATTAAAAATTGGCCATTTTGATAAAATTTCTTTTTCTTCGTGATTAATTCTTTTCCTATTAAGTATTAAATATTTTTTTCCTGAATCTTTAGCTTTTTTAATTAATGACTTATATAATTCCTTGCTTCTATCATTAAAAAAATTAGATAGAAGAAAACTCAAAGAATCAATTTTTTCATTAAATATAGAATTATTTACTATTGATGGATCAATCGCAACTTTATAAAAAGGTAATGAAGTTGCTAAAATACTTCCATCATCAGACAATATACTACCTCTATTAGCTTTAATATCTATCAAAGAAAGATTCATATTTTCAGAAATTTTATCCCAATGACTTCCTTCTTTAAATTGAAGAATAAAAATTCTATAAATTATTAATGAAGAAAAAAGAACAATTACTAAAAAACTAATTTTTGCATTAAATAATATTGATTTTTTTATATTCATTTATTTAAAATAATTTTTTCTGGAGGTACTTTTGATGATTCTAATCCTAATTTTTTTACTCTTTTTAATACTTCAGACTCTTTTTTAGAAAACATATAATTATTTTTTATTGTAATAAAGTATGTTCTTAATTCTTCAACTTCTTTTTCCATTGTATTTATTTCTCTAATTTTTTTTTCAACAAAATGTTGGTTTCCAATATATATTAAAATAAAAAATAGAACATAAAATATCTTAAACACATAATTATTTGAAATTGAATCAATTAAATTCTTCCCAAAAGAGTTTATAGAATAATTATGTAATATTTTTTTTATGAAACTCATATTATTTCTCCAATTCTAAGTTTAGCACTTCTTGACCTTGGATTTTTAATTATTTCTTTTTTTGAAGGTATGATAGGTTTTTTTGAAATAGATTTAAAAACCCTAATTTGATTGCCATAAAAATCTTTTTCTACTTCACCTATAAAATTACCCTTATTTATAAAGTTTTTAACTAATCTATCTTCTAATGAATGATAAGATATAACCACTAATCTTCCTTTTTTATTTAAACTTGTTTTAGACTGAAGAAGCAGATCTTTTAGTGAATTTATTTCATCATTTATCTCAATTCTTATAGCTTGAAATACTTTTGCATAATACTTTTCTTCTCTGTTTTTTTTTGAAAAAGGATTAATTATACCAATCAAATCTATAGTTTTTTCAATTTTCTTTTTCCTTCTTAATCTCACAATAGAATTGGCTAACTGTTTTGAGTTTTTTATCTCTCCATATATACTAAATATGTTTATTAATTGGTCTTTATTATAAGTATTTAATAAGTCAATAGCATTAAATTCTAAATCATTATTCATTCTCATATCAAGTTTTTCATTTCCTTTAAATGAAAAACCCCTTTGGTTTGAGTTAATTTGATGAGATGAAATACCTAAATCAGCTAATATTCCATCCACTTTGCTTAATCCATTTTCTTTCAAATGATTTCTAAAAAATCTAAAATTAGATTTAATAAAATGAAAGGATTTATTTTTAATTTTTTCTACATTTTTTATTACATCGTTATCAATATCAAAAGCAAAAAGAGAACCATTTGAAGACAATTTTTTTAATATAAATTTAGAATGTCCACCACCTCCAAAAGTAAGATCTACATAAATCCCATCGGGCTTAATATTTAGTCCATTTATACTTTCCTTTAGCATTACTGGAATATGATAGTCCATATTTTTTAATCATCAAGATATTTTTGAGCTAATTCAGAATAAGTTTCCGAATCATTTATCAAATATTTTTTATACATTTTATTGTTCCATATTTCAATAACATTTCCCATACCACAAATGATTGCTTCTCTATTAATTTTAGCATGACTTAACATATTTTTTGGAATAAGAAATCTTCCACTATTATCAAGATCAACCTGAATAATACTACTAAAGAAGTTTCTTTTTAGTTTTCTTTGTTCTGAATTGAATTCATTCAAAGATGAAATTTTATTATGAAGTTTCTTATATTCATTTAAAGGATAAATAATAAGATTAGGCTCAAACCCTTTCCTTATAACAATCTGCCTGATAGAAGCTGCAGGTAGATTTGATTTTAACTTAGAAGGCAAAACCAATCTACCTTTAGCATCTAACTTGCACTCAAATTCGCTTGTAAAAAAAGTCATAACTGTGAGTGTCAAAATATAAACCACTTAATAACAAATTTAGTAAATGTTTTACATTTTACACCACTTTATACCACTTTATACCACTTTTTTTTAAAAAATTATTTTTTCCTGTTTGACAAGAAATCTATTAGAATATAAAATGCAGATTTATACTTAGATGATTTAAAATTATCAATAATTTTTATTGAATTTTGAATATAAAAATTGATTTTTTCAATAGAATAATCTACACCACCCATTTTTTTAACAAAATTCAATATATATTCAACATCTCTTTTTTTTTTAATTGCATTTAAAACCCTTTTTTTTTCAGAATATGAAGATTTGTTAATTGAATAAATTATAGGAAGCGTTAATTTTTTTTGTACAATATCATTTGAAATAGGCTTTCCTGAATCTGAATCAATATAAGGAAAAAGATCATCTTTAATTTGAAAAGCTAAACCTAAATTCAATCCTAATTCTTTTAATTTACTTATCTCTTCAATATTTTTTGAACTCGAAATTGCACCCATTTCACAACAAGCAATAAATAAACTAGCAGTCTTTTTTTCAATTATTTTAAAATATAATTCTTCATCTAAGTCAAGCGATTTTGATTTTTTCATTTGAATTATTTCACCTTCACTCATTTCTTTAACAGAATTAGATAAAACCTTTAAAAATTTAAAATCATCATTTTCAAGAGAAAAAGTTAATCCACTTGATAAAAGGTAATCGCCAATTAATACAGAATATTTATTCTTCCATATCGCATTAATTGAGAAATAACCTCTTCTGTAGTTGGATTCATCTACAACATCGTCATGTATTAAAGTTGCAGTATGTAAAATCTCAATTAAAACAGCAGCTCTGAGAGTGGAATCATTAATTTTTCCACAAATTCCAGAACTTAGAAAAACAATTACCGGTCTAATCTGTTTTCCTTTTCTTTTAAGGATATAATTTATTACTTCATCAATCAAAATATTATTACTAGAAATAGATTTCTTTAATAACTTTCTGAAACTTTCCATTTCATTTTTTATTGGAGATATAACTTTTTCTAATTTCATATGAATAAACTAAGCACAATTTTAATATTAATAAACATATTTCTATTTTTACGCTTATTTCAATATGTAATCTAACTGAAATTTTGAGAAAGAGTTACAAACAAATTCTTACTAAACCCAAAACTTGGCCAATTGTTAAATTAGCCAATAATAAAAAGAGCTTTTTAAATGATGTATCTAAAAATTCAATCAAAAACATATTAAATAAATTAAATAATAAAAATTTGTTTGAAGAACTAGAAACAACAGTTTATAAAGAAAAATTAAGGATTCAAAAGAACCCATGGAGAGCTGACCCTCCAGATGAAGAAGATTTTTGGAAAAAGATTCAATCTAGTTTGATTAATGTTGGATCGGTACCTTCAAATATTAAAAAAGAAAAGGAAGAAGAAATACTAAAAAAGATTGTAAAAAGATATGCAAATGAAATATCTAGTAACTTCAAAAGCACACATTATAAGTTTGCAAGAAGATTAATTGTAACATTTTTTGCAAGATTATTAAATACAGCTAGATTAAGAAATCCTTTTGGAAATCTAGACTTAGATAATAAAATAAATATTCTAGGAAAAAAAAACCAATTAAGAGAACTTGCTAAAATAGGGACTATAGTAATGGTGCCAACTCATTTTACTCACCTTGATTCTGCTTTAATAGGCTGGGCTATTTCTCATCTTGGACTCCCACCATTCATGTATGGTGCTGGAATGGTATTATTTAACATGAGCATTTTTTCATATTTCATGGATAGTCTTGGTGCATATAAGGTAGATAGAAGAAAAAAAAATCTCCTATATCTAGAAACATTAAAAACTTATTCAACAGAAAGTTTAGTTAGAGGATGTCACTCATTGTTCTATCCAGGAGGAACTAGATCTAGGTCTGGTTCAATAAATCAAAATTTAAAATTAGGATTGCTTTCTTCAGCATTTGAAGCACAAAAAATAATTGATAAAAAAAAAATAAAATCAAAAAAAATTTTTATTGTACCAATAACATTTAATTATCAATTTGTTCTTGAGGCGCCTGCTTTAATTAATCAATATTTAATATCAAAAGGTCAAGAAAAATTTTATTTAGAAAATTTAGGATATTCTAATTCATATAAAATTTTTAAATTTTTGATTAAGTTTTTCACAAAAGGCTCAAACATATCCCTTTCTATAGGTGACCCATTAGACGTATATGGGAATTATGTAAATAAAAATGGAGATAGCATTGATTCAAATCATAAAAAAATTAATAATAAATCATTAATAAATAAAGAGATAAAAAATAGTTTGAAAGATCTCTCTTCAAGAATAAACAAAGAATTCCATAAAGGAACACAAGTGTTTCCTAGTAATATAATTGCTTTTACCCTTTTTGAAGAAATTTGTAAAAAATTTAAAAAACTTGATTTTTTTACAATACTTAGACTTTCCCAAGAAGATTTATTTATTGATTTAGAAAAATTCAAAATATCATATGAAAAGATATTAAATGAAATAAAAAAGTTAAACTCTAAAAATAAAATTAAAATTTTTAATGATCTAAAAATTAATATTGAAACTCAAATTAAATCTGGTTTGGATAATTTAGGAATGTATCATGCCGAAAAACCTGTGATCATAAAAAATGATAAAATTCATGTACAAAATATGAAACTATTATACTACTACAGAAATAGACTAAAAGGGTTTGGCTTAAAAAAAATTATAAAATAATTTCATTATATCTAGGTCATTGCTTTAATTCTTTGATGTAAAGTAGGGTGAGAATAATTAACAAATACATAAACAGGATTAGGAGTAAGATTTACTAAATTATCTTTAGATAAATTTTTTAAAGCACTAATTAAATGAGTTTTATCAAAAGTTTTAACAGCATAATTATCTGCCTCATATTCATTTATTCTACTTTTAATATTCATAAAAATACCAAGAATAAAACTTATAGGAGAATATAAAATTGAGAATGCAAAAAGTTCAAAATGTCTAAAAGAAACATCTCCTCCTAAAGCAAAACTTATTTCACTATTAAACAAAAACTTTGACAAAACAAATAACATAAAGCCAGTAAAAAGAATAGATAAAATTAAATTAGATACAATATGTTTTTTTTTATAATGACCAACCTCATGGGCTAAAACTGAAACTAATTCCTCATCACTATAATTTTTTATTAAAGTATCATATAAAACTATTTTTTTACTTTTACCTAATCCAGAGAAAAAAGCATTAGCTTTTGAAGATCTTTTAGATCCATCAATAACAAATATATTAGACAAAGGAAACTTTACACTTTTAGCATAATTATAAATTTTATCTTTCAAAGAACCATCTTCTAATGGCTTTAATTTATTGAAAATTGGAAGTATTAATGATGTATAAAAAAGATTAATCAAAACTGTAAACAGAGATATAAATATCCAAAAATAAATCCAAAAGTTATTTGAAAAATAAATTATTGAAATGAGCAATATCGTTATCAATAAACCTCCAATTATAATAACTAAAAAATATGATTTTATTTTATCTAAAAAAAAAGTTTTTAAATTCATTTTATTAAAACCAAACTTTTCCTCAATAACAAAATTTCTATATAATTGAAAAGGAGTTGTTAAAGTCTCATTTATGAAATAAATAGATCCAAAAAATAAAAGAGATAGACTAATTTCATTCTCAATAGAAAATGATCTTAAAGCATAATCTAATTTTCCTAATAATTCATATTTAAATATTAATATTAGTATTAAAAAACTGAACGAAGAACTTATCAAACTGAACCAATAAATAGACTTATTATAATCTTGAGATTTTTGATAATCAGATTCCTTATAGATACTAGATAATTCTTTGGGTATTGGTTCACTAAGAGATTTGTAGTTAAGAAATGATAATACAGAATTTAACAAATAGTCAAAAAATAAAATAAAAATTATAATAAATAGTATAGTATTAGACTCCATTATATTATTAAAATTACTTAAAAAATTAAAAATTAGGTACTGGACAAGAAAGTATTCTTACTTCTCTTGGAGGTAATTTTTTTCCTAAAAAATTAAATCTAAAAAGTAATGAGATTTCATGCGATCCTCCTGAAAAATTTTTTAACTTAGATATAGAATAATCATATGAGTAAGAAACATTAAAGTTATCATATTGCAATCCTATAAGAAGAATTATCGATTCATGAGATGTTATTTCGTTGAACTTTTTAAGTGGAATTCCTCTATAATAAAATCCAATAGTCATTGGATTAAAGTATATATTTGTCCCAATATCTAATTGATTAAATTTCTTTATTCTTCTATAATTAATTGAGGGAAAAATAAAAGTATTTTTTAATCCCCTTTCAGAATTTTTTAGGACTAAACTATATCCACCGTGAAAAGAAAATAATTTTGCAATATTTTCTTCTGAATTAGAAAATGAGATGTTTGGCTCTAAAACATTAAAAACTGATGCCCCTGCCCAAAACTTATTTGAATAAGTTAAAATTCCAATTCCTAGATCTAAAAATCCTATCCTATCTTTAAAATTTAATGATTCTAGAGAGATATTATTAATAATACCAGCTTCGGATAATTGATCTCCAAAAATTAAGTTATTAAAAGAAATATTTTTATTTGTATAGGATAATTGTATGCCTCCCCGAATGAATAAATTATAATTTATGGAAATTTCATTTGCAAAATTAACTCCAATAAAATTTGAATTTAAGTCAGCAAAACCTTCTTGACTTCTTGATAAAATTAGACCAATATTATTATTATTTTCTTCAAAATTATAATCCATCCAAGAAGAAAATGTTTGATATCCTTTAGAAATAGACGGCCACTGATTTCTATAATTTACACCAAACCTACCATACTCTCCAATACCTGTAAGAGCTGGATTTAAACTTAAAGGAGATGCATAATACTGAGAGTAATCTAAATATTGAGACTTAGAATTATAGCTTGAAAAACAAATACAAAAGAAATAAAAAATTATTATTGCTCTCATTATATTTTGTAACGATCATCTAAAAAGAAAATTATATAAATTGAAATTATTAAATAATCTTTTCAGATAAATCAATAATTTCAGCTAATCTTTTTGATTCTTCTTTAATTAATTTCTTTGCATTTTGAATTGAATATTTTGTAGATTTTTTTCGGAATGGAATAATAATATCAAAAAATTTATTTAGCTCGTGATAAGCATTAGAATCTACTGAAGCAACTAAAGCTATAGTTAATAAACCTTTCTTTTTGCCTTTTTTAGCAACTTCGAAGGGAGCTTTACCTTGTAAAGTTTGAAAGTCTAAACTTCCTTCACCGGTAATTAAAATATTAGCATTGTTAATGTGTTTTTCAAAATTCATTATTTTGAAAAAAAAATCAGTACCAGAATAAATTTTAGCATTCAAAAAAACTTTAAGAAATGCTGCAATTCCACCTGCCGATCCTCCCCCAACAATCATTTCAGGATTTAATTTAGTTTTTTGTTTAGTTATATTAGATAGATTTAGCAGTCCATTTTCTAACTCATCCATCTGAGGTTTAGTTGCTCCCTTTTGTTTTGAAAAAACATATGATGCTCCATTTTTTCCCAACAACTTATTTTTCACATCAGTTAGGAGGGTAAATTCTATATTTGAAAAAAGATTTTTCTTATATTCAATTTTCGAAATTTCATTTATAAAATTTTTTCTTTTTAATACATTTCCATCTTTATTTAAAAATTTTACACCCAATGCAGACAAAATTCCTATCCCTCCATCTACTGTTGCTGAACCTCCTAGTGCTAAAATAATCTTTTTTACACCTTTTTTTATTGCTGATAAAATAATTTCTCCTGTAGAGTAAGAATTATACATTAAAGGATTTCTAAAATCTTTTTTTACTAATTTTAAACCAGATGAATCTGAGAGTTCTATAAAAGCAGCTTTTCCATTATCAAAAAGTAAATATTTAGAATTAATTTTTTCACCTGTAGGTGATAAGGTTTTCTTCGTTATTGTAATGCCATTTACATATTTGCTAAAAACATCAAATGATCCATCTCCCCCGTCAGCAATAGGTAAATCAATAAATTGAGAATTGTTCAAATTCTTCTTCAAAACTGAAATAATAATATTTGCAGCATCAATTGATGATAAGCTTTCTTTATATGAGTTTGGAGATACAATAATCTTCATTATTAATTTTTCTATATCTATTTAAAATTGATAATTTATAAATTAAATACAATTTCTTTTTATTTAATTATATTTTTTTTCTCATATTTGGCATCCTAAAATAAAAACTAATTAAATGATTGAAAATTTAGTAATAGTTGAGTCACCAGCTAAAGCTAAGACAATAGAAAAATATCTTGGGAAAAATTTTAAAGTCACATCTTGTTATGGACATATAAGGGATTTACCAAAAGATGATAAATCTATTGACAAAGAAAATGGATTTAAACCATCTTACATTCCTTCTCCGGATAAGAAAAATGTAATTAAAGAGCTCAAATCTTTAAAAAAAAATTCATCTAAAGTTTATTTAGCAACTGATAATGATAGAGAAGGAGAAGCCATAGCTTGGCATTTAAAAGAATTATTAAAATTAAATGAAGAAGAGTATGAAAGAATTGTTTTTAGAGAGATAACAAAGAAAGCAGTTTTAAATTCAATTCAAAATCCTACAAAAATTGATATGGATTTAGTCAATGCTCAACAAGCAAGAAGAGTCTTAGATAGATTAGTTGGATTTGAAATTTCCCCAATACTCTGGAAAAAAATAAAAAGAGGGTTATCAGCAGGAAGAGTACAATCTGTCGCTGTCAAATTTGTTGTAGATAGAGAAAATGAAATAAGTACATTTATTCCAAAATCTTCTTATAAAACCACAGCTATTTTCTCATTAAATAATAATAGTTTTCCAGCTGAATTAAATACAAGATTTGAAAATAAAGATGAATCTGAAAGTTTTTTAAATCAATGTATTGATTCAACTTTTAAAGTTAAAAATATAGAAAAAAAGCCGTCTAAAAGATCCCCATCTGCACCTTTTACTACTTCAACATTACAACAAGAAGCTAGTAGAAAAATTGGATTTTCACCTTCCTTAACAATGTCGACAGCTCAAAGATTATATGAAGCAGGACATATTACTTACATGAGAACAGATTCAGTTAATTTATCAGAGGAAGCTCTAGATAATTCAAAAAATGTTATCGAATCAAATTATGGAAATAATTATTTTAAAAGACGAATTTTCAAAACTAAAAGTAACTCTGCTCAAGAAGCTCATGAAGCAATTAGACCAACTAATTTCAGTATTGATAATGCAGGAAAAACTGAAAGTGAAAAAAAATTATATAATCTTATTTGGAGAAGAACCTTAGCATCTCAAATGAGTGATTCAATGTTTGAAAGAACAGTCGTTAATATTTGCAATGACACAAGTTATAATTTTAAAGCATCTGGAGAAGTTATGATTTTTGATGGGTTTCTAAAATTATATAATGAAAAAAACGATAATGAAAAACTATTACCAAAACTTGAAAAAGACTCTTTATTAAATACACAAGAAATATTATGCAAACAAGTATTTACTAAGCATCCTCCTAGATATTCTGAAGCTAGTCTAATTAAAAAAATGGAAGATTCAGGAATTGGAAGACCATCTACTTTCGCTGAAACAATCAGAAAGATTAAAGAGAGAGAATATGTAATCAAAGAAGAAAGAGATGGAAAAATTATAAATAGTAATGAAATAAAACTAGAAACTAATAAAATTTCACATAATATTAAAGAAGAAAAAACTGGATTTGAAAAAAATAAAATTTACCCTACTAATATGGGAATGTTTGTAACAGAATTTCTAAATGAAAATTTCAATTCAAGCTTTATGGATTATTCTTTTACTGCAAAAACTGAATCTCAACTTGATCAAATTGCTTACAAAGGAAGAAATTGGAATAATATGATTGAAGAGTTTTATTCAATTTTTTCTCAGTTATCTGAGAATGTGCCTGATGAAAGATATCAATTAGAAAAAAATCTTGGTGATTTTGAAGGAAAAAAAATGATTGCAAGGGTTGCAAAGTTTGGACCGGTAATTCAAATTGGTGAAAAAGATGATACAGATGATGGATTTCCTAAATATTTTAATATTTCATCTGATAAGTTGATAAGACATATTTCAATAAATGAAGCTCTAGAAATAATTAATAAAAAAGTAGAGAATAATTCTCTCCCATCCTTTGAATATCAAAATGGAAGTATAGAACTTAAAAATGGCAGATATGGATTTTATATTAGGTTTAATAATAAAAATTTTAAAATTGATAAAGAAAAATACCCTGAGCCAAAAAATATCACTAAAGAAGAAGCAATAAACATTGTGAATACGCCCATTGAAAAATCTAAAGACATATTAAAGGAATTTGATAATGGATTACAAATACGATTAGGAAAATACGGTAAACCTCCATATTTCCTTGCAGTAAGAGGCACTGAAATAGGCAATGTATTTAAAGAAAAAAGAAAAAAACCATTTGTAGGTATTCCTAAAGAAGCCTTAGAAAAATATAAGAATAATATTCAAGAAATATCAGAAAAAGAAGTAGAAGAAATTATAAATAATTTTCTTAAAAAATAGTTTCTAATGAAAATCAAGCTTATTATTTGATTGATCTATATCTGCCATTTTACCAGATGGATTAATTTCAATATTTTTAATTTTTTTATTCTTATTATTAAAATTAATTTCATAAGTATTGTTTACCCATTCCCAATCGTCTAATAATTTATATTCTAATTTACTTGAATCATAATTTTTATCACCTCTCATTATTGAAAGTGGTATATAAAAGATTTTCTTTGAAGAATCCTCATACACAACTTCAATTTCAATTGGCATAGGCATTTTTCCTATTCTATTAACTGAAACTAAAATTTCATTTTCATTTTCCTCTTTAATTTCGAGTGAATAATCAATAGTATGAGTTGTTTTGATCCAATAATCGATATACCAGTCTAGCTCCATCCCGCTTTCTTTTTCCATTATTCTAATAAAGTCATATTCATCAGGGTGTTTAAACTTCCACTCATTATAATATCTTTTTAGAGCTTTAAATAATATATCTTCTCCAATAATATATCCTAATTGCATTAAGAACATTGCTCCTTTAGTATATGAACCTACTCCATAAGCTTGATTAGTTGAAAAGTGATCCGAATGAGTTGAAAGTGGTTCCTCTAGACCTGTCTTAATAAAATTATAATATCTTTCATAAGATCTTCTAAGTGGATTTACTAAATCTAATTTATATATATCATTAAATAAATATATCTGAGTTATATTTTGAGCAAAAGAAGTAAATCCCTCATCCATCCAAGCTAAGTAACTTTCATTAGTTCCAAGTAGCATCTGATACCAAGAATGTAAGGCTTCATGTATGGTGACAGACAATAAGCTTGGATATGATCTTTCTCCAGTTATTAAAGTAGCCATTGGATATTCCATCCCACCATCTCCACCTTGAATTATGGAATATTTTGTATAGGGATATTTTCCAAATATTTTATTCATAAACTTAAATGCCTTAGATGCGTCTTGTTGTAGCCTCTTCCAATTCTTGATCATATCATCATTTGTCTCCAAATAATAAAAATGAAGTTCTAAGTTTTCAGAATCTACTTTTAAAATATCATGAACATAATCAGGGTCAGCTGCCCATACAAAATCGTGAACATTTTTAGCTTTAAAATTCCATATATAATTATTTTTTTCTTTGACTTTGCTTTCAAGAATTCCAGTAGCAGCTACTATATAGTTTTTATCAATAGATATTGATACATCAAAATCTCCCCAGGGAGCATAAAATTCTCTAGCTATATATGGATGTGCGTGCCATCCTTTTCTATCGTATTCAGCTATTTTTGGAAACCACTGAGCCATTGAGTAGTCAATACCTTCTTTATTATTCCTTCCACTTCTTCTTATTTGAACAGGGACTTGACTAAAATACTCCATATAAAACTCTGTTGATTCATCAGGTAATAATGGATCAATTAATTCAACTTCTAAAATAGATCCCTGTTCATGATATTTTAAATCTTTTCCATTTTGTTGAATTTTTTTTATTTCATGAAATCCTATTTCATCTTCATTCAACTTTGAAATTCTATGCATAACTCTTCTATCTGGATCAGGCAAGGACCTACTCCTTACATCCATCATACTACCTGGCTGAAAAGCATTAAAATATAAATGAAAAAAGACTTTAGTTATTGTATCTTCAGAATTATTATAATAAATAAGATTTTGATCTCCCAAAAACTGATGTTTTTCATAATCAAAATTTATATTAATTCGATATTCTACTCTTTGTTGCCAATAATTATTTGAATAAGATTCAAAATAAAAAAAAATAAAAATGAAAAAATGAATTTTTTTTATAAATTCATGCATCTACATTAGCATTTAATGCATTTCTTTCTATGAACTCTCTTCTAGGCACTACATCATCTCCCATTAATTGAGAGAAAATTCTATCGGCCTCTGCAGCTGATTCTATTGTAACTAAATTTAAAGATCTATTCTCAGGATCCATTGTGGTAGTCCAAAGTTGTTCGGAATTCATTTCACCTAGACCTTTATATCTTTGAATCGAAACTGAATCTTCTTTTCCATTTCCAGACATATCCTTTATTGTCTTGTCTTTTTCGGATTCACTCCAAACATACCTTTTGTCTTTACCTTTAGCAAGTAGATACAAAGGAGGTAAAGCAATATATAAATAATTATTTTCAATTAAAGGCCTCATATACCTAAAGAAAAATGTTAAAACTAATGTTCTTATATGACTTCCATCTATATCTGCATCAGTCATAATAATAATTTTATGATATCTTAACTTTTCAAGATTTAAAGCTTTTTCATCATCTTCTGTTCCAAATGAAACACCAAGAGCCGTAATTATATTTTTAATTTCTTCATTATCATAAATTTTATGTTCTTGAGCTTTTTCAACATTTAAAATTTTACCTTTCAAAGGTAAAATAGCTTGAAAGTTTCTATCTCTACCTTGTTTTGCAGAACCCCCAGCAGAATCTCCTTCAACCACGTATAATTCACATAATGCAGGGTCTTTTTCTGAACAATCTGCTAATTTACCTGGTAAACCAGTTCCGGTTAGTACATTTTTTCTCTGAACCATTTCTCTAGCTTTTCTAGCTGCATGTCTAGCTTGGGCTGCAAGAATTACTTTTGATACTATTTGTTTCGCCTCTTTCGGATTTTCTTCTAAAAAGTTTGTTAACATTTCTCCAACACTGGTATCTACAGCACCCATGGCTTCGGAATTTCCTAATTTAGTTTTGGTTTGACCTTCAAATTGTGGTTCAGGAACTTTTATAGAAATCACAGCTGTTAAACCCTCTCTAAAATCATCACCACTTACTTCCACTTTTACTTTTTCAAGCAATCCAGATTTTTCTGCATATGATTTTAATGTTCTTGTTAAAGCTCTTCTGAAACCTGCCACATGAGTACCCCCCTCTATTGTATTAATATTGTTAACATAAGAAACAACATTTTCTGAAAAAGAAAGATTGTAAGACATTGCTACTTGAACGGGCATATTTGACTTTTCCCCCTCAATAAAAATTGGTTTGGAAATAAGTTTTTCTCTAGATTGATCTAGATAATCAACAAATTCAACAAGCCCTCCCTCAGAAAAAAACTTTTCTGATTTTGGCTCCTTATTTTCATCTAATTCTCTTAAATCTTTCAGTTTAATTGTAATACCTGAATTCAAAAAAGATAACTCTCTAAGCCGAGTCGCTACAGTGTCAAATTTAAATTCATGAACAATAAAAATTTTTTTATCTGGTATAAAATTTACTGTTGTTCCAGTTTTATCAGTTTTACCAACCTCACTAACGGGAGCATCTGGAATACCTTTTTTATACGATTGTTTAAAAATTTTACCATCTCTATGAACAGTAGCTTCTAAGCTTTCAGAAAGAGCATTAACACATGATACACCAACGCCGTGAAGTCCACCAGAAACCTTATATGTATCTTTATCAAACTTTCCTCCTGCATGTAAAACAGTCATTACTACCTCTAATGCTGATTTTTTTTCTTTTGGGTGAATACCAGTAGGAATTCCTCTTCCATCATCGTTTACCGTGATTGAATTATTTTCATTGATTATAACTTCAATATTTTTACAAAAACCGGCAAGAGCTTCATCAATAGAATTATCAACAACTTCCCAAATCAAATGATGTAAACCTTTTGAACTAACATCTCCAATATACATTGCAGGACGTTTTCTAACGGCTTCTAGCCCTTCTAATACTTGAATATTTTTTGCTGAATAATCTTTATTTGAACCCTCTTTTTTATCCATGAAATGGAAACATTTTTCTAATAATAAAGTTAATAAAAATGGATCTATTAATGAACTTTATTTAAGAATACTTGACTACATTATTTTATAATAATAATGATAAAAAATATTTAATAATTAAATTTGGAAATCTATAAATAAACATGAAAAATAAAGATAAAAAACCCAAGTCCTCTATTGATAATTTTGAGTCGCCAGATTTCTATAATCTTGATGAGCTATTAACTCAAGAACATATAATGATTAGAAATTCAATTAGAGATTTTGTAAAAAAAGAAATATCACCTTTTATTGAAGATTGGAGTGAAAAAAATTATTTTCCATCAGAAATAGTTGGAAAAATGGGAGAAATTGGAATTTTTGGACCAACCACATCTGAAAAGTACGGAGGTGGAGGATTAGACTATATTTCATACGGAATAATAATGCAGGAAATAGAAAGAGGAGATTCTGGCATGAGGTCTACAGCTTCAGTGCAAAGTTCTCTTGTGATGTTCCCAATTGAAGAATATGGATCTGAAGAACAAAAAAATAAATTTTTACCAAAACTAGCTTCCGGAAAAATTTTAGGTTGTTTTGGATTGACTGAACCAGATCATGGATCAAATCCTTCTGGCATGAAGACAAAATGTGAAGATAAGGGAGATTATTATTTATTAAATGGATCAAAAATGTGGATATCAAATTCTCCAGAAGCAGATATTGCAATAGTTTGGGCTAAAGATGAAAATGAAAGAATAAAAGGTCTAATAGTTGAAAGGGGCATGTCGGGTTTTTCAACTCCTAAAACAAAAGGGAAATGGTCACTCAGAGCAAGTATTACTGGTGAATTAGTTTTTGATAACGTGAAAGTTCCAAAATCAAATGTATTGCCAAAAAAAGATGGATTAGGTGCACCTTTAGGTTGTTTAGATAAAGCCAGATATGGAATATCATGGGGAGCAATAGGAGTTGCTATGGACTGTTATGAAGCTTCAAAAAGATATTCCCTTGAAAGAAAGCAATTCAATAAACCAATTGGATCTTTTCAATTAGTTCAAAAAAAACTTGCTGAAATGCTTACAGAAATTACAAAGGCTCAATTATTAAGTTGGAAATTAGGCAAATTAATGGATGAAGGAAAAGCAACTACTGCTCAAATATCTATGGCTAAAAGAAATAATGTTGAAATTGCTTCAAATATTATAAGAGAAGCTAGACAAATTCATGGGGGAATGGGTATTACAAATGAGTATCCAATGATGAGGCATATGATGAATTTAGAATCCGTTTTAACATATGAGGGAACGCATGAAATTCATTTACTAATATTAGGCAACGAAATAACAGGTATACCTTCTTTTGAATAAAGATGAAAAAAAAACTCTACACCATCAAATCAAAAGATGGTTCAAAATTGGTGTGTTATAGTTGGCTTCCGAATAAAAAAATTAAGTTAGCTATCGGAATAATACATGGCTTAGGAGAATATTCAAGTAGATATGATGATTTTGCTGAATATTTCTGTAAAAGAGGATATGGAGTATATTCAATAGACTTACGAGGCCACGGAAACTCTGAAGGGAAAAGAGGTCACATCAATAATTTTAAAAAATTATTAAATGATTCAGAAGAAATGTTTATTAATATTAGAAAAGAAAATTTAGATGTTCCAATAGTTATGTTTGGCCATAGTTTAGGTGGATGCATCGCTTTAAATTATTTATGCGAAAATCAAAGCAAAGAAATTAGTCTTGCAATCATATCTAGCCCTTGGTTGAAAGCAGTTATAGAACCACCTAAATTTTTACTTTTCATTCAAAAAATATTAGTAGGGTTTTTTCCTAGTCTAACTTTAAATAATAGATTAAATCCTTATGATTTATCTAAAAATATTGAAATAGTGAAAAAATACATAAAAGACCCTTTAGTACATAACAGAATTTCATTGAAAATGTTTTCAGAGGTAAAAAAA
>CACOMW010000010.1 GCA_902628365.1 uncultured Marinoscillum sp. | reverse complement strand
ATGTAGGCATTAACTTCTTTGCCATTAGTAAGCCTAACTCTTGCAACTTTTCTCATAGCTGAATTTGGTTTTTTTGGAGTAGTAGTATATACTCTTGTACAAACACCTCTCTTCTGTGGACACGACTTGAGTGCCGGAGATTTTGATTTTGAAGACAATTTTTTTCTTCCTTTTCTTACAAGCTGTTGTATAGTTGGCATATTATAATTTATCTAAAATAATTCGCAAAAATATAAATTAAGAGGTCTTAAACAAAATTTTTTTAGTTTTTCATTAAATAGTTTTATTCTTGATTGGAAGGATTAGGATCTATAGGAAACTTTGGAATTTCATTGAAATCTTTAATTTCACTATATTTTTTTTCATATTTAGAAATATTATCTAAAAGAGCAGAAGAAAATTTTTTTGCATGCTCAGGTGTTATTATTATCCTAGATTTAACTTTTGCTTTAGGTACACCAGGCATAAGTTGAATAAAATCTAAAACAAACTCACTACTTGAATGAGCAATCATAGCAAGATTAGCATAAGATCCTTCAGAAATAGTATCATTTAATTCAATATCTATTCTATTTGATTTATTATTATTCATATATAAAATATTTTATCTGAATTATTACTTAGTTACATCAGATTTTTTAATCTTTTCATCAGCATCTAATTCTGCAACATAATCATCATCATTTTTTTCTTTATTATCTGCCAACAAAGAATTATATTCTCTTTCCTGATAAACAATTAAATCATTATAATCTCTTGAGCCTGTACCAGCTGGTATTAAATGACCAACAATAACATTTTCCTTTAATCCTTTTAGATGATCTACTTTCCCTCTTATAGAGGCTTCACTTAATACTTTAGTAGTTTCTTGGAATGATGCAGCAGAAATAAAACTTTCTGTTCCTAATGATGCACGGGTAATACCTTGTAAAGTTGGTTTAGAAACAGCAGCTTCAGCATCTCGAACTTTCACCAAGTTTTTATCGCTTCTTCTCAAACTAGAATTTTCATCTCTTAGTTCTCTTTGAGTAATTAATTGACCTTGAACAAATTTTTTAGAGTCGCCAATTTCTATAACAACTTTTTGTTCAAAAATCGCATCATTTATCTTCATAAAATAGCTTTTATCAATTTTTTCATCTTGAAGTAAAGTTGTATCTCCTGGATCTATAACAATAACTTTTTGCATCATTTGTCTAACAATAACCTCAATGTGTTTATCATTTATCTTTACACCTTGTAATCTATAAACCTCCTGAATTTCATTAACTAAATAATCTTGAACTTCTGTTGGACCTTTAATTGATAATATATCTGCTGGTGTTATTGCACCATCGGAAAGAGGAGTACCAGCCTTGACAAAATCATTATCTTGAACTAAAATATGTTTTGACAATGAAACTAGATATTTCTTTTTAGTACCATCTTTTGCTTCAATAAATATCTCTCTATTACCTCTTTTAATGCCACCATAAGAAACCACACCATCAATTTCACTTACGGTTGCCGGATTAGAAGGATTTCTAGCTTCAAATAATTCTGTAACTCTAGGTAATCCACCTGTTATATCTCTAGATTGACCAATCATTCTAGGAATTTTAACTAAAATTTGACCAGCTTTTACTTTGTCCTTATCATTAATAGATAAGTGAGCTCCAACTGGAACATTATAAGATTTTTCCCCTTCCTTCCCAATAACCTTTACAGTAGGGTTTTTTGTTTTATCCTTACATTCAATAATAATTTTTTCCTTATGTCCCGTTTGTTCATCAAACTCTTGTTTATAAGTTATACCTTCATCAATTGATTCAAATTCAATTTTACCATCAAATTCAGAAATAATTACTGCATTATATGGATCCCATTTACAAAGAAAATCTCCTTTTTTAACTTTTTGACCATCCTTAATACCAAGATGAGAGCCATAAGGAACATTATTTGACATTAGAATATTTTTCTTTTTATCTAAAATTTTAATTTCACCAGTCCTTGCCATTACAATATTTACTTGATTATTATCATTATCCTTTGTTTTGATTGTTCTTACGTTCTCTAGTTCAATGATACCATCAAATTTTGCTTTAATGTTTGCATTAACAGCAATATTTGAAGCCGTACCACCAACATGAAATGTTCTTAATGTTAATTGGGTCCCTGGTTCACCTATAGATTGAGCAGCAATTACACCAACAGCTTCACCTTTATTTACCAAGTTTCCAGTAGATAGATTTCTGCCATAACATTTAGCACATACACCTCTTCCAGTTTCACAAGTTAACACCGATCTGATTTCAATACCATCAATATTTGTATTTTCAATATCTCTAGCAATTGATTCTGTAATTTCTTCACCAGATCCAACTAAAAGTTTTTTGGATAATGGATCATAAACATCATGAACAGATACTCTTCCTAATATCCTTTCAGACAAAGGCTCAACAATATCTTCATTATCTTTAAGAGAAGAAATATAGACACCTCTTAAAGTACCACAATCTTCTTCATTAATAATAACATCTTGAGCAACATCAACTAATCTCCTTGTTAAATACCCTGCGTCAGCAGTCTTTAATGCTGTATCAGCCAGGCCTTTTCTAGCTCCATGAGTTGAAATAAAATATTCTATTACGTCTAGTCCTTCTTTAAAATTAGATAAAATTGGGTTTTCAATAATTTCACCTACAGATCCTGCAAGGTTTTTTTGTGGTTTTGCCATTAAACCTCTCATACCTCCTAATTGCCTAATTTGTTCTCTAGATCCTCTTGCACCTGAATGCATCATCATATAAATAGGATTAAACCCTTGAGAATTATCTTCTAACTCATTCATCAACCCAGAAGTTAATTTTGTATTTGCTCTAGTCCAAATATCGATTACCTGATTATATCTCTCATTATCAGTAATTAATCCCATATAATAATTATTCCAAACTTCAGCAACTTCTTTTTTTGCTCCATCTACCAAAGTAGATTTTTCTTTTGGAATTTGTATATCACCTAACCCCATTGATAAACCACCTTCATAAGCCATTCTAAAACCTAATTCTTTAATATTATCTAAAAACTCAGAGGTTCGTGAAACACCACATATTTTATAAACTTTTGAAATAATTTGTTGTAATTTTTTTTTGGTAAGAAGTTCATCAACATATCCAACTTCTTCTGGAACAAACTCATTAAATAAAACTCTTCCAGCAACAGTTTCGATATTTTTAGTCACAAATTTTCCATCATCAGACCTTAAATTAACTCTTAAATTTATAAAAGAATTAATCGATAACTTTTCTTGATTAAGAGCAATTTTAACTTCAGAAATAGAAGAAAATCTTAGTCCCTCTCCCTTTAAAGGATATTCTTTACTATTTTTTCTACCTTTAGTAACATAATAAAGACCTAAAACCATATCTTGAGAAGGTACGGTTATTGGAGCTCCATTAGCAGGATTAATAATATTATTTGAACCTAACATTAGAATTGATGCTTCAACAATTGCCTCATGACCTAATGGAACATGAACAGCCATTTGGTCACCATCAAAATCAGCATTAAACGCGGTACAAGATAGAGGATGTAACTCAATAGCTTTACCTTCGATTAATTTTGGTTGAAATGCTTGAATACCTAGTCGATGTAATGTAGGAGCTCTATTCAATAGAACGGGATGTCCTTTAAGAACATTCTCGAGAATATCCCATATTACTGAGTCTTTAGAATCAACTAATTTTTTTGCAGACTTTACTGTCTTTACAATACCTCTTTCAATTAGTTTTCTAATTATAAAAGGTTTAAAAAGTTCAGATGCCATATCTTTTGGTAAACCACACTCATGCATTTTTAATTTAGGGCCAACAACAATTACAGATCTACCAGAATAATCAACTCTTTTACCTAAAAGGTTTTGTCTAAATCTACCTTGTTTACCCTTAAGCATATCCGTTAAGGATTTTAAGGATCTATTACCTTCAGATCTGACAGCATTTATTCTTCTAGAATTATCAAATAGAGAATCAACAGCTTCTTGTAACATTCTTTTCTCATTTCTTAAAATTACTTCTGGAGCTTTAATTTGGATTAATCTTTTTAATCTATTATTTCTAATAATAACCCTTCTATATAAATCATTTAAATCAGATGTCGCAAATCTACCTCCATCAAGAGGAACTAAAGGTCTAAGTTCAGGAGGAATAACTGGAATCAATTTAATTATCATCCATTCTGGTTTATTCTCAATATTTAACTTAGATTCTCTAAAAGCTTCTACTACTCTTAATCTTTTTAATGCTTCGGCTTTTCTTTGTTGAGAAGTTTCAGTTGATGCCTTAGTTCTTAATTCAACAGATAACTGATCTAAATCAGATTTTGATAAAAGATCTGATATAGCTTCAGCTCCCATTTTTGCAATAAACTTTTTAGGATCATCATTTGGTAACAAATGATGATCTTTTGGTAAAGTTTCTTCAATATTTAGATATTCCTCCTCTGTTAGAAGATCACAAGATTGTATTCCATCATCCTCTTTGACGCCAGGTTGAACTACAACATATCTTTCATAGTATACAATTTGATTTAATTTTTTTGCAGGAATACCAAGCATGTATCCAATCTTATTTGGTAATGTTCTAAAATACCATATATGAGCAACTGGAACAACCAAATCAATATGTCCCATTCTTTCTCTTCTAACTTTTTTCTCAGTAACTTCAACACCACACCTATCACAAATAATACCCTTGTATCTAATTCTTTTATACTTACCACAATGACATTCCCAATCCTTTACAGGACCAAAAATTCTTTCACAAAATAACCCTCCCATTTCAGGTTTAAATGTCCTGTAGTTAACCGTTTCTGGAACTGTAACTTCTCCAAAAGAACTTTCTAATATTGATTCAGGGGAAGCAAGACTAATTATAATCTTAGAGAAATCTATTTGTTTTTTATTTTTGTAGTTTTTCATATAATTTGAATATAAATTTATTTCATTGTTATTTCTAATGATAATCCACGTAACTCATGTACTAAAACATTAAATGATTCAGGTACATTTGGTTTATGCATATTTTCACCTTTAACAATAGATTCATATGCTCGAGCTCTGCCAATAATATCATCGGACTTAATAGTTAATATTTCTTGTAGAATATGAGAAGCACCAAAAGCTTCAAGAGCCCAAACTTCCATTTCACCAAATCTTTGACCACCAAACTGAGCTTTACCTCCTAATGGTTGTTGTGTAATCAATGAGTAAGGACCAATTGATCTGGAATGCATTTTATCATCAACTAAATGACCTAGTTTCAACATGTAGATTACCCCAACAGTCACTGGCTGATCAAATTTTTTACCCGACATACCATCATATAAATATGTTCTACCAAATTCAGGTAATCCAGCATCCTTAAGTTCTTTCCTAACCTCTTCGGTTGTTGCACCATCAAAAATTGGCGTCATATATTTTCTATTTAATTCTAAACCCGCCCAACCTAAAGCCGTCTCGTATAATTGACCAATGTTCATTCTTGAAGGAACACCCAATGGGTTTAAAACTATATCAACAGAAGAACCGTCTTCAAGAAAAGGCATATCTTCTTCTCTAACAATTTTTGCTACAACACCTTTATTACCATGCCTTCCTGCCATCTTATCACCAACCTTTAACTTTCTTTTTTTTGCAACAAAAACTTTTGCCATTTGAACAATTCCAGGAGCTAATTCATCTCCAACCTCTAGAGAATATATCTCTCGTTTAAAAATAGATATTAAATCATTTCTTTTAATAATGTAATTCTTTACTGCTTTTGCAACAAGATTATTAATCTTATTATCATCTGTCCAATTTTCTAAAACAATATCATTAAGCAAACTAGATTCTTCTGGAACATTTAAACTAGATTTATCATAATAAATATTATCAGTTGGAAAAAGTTTTTCAGAAATGTTTTTTCTTGTGAAGTTAGTACCTTTTTTTATGACCAAATCTCCATATTTGTGATAAATATCTTGTGATTTTTTAGATTTTAGTAAAATTTCAAACTTACCTATCAACTTATTTTTAAGATCATTTAAAGATTTACTATAATTCTGTTTTAATTTATCTAACTGTTTTTTTATTAACTTTTTAGATTCCTTATCTTTTTTTTGTCTAGAAAATACTTTACTACCCACAACAACACCGTTTAATGATGGTGGTCCCTTTAAAGAAGCATCTTTAACGTCTCCAGCTTTATCACCAAAAATTGCTCTTAATAATCTCTCTTCTGGAGTAGGGTCGCTTTCTCCTTTAGGAGTTATTTTTCCAATAAGAATATCACCTTCTTTAACACTAGATCCTTCAACTACTATACCGTTTTCATCTAAATTCTTAACTGCTTCATCACTTACATTTGGTAATTCTGATGTAAATTCTTCTTGCCCTCTTTTGGTATCTCTAACTTCCAATTTAAATTCTTCAATATGAAGAGATGTAAAAATATCATCCTTAACAACTTTTTCAGATATAACAATAGCATCTTCAAAATTATATCCCTGCCAAGGCATAAAAGCAACTTTTAAATTTCTCCCTAAAGCTAATTCGCCATTATCTGTAGCAAACCCTTGACATAAAACTTGGCCTTTAGAAACTTTATCACCTATTTTAACTATTGGTGAAATATTGACACATGTATCTTGATTTGATCTTCTAAACTTTACCAAATCATAAGTTTTTCTATTATCATCATCATCAAAAGAAACAAGCTTTTCATCCTTATTTAAATCATAAACAATTTCTATTTTATGAGAATCTACATAAGTAACTTTACCTTTTCCTTCTGCGACAATTGTCGATCTAGAATCACTAGCAACCCTAGATTCAATACCTGTTCCAACAATAGGAGCCTCAGGTCTCATCAAAGGAACTGCCTGTCTCATCATATTTGAGCCCATTAAAGCTCTATTTGCATCATCATGTTCTAAAAAAGGAATTAATGAAGCAGCAACTGAAACAATTTGATTAGGTGCAACATCCATGTATTTAATTTCTTTACCCTTAACGAGAGGAAAATCTCCTTCAAATCTGGTTTTAACTAAATTATTTTTAAAATGACCTGATGCTTTTAAATCAGCATTAGCTTGGGCTATATATGAATCATCTTCATCTTCAGCTGTTAAATAAAAAGCTTTTCCAGACATATCAACTTTACCTTTTTCAACTTTTCTATAAGGTGTTTCAATAAAACCCATATTATTAACTTTAGCATGAACACATAAAGATGAAATTAGTCCAATATTTGGGCCCTCAGGAGTTTCAATTGTACATAATCTTCCATAGTGAGTATAATGAACATCCCTAACTTCAAAACCAGCTCTTTCCCTTGATAATCCACCTGGACCTAAAGCAGACATCCTTCTTTTATGAGTTATTTCAGCTAGAGGATTTGTTTGATCCATAAATTGAGATAATTGGTTTGTTCCAAAAAATGAATTTATAACAGAAGTTAGTGTTCTAGCATTAATTAAATCAACCGGTTTGAAATCTTCATTATCTCTTACATTCATTCTTTCCCTAATTGTTCTTGACATTCTTGCTAATCCAACACCAAATTGAGAATAAAGCTGCTCACCAACAGTTCTAACTCTCCTATTACTCAAATGATCAATATCATCAACAACAGCTTTTGCATTAATTAATGTTATCAAATATTTAACAATTAAAATAATATCATTTTTAGTTAAAACTCTTGTTTCAAAATCATCATTTATACCTAATTTTTTATTTATTCTATATCTACCAACCTCACCTAGATCATACCTTTTATCACTAAAAAATAGATTTTGAATAATATCTCTAGCGGTCTCTTCATCAGGTGCTTCAGAATTTCTTAGTTGTCTATAAATTTCTTCTAATGCCTCTTTTTCTGAGTTTGAACTATCTTTTTTAAGTGTGTTAAATATTGTCATGTACTCAGCAATATTTATATCCTCTCTATGAAGAATTATTGAAGCTGATTCAGAATCAATTATAGTCTGAATATCTTCTTTTTGTATTTCATGATCTCTTTCTAAAATCACTTCATTTCTATCAACAGATATTAACTCACCAGTATCTTCATCTACAAAATCTTCAATCCAAGTCTTTAAAACCCTTGCTGCAAGTTTTCTTCCAATAATAGATTTTAAATTTGACTTTGAAACAGTTATTTCTTCAGATAAATTAAATATATCTAAAATATCTTTATCTGTACCATAACCTATTGCTCTTAATAAAGTTGTAATCGGGAATTTCTTTTTTCTATCTATATAAGCATACATTATATTATTTACATCAGTAGCAAACTCGATCCAAGAACCTCTGAATGGAATAATTCTAGCTGAATATAAAGGTGTGCCATTTGTATGTTTACTTTGAGCAAAAAATACTCCAGGAGACCTATGAAGTTGAGAAACAACAACTCTCTCTGCTCCATTGATAACAAATGATCCTTTCAAAGTCATGTAGGGAATGTTGCCTAAAAAAACTTCTTGTTCAATTGTTTCAAAATCATCATTATCCTCATCATTACATATCAATCTTAATTTTGCTTTTAAAGGCAAGGAATATGTTAATCCTCTATCAACACATTCATTAACATTATATTTTGGAGGATCAACCGTATAATCTACAAATTCTAAAATAAAATTTTCTCTTGAATCAGAAATTGGAAAATTCTCCATAAAAACTTTATAAAGACCTTCGTGTGTTCTATTCTCAGGTGCTGTCTCTAATTGAAAAAAATCTTTATAGGACTGTAATTGAACATCTAGAAAATCAGGATAATCAATTATCCTTCTAATTTTAGAAAAATCAACTCTTTTTGATGTATTATTATTTCTCAATAGTCTATGTATTTAAATTAAAAAACAATTCAAAAAAAACTAAGTTTTATTTTAATCAGTTATCGTTTTACTTTAATTCAACTTCAGCACCAGCTTCCTCTAATTGCTTCTTAGCTGTTTCTGCTTCATCTTTAGCAACACCCTCTTTAACTGCTTTTGGAGCAGCATCGACTAAGTCTTTAGCATCTTTCAATCCTAAACCAGAAATTTCTTTTACAAGTTTTACGATTGCTAATTTAGAAGCTCCAGCCGATTTCAATATTATATCAAAATTTGACTTTTCTTCAGTTGCTTCAGAAGAATCTGACCCACCAGATGAAGCTGCTGTTGATACTACAGCTGCAGCTGCAGGTTCAATACCATATTCATCTTTTAAAATATTTGCTAATTCATTCACATCTTTTACTGATAAATTAACAAGTTTTTCAGCTAATGATTTTATATCTGCCATTTTATTATAATTTTAGTTTTATTTACTATTATTTTCTAATTGTTTAATAACCCCAGAGAGTTTACTTTCTGCACCCTTTAGGGAGCTTAAAACATTTTTAATTGGTGATTTTAATAATGTAATTATACCACCAATTAGTTCATTTTTACTCTTTAACTTACTTAAAGAATTTAAATTTTCATCTCCTATATAAAATTCTAAATCTATAGAAGCTGCTTTTAACTTTAAATAATTATCTCCAGTAATTTTTCTAAAATCTTTTAAAATTTTAGCTGGTTCACTTGGACTTAACTTTGAAAAAAGTATACCAGAAAAACCAGAAAGAACATCTTTATTAATTAATGGAGAATAATCATTTTCATTATTTTCAAGAGCTTTTTTTATAAATGAATTTTTTATAACATTATATTCAATATCTTTTTTAAAACATTTTTCTCTAAATTGATTTACTTGAGAGACCGTAAGACCAGAAGCATCCATTATATAAAAAATATTATTTTCATCAAATTTCTTTGATAAATTTTTTACTAATAATATTTTATCTTCTTTTTGCATATTATAAGTTAATTATACTTGATTTATCAATTTTAATAGAACTACTCATAGTACTCGAAATTGAAATACTTTTAAGATAACTGCCTTTGGTAGAAGACGGTTTTAACTTTACGATAGAGTCAATTAATTTTGAAGCATTTTCTTCAATTTTGGTAGAATCAAAAGAAACCTTACCAATAGAAGAGTGAATAATTCCATTTTTATCAACTTTAAAATCAATTTTACCTCCTTTAACTTCTTTAATTGCTTTACCAAGATCATCTGTAACAGTTCCAGATTTAGGGTTGGGCATTAATCCTCTTGGTCCAAGAATTTTTCCCAGTTTACCTAATTTTGGCATTAAAGAAGGTTGAGTTATGATAATATCAAAATCTGTCCATCCGGATTCAATTTTTTTTGTGTATTGATCTAAACCTACTAAATCAGCACCTGAATCCTTAGATTCTTTTTCTTTATCAGGATTGCATAAAACTAAGACTTTATTCTTTTTCCCAGTACCATGTGGTAAAACAACAACCCCTCTTACCATTTGATCAGCTTTTTTTGGATCAACACCAAGTCTTATATCCATATCAACTGAAGCATCGAATTTTTCAAAAGAAATTTCTTTAACTAATTCAGATGCCTTTTTAAGTGAATAAAAATCATCTATTCTATACTTTTCTAAACCCTTTTTTTTATTATTCTTTATTCTAATCATTTATAAAATTAATTTAATTCACAGGAAAATCACCTTTAACTCTTACACCCATACTTCTTGCAGTTCCTGCTATCATCATCATTGCAGATTCGATTTTAAATGAATTAAGATCCTTCATTTTTGTCTCTGCAATAGTTTTAACTTGATCCCAAGTAATAGATCCTACTTTATTTATATTTGATTGATCTGAACCTTTCTTTTTATTAGCAGCTTCAAGAATTAAGACAGAAGCAGGAGGTGTTTTAATAACAAAATCAAAAGATTTATCTTTATAAATTGTAATTAAAACAGGTAAAACTTGCCCTTTTTTATCTTCACTTCTAGCATTGAATTGATTACAAAATTCCATGATATTTAAACCTTTACTTCCTAATGCAGGACCAACAGGTGGGGAAGGATTTGCTTGTCCTCCTCTTATTTGCAATTTTAGATATGTATCGATTTGTTTTGCCATTTAATTTACTTTTTCAACCTGATAATAATTTAATTCTACTGGAGTACTTCTTCCAAAAATTTTAACAGAAACATTAATTTTTTTTCTTTCTTCAAATATTTCAGAAATATTACCAGTAAAACCATTGAAAGGACCATCCATTACTTTAACACTTTCACCCACGACAAAAGAAGTCAATGACGAAGCTTCATCAATTTTAGATTCATCAACTTTTCCAAATATTCTATTTATTTCATCCTCACGTAATGGAATAGGTATTTTGGAAGCACCTTTTCCAGAACCAAGAAAGCCAATAACTCCAGGGATATTATTAATTAGATGTTGAACTTCACCATGAGAAAAATCAGCAGAAACTAAAACATAACCTGGAAAGTAATTTCTTTCTTTTATTTTCTTTTTACCATCCCTCATAACATAAATTTTTTCATTAGGAATTAAAACATCAGGAACAAACTTTTCTAGTTTTTTTCTAACAATTTCTTTTTCTAAATAAGTCTTTATTTTATTCTCTTTGCCACTTATGGCCCTTATAACATACCATTTTACACTCATAACAATATTTAAAAGGATTTATAAAAAATTGACATTAAATTTTCAAAACCTAAATCTATTAAGCCAATGAAAATTGCAAAAATTAGAGAAGCAACTAAAACCAATACGGAACTATTTTGTAGACTACTTAGGCTAGGCCAAGATACTTTGTGGATCATTTCTTCGTAAGACTGGGTAAGATAATTTATCAAGTTTTTCATAATCAATAATAAATAATTTAACTCCCGTTTGCACGGGTGGAGAGACTCGAACTCCCAGCCAACGGTTTTGGAGACCGCTACTCTACCAATTGAGCTACACCCGTTTTAAGAACAAATGAAGGTCAAATGACCTGCAAATTTAGAGTAATTGTTTGTTATATACAAACAATTACTCTAAAAGATATCCAAAAATATTAATCTAGTATTTCGGTTACTTGTCCAGCTCCAACAGTTCTTCCTCCTTCTCGAATAGCAAATCTAAGGCCTTTTTCTAAAGCTACTCTATTGATTAATTTTACTTCAATAGTAACATTATCACCTGGCATTACCATTTCTACTTTTTCAGGAAGAGAAATTTCTCCAGTTACATCAGTAGTTCTTAAATAAAATTGAGGTCTATATTTCTTGAAAAAAGGTGTATGTCTTCCACCTTCTTCTTTAGACAACACATATACTTCAGCCTTAAAATGTGAGTGAGGTGTCACAGAACCTGGCTTACAAATTATCATACCTCTCTTTATATCTTCTTTTTCAATACCACGTAACAACATACCAGCATTATCACCAGCTTCACCTTTTTCAAGAATTTTTCTAAACATTTCAACACCAGTTATTGTAGACTTTAAATCTTTTGCACCCATTCCAATGATATCAACAGGATCACCAGTATTAACAACACCTCTTTCAATTCTACCAGTAGCAACAGTTCCTCTACCTGTTATAGAAAAAACATCTTCAACCGGCATAAGAAAATCTTTATCTGTTTCTCTTTTAGGTTGCGGAATATATTCATCAACAGATTTCATAAGTTCCATAATTTTTTCAACCCATTTATCTTCACCATTTAAGGCACCAAGAGCAGAACCTTGAACAATTGGAATATCATCACCTGGAAATTCATAAAAAGAAAGTAATTCTCTTACTTCCATTTCTACAAGTTCTAATAATTCAGCATCATCAACTAGGTCAACCTTGTTAATAAATACTACTAATGCAGGTACACCTACTTGTCTTGCTAAAAGAATATGCTCTCTTGTTTGAGGCATAGGACCATCAGTTCCTGCAACAACAAGTATTGCGCCATCCATCTGAGCAGCACCAGTTACCATATTTTTAACATAATCAGCATGCCCAGGACAGTCTACGTGAGCATAATGACGATTTTCAGTTTGATACTCAACGTGAGCAGTATTAATTGTAATACCCCTTTCCTTTTCTTCTGGAGCATTATCAATTTGTTCAAAATCCTTTTTCTCTGCTAGTCCCTTATCAGCCAATACTTTGGTAATAGCAGCAGTCAAAGTTGTTTTTCCATGATCAACATGACCTACAGTTCCAATATTAACATGAGGTTTTGATCTATCAAATGTTTCTTTAGCCATAATTTTTAATTTTTAATACAAATTTAATTCAATAAAATAATTTTTCAATTATTAAACTATCTTTTCCTGAGCCGATGACGGGAATTGAACCCGTGACCTCTTCCTTACCAAGGAAGTGCTCTACCTCTGAGCTACATCGGCCTATTAAGAGCGGGCGACGAGACTCGAACCCGCGACCTACAGCTTGGAAGGCTGTCGCTCTACCAACTGAGCTACGCCCGCTTGTATACATCTAAGTGGGGGGAGCAGGATTCGAACCTGCGAAGACATAAGTCAACAGATTTACAGTCTGCCCCAGTTGGCCGCTTTGGTATCCCCCCCTATGCAATAATAAAAAAGAATACCTTTTTTGATATATATAAGCCCAAAGGTTTGCAAAAATATAACCTTTTTTATTTTATTCAAATTTTAAGAAAAATATTATTTAAATCATTTTTTGTTTATTTAGATATACATCAAAATTGAAATATTATATTTGTGTCAAAAATATCTTTAAATGAAATTTAAAAGAATTCTATTAAAAGTAAGTGGGGAAGCACTGATCGGTGATAAAAATTATGGCATTGATCCACTTCAATTAGAACAATATTCTAATGAGATAAAAGAAATAAAGAGAAAAGGAGTAGAAATCGCAATAGTTATTGGTGGAGGAAATATTTTCAGAGGAATTGATGCTGAAAAAAGTGGAATAGAAAGAGTTCAAGGTGATTACATGGGTATGTTAGCTACTTTGATAAATTGCATGGCATTACAAAGCCAATTAGAAAAAATCGGATGCGATACAAGATTAATGTCTGGTGTAAATATTGATCAAGTTTGTGAACCTTTCATTAGAAGAAGAGCAATTAGACACCTAGAAAAGGGTAGAATTGTAATTTTTGGAGCGGGATTAGGAAAACCTTACTTCACAACAGACTCCACAGCAAGTTTAAGAGCTATTGAAATAGAAGCTAATGTTGTTTTAAAAGGAACTCGAGTTGATGGCATATATACTTCTGACCCAGAAAAGGATAAAAATGCAAAAAAATTTACAGAGATAAGCTTTGAAGATGTATATAAAAATAATCTAAGCATTATGGACATGACAGCTTTTACTTTATGTAAAGAAAATAAACTACCAATAATTGTTTTTGATATGAATAAGCCAAAAAATCTTATATCAATAATTGATGGTAAAAAAATTGGAACATTAGTATATTAATTATGGAGGAGATAAATAAAATTTTAGAAAAAACAAATGAAACTATGGGTAAATCTATAGAGTTCATGAATAAAGAACTTTCCACAATCAGAGCTGGAAAAGCTAACCCAAATATATTAAATAATATTTCAGTTGATTATTATGGCAATCCTACTCCTATTAATCAAATTGCATCAATAACTACTCCTGATCCTAAGACTATAATGATTAAACCGTGGGACAAAAATATAATTCCTGAAATAGAAAAATCAATAATGAATAGTGATACGGGACTTAATGCACAAAATGACAGTGAAACTATAATTATTAATATACCACCTTTAACTGAAGAAAGACGACTGGTATTGGTAAAACAAGTAAAAAATGAGGGGGAAAAATGTAAAATAACTATTAGAAATATCCGAAAGGAATCAAATGATTCTTTAAAAAAATTACATGAAGAGGGATTATCTGAAGATTCAATAAGATCAGGAGAAAGTGAAATTCAAGAAATTACAAATTCATTTATTAATAAAATTGATAATTTAATTAGTTCAAAAGAAAAAGAAATTCTCACTGTTTAATGTTCATAGATAGTATCTTTTATCTTTAATTTGGTCTTTAACTTTAGAAGGGACATATTTTTCAATAGATAAGCCTAATTTTATATTTTTTCTGATTTTTGATGATGAAATATCAATTAATTCATGATCTAACTTTATAGTTTTTTCAGATTTTATATCCGTATGCAAGTTGTTTCTAGGATAAATTATAATTTCGTAATTATTTAATATTTTAGAATGGTTTTTCCATAATTTAATTTTGATAAAATTATCTTCTCCTAGTAATAATTTAAATATACAATCTGGGTATTTTTTTTTTAATAAATCAAGTGTATCAACTGTATAATTTGGGATTTTCATTTTGAATTCCTCTTTACACAATAACATTTTTTTTTCTTTAGATAAAGCAATATTTATTAAATCTGCTCTTATATTTTTATCAAGTAACTCGTCGTTATTTTTAAAAGGACTTAATGGAGATAAAACAAACCAAATTTGATCTAATTTTAATTGATTTATTACGGATTTTGCTATTAACAAATGACCATTATGAACAGGATTAAAAGTTCCAAAAAAAAGACCAATTTCCATTTTAATTATTTATAAACTTTTGGACAGTATTTTTTAAATTTTTTAAGGTATCAGATAGATCATCATTATCAATAATAAGATCAAATTTATTTTTTAATGTAAATTCTTCTTTGGCTTTTAACAACCTTTCCTCAATTTCTTCATTTGATTCAGTACCCCTATTAATTAACCTCTTCTTTAAAATATCAATACTTGAAACATTAATAAAAATTGATAGTCCAGATTTTCCAAAATATTTTTTTAAACTCAAACCACCTTTTACATCAACATCAAAGATTATATGTTTTTTTTTTGATATAATTGACTCGACTTCAGACTTTAGGGTCCCTTTAAAATCACCATCATAAACCTCTTCCCATTCAACAAATTTATTTTCTAAAATTAATTTTTTAAACTCTTCTTTTGAAATAAAATAATAATCTCTACCTTCTTTTTCATCTGTTCTAATTTTTCTAGTAGTAACAGAAACTGAAAAAGATAAATTTGTAAATACTTTAAGTAAAAAATTAACAATAGTTGATTTACCAGCACCAGAAGGAGCAGAAATAATTACAACTTTTCCATTTAACATATTGCTAAAATAGAAAATAATAGATTAATAAATTTAAATGATTTGAAAATTAATATCTATAATAATCAGGCTTATAAGGTCCGTTTTTATTAACACCAATATATTTAGCTTGATCCTCACTCAATGTTTCTAATTCAACATCAATTTTATCTAAATGAAGTCTAGCAACTTTCTCATCTAAATGCTTTGGAAGCATATAAACCTTATTTTCATAATTTTTATAATTCTTCCATAACTCAATCTGAGCAAGTACTTGATTGGTAAAAGAATTAGACATTACAAAAGAAGGGTGTCCAGTTGCGCAACCCAAATTAACTAATCTACCTTCTGCTAAAACAATAATTTCCTTGCCATCAAGGTTATATAAATCAACCTGAGGTTTGATTTCAACTTTTTTATGACCATAATTTTTATCTAACCAATTCATATCAATTTCATTATCAAAATGTCCTATATTACAAACAATTGCCTTATCGCGCATGGCTAAAAAATGAGATTTACTAATAATATCCTTATTTCCCGTAGCTGTCACAACTATATTAGCCTCTTTAATAACATTAGAAATTTTCTTTACCTCAAAACCGTCCATTGCTGCTTGCAAAGCACATATTGGATCAATTTCAGAAATAATTACCCTTACTCCAGCACCTCTCAAAGAGGCTGCTGATCCTTTACCAACATCACCATAACCTGCAACAATTGCAACTTTACCTGCAAGCATTACATCAGTTGCTCTTCTTATTGCATCAACTAGAGACTCTTGACAACCATATTTATTGTCAAACTTTGATTTTGTAACAGAATCATTAATATTAATCGCTGGTATTGGTAATTTACCATCTTTAACTCTTTCATACAATCTCGCAACACCAGTTGTTGTTTCTTCAGATATTCCTTTAATACCATCTATTAACTGTGGAAATCTATCTAATACCATATTTGTTAAATCTCCTCCATCATCTAATATCATATTCAAAGGCTTATTATCTTTAAATGAATATAATGTTTTTTCAATACACCAATCAAATTCATCTTCACTCATACCTTTCCATGCAAAAACGGAAATGTTTTCTTTAGCTATAGCTGCAGCGGCATGATCTTGTGTTGAAAATATATTACATGAAGACCAAGAAACTTCGGCACCAAGCTCAATAAGAGTTTCAATTAATACAGCGGTTTGAATAGTCATATGAAGACAACCTGCAATCCTAGCACCTTTTAAAGGTTTACTTTTTGAATATTCTTTTCTTAAACTCATTAGACCAGGCATCTCAGCCTCAGCCAATTTAATTTCTTTTCTACCCCAATCAGAAAGGGTCAGATCTTTAACTTTATACTCAACTTTATTTATTATTTTATCCATTGTTATAACAGTTTATCTAGTTAAATGAAAATTACCGACTGAAAATTCTTTACAATCGTCGTTTATTTTTATCAATAATTTTCCAAATTTAGTTATTCCTTTTAAAATACCCTTATTTTCTATGTTTTCTTTACAAATTACAGTTTGATTTAACATAAATAGTTTATTACTATAATTAGAAAATAAAGTTTCATATTTTTTATTTTTTAACAAATTATAGTTTTTTTCAAATTCAATTAAAATTGATTTCAATAATTTATTTTTATTTGATTTAATCAATTTAATGTTAAAAATTGAAACCGCATTAGAAATTGGGAATTGTTTTTGATTTACATTTATACCAAATCCAATAATTGATTTTTGAATATTTTTATATTTCACTATATTTTCAACTAGTATGCCAGCAATTTTTTTATTCTTATAATAAATATCATTAGGCCATTTAATTTTAACATGTCTACCAAGAATAGAAAATAATACTTTATATAGAGTTAAAGAAGATATAATATTCAAATAGAATTGATATGATATTTTTAAATTAGGTTCGACCAATAGGGAAAATGTAAGGTTAGCATTTTTTTCTGAAATCCAATTATTATTTCTTTGGCCTCTTCCACTTGATTGAAAATTGGTGCTAATAACCTTTCCTTCCTTACAATTTGAATTTTTAATTAAATCAATCAAAAAATCATTTGTAGAAGAGCATTCTTTTAAATGTGTAATATTTTCAATATCAAATAAAGATTTTCCTGATGTTTTATGCAACTAAATTTTGTAATTTTACGTCAAATTTAAGTTATTTCATGAAGGAAAAAAACCAATTAGTAAATTCAAAAAAACTAAGCAATATTATTGCAAAAAGCATGAAGGATAAAAAAGCAAAAGAAGTTTCAATCATAAATCTCGAAAAAATAAAAAACTCTATTTGTGATTATTTTGTTATATGTTCTGGAAACTCAGATATTCAATTAGATTCTATTGCAGAAAACATTGAAAAAAAAGTTTATGAGAATACAAATGAAAAACCATGGAAAAAAGAAGGTGAATTTAATAAAGAATGGTTAATATTAGACTTTGTAAATGTTGTAGCTCATGTTTTTCTTAAAGAAAAAAGATATCACTATAATCTAGATAAGCTATGGGGTGATGGTAATAATATAATTGAAAAATGAAAAAAGAAAAAGGAAAAAATATTCTCAATAACAAACCTGTTATAAATAATCAGATTTGGATAATAATAGGTGTTTTATCTATTGTATATATAGCAATAGGATTGCTTGTTAGCAAACCTATAACAATAGATTACAATCGATTTAAAAATATGATTTTAAGTCACGATGTAAAAAAAGTAGTTGTTATCAAAAATCAAGAATATGTAGAAGTTACTTTGAAAGAAGATGCTTTACAAAACATTGATTACAAAGATGAATTAGAGATTAATGGCCTTGAAAATGAAATAAATGGCCCACATTATACATTTGAAATCACATCGCTAGAAAGTTTTGAGAAAAGGTATTTTGATCTAACTAATAGTATGAAAAAAGATAATAGTAACGAAGTTGAATACTTGACAGAAAAAAGATATGATGCTTTCTCATTTTTTCAGACATGGGGGTTTACAATTATAATATTACTTGGTTTTTGGTATTTACTCAGAAGAATGTCAGCTGGATCAGGCGCAGGAGGACAAATATTTAGTATCGGTAAATCTAAAGCTTCACTATTTGATTCGGAAAGCAAAATTAAATTAACTTTTGAAGATGTTGCTGGTTTAGATGAAGCTAAAGAAGAAGTTAAAGAAATTGTTGAGTTTCTTAAAAATCCAAAAAAATTTACTAAGCTTGGAGGCAAAATACCTAAAGGAGCTTTATTAGTAGGACCACCTGGTACAGGTAAAACATTACTTGCTAAAGCTGTCGCTGGAGAAGCTGCAGTTCCATTTTATTCATTATCTGGATCTGATTTTGTAGAAATGTTTGTTGGAGTTGGCGCTGCAAGAGTAAGAGATTTATTTAAAAGAGCCAATGAGAAAGCTCCATGTATAGTTTTCATAGATGAAATTGATGCAATCGGAAGATCAAGGGGAAGAGGTCAAATGCCAGGATCAAATGATGAAAGAGAAAATACATTAAATTCATTATTAGTTGAAATGGATGGATTTAGTACAGATTCAGGTGTAATAATTTTAGCTGCAACAAATAGACCAGATGTACTGGACTCAGCACTACTAAGACCTGGAAGATTTGATAGACAAATTAGTATTGACAAACCAGATTTGATTGGAAGAGAAGCAATTTTTAAAGTACATGCTAAAAATATTAAATTAGATTCAAATGTTAATATTAAACATCTGGCGGCTCAGACGCCTGGATTTGCTGGAGCTGAAATAGCTAATGTTTGTAATGAATCAGCATTAATTGCAGCAAGAAAAAATAAAGATTTTGTTGAAATGGATGATTTTCAAGATGCTATTGATAGAGTCATAGGAGGCTTAGAAAAAAAGAGTAAAATAATTTCTCCAGAAGAGAAAAAAATTGTTGCCTATCATGAAGCAGGACATGCAATTACTGGATGGTTTTTAAAATATGCTGATCCACTAGTAAAAGTTAGTATAGTCCCTAGGGGAATAGCTGCACTAGGATATGCTCAATATCTCCCTAAAGAACAATATTTATATCAAACTGAACAATTGTTGGATGACATGTGCATGGCACTTGGCGGAAGAGCTGCAGAAGAACTAGTTTTTGGAAAAATATCAACAGGCGCACTTAGTGATTTAGAAAGAATAACAAAGATGGCATATAGTATGGTAACAATGTATGGAATGAATAATGTAATAGGAAATATATCATTCTTTGATTCTAAAAAAACTGACTATAATTTTACAAAACCATATTCAGACTCCACAGCTGAAAAAATAGATTATGAAGCTAAAAGAATAGTAGAAAAAGCTTATCAAAGAACGATAAATCTATTAAAAGAAAAAAAAGAACAATTAGAAATAATTGCAAAAGAACTATTAAAAAAAGAAATTCTATTTCAATCCGATATTGAAAAGTTGATTGGAAAAAGACCATTTAAAACTCCTGAGATCAAATTAGATGAAAAGAAAAATGATACAATAAATGAAAGCGATAAATTAAATTCAGAAAATAAAGAAAATGAAAAAAATAACGATCTCGCTAAAAAATAATGATAAAGCATGTTTTTTAGGAGATTTTCATTTTGGCTCACCTAATCATATAGAAAGTAAAAAAAGAGAATTAAAAATTTTATCTTTCTTAAATTCAATTGAATCTAATTTAAAGGAACTATTTTTATTGGGAGATATTTTTGACTTTTGGTTTGAGTATAAAGAAGTCGTCCCCAAAGGTTTTACAAGATTTTTAGGTAAAATCACTGAATTATCAGACAAAGGAGTCAATATTCATTTGATACTTGGAAATCATGACATGTGGGTATTAGATTATTTTCAGAAAGAACTAGGTATCAATGTTTATCCTGATAAAATTAAAATAAGAATAAATAATAATTTATTATTAGTTGGTCATGGAGATGCTATTGGAAAAGGTGATCTTGGATATAAGTTTTTAAAACTCATATTCAAAAATAAAATATCAAGATTCCTATATAGATGGATCCATCCCGATATTGGAATCAAATTAGGCATCTATCTTTCAAATAGAAAAAAAAATGGAACTAAAGATTATTCAATAATTAATAATGAAAGAATATATAATTATTGTAAACAAATAGAAAATACGAATCATCATGATTATTATATTTTTGGACATTCTCATCAACCAATAGAAAAAAAAATAAATAGTAATAGTAAATACATAAATGTTGGAGATTGGATTAAAAATTCAAATTACTTAGTAGTGAAGAATGAACAATTTCAATTAAAAAGTTTTTGAAGCTAAATTTTTCTTCTTAAAATTTTCATGTGGCTCTCTTAATATTAAATCAGTTGTATTTGCATTTTTAATAACATTTTCTTTTAATTCTGAATTAATCTTTTTGAATCTTTCAATATCTAAATCACTAAATTTAGTTAAAAGATTTCTCTTAGGATTTAAAAGATTATAACCTAATCTACTAAGGGATTTGATAGCAATACTTTCAAATATTAAAAGATCTTCCTTATTTAAACCTTTAATAAATTTTAATGAATTATTTTTTAATATTGGTTTTGATAAATTACTCCACATTTCACCAGCTGAAGCTGAAACTTTAGATTCTTTTGACTTATAATAATTTAAAGCTTTATCATCGTATTTTACTTCAATTTTTTTACAAATATGAAATAAAATTTTTTTTGGATATAAAATTAAATCCTCGTATTTAACAGAAATAAATCGAGAACTAGAAATATTTTTTTTTATTTTTTCACATAATGTTTGATCCTCTTCCCATTTTTTTGCTAATAAATAAGAGTGTTTTGGGCCAACAATTGCTTTCTTAAATGAAATATCTACATCTCTCCCATCTCTATAAATATATATATAAACTGGAGATAGCTTTTCTCTTTCAATATGATCAAAGTAATTCATATTTGTTAAGCTTTTACATATCCAAACTTTAGAATTAGATTGTTCTCCATAAATTTCATATATTGATGAAAAGACTTGAAAAATAGAAGGGTTTTTTAATTTAGATTTAATCATATCAACAGAAACATTAAAATTTTCCCATTTTATCGGGTTTAATTTTATCCATTTGCATACATCTAAAATCAAATTATTTAAATTTTTAGATATTTTTAAATTTCCGTATTTATCCAAAACTGGCAAAAAAGTAGAAAGAATATGTGGAGGATGAGGAGCAGCAATATCATCCAATTGATTTAACATTAATCGTAATAAATTTGACCCCGATCTTTGCGTTCCAATTAGTTGAATATACTTCATTCAATTAAATTTTTAAAAAATAACCAGCCAACCCAGAAAGGAGAATTAAAATTACAGGATGAACTTTTGTTTTTATTAATATCATAATTGAAGAAATAAAAACCATAACTGTAAAAACATCAATACTTCCTTTATTTAATAAAACAATAATAGCAGAATACAGTATCAAGCCAACAATTCCTTTTTTTATTCCTTGAATTATTTTTTTTGCAAACATATTATTTTTGAAATAAAGAAAAAATCTAGAAATAAATATTATTATAACAGAAGAAGGTGCAAAAATTGAAAATGTGGCTAAAAGAGCTCCAATAATACCATTCATCTTATATCCAACAAAAGTTGCACTTATTAAAATTGGACCAGGAGTAATTTGACCCATTGCTATACAATCAATAAACTGTTGAGAATTTAACCAACCTATCTCATTTACAATTATTTTATCAAGAACAGGAATAAAAACATATCCACCTCCAAAAAGAGTTAAAGAAATATTTGAGAAAACCCTAACAAGCTCTATATTGATCGAGTCATAACTGACATTATTAATAAATATATAAAATAACGTTAAAATAATTCCAGCTACAATTATGCCTTCAAACCTTATTATATATTGTTTTTTAGGTCTTTTAATTATACTTGAAAAAATTTTTTTCTTAAAGTATAAGACATTTAATAATCCAGATAAAAGTAACGGAACAATTATTGCAAGATAGCCTTTTAAAATAACGGCAAGAAAAAAACTTAATGCAACAATTAAATAAGAAAAATAACTTTTATTAACTTTTGTAGATATATCATAAGCAACGCTTATAATCACTGCAGAAACTACTGGTAAAACTCCTGAAAAAAAGGATTGAAAACCAGGTAAATTTTTTGAGCTAAAATATAATTCAGTAAAAATTATCATGATTATAAAAGAAGGCGTTAAAACTGCAATAAAAGCTAAGATTGCCCCTCTCCATCCCTTCATTATAAAACCCAAATAGGTTGAAACGTTGATTGCCATTGGTCCAGGCAAAAAAGAAGCTAAGGTTATAGCATCGAGAACTTGAGACTTTTTAATAAACTTTCTTCTTTTTGAAAATTCATATTGAACCATTGCAATTAACATCATATAACCACCAAAAGAAATACTTCCTGTTTTAAGAAACTGTAAAAACAACCTTAAATAACTTATTTTTTTCATTTTAATCGAATACAATCATTCAAAAAAAAACCCACTATGTTATATAATTAAAAAAAATGAAATATGCTAAGAATGCTATTTATTTGTATTCAAATGATATGCTCTGTAAAATGAAAAGTTACTTGATAGGTTCCAAAGTATTTTTCCATCAATATCAGTTATAGCAATTTTACTATTTGTAGAACTACAAAACAAAAATTTATCTTGATCAAATCTATAAACACTACCCTGCTTAAAAGAAAATAAATCTTTTGGTAATTCAATAGAATGTAATAGTTTAAATTGATCTTCAATCATAGAAAATATAAGGGCTCTTGATATCATCCTTTCATTACTGGTTCCGTTATCGAATAATAGAAATGTGTCAACACCTATTTCATGAATTGCGTGTTGAGCATAAAAAAAAGAAGATTCTTCAATAGGAATATTACCATTGAGCCCAAGCTTCCATAATATTTTACCATTCTTTGAATCTATCTTCCACAATTGATTTATAGTTCTAAGTGATAATACATAATTATTATCATGAGTTACCCCAATTGCATTTCCATGGGTCCAATCATTTTTTAGTGAATTTATATTTTTATAAGAAAGAGGATCTTCATGATCAAAAATATTCCATTTCCAAACTAATTTTCCGGAAGAATCATATACAACTAAACCATCACCTTTTATTGAATCCATTTCTCCACCACCAAAATTAGAAAGATCAAATGTTTTGTACTCGTAAGTTAAAGCAATAATGTTATTATTAATATCCTTTGTAAGCTCATGATGTAAAATTTCATTTTTTGTATCTATTTTTAATAATGTGTCCCCTATAAAGTTAATTTCATAGATTAAAGATGGATTATATTGAGATAAATATGAATCTGGCGATGATATATCGAATGGTCTTGATAGAGATGTATCTGATTTTTGGTACCAGACTATATTAGCATCATCATCTAATAATAATTGAATACCTGGATCCATTTGGGTTCGTAAAAAAATATAACCATTAAACTCATAGTCATCCTCTTTTAAAAGAGTGAAATCAGGTAGAAAATCAGGTAAGGAGTCTACGAAAAAAGAAAGGGTATCACTTTTTAATTTTTTCTCATCAGAATTATAATGAATTAAAAATGAATACTCCGACTCAGGTTTTAAATATAGTAGTGAAATTTCATGAGTTAAATTATTGAAAGAATTTGATGAATAATATATTGAATCGGAACCTTTAATCCAATAAGTAATATACACATCACTTTTAACCGATGTTTCAAAAGAAATTTTTTTTTGTAATATATTGAATGAGGGTGTTTTAATATTGATTGAAGAAATCTTGTTATCAAAGAAGGAACAAGAAGAAATTGTAATGAAAATAAAAAAAATATATTGAAAATTGAATTGCATAATAAAAAAAAAGGTAATGGTATTTCTACCATTACCTTTAATTTATATAATATATACTAATAGTTAGTTACTCAAATCTGGCCAGTCTTTATCTGAACGAGTCAGAAAAACTTCTGCTTTTTCACCATAATCATTACTCCAGTCTATGTATAATACTTTTTTATCAGCTTGTCTTGTAACAGCATGAAAAGTATAAACCTCTCCCCATTGAGAAGAGCCAACTGCAGATAAGGTTCCGCAAGCATCTTGATTTTTAAGTGTACCAGCAGGCACTGAAGAGTACCCTACAGCTTTGTAAGCTCCATAAGAGAAGTCTCCACCTTTAACAGGATAAAGATTTCCTTCAGGAGTAGCTGTCCACTCAAAATTACCAGAAGTAGCTTGAGTTCCATCACCCTTCCAAGGGGCATCACCAGCTTTTGCAAAACCAGTAGTAGAGAAAACTCCAGCTAAATCAGAAGGACATACAATAGATATGTCTTTCTGGAATAACGCACTAAACGGTGATGATGATTCAAGGTTAGAATCAGTCGTCGCTGCATCATAAGTAGTACCATCTTTCATAGTAAGAACCATGTGGTAACGGTATTTATTACCTCCATCGATATCAGCAGCACCTTGACCTAAAAGGCTCATAGTTGCAGCAAAGCCAATTTCGATAGTAGAACTTAAGTATCCGTCAGCATTAGTTACAAAAGCCGAAGATTCGATAGTAGTCATAGCTTTTTTAGCTACGCTTTTCGCACCTTTCGTTTTTGAATCTATATACTCAACAGAAATTGCATACGAAGCAATGTCCTGACCTTTATTTTTATCATAGTATTCTACTTCTAAAGTTACTTTAGAACCAGCTTGATCAAAATAATTGAATTCACCAGTTTGACTCATCAAACGAGCATAACCACCTGTTTTCATCGTATCATATATTTCAAATGGAAGATCTGGATCTCCACATGATACCACTGCAGTAACTGTTACAAACAGTGATAAAAATAGTTTTTTAAGATTTTTCATAATTTAAAAATTTAAAAAATTAGTTATGCGCACCGCCATTTTTATCCCAGAAAACAGTTGTAGTCATTGCTTGCTGGGTAGCATTAGCATTTAAATTCACATAATCAGATGGATAAGGGAATAAACGCGGGAAATCTCCGTTTCCAGCTTCTCTTGTCCATTGTAACTCAGCTCCTTTTGCATTCATTGGCTTACCCGTTCTTCTCATTGCATTCCATGCTTCATTTCCATTACCCCAAAGAGCTAATCTAAACTCCTTAACTACTATGTTAAGCTTATCACCTGAAGCATCATAAGCATCTAAAACACTTTTAGTATAGTTATCAACACTTCTCTGATAGTTAGTAAGATCACCAGCTCCAGTTGTAGCAGCAGGAGCATCAATATCTCCACCAATTCTTTCAGAAGTAGCTTTAACATAAGCCATTGAATGAGAAATAGCAGAATCAAGATGAACTTTAGCATCCTCACCTGTACCTAAAGTAAGAGCAGCTTCTGCTCTCATAAAGTGAACAAAAGAAGAAGTAAGTATTGGATCAATACCATCACCTCCAGCTCCTGTAGTTCCTTTCTTCCAAGTATCACTTTCACCTTTTCCATTACTTTGGTTACCAGTGTCATATTCTCCTCCAGCAGGATAGATTCCAGGAGCAGTTCTTTTCTGCCCATCAGGTGGAATACCATCGTTGTTACCATGGTCTCTACCCCAATATCCTCCAGCATTAGTAGGATTAATATGTGTTGTATTACTAGCTAAACAATAAGGCCACTCTGTATCTTTACCATAAGCATTAGTATACGTATAGTAATGACTAGGTCTATCGTTAGTTACACAGTCTAATGTGAACTGATTTTCATCAGCAGCATCTAAATCCTGTCTTTTAAAGTAAAACCTAATTCTTGGATCTCTAACAGCCTTTTCCTCATGCATCTCCCACATATAATAATTTGAAAGATAACTCCAAGAACTACTCTCATAAGCACCTGAGTACCATGGGTGTCTTGAATTAGGATTAGATCTGTTTGAACCATATTGGAAAACAAAGTTCTCATCATGTGAGTCAATTACACCTGCAGCAATTGCAGCAGTAACACCAGCACCATCACCTTTAGCTAACGCTAAACGCATTTTCATGGTATTAGCTAATGTAATCCACTTTGCTTTACTTCCACCGTAGAAAATATCTACTTTAGGTGATCCAATAGAAGAACCATCATTAAGATGAGCGATAGCTTCATCCAATAAAGTTCCTACAACAGTATAAAGAGCTGAAGCATCATCTGCTTTAGGGCTTGGATTATCAACTCCTTGCAATGCCTCAGAATAAGGGACATTACCAAAAGTATCTACCAAGCTTTGAAGCACATATGCTTTCATTATCTTTGAAGCTCCTACATGGAAGAATTGCTTCTTCTCAGTAGCAAGAGCGTTCATAGCATCTATATCTGGGAATATTGAAGCGTAAGCCATATTCCATCTCCAGTTAAATCCATTAGGACTGTAAGCAGATTGGTAATTGTTACCAAACATCGCTGTCATCCTAGCTAGCTGCATTCCAGTACCTTGAGTACCATTGAAATAAGAAGCAAAACTAACTTGAATCTCATTGAAATATAGATCAACATCTGCGTTAGCAGCTGTCACAGCATTAGGGTTATCTAATTGGTCTAAATCTGTTAAATCACAAGAAAAGCCAATAAAGATGAATGCAAACAATAATGATATTTTATTTAAGTATTTCATAATTTATAAAATTTAAAATAATTAAAAAGTGAAACTTAATGTTGCACCCCATTTTTTAGATGTAGGACCAGTGGTACGGTCGAAACCTTTACCATTACCTACCCCTAAACTTAAAACTTCCGGATCCATATTAGAAGATGCAGGGAAATTGTAAGCAAGATGCCATAAGTTTTGACCTGAGAAAGTAAGACTAGCATTACCAAAAGGCGTACCGTTTAACCAGCTTTTCGGTGCTACTAAAGAAAGAGAAATTTCTCTTAATCTAATAGTAGATGCATCAAAAATTCTGTTTTCGTCATACCATACTCCAGTATCTCTCCAGTAGTGAGCATTAGGTGTTACTTGAACCTTATTAGGGTTACCGTCTTTATCAACACCAGAAACTACTACAGGAACGAACCTGTCAAAACCAGTATATTCTAAAATACCTCTACCTGTAAGTGTAGATGCAGTACCACCCCAAATATCACCACCAACAGTGTGATCAACTTGAGCTCTTAAAGAAATCCACTTGTAAGAGATTGTGTTTGTTACATTTACTATATAATCAGGATTAGGGTCTCCAATAAAGCCGTCAGAACCAGCATATTGATAGATACCAGCAGATGAAGTTACAGGAGAATAATTTTTCCTTTGATCGTAAGGAATATCTTCAACCGTAGTATTCGGATCTGTGTAATATCTCAATATTGGCGCTCCCCATATCATATTATAAGGAAGACCAGGCTTTGCAAAGTTACCTAAGAAAGATGCACCGGCAATCAATACTTGATCAATACCGTCTGCAATTTTTGTAACCTCACTTCTATTTAAAGTAAAGTTAGCAGAAATGTCCCAAGTAAAGTTTTGAGTTTGTACTGGAATCACATTAACAATTGCCTCTATACCTTTATTATTAATGGCAGCAGAGTTAACTGTTGATGAAGTATATCCAGTTGAAGGATCTAATTCAAGATCAATGATAAGGTCTTCTGAGTTTTTATCATATAAAGAAACATCGATACCTATTCTATTTTTCCAGAATCTACCTTCAATCCCAAGTTCTAATTCCTTGTGAATCTCTGGTTTCAAATTAGGGTTTGCATAAAAGTTACTAACAGCATTAGAGTTCATAATAGAACCTGAAGCAGTTTGAAACATTTTAGTAAATGTATCAAGAGTTCCCCTTGTTGAATAAGGAGATGGGTAACCTGCTGAGGTACCATAACCAACTCTAATTTTTAAATAGTTAAGCATATCACTTGTAAGTCCAGCAGCTTCAAACGGAAGTACCGAAATAGAAGCAGAAGGATACAATACAGCTCTGTTTTCAGGCTCTAAAGTTGAAGTCCAGTCATTTCTAGCTGAAGCAGATAAAAATGCCCAGTCCTTATAACCAAGAGATATGTTTGCAAAAGCACCATAAGTGTTTTCTGCAAAAACATATGAAGTAGCAGTAGTTGTAATAAAGTTATTGTGCGTAAATAAGTTGTACACAAATTGCTCTGTACTATTTATTGTATGTCTTTCATAATCTGTAGACTTTAAGTTAGCTCCTACTAGGAAGTCTAAATCTAAGTCAGCAGACAATTCGACTGCACCATTAAGATTTAATTGCTGATCAGTTATAGTGTTAGATCGGTTAGAGGTTTGATACTCTCCATCAGGTCTTTGAGGACCTCCTTTGTTAACTCTATAATTTTTCATCATATTATAATGGTCAAGTCCAAGTCTATAAGTAACATTTAAGAAGTCAGCTATTTCATAGCTAAGTGCGATGTTACCAATAAATCTTTCAATATTATCTCTATCAGAAGTATTATCAATAGTCCAATAAGGATGTTGAATAATATTATCAGGTCTATAATATACACTACTATTATCAGTAGGGTTTGTATTTGGTAAGCCAGTTAAACTCCAACTTCTAGGAGTATAAAGAACGTTACTAAATAACGAAGGACCCGAAGGATTCGAACTATAAATAGGAGAAGACATCGGCTTCATAGTCTCCGACTGTACATAATTGAAAGTCGAATTAATTTTAAGACCATTTGAAAGCTGAGTACTTGATCCTAGAGAGAAATTATGTTTCGTATAATTATTATTAGGAACATAACCTTCATCTCTTGTCCATCCATAATTAGCTTTGATGCTAGAATTTGATCCAACATTAGCAGCAATCCCAATTGAAGAATTCTTTTGGCTTCCTGTTACAAAGAAGTTTTGAAGATTGTCATATGCTTGATATGGCCATCTTGCACCAATTAATTCAGGGAAAGCACCATGTAATGCTGATCTATCATATGGGTGTTTAATAGTTCCATTCTCATCAACTCCATTCTTTCCATTACGTGCGTATGTACCGCCAGATAGCGGAGCTCCCCAGTTACTAAAAGCACCTGAAGCGTAATTTTGCCATCCATTACCCCAGTTATCTTGATCATCAGGCATACTAGCTACCTCATTAACAAAATAAGATTGATTGAATGTTACTTCTACTTTCTTATTACTAGATGGGCCTGCACCAGAACCGGTTTTTGTTGTAATAAGAATTACACCGTTTCTTCCAGCCTCACCATATAAAACAGTTGCAGCAAGTCCTTTTAAGACACTGACGTCAGCTACGTTGTTAGGATCAAGATCAAGAAATCTACTTGAAGATGTTGAACCCCCACTAGAAAAACTTCTATCTGCATAGGTAGAAGCATCTATAGGAACACCATCTAAAACAAATAGTGGTTGGTTCGAACCAGAAATAGAAGTATGACCTCTAATAATGATGTTCGTACCTGTTCCAACAATACCACTTGTAGAAGTGATATCAACTCCTGGAACCTTTCCTCTTAATAAACGTGCGATGTCGGCCTCAGGTCTAGCCTCAAGCTGTTCACCACCAACTGAAGTTACCGCATAACCTAATGCAGCCTTCTCTTTAGTGATACCCAATGCAGTTACTACAACCTCCTGAAGTTCTTCAACATCGGAGCTCATAACTACATCTATCACTGATCTAGAACCTATCTCAATCTCTTGAGCAGAAAGACCAATGAATGAAAACACTAGGACACCACCGTCGGTTGGAACATCTAACCTGAAGTTTCCATCAATGTCAGTTGTTGTACCTGTCGTAGTACCCTGCAGGATTACGTTAACACCTGGAAGTCCACTACCGTCTTCTTCCGATGAAACCGTACCTGATATAGTTCTGTCCTGGGCCCACAAATTAGTGGCCAAAAACAAGAAACTAACTAGTAAAATTCTCAACATAAGTATATTTAGTTTAAGTTGATAAAATATTTAACATAAAATTAACCTCTAAAAATAATCAATTTTCCTTCTAAACGAAAAAAAACGTCATAATTTAATAGAAGTAAAAAAAACCCTCAAAAGACGAATAAGGTCCTTTAAAGGACAAAAAAGGCTAAAAATTCAAATTTAGCCTTAAATATTTTGTTAATAAATCGATTCAAATATAAAAGAATAATTCAATTATAACCTAATTATTAACAAATATTTAACCCAGTGTTAAAATGGAATAAAAATGGAATAAAAATAGTAATTAAGAAAAAGTGAATTTTTTATTGAGATATTATTTTGAATTCAATTCTCCTATTTTCTTTTTTTCTTTCATCATCCGCTCCTGTGTAAATAGGTCTTTTATTCCCATAAGCAATGTAAGTTATTTGATCAGCCCCACGATCATATTTTTCTGTAAGATATTTATATACATTAAATGCTCTTCGCCGAGATAAATCCATGTTATACTGCTCAGTACCTGAATCATCAGTATGGCCTGAAATTTCTAATTTTACAGATGGATTTGATTTCAACCAATTAGCTAATATATCAAGTTGTTCTTTTGAATCATCATATAACTGATCATCATCTAAATCAAAATAGATATTTTTAACATCTAGTTTTAGACCAAAAGCTACTGGATCTAAATAAATGTTTTGATCTTGAGAAGATTTTTCTTCAAAGAGAAATACATTATAGTTGTACCCTTCTGATTTTACATAAATTTCATATTTTATTTCTTTATTTAATAGAATATAGAATTCTTCATTTTGAGTAACAGAATTAAACTTATCTATTTTGTCATTTGATAAATTTTTAATCTCAATATTCCAAGGAATTAATTTTTTAGTTTTTTTGTCCAATACTTTACCGGAAAAATAAAATAATTCATCACTTAATATTGAGCTTTCTAAATTCGCAAAATAAATCTGACTGCTTTTTACTTTTTCATCGATATATTCTTCATTGGTATAGAAAACTAATTTACCATCACCAGATACATTCATCGAACTCTGATTAAAATGATTGTTTATAGGATATCCAAAATTTGAAATATCTTTTATAAGATTTTTATCAAACAAACCATGATAGATATCATACCCACCAAAAGACTTTCGTCCGTTAGAAGAAAAATAAAAATCAATCATATTATTATGCAAAAATGGAGCAATCTCATTATATGTTGTATTTACTGAATCTCCTAAATTCTTAGCTTCACCCCAATCTTTGCCGTTTTTCTTTGACATCCATATATCTTTACCCCCATATCCCCCAGGTCTATTTGAAGAAAAAAATAAATAATTGCCGTCTGATGATAAGCTAGGATGAGACTCCCAATATTCAGAATTGATGTTATCATTTAGTTTTTTAGGGATACCCCAGATTCCATTATTTTTTTTGGAAAAATAAAGGTCACAGCTTTGCCCTTTAAAACTTGATGTACAAAAGGAAAAAACCATTGTATTTCTATCAGATGAAAAAGATATAGACCCCTCATTATTTTCCGAGTTAATTGTTTTAGAAATTTTCATGATTTCTCCCCAATTATTTTTTTTAGAAATTTTTTTTACATAATATAAATTTTCATCATCATACAAAGAAGTTCCCTCTCTTGCTGTAAAATACAATACCTCATCTTTTTCATCATAATAAGGAAAATATTTAAGAAAGAATACATCTAAAGATTCAATGAGCTCAGGAACAGCTAAAATAGAATCATTTAAACTCTTTATTGAGAAATTAATATTGTCTAAAAATTTATCTCTTCTATCTATTAAAATTGGATTTTTAACTTTATTTAAATATGTTTTTGAGTTGAGATACTCTCCTGAAAAAAAATACATCTCCCCTATCATATAATTCAATTTATCCAAATCATAATTTAATTTATTATTTAAAACATTTCTAAAAACACTTATTGCTTTAGAATAATCACCTCTCTTTTTATAGATTTCACCAAGATTAATATATGGCAAAGCAAAGTTTGGATCAGATTTTATAGACTTATTGTACTTATCTAAAGCAAGTTCAAATTCTCCAATCTTGGAAAAACTAACACCTTCATAGTAAAGCTTATTTGCTTTTTTATTTTTAGACAAAAAGTTTGGTTGGCAAAATGAATGATAGGAAAAAAGAAAAAATAAGATGAAAAAAAAATTAAAAAAAAAATTCATAATAAATTTAAGCAATACTTTTTTTATGAGCTTTCAATGTGTTTAAAAGAAGTGATGCTATGGTCATTGGACCAACACCTCCAGGTACCGGGGTAATATAACTTGCTTTTTCATATACCGAATCGAAGTCTACATCCCCTTTTATCGCATATCCTTTTTTCTTTGAAGAATCCTTTACTCTAGTTATTCCAACATCAACAATTATTACTCCATCTTTCACCATATCTCCTTTTAAAAATCCAGGAACACCTAAAGCTGAAACTATTATATCAGCATTTTTAGTATAGAATTCTAATTTTTTTGTTCTACTATGTACAACCGTAACAGTTGAATTTCCTATTTTAGTCTTTCTACTTAAAAGTATACTTATAGGTCTTCCAACAATATTACTTCTTCCAATTATTACCGTATCTTTACCGTTCAAATCTATATTGTACCTTTCAAGTAACTCAATAATTCCAAAAGGAGTAGCTGGAATAAAACTTTCCATATTAAGTGCCATTCTACCAAAATTTTCTGGGTGGAAACCATCTACATCTTTATCTGCAGAAATTGATAATAAAACCTTTTCATCATCAATATGATTTGGAAGAGGTAACTGCACAATAAATCCATCAATTTCTTCACTAACATTAAGTTTTTTAATCTCCTTCAACAATTCATCTTCACTAATTGATTCAGGAAGACGAATCAAAGAAGATTTAAAACCAACTTGTTTACAAGAAAGAACTTTATTAGTTACATATGTCAAACTTGCACCATCTTCACCTACTAATATTGCAGCTAGATGAGGAGGCCTATGACCTTCAGAGATTAATTTGTCTACTTTTATTTTTATCTCTTCTTTTATCCTTAGCGAGGTTTTTTTACCATCTAATATTTTATTCATAATTATAATTATTCTTCTATTTTTAAAACAGCAAGAAAAGCTTCTTGAGGAATTTCAACATTGCCAACTTGTCTCATTCTTTTCTTTCCTTTTTTTTGCTTTTCTAATAACTTTCTCTTTCTTGTGATGTCTCCTCCATAACATTTTGCAGTCACATTTTTTCTTAATGCCCTAACAGTTTCTCTTGCAATTATTTTATTTCCAATTGATGCTTGAATAGCTATTTCAAACATTTGACTTGGAAGTAATTCTTTTAATTTTAAACAAAGCTTTTTACCCCATTCAAATGCTTTTTCTTTATGGACTATGGCTGATAATGCATCAACTTTCTCTCCATTTAGTAATATATCTAATTTAACCAATTTTGATTTAATATAACCTGATAACTCGTAATCAAAAGAAGCATATCCTCTAGAAGTTGATTTAAGTTTATCATAAAAATCAAAAACAATTTCTGAAAGTGGAAGGTCGAATAAAAGCTCTACCCTACTCTTTGATAGGTACACTTGATTTTTTATTATACCTCTTTTATCTAGACATAATTTTATAATATTACCAATATACTCAGATTTTGTAATTATTTGAGCTTTAATAATAGGCTCTTCTATGTATGATATATTGGTAACTGGAGGCATATCGGATGGAGCAAAAATTTCTGTTGTGGACCCATCTGTTTTAAAACATTTAAATTCAACAGAAGGAACAGTAGTAATTACTGTCATATCGAATTCTCTTTCAAGCCTTTCTTGAATTATTTCCATATGAAGCATACCTAAAAACCCACATCTAAAACCAAAGCCTAATGCAACAGAGGTTTCAGGCTGCCATACTAGGGAAGCATCATTTAATTGCAATTTTTCTAAGGAAGCTCTTAAATCCTCGTAATCAGAATTTTCAACAGGATAAATTCCAGCAAAAACCATAGGTTTTACATCCTCAAAACCTTTAATCTCATTTTGAGTAGGGTTATCTTTGTGAGTAATTGTGTCTCCAACTTTAATTTCTTTTGCTTCTTTAATACCTGATATTAAATACCCAACATTTCCAGCCTCTAAGAAATCTTTAGGTTCCTTTTTTATTTTTAAGATTCCGATTTCATCAACATTATATGTTTTTTTTGTATTAACAAATTTTACAGTATCACCTTTTTTTATTGTACCATTGAAAATCCTAAATATAACTTCAACACCTCTAAAAGAATTAAATACAGAGTCAAAAACCATAGCCTGTAAATTATCTTTGGCATTTCCCTTTGGTTCAGGAATTTTTTTAATTATTTTATCTATAATATTATCAATACCTATACCATCTTTTGCACTTACATGTAAAATTTCAGATGGATCACAATCCAATAAGTCAATTATTTGATCTGAAACCTCTTCAATCATTGATCCAGGAAGATCTATTTTATTTAAGATAGGAATTATCTCTAAACCTTGCTCTAAAGCTAAATATAAGTTTGAAATGGTTTGAGCTTGAATACCCTGCGAAGCATCAATTACTAAAAGAGCACCTTCGCAAGACGCAATAGACCTTGAGACTTCATATGAGAAATCAACATGACCAGGAGTATCTATTAAATTTAATATATAATCCTCATTATTAAATTTGTAATTCAGTTGAACAGCATGACTTTTAATTGTTATACCTCTTTCTTTCTCTAGATCCATATCGTCAAGCAATTGATCTTTCATATCTCTTTTGTCTACAGTATTAGTAAATTCTAAGAGTCTATCGGCAAGCGTACTCTTCCCATGATCAATATGAGCTATAATGCAAAAGTTTCTAATATTTTTCATAATTTATTGTAGTACAATATTAGGTAATAATTTTTTCAAAAATAATTATGAACTTGATAATAAAATTATCTTTTATTTACCTTCCATCTCTTATGAGACCACAACCAATCTGAAGGGTTTTTATAAATTTCTTTTTCTAAAAAATCAACGTATTTTGGAAGTATTTCCGATTTCTTTAATTCATATGGAGGAGAATCCAAATTGATTAATTTTACATTATATATCCCCCTTATTGACCTTCTCATGGAAATAAAAAAAACTTTAGATTTGAATCTTTTTGGAAGCAGTTCTATTCCTCTATAAAAAGCTGTTTCTTGATTCAAAAGTTTTTGCCAATATACTTTCATATCTATTCTTGGAGATTGATCAGCTGCAAGAGCTACAATTTCTAATTTATTTAGATTTTTATTTAGATAAGTTATGGACTCTTTTGCCTCGATCATTTTAATACCAAATTTGGATCTTGTTTTTAGCATGATTTCATCAAAAGTTTTATTAGAGAGTTGTTTATAAGAACAAACAAAATTTCTTCTAAAATAAACTCCAACAGCTAAAAGAAGCCATTCCCAATTACACTGATGAGTTGCTAAAATAACTATAGGTTTTTTTTCATTTTTTATTATCTTATCAATCTCTTCATAATTTTCTATTATAACACGTTTTTTGATTTCTTTTGATGTGATTGTATATGCCTTGATAACCTCAACAAATAGATCACATAAGTTTTTATAAAAATCATTATAAATATTATTAATTTCATTATCATTTTTTTCTGGGAAAGAATTTATGAGATTCTTCTTTACAACATTTTTTCTATAAAATTTCTTTAAAAGAAAAGACATTAAATCAGATAAAACATATAATAATTTCAAAGGTAGAATAGAAAAAATATAGTATATAAATTTCATAAAAAAGAGTTAGTCTGATTTTAATCTATGAAGCGTATAATTTTCTGGAATCCCTTTGATTTTAACAATTTTTTTTATTGAATCGCTTTTATTGAAAAGAGGATTGACGTATACCCATTTTGCAATTACATTCTCATTATCAAAAGACAAAATAAGATAACCATGATCTCTTGTGTTTGAATATTTCAAATGTGGGTTCATTGGACTATTTGTTATGTATTTTTCATGTTCAATAATTTGATCGATTGGAGCATTAAAATACCTTTCATCAGAATTACCTGCACTAATACTTGGAGTACCAAATTCAAATGCATATGCTTTTTTATTTGTAAAAGGTAGGTGATGAACCTCAAATGCCCATGACTGATGGGTATCACCTGTTGCAATTACTACATTTTTTATATCATTATTTTGAATAAAACTTGCAATCATTTCTCTTTCTTCAGGATATCCATCCCATGAATCCAAATTTATTTTAAAATCTTCTCTACCGTAATTTAAATATGAAAATATGACTTGATTGCCGATCACTTTCCACTTAGCATTCGAATTTTTTAACTTATTTAAAAACCAATCGAGCTGGATTGAACCAAGCATACTTCTTGAACTATCATATAAAGAAGGATCTTTTAAGTTATTTGCTTGTTTGGTTCTTCCCTCCAATCTTTCTTCTAGAATAATTAAATCAACTAAGTTTCCATAAGAAAAATTTCTATAAGGTTTAATATTTTCTCTTATAGGAAGCCATTCATAATAAGCCTGCATCGCACTTTTCTTTCTATCCATAAAATTTCCCTCGGAAGAAACCTGGTGATTTTTCGCACCAGACATATAAGTATCATTACTAGTTTCATGATCATCCCATATCACTATGAATGGATGGGATGCATGAGCTTTAATAAGATCAGGATCAAGTCTATATTGGGAGTATCTTGTTCTATAGTCTGCCAATGAAATTAATTCTTTATCAGGAATATGCAATCTATTAAATATACCGTTACTATAATCTCTTGCTTTGTATTCATATATATAATCACCAAGATGGATAACAGCATCTAAATTATTTTCATTTGCAAGCGCTGCATAAGAATTAAAATACCCTCTTTGGTAATCACTACAGCTTATAATTGCAAAATTTAATTCATCAGAATCTAAAGAAGTAGTTTTGGTTTTGCCAATAATAGATTTCTTGCCTAAAGAACTAAAATAATAATAATAATTTTTTCCAGGCTCTAAGCCTCTCACATCAATTTTAATAGTAAAATCTTTATCTAAATTGGTAGTAAATTTTCCTTTTTTAAGAATGCTTTTGAAGGCACTATCAGGTGACAAATACCACTCTCCTAAAATTTCTTCATCTATGAATTTTGGAGTCACTCTTGTCCATAGTATAATTCCGTCATGGAGTGGATCACCAGAAGCAACTCCGTGATAGAAAGGAAACGAAGATTCTGACCTTAAATGCGAAGTTGATTCTTCAAAAAAATCTAATTTTTTCTTAGAACAAGAAAACAAAAAAAATAATATATAAAATATTCTTAGGTTAAGCATGTATACAATTTAATAACAATGAATTATAAATCATATAGATTAAAAAATTAGTAATTAATTTATATTTGTTAACTAATGAAAATATCTGCTTCAATTTATTCAAGTTCAAACAAAAATTTAGAAGAAAATATAAGAATTCTTGATGAACTAAATATCGATATGATTCATATTGATTTTAATGATAAAAAATCAGATGAAGAAAAAATTTTTTCCGATATAAAAAGAATCAAAAGCCTCTGTCCTATACCAATAGATCTTCATATAATTTCTGAAAATCCCTCAAAATATTTTGATTATATAAGGGATTTGAAAATTGAATTTGTAACATTTCAATATGAGGCAATTAAAGAGAAATTTTCCATTCCTATTTTTAAAAAAACATTGATTGGTATAGCTGTAGTCTCAAATACTTCGATTGATATAATTGAGAAATATAAAAACAAAATTGATTTTATACTATTAATGACAACAACTCCAGGAGAAAGTGGAGGAAAATTTAATACTAAAAACTTTAAAAAAATCAGAGAATGCAGAGCAAAATATCCTAAAATAAAAATTCATGTTGATGGAGGAATCAATGATGAACTAGGTTTTATAATGAGAATTTTAGGTGTTCAAGCATGTGTTTCCGGCTCTTACCTTATGAATCATAAAAATATAGCATCTGCACTATATGTTTTAAAAAGCTCAGTTGTACATTCAGAATATATTCTTAAAGATTTCATGATAAATTTGGGAGAATGTCCTGTATTAAATATTAAAGAAAATTCGATCAAGAAAGCTTTACTAACTATTGAAAAGTACAATTTAGGATTTGTAATGTTCACAAATGATAAGGGAGAATACTGTGGTTTAGTAAGTAATGCCGATATAAGAAAAGGTATATTAAATAACTTTGAAAATTTTAATAAAATAGACTTAGATAAATTAGTTAATAAAAAATCAATTACTATTAATGAAAATTGTTCAATTGGTGAAATGTTAAAAATAATTCAAAAGAATGATTTTATTATTTCATTTATACCTATAATTGATAACAAAAATAAATTAACAGGATGCATCACATTCTGGGATCTAATAATTAGTGAATCATGATAATACATCTAAAAAAAAATATTAAAGAACCAGAAGCAAAAAAAATAGCAAAGCTTACTGAATCAATAATTTATAAAAAAAATAATTTTTTTATTTTGATAACACCCTCTAAATTAAAAGAACCCCCTGTCGAATTTAAAAATAAGATTGCAGATTATTTTACTATGGAGAATGATATGCAATTATCAAGTAAAAATTATTCAAAAAAAACAAGAGAAATTAATTTTAAAAATTTTTCTATTGGAGGTAATTCAAACAAAACATTATTAATAACTGGCCCCTGTTCTGTTGAAAGTATAGATCAAATTACTAAATCAGCAGAATTTGTAAAAGAGCTAAATCTAACAACATTGAGAGCGGGTTGTTATAAACCGAGAACTTCTCCCTATTCATTTCAAGGCCTAGGTTTAGAAGGATTGAAAATATTATCAAAAATTAAAAAAAAATATAATTTAAATATTATTTCAGAAGTTAGAGATGCATCTCATGTGGATGAGGTAATTGAGCATGTAGATATTATTCAGATAGGGGCAAAAGCAATGTACGATCATGGAATATTAAAAAAATGTGGAAAACAAAATAAACCTGTTTTGCTAAAAAGAGGTTTTGGGTCAAATCTAAAAGAATTTATTCAAGCTGCTGAATTCATATTATCAGGTGGAAATGAAAATGTAATGCTATGTGAAAGAGGAATAAGAACATTTGAAACTTACACTCGCTTTACATTGGATTTATGTGGAGTTTCATACATTAAAGAATATACAAACCTACCTATCATACTAGATACAAGTCATGCAATGGGTTATAGTTATGGTGTTCCGGACCTAACTAGAGCATGTGTAGCCATGGGAATTGATGGTTTACTAATTGAAAGCCATCCTAATCCGAAAATAGCTAAATCAGATGCAGCTCAACAATTAGATTTTAACGAATTTAAAAATATGTTTAATTCATTAAAACCTATAGCTAAGGCTGTGGGAAAAGATATTATTTAAAATATGATTCCAAAAATTAAAATGTTAATAGTTGATGTTGATGGAACACTAACTGATGGTGGAGTTTATGTTGATGAAGATGGAAAAGAAACAAAAAAATTCAACGCAAAAGACGGTGTGGGTATGATGGAACTTCAGAAGCATGGTGTTGAAATCGGAATTATTAGTAATAGTGAAAGAGGAGGAGCTATTTTGTCAAGAGCAAAATACCTTGGAATTAAAGATATTTATGTTGGAAATGATCCAAAAGATAAAGTTCTTCAAAACTGGCTTGTTGCCAAAAATATTAAATTAGAAGATGTTGCTTTTATTGGTGATGATATTAATGATATGGGCATAATTAATTTAGTTAAATTTTCTGCTTGCCCAAAAGATGCAGTTGATGAAATTAAGAAAAAAGTTTCCCTAATTTTAGATACTTGTGGAGGAGATGGTTGTGTAAGGGAATTCAGTGACTTATATTTAAGGAAAAATAAAAATATATGAGTGTTTTAGTCAATAAAAATTCTAAAGTTATTGTTCAAGGCTTTACTGGAGCAGAAGGAACTTTCCATGCATCAGAAATGATCAATTATGGAACTAATGTTGTAGGTGGGGTTACACCTAGTAAAGGAGGATTATCTCACTTAGAAAGACCTGTTTTTAATACCGTAAATCAAGCAAAGAAAAAAACAGATGCAAATGTTTCTCTAATCTTTGTTCCCCCTGCTTTTGCTTCAGATGCAATTATGGAATCAATAGATGCAGGAATAGAAACAATAATTGCAATTACTGAAGGAATTCCAGTAAAAGATATGATTAAAGTCAAATCATATTTAAAAGGTAAAAATTCTACACTTTTAGGCCCTAATTGCCCAGGTGCAATTACTCCAGGTGAGGCTAAAGTTGGAATCATGCCGGGTTTTGTTTTTAAGTCGGGAAATATTGGAATTGTTTCTAAATCTGGGACATTAACTTACGAGGCTGCTGATCAAGTCGTCAAGGCGGGATTAGGAATATCTACTGCAATAGGAATTGGTGGCGACCCTATTGTAGGAACATCAACTAAAGATGCGGTAAAATTATTCATGAATGATCCAGATACTAAAGGTATTGTTATGATTGGAGAAATTGGTGGAAATTATGAGGCAGACGCATCAAAATGGATCAAAGAGAATGGCAACAAGAAACCGGTTGTAGGTTTTATTGCTGGGCAAACAGCGCCCCCAGGTAAAAGAATGGGTCATGCTGGAGCTATTATTGGAGGAAAAGATGATACTGCCGTAGCAAAAATGAAAATTATGAAAGAATGTGGTCTACATGTTGTTAAATCACCTGCAGAAATAGGAAATAAAATATCAGAAGTTTTATAGATGTATTACTTCATCATATGCTGCCGCAGTAGCTTCCATGATTGCTTCTGACATTGTAGGATGAGGATGAACTGACTTAATAATTTCTTGACCAGTTGTTTCAAGATTTCTAGCTGCAACAACCTCAGCAATCATTTCAGTAACATTATAACCAATCATATGACAACCTAGCCATTCACCATATTTTTTGTCAAAAATAACCTTTACAAATCCATCTGTATGACCAGATGCATTAGCTTTTCCTGAAGCCATAAAAGGAAATTTACCTACAAGAATATCATAACCTAATTCTTTAGCACTTTTTTCATTAAAACCAACAGATGCAACTTCAGGGCTACAATAAGTACAGGATGGTATATTATCGTAATCTAAAGTTTCTACATTCAATCCAGCTATTTTTTCAACACAAATGATACCTTCAGCAGAAGCAACATGAGCTAATGCTGGACCTTTAATTATATCACCTATAGCATAAACTCCTTCTATATTAGTTTGATAGTATTCATCAACATTAATTTTTCCATTTTCAGATATTATACCTAACTCCTCCAAACCAATTCCTTTTATATTAGTGTCAACTCCAATTGCAGATAATACTATATCGCAAGAAATATAATCTTTTTTTGATCCAGACTTAAAATGAACTTTACAAGTCTTTCCTTTTTTTTCAACATTAGTAACTTCAGTATTTACTTTAACATTAATTCCATTTTTTGTAAATGATTTTAGTAATTCTTTAGAAACATCATCATCTTCTAAAGGAAGAATATTAGGAAGAAATTCAATTAGAGTCACTTCTGTACCAATACTATTGTAAAAATAAGCAAATTCAGAGCCTATTGCACCCGAACCAACAATTACAATTTTTTTTGGTTGTTTTCTTAAAGACATAGCTTTCCTATATTCAATTATCTTTTCTCCATCTATGGGAATATTAGGTAATTCTTTTGATTTTCCCCCAGTTGCTAAAATAACATTATCACAGTGGTAAACTTTAGATTTGTTGCCATTATCAAAAACTTCAACCTTATTCCTTGATTTTACAATTCCAAAACCTTTGATTACATCAACTTTATTTTTTTTCATTAAAAAATTTACACCCTCACTCATTCGATCAGCGACAGACCTACTTCTATTTATAACCGAATCGAAATTTATACTAGCATTCTTAACATTAATTCCAAAATCATCAGATTTATTAACATAACTAAATACTTGAGCGCTTTTTAACAATGCTTTAGTAGGGATACAACCCCAA
>CACOMW010000009.1 GCA_902628365.1 uncultured Marinoscillum sp. | reverse complement strand
AATTAACTCATAAATAAATTTAGAACTAATTTCCTTTTTTTTATTTAATGAATTATCTATTAGACAATATTTTTCCAAATTATAAGGATCTGTAAATGGTATTCCAGTTAAACCTCCTCCAAGTCTACCTGGATTAATACCTAAAATTATTATTCTTCTTTTATAATCATTATAGTATGAAGTATAAAATTTTTTAATAAGTGGCCAGATATTTTTATTATGATATGGATTCATTATTGAAATATTATTTGGAACTTTTAGAGGTTTAATTTTTTTTAAAAAATCTAAAATTTTTTTTGAATTGTTCATTTTATAAATAATCAATATTTTTGTTATGAAACATTTTAATATGAGATCAATTTATTTATTGACATTATTATTGCTTTTTTCTTGTGAACAACAAGATAGTAAATCAATAGTTAAAAAAGAGATTAAATATCAACTGGATTCTTTAGAAATGAATGGTTATTTAGTTTATGATGAATCAATTAAAGAAAAAAGACCTGCAATTCTTGTGGTTCATGAATGGTGGGGTCAAAATGATTATCCTAGAAAAAGAGCAGAAATGCTAGCAGAATTAGGTTATGTTGCATTTGCTATTGATATGTATGGTGGGGGAAAGGTTGCTAATCATCCTAAAGATGCTGGAGCATTTAGTTCTTCAGTAATGAAAAATTTTGATTTTAGTAAAGAAAGATTCATTAAAGCAATGGATGTTGTAAAAGAATTAAACTTTGTTGATAAAAATAATATTGCAGCTATAGGCTATTGTTTTGGTGGAGGAGTAGTTTTAAATATGGCCAGATTAAATGTTGATTTAAAAGGTGTTGTAAGTTTTCATGGTTCTTTGGGTAAAGCGGTCAATTTTACTGGACCAACATCAACGAAAATTTTGGTTTGTAATGGAGCCGATGATCGAATGGTAGGGGGTGATGCTATCTTGAAGTTTAAGCAGGAAATGGAATCAATAAAAGCTGATTATGAATTAATTAATTATCCTAATAGTACACATGGATTTACTAACCCAGAAGCAACAATAAATGCAGAAAAATTTCAAATAGGATTAGCATACAATAAGGAAGCAGATATAGAGTCGTGGAAAAAGATGCAATCCTTCTTTAATAAAATATTTGAGGAGTAAATAATTTATTTTAACCTTTTATTAAATCTTTCTAAATGTTCTTCTGGCATTGTATCAACTTGAAACCCTACAATAACATTAGACCAAAGCATTATAACATTAGCAATTTTATTATCATTTGCATCGATTCTATAAAATAATCTTTCAATATTATTATCCCACAAAGTAGGTTCAACCTCAATACTTAGTGCTAAATCATTATTATAACTCTCCATATCCATTTCCCCATCTTTCATGTAGGCATAAGGGTATTTAACTGCTTTATTAAAATCAATTTTCCACTTTCCTTTTTCACTTGGAGTCATTGCGATAGAATATTTTCCAGCTCTTAAAACTTCTCCTTCAATTTTTACTGAAGTACTAAATACGATTGATGTAGGGCCATTTGCTCCTGCTCTCCATAATTTATCATATGGAACTAAATCGCCAAAAATTGATCTTCCCTTAACACCTGGTGATGAATAATAAATTTCTATTTTTGTCATTCCCACATTTTGAGATGCCGATGCTTGTGGACTTGCAACGGGTTCTAAAAAGTTAGTTTGCATTTGAGAATAAACATTAGAATAAAAGAAAATTAGAATAAATAATATTGATATTTTTTTCATTTTTTATGATTTTAAATTAAAAATTAAATATTAGGATTAATTTAATTATTTCAAAGCTTTTTGATTGCTATTTGTTTTGAGTTCCCATGACCATGCGGATTCTAACATATTTTTTAGATTAAATTTAGCTTTCCATTTTAATATTCTATTTGCTTTAGTAGTATCTGCGTAAATTTCTTTTATATCTCCTTTCCTTCTTTTTGCAAACTTATAATTTAATTTTTTACCAGAAATTTTTTCAAACATATTGATAACTTCAATAACTGAATAACCTCTTCCAGTTCCAATATTAAAAATCTCATAATTATTTTTTGAATTTTTGATGTATTCATATGCCATTATATGAGCTTTTGATAGGTCTTCTATATGAATATAATCCCTTATTGCTGTTCCGTCTTTAGTATTATAATCATTACCATATACTTTAAATTTAATGTTTTTACTAAAACAACTTTGCACAATAGATGGAACTAAATTATTTGGAATTCCTTTAGGACTTTCCCCAATTAAATTACTATTGTGCGCACCCACTGGGTTAAAATATCTGAGTGAAATATTTTTAAAATATTTATTTTTTTCACAAAATTTTAATAAGATTTCTTCTGATTTTATTTTTGTTTCACCGTATGGAGAACTTGGTTTACCAAAGGGCATAGATTCATTAACTGGCAAATTTTTTGGTGTACCATATACTGTACAAGATGAAGAAAATATAAAATTGTTTACATTAAATTTTTTACAACATTTTAATAATGTTTTGATTCCTTCAATATTATTGTAAAAATATTTTTCTGGATATTGTACCGATTCGGATACAGATTTTAATGCTGCAAAATGGATTACACAATCAATATTATTTTTTTTGAATATGTAATATAATTTTTTATAATTAGTTATATCACAATTGAAAAATTCAGGTTTTTTTGATGTTATAGAATGGATAGATTCTAATACATTTATTTCAGTATTGCTTAGGTTATCAATTATAATTATTTCATAGTTTTTTTCAAGAAGTAAAACTGATGTATGAGATCCTATATAACCTAATCCGCCAGTTATGAGAATTTTTTTCAAGTTAAATAATTTTGTTCACCATAATGAAACAGGGTATTTATTTTCTTTTATAAGTCTATTTATTTTTTGAATTACTTCTGGTTTATCCTCCTTAAAAGTAATACCAAACCATTCTTCGTTAACATTATTTACATAAATTTTTTTATTTTCATCTATTAAGGAATTTAGAATTTCAGGAAGTAGGAATTCCTTTGTTAAATGATTAATATTTGAATTTAAAAAATTCTCGAATTCATTTTTTAAATGACTTACAAAAGACTTTCTAAAACCAAATAAATTCATAGAAACTTGTTGATTTTGATCAATTTGAATTTTATCAGTTTCGTTTTGCAATCCATATATTTTATTATCATTTTCATCTAGCTTTATTTTATGAGTTTCTTTTATTCCTTTTAAAAATTTTTCATCAACATTGCATACACCTCTTGAAACTTCTCCATTTTTTGAAAGAGTATTTTTTATTAAATATGAAACAATACATGCACTTAAATTGGAGTCTTCAATATTTATTAGCATATCATACATTTGCTTGTATCCGCCAAGTCCATAAAAATCATCGGCATTAATAGTTGCAAAGGGTTCTTTTATAACATTTTCACAACAAATTACAGCATGACCTGTTCCCCACGGTTTAATTCTATTCGATGGTAAATTGTGATTGCCTAATCCATAATTCATAGGTTGAGGTACAATGTCATATCGTACATTTTCAAACTTTTTAAAAATCGGTATATATTTTTTTTCAAAATATTTAGTAAGCTCTTCGGTTGTTAGTATGATAAATTTTTTGAACCCTCCCCTCATAGCATCGAATATTGAATAATCTAAGATAGCTTCTTTATTTGGACCAAATCCGTCAACTTGTTTCAATCCACCATATCTACTACCAAGACCTCCAGCTAAAATTAAAAGTGATGGCTCCATTTATTTACTCTTTTTTTAAGTCATATCCACCAGAAAAGCCAGATAGGTTCCATTTTCCTGAAAAAGAGTCTTCTTTAAATCTTGCATCTTCAAATTCTGCTCCTGTTCTATACCTCACGCTTCTACAGCGCCACCATGATGAATTAGTTGCTAAACAATCATCATATTCACCACCATTTTCAATAAATTTTGTTTCAGAAAATTTTATCCATCCATATTCATCAATCTTACCAGAAACATAAAAAGTGGAGGTAGAATTTGTATATGAAGTTTCGCCATAAAAATTACATCCATCAGATGAAGTAATTTTTAAAGTAAATTGTTCACTAAAACCTCCGTAATTTGAATACTGATTACCTTTCCAAGTACCAATCATTTTATTACAGGCATCTGTACAATCTATGGTAAGCTCATCTTTTTTACAGCGATAGGTTGTATTCCAAAGTAATATTATAAGTAGAAAATTAAATAATTTCATCATCGAAATAAACGAAAAAATTTTTAATAAGTTTAATTATTAAATAATCTTATTTAAATTATTATGCGAAAATAATATTTTTTTAAGATAAAATAATAGGTACTTACTCTTTAAATAATGTGAAGCCACCATTCAATTCACATCTCCAACAAGAAATATTCCACTCCCCAGAAATAGTTTCTTCATTAAATCTAACTTCATCAAAAACAGCCCCTGGTCTCCATCTAATTGATCTACATGGGCTACTCCAACCAGATCCTAAACAATTTGAATATTCTCCACCATCTACAACGTAAAAGTTTTCTGAAAACTTAATCCAACCATATTCATCTATCGTTCCAACAACAGAAAATGTAGTAATTGACTGAGAATAAGATGTTTCACCAAAAAAAGTACACCCATCTGATGATGTAACTTTTAAAGTAAAAGAATCACTAAAAGTTTTTGCATTATTTGATTGACTTCCAGTCCAAGTTCCTATCATTTTTTTAGCAGCTTCATTACAATCAATAGTAAGCTCATCTTTTTTACAACGATATGTTGTATTCCAGAGAAAAATAATAAGTAATATGTTTATAAACTTCATTTTAGATATTAATATTCAAAATTATAGAAATTAATTTGATAATTTATTTGGTATTATTTAATATTTTTAAAAAAAAATCAATTTAAAAAATATTGATGTTATCATTTTTTGATTGGATAATTGTTTGTTTTTTTACTTTAATAATTCTTTTTTTAGGGTTAATAGTATCTAAAAAAAGCTCAGAGAATTCTAAAGAATATTTTTTATCCGGAAGAAAACTTCCATGGTGGCTATTAGGTATTTCTATGGTTGCTACAACATTTTCAGCTGATACTCCAAATTTAGTAACTGAAATTGTAAGAAAAGATGGAATTGCTGGAAATTGGCAATGGTGGGCATTTTCACTGACAGGAATGATGACTGTTTTTTTTTATGCAAAACTTTGGAGAAGATCTAAAGTACTAACAGATTTAGAATTTTATGAAAAAAGATATAGTGGAAAGGAAGCAGCTTTTCTAAGAGCATTCCGAGCTATTTATCTGGGTCTCTTTTTTAACGTTATAATTATGGCATCTGTTAGTTTAGCTGGTATCAAAATAGGGGGTTTGTTATTAGATTTATCCCCAGTTGAATGTGTTTTTTTTACTTCTATTTTTACAGTTATTTACTCAACATTGGGTGGACTTAGAAGTGTCATCTTTACAGATTTTATACAATTTATTCTTGCAATGATAGGTTCAATTTGGGCATGTATTTATATTGTTTCTATGGATGAAATTGGTGGTTTAAATTCATTAATAACACATTCTAATGTTGAAAATAAATTAAATTTTTTTCCTAATATTAATGATTATAAATCATTTTTTTCTCTTTTTATTATTCCTATAGCTGTTCAATGGTGGAGTGTATGGTATCCAGGTTCAGAACCAGGAGGAGGGGGGTACATAGCTCAAAGAATGTTATCAGCTAAAAATGAAAATCATGCTTTAAAAGCTACTTTATTATTTAATGTATTTCACTATGCTTTACGACCATGGCCTTGGATTTTAATTGCTTTGTCTTCATTAATAGTTTTTCCTGAATTAGATGATATTTCTAAATCTTTTTCTCATGTTGATTTAAATGTAATAGGACATGATTTAGCTTATCCTGCTATGCTTTCCAATCTTCCATCAGGTCTTTTAGGTCTAATGCTTGCATCATTAATTGCAGCTCTAATGAGTACTTTATCATCTCATTTAAATTGGGGGTCATCATATTTAACCTTAGATTTTTATAATAGATTTATAAATAAGGATGCTACCGAAAATCAGATTGTAAATGTTGGAAAGGTTTCAACTGTTTTATTGATGATAATTTCTTCAATTATTGCCTTGTTTTTAGATTCTGCATTATCAGCGTTTAAAATATTATTACAGATTGGAGCAGGAACAGGTTTAATTTTTATTCTTAGATGGTTTTGGTGGAGAATTAATGCATATACTGAAATAACTGGTATGATAGTTTCATTTTTGATAGCATTATATTTTGAATTTATTCATGACTTAATATTTTCTTTTAAATTTAATACTGATGAACAATTAATTATTGGAGTATTTATAACAACATTTTCATGGTTAATAGTAACTTATCTTACAAAACCAACAAACCTAATTATACTTTCAGATTTTTATAATTTAGTAAAACCTAAAGGAATTGGTTGGAATGGATTTTTAAAGCTTGCAAAACAGAATAATATAAATGTAAAAAGACAAAAAGGTTCTTTTATTCCAAATTTTATTTCAATGCTATTGGGAATAGTTATTATTTATTGCAGTTTATTTTTGATTGGTTTTATAATATATTCTAACTTTATTGCTTCCTTAATTTTATTTTTTATTGTTGTAATCTCTATATTATTATTTATTAGGAATTTTCAATTAAATTCTAACTATTAGTTTGAATGGGAGAGGATTATGTTATAGAAGTTTTATCTATTGAATGGATTATAAATTCTATTTTATCATTATTATACATATCGATAGTGCTATTTATTGGATTAAAATTAAATAATAAAAAAAAACTTCTTTTTGCTAAGTTTATTTCCTATTCTTTAGTAATATTTTTATTATTATATAACTTTTTTCATTTCTATTATGGGACGTGGTTTGTTGAAAAAAGACTCCCTTTACAACTTTGCTATATCTCCCAATTGATCTGTTGTATTATTTTATTTGTTCCAAAAAATCAGCTTTTATTCGATATATTATTTTATTTTGGATTTTTAGGTGGTATACAAGCATTAATTACTCCTTTGATAGATGATTATACAGGTGTAAAGTTTTTTTATTTTGACTATTATTATGTTCATTCAACTATAGTATTATTTCCTCTTTATCTTTTTTTTATATTAAAAATGAAATTAACTAAATACTCTTGGTTAAAATCTTTTCTTTTTTTGAATTTATTAGTGGTAATTGTTATGCCTATAAATTTTTTATTAGGTTCTAATTATATGTATTTATTAAAACCACCAAATGTTAATCATCCATTGGCTACTGGTATTTGGCCTTATTATATTTTTAAATGGGAAATTTTTGTATTATTATTAGTTTATATAACTTATTTAATATTCAATTCTAGAATTTTTAAAAACTAAATTATAAATTACTAATTAAATTTGATAAGGCTAAATTGAAAATAGGATTTATAAAGGAGGCTAATGATACAAGAGTATCCCTAACTCCAGAAGTTGCAAAAAAATTTAAAAAATCTGGTCATGATTTATTCTTAGAATCTGGGGCAGGTGATCTTAGTAATTTTAAAAACTCTGATTATAAAGAATATGTAAAAGTTGTAAGCTATTCAGATTTATTAAAGAATTCTGAGCTCTTAATTTCAATTAATCCTATTGAATTAAATAAAATAAACTCTAATTTTTCCAAAAAAATATACCTCAGTAACTTTAATTCAGTAAATAAGGATAACTATTTGCTAGTTTTAGAAAAAAATAATATTTATTCATTTGATCTTGGAATAATTCCTAGAACCACGATAGCTCAAAGTATGGATATATTATCATCTCAGGCTAATTTATCTGGTTATAAAGCAGTTATCAAAGCTGCAGAATTACTTCCTAGAATGTTTCCTATGATTATTACAGCTGCAGGAAGCATAAAACCTGCAAAAGTTGTAGTTTTAGGTGCTGGTGTTGCTGGTCTTCAAGCTATAGCTACTGCAAAAAGATTGGGTGCTATAGTTGAAGCTTCTGATCCTAGATCTGCAGCAAGAGAAGAAGTATTAAGTTTAGGAGCAAGATTTATTGAAGTTGAGGGAGCTGTTGAAGATTCATCAGCTGGTGGATATGCTGTAAAGCAAACTAAAGAATATTTAGAAAGACAAAAAAAAGAAGTTTCCAAAAAATTAGAATTAGCAGATGTTGTAATTTCCACTGCTCAAGTTTTAGGTGGTAAATCGCCGATTTTAATTCCTAAAACTGTAGTTGACAAAATGAAACCAGGTTCTGTAATAATTGATCTTGCTTCAGCATCTGGGGGTAATTGTGAGATGACACAAGATGGTAAGATGATAATATATAATGATATTAAAATTGTTGGAAATTCATATTTGTCAGCTGAACTTTCGCAAGATTCAAGTAATCTATTCTCCAATAATGTTTATAATTTTTTGGAATACATTATTAATGATAACAAAATCGTTGATAATTATGAAGATGAAATATTTAGTCAATGTTATATTACAAAAAAAATAAAATTTAGTTAAATGGAAGCTATATTCAATTATGTCACTGAAAATGAAATATTTATTTATTTATTGTTGTTTACAATAATATTAGGTTTTGAAGTAATATCTAAAGTTCCTACTATACTTCATACTCCTTTAATGTCTGGAGCTAATGCTATTAGTGGAATTGTAGTTTTAGGTGCCATTATATTAATTAGACAAACTGATCCATCTAATTTGACAATTTTGATTCCAGCATCTTTAGCATTATTTGTTGGTTCAATTAATGTTTTTGGTGGTTTTATAGTAACCGATCGAATGTTAGGTATGTTCAAGAAAAAGAAGAAAAAATAATATGTTTAATTTGGTTTTCTTATTAGCTGCTCTTTCTTTAGTCTGGGGACTACGGCTTCAAAGTAATCCGGAATCTGCAAAAAGAGGTAATTTTTTAGCTTCCATGGGCATGGGCTTTGCAATACTTGCTACATTATTTTTTGAAATTAAAGATCAATCTACCTTTAATAATTTAATATGGATAGCAGTTCCAATAATATTATCAGCATCAATAGGTACTTATATTGCTAAGAATGTACAAATGACATCAATGCCACAAATGGTTTCCATTTTTAACGGACTTGGTGGTTTAAGTGCAGTTTTATTATCATTCATTGAACTTTATAAGGCATCTTCAACAAATTTTGATATGTTTTTTTCTTATCAAATTACACTTATAATGAGTCTATTTATAGGTTCTGTTGCTTTTACGGGTAGTATGTTGGCATTTGCTAAATTAGATGGATATAGATGGTCAGAAAAACTTAGTTTACCTTATCAGCACATAATCAATATTATTCTTCTAATAACTATTATTAGTTTAACTTATTTGTATTTTGTAAACAGTTTTGCTTTTGATTATATTTTAATCGTTCTAGTAATATCACTTATTTATGGTATCTTCTTTGTTGCTCCAATTGGAGGTGCTGATATGCCTGTAGTAATATCATTACTTAATTCATTTACTGGAATTACTGCTGCTTTAACTGGAATAATTTTTAGTAATAATGTAATGTTACTGGGTGGTATTCTTGTAGGTGCAGCTGGTACAATCTTAACAGTCCTCATGTGTGAGGCAATGAATAGGTCTCTTTTAAATGTATTAATTGGTGGTTTTTCAGCATCGGGAAAATCTTCAAACAAATCAGAAGACGGTGAAATTAAAGAAATATCAGACTCAGATTTTGCAGTACAACTATTTTATTCATCAAGCGTGATTTTTGTTCCCGGTTATGGTTTAGCTGTAGCTCAGGCTCAAAAAATATGCAAAGAAATACAAGAAACTCTTGAAAAAAATGAAGTTGAAGTAAAATATGCAATTCATCCAGTAGCAGGAAGAATGCCTGGTCATATGAATGTTTTATTGGCAGAAGCAGACGTAGATTATTCTAAACTCATTGAGTTAGATGAAGCTAATGAAAAATTTACTTCTACTGATGTAACTATAGTTGTAGGTGCAAATGATGTAGTTAATCCAGATGCAATTGACGATAGTTCAAGCCCACTTTTTGGTATGCCAATTTTAAAAGTATGGGAATCAAAAAATGTTGTTGTATTAAAAAGAAGTATGAATCCTGGTTATGCAGGAGTGCAAAATCCATTATTTTTTAAAGATAATTCTAAAATGTATTTTGGAGATGCAAAAGACAGCCTTCAAAGATTATCTTCTGAACTTAAAAATTTATAATATATTTTTTTAAATTGAACTGATGATAAGAGGTTTAATTTTTATTTCTTTATTTCTTTTTTTTAGTTGTAAAAACAATGTTACTCAAAACCCTAATATTATTGTCTTCTTTTTTGATGATTTAGGATATGGTGAGTTAGGATCTTACGGTCAAAAAATAATTCAAACTAAAAATATTGATAAACTATCAAATTCAGGAGTAAAATTTACGAACTTTTATTCAGGGTCACCGGTATGTGCTCCATCTAGAAGCATATTTTTAACAGGTCTTCATTCAGGAAATACTCCAATAAGAGGAAATCATGAATATGGAAGTAGAGGAGATGTATGGGACTATCATAAAATGTCTAAAAATCCAAACCTAGAGGGACAATATCCAATTGGTGAAAATACTTTGATATTTCCTAAACTATTAAAAAATTCTGGTTATAAAACAGCTATGGTAGGCAAATGGGGTTTAGGACCTCCTAATTCAAAATCTATTCCTACCAATATGGGCTTTGATTATTTTTATGGATACAATTGTCAAAGAATGGCACATAATTTATATCCTCCACATTTATGGGAAAATTCAGAGAAGGATACTTTAAATAATAAAGTAGTATCGCCTAAGCTTAAATTACCGATAAATTCAGATCCATACGATGAATTAAACTATAGTATATTCAATCAAAATGATTATGCACCAGAAATTATGCATAAAAAAGCATTGAATTTTTTAAATCAAAACAGAGAAAAACCTTTCTTTTTATTTTATGCAAGCCCCCTTCCTCATGCACCTCTTCAAGCTCCAAAGTATTTGATTGATAAGTATAAGAAAATTATTGGTAAAGAAGATCCTTACATTGGCAATAAAGGCTACTTTCCTACAAGATACCCAAGAGCTACTTATGCAGCAATGATTGAATATATAGATATTCAAGTTGGAGAAATCATTGAAGAACTTAAATCTTTAGATATTTATGATAATACAATTATAATTATTTCAAGTGATAATGGACCAACTTATGCTGGTGGTGTAGATTATGAGTATTTTAATAGTACGGGCATTTTTCAAAATAAGAAAGATAGAATGAAGGGTTATATTTATGAGGGTGGAATAAGAGTTCCAATGATTTTATCTTGGCCTGAAAAAATAAAGAAAAGAAAAGTTATAAATGAAATGTTTGCTAGCTATGATCTTTTTCCTACAATTTGTGATTTAGCAAATATAAATTTCCCTGAAAAAATTGATGGTATTTCAATGAAACCAATAATATTAGGATTAGAAAACCAAAGTTTTCATGAATATTTATATTGGGAATTTCCTTCTTATGGTGGTCAGCAAGGTATAAGGTTAGGAAAATGGAAAGCAATCAAAAAAAGCATTTTTAAAGGAAATAAAAGAGTTGAATTGTATGATTTAAATGTTGATCCTAAGGAAATTTTTGATGTATCTGATCAAAATTTAGATATTTTAACAAAAGTAGATTCCATATTTAAAATTGAACATTCAACTTCAAGTATAGATAGGTTTAAACTTGGTTATATTGACAATAATAAAAATTAATTTTTTTAAATAAATCTTAACTTATTATCTTAATTTTTTAGTCTTTTTTGCTTACATTTAAGATTAAAATTTAATTTTTAAATCACTAGTCAATATATTTTTAATTTTTAAAAGAATTTGATGTCTAATAGAAATTTTTTGAAGTTTTATAGTTTAGTATTATTAACTATCATTTTTATTTCTTCATGTAATCTTGATGAATTTGATTTTGATAAATTATCTGATCAGGTTACATATAAACCTGGTTTAGCATTTCCTATTGCAAGAGTAAAAGCAACTATTGAAGATTTTTTAGATAAATCGGACACTACTATTGTTATTGATAAGAGCAACAAAAATTTATTAAAAATTAGATATGACCAAAATGACTTGATCGACGTATCATTGAGTGAGGTGTTTGATATATCAAGCGTTTCAACTAGTATTTCTCAAAGTATGACTACTGAAACTGTTGATATAGCTGATGTTTCGGGTACAGAAACAAAAATTACGCTAAGAAATTTAACTGATAATTTTGCTGTTTTAGCTACATTAAATGCATTTGATGGAGCTCAAGCTCCTTTTCCTTCTTTTAATTCTGGTGGAGTATCTGGAGGAGATTACAATTTTACGGCATTAGATCAATTTCAGTCTGCTACTTTTCAATCTGGAACAATGGAACTTACTATGGATAATCAACTTCCTGTTATAGTTAGCGCTACATACCAATTGAAAAGTGGAGGAACGCTTATTGGAGAGTTTGTTTTTACTGATGTGGCTGCTGGACAAACCAAAACTGTTTCACTTGATCTAGCTGGAAAAACTTTCACTAATGCAATGACAGTTAATTTGAAGGAATTTATAACCCCAGGTTCTTCTGGATCAAATGTATCAATTAATTTGGATGGATCTTATATGGGCGTTAAGGTTGATATTAAAAATGCTAAAATTAATTCTGGTGTAGTTAAGGTAACGGATTCAAAAGCTGTTGAAAGTTCTACTGAATACCCAGTGGATATTGGAGATGGTATAAAATTAAAGAAATTAACCTTAAAAACAGGTACAATTAATTTTACAATATCTTCAGCCATGACTGTAGACATGGAAATGAAAATCAAACTTCCTAGAGGTATTAAAGATAATGATACTCTACAAACTACGATTAGTATACCCAGTGGACAAACATTAAATTATGCTTGGCATATAACCGGTTCTACTCTAGATTTATTTTCGCCTGCAACTTCTACTTATAATTCATTATTAGCAGAATTTGAAGTCAATGTAAGTTCAGCAGGTTCATATATTAATTATGCTTCTGGTCAAACTATTTCTGTTACTGCAGGTTTCGCTAATTTAGAATTGGATTATGCTGAAGGTAATTTTGGTCAGATGGAAGTAAAGCTTGATTCTGGTAATTTTGATATAGGAACAGATTTTTTTGAATTCTATGATAAAGTTGATGGTGAATTTTCTTTAACTAATCCTAGCATGGGGCTTACATTAAAAAGCTCTATTGGAATTCCTGCTCAATTAGATCTTCAAGTAACAGGAAATGATAAAATAGGGAACACCTCTTCCCTTGATGCAGAGAAACAGAGTATTAATTATCCTAAAACAGTTTCTGAAGGGGAGGTTGAAACTGTTATTACTTATAATAAAGATAATTCTAATATTGTTGGTCTTTTAGATTTACCTCCTGATGATTTTATATCCTATAAAGGATCAGTAAAACTTAATCCTGATGATACAACTGTTTCAAACAATTTTATTTATGGTGACTCAAAGGTATCTGGAGGATTATTTTTTGAAGTTCCATTTCAAATTTCAGCTAAAGATATGAGTTATAGTGATACAACTAATCTTGATTCTTTTGATAGTTCTTATGAAGATTTTAATGATTATTTTAAAAGTGCTGAGATGTCAATGCAGTATATATCTGGTTTGCCATTAGGATTGTCAGTGATTATATCATTTTTGGATGATAGTTCAAATACTCCTCTCTTTACTATGGATCCTTTCACCATTGATCCTGCTCCAGTTGATGATTCATCTTTTATAAGTGCTAATTCTGAAGGAACAGCTAAATTAAGCTTAAATAAGTCTCAAACTGATAAAATTTATAAATCAACTAGAATGGTTTATCAAGTAAAAGTAAATTCTTTTCAAAATAAAGGGGTTAACATTACTTCAGATGCAAGTTTGGAGTTTATAATGGCTATGAAAATATTGTTTAACATTAGTGATTTAAATGGTGGTTAATTGATGAAAAAATTAAAAACAATTTTATTCAGATTAATGATAAGATATTTTTTCTTATTGTTTTTTATGTTTTTCTCATTAAATGGATTTTCTCAAGGTTTTATGACAATGTATGGATTGAAGGGATTGCCTAATAATAATGAACTTAATCCTTCTCTGTATGATGATTCCAGTAAATTGTATATTGGTTTACCTGTTTTATCAGGTATAAGTATGAAATCAAGTCTTGATTTTGCATATTCAGATTTAATTCATTACAGACCAGCAGGTGATTCATTAATATTGAATATTCCAAAATTTTACAAAAAACTTAAAAATAAAAATAAGTTATCACTCGAATCTACAATCAATCTTTTCAGCTTTGCGATAAGGGGAAGAAGTAAAAAGGAATGGTTAGGGTTTGATAATTTTAGGATTTCTTTTGATATAAAAGAAAGACTTATCGGTCAGATTGGTATTGATAAAGGCTATTTTACACTTCTTCATGAAGGTAATGTAAATTACCTAGGTAAAAACTTTGATTTAGGGAATATGTCAATGAATATGACTCATTATAGGGAGTATGGTATAGGTTTTACAAAGGATATAATGTTGTTTGATAAAAAGTTTTCTGCAGGCGTTAGAACAAAATTTTTGTTTGGAAAAGGCAACTTAAATGCTGACAAGTTTAATATGCAATTATTATCAGATGATTTACCTACTTTTTTACAATATACAGCCTTAGCAGATGCTAATGTATCCTCTCCTTTAATTTTTACATTTGATAATGAAGGTTTAATTGATGATGTTAATTCATCAAATCTTGAAGATACGGATTCTATAATTGGCTATCTAAGAAATACGAAAAATAAAGGTTTTGCTTTAGATTTGGGTGCTACTTATGAGTTTTCAGATAAAATTACATTTGGAGCAAGTTTAATAGATTTTGGAACTATAAGATGGAAAAAGGGTGTTTATAATTTATCCGCGAATGCTTCATATAAATTTAATGGAGTTGATTTAACTCAGTCTATAAATGAGGATGATGCTGATTATAAATCAGCTAACGATGTTTTAGATGAAATGTTAGATTCATTAGAAAATTCTTACAAGATAACAAATTCAGAAAATAAATATTCTACACCTATTCCAACAAAGATGTATTTTTATGGAAATTATAAATATAATTATAAATTAGATTTTGGTCTATTATCAAGATTTTACTTCTATGAAAATAATTCTGACTTTGCACTTACACTATCAGCCAACGCAAAGCCTGTGAAGTGGTTTTCATTTTCCGCAAGTTATTCTGCAATAAATGGAAACTATAATAATTTAGGTATTGGTATGACTTTACGTGGCGGACCTATTCAGTTTTATTTATTATCTGATAATATAGTTGCTGCTATGAGACCTTCTAGAGCTCAATTTATTAATTTTAGATTTGGTATAAATTTATTATTTGGAAGGGATTGGGGTACCTACATTGTAAATAGTCCAAGACAGTAAATATTTTTATTACTTTTCTATACAAATCATATTAGATGTTTTTGTTTTATCAAATTTTTATTATCTCAATTTTTTTTCATATTTCTGAGAATAAATGGATTGAAATATTTAATGGTAAAAATTTAGATGGTTGGGAAATTAAAATTAGAGGTCATAAAGTAAATGATAATTTTAATAATACTTTTAAAGTTAAAAATGGTGTTCTAGAAGTTTCTTATAACGCTTATGATCAATTTGATGATAAATTTGGACATATTTTTTATACTTCAGAAGAATTTAAAGACTATCATTTAAGTTTAGAATATCGCTTTTTTGGATCTCATTTGCAAGGTGCGCCATCTTGGTCTGTGAAAAATAGTGGTATTATGATTCATTCTCAATCTCCTTATTCAATGTTAATCGATCAAGAATTTCCAGTAAGTGTTGAAGCACAGCTTTTAGGTGGAATTGATAGATCTAAACCTAGAAATACACTTAATATGTGTAGCCCTGGAACGGAAGTATTTATAGACGGTATGAAAGCATCATCACATTGTGTTAATTCAAGATCAAAAACTTATTATTCTGATGATTGGATAAAAGCTGAGGTGATAGTTTATTCAGACTCTATTATTCATCATATAATAGATCTTGATACAGTACTTAGTTATTCTAATATTATCATTGGAGGTGAATATACTCCTCAAAATCTTAAAAATAAAATAGGTAAAAACCTAAAAAAAGGTTTTATCTCTCTTCAATCCGAAGGTCATCCAATTCAATTTAAGAATATCAAAATAAAACCTCTCTAAATCTTAGAAAGGTTTTATTTTAAGATAATTAATTTATCCCATCACCTAAAATATGAGGTGCTCCAACCTTTTTTAATTCAGACTTTATTTCAGGAATTTTTACCTGATCAATTTCCTTCACTTTTTCGTACATTTTTGATAGCATACTTTCAGCTACAGATAATTGCTCTTTATGAAGGCCTGTTGGTCCATAGGTAGTAGAAAGTCCTCTCATTGCTACTCTCATGTGATAACTTACTGTTGGTTTATTTTTTTCACCAATTTCAGATTTTGATTTATTACCATTAAGCTCTTCATCAAGATCATAAAGGTAAGTTTTCAAATCATATATTTTTTTATTTAATTCACCAGATTTTGAATGAGATCTTGATAAAGCAATACTCATTGTATTTACTATATTCATACTTTCTCTTAAAACATCAGATACGATAGTTGATTTTTCATTCAATTCCTTAACCTTTTGAGCAAAAGCATTATAATCTTCATAAGAAGTACCTTTTAAAGTACTTTCTCTTAAAGGAACCACATTAAAATTTACCGGGCCATCTAACTTGCTTACTACACCATCATCTTCTTTATACAAATCAACAGAATAACTCCCTGGAGTAACTAAGGGTCCTGATGAATTCCATCCTCTTCTTCCACCTTGCGCAGATGATCTTGAAGATGGTCTTACTGGTCTAGGATTAGAATGTCTTAGATCCCATGCTACTCTGTTCATTCCTTTTTTATTTGATCCGGTAATCTTTCTTACCACATTCCCATCTTTATCTTTTATATAAAACCAAATTTTCACTTTTTCTTCTCTTCTTTCGTCCTCAAGAGCATCCCATCCAGGGAATGGAATATTTTGATTATTTTTATCTAATTCTTTTTCTTTTTTCTTTCTTTCTTGTTTTAATGTAGTATAACTTTTACTTAGGTGGTAAGTAAATATTGCTCCGAATTCTGGATTTGGAGCAAAATAATAATCTCCTCCAGTATTACCTATTATACTTTTTGGAATATACCATAAAGCATCTTTTATAGAAAATAACGAACCTTCTTTTCTTTGCTTTTCTCTTCCAGATTCTTTCAACGGAGAAATTTCTCTTAATGGACTATAATCATCTAGTACATAAAATCCTCTTCCAAATGAAGCTCCAACTAAATCATTTTCTCTTTTTTGAATTACTAAATCTCTAAATGAAATAGTGGGAGAGCCTGGGATTTTTTGCCAGTTTCTACCGCCAGTTAAACTAGTATAAATTCCAAATTCAGTTGCAGCAAAAAGTAATGACTTATCTACATGGTCTTGAACAATTCTCCATACTAATGTTCTTTTTGGAATATTTGAACTTATTGATGTCCATGTTTCACCCATATCAGAGCTCTTAAATAAGTAAGGATTAAAGTCACCTTCTTTATGGTTATCAAGTGCTACATAAACAGTGTTTTCATCATAAAGATCAGCTTTTATATCATTAACAAAAGTTCTATTAGGAAGACCTAATTTTGATACTGGAATTTTTTTCCAACTTTCACCTCCATTTTGTGTTACTTGAATAATTCCATCATCAGTACCTGCCCAAATCACACCTTTTTTTATTGGTGATTCAGATAAAGATGTTATTGTATTATAAGTTGACATAGCCTTAATGTCCCATGCATTGTCCCAACTTTGAGTTCTACCCATAATTGGCAGCTCTATTCTTTCTTCATTTCTAGTTAAATCTGATGAAATAGTTTCCCAACTATCACCTCTATTTTCTGATTTCCAAACTCTTTGCGAGCCAACAAAAATTGTTGATGCGCTATGAGGACTAACTAAAATAGGCGTATCCCAGTTGTATCTTTCAAATGGTTCTCCTTCTTTTGGATGCGGTTGAATCAAAACTTGCTCTCCAGTTTTTAAATCAACCCTATGTAAAACACCTTGTTGAAATTCTCCATAAACAATATCATTGTATTCAGGATCGGTTGCTGTTTGGTGTCCATCAGCTCCTAAAATTTTATACCAATGTTTATTAGCAATTCCTTGTCTTTCATCGGTTCTTGATGGACCTCCAGCAGATCCGTTATCTTGTGTCCCACCAAAAATATGATAAAATGGTTTTTTATTATTTACTGCAACTTTATAGAATTGAGTTAAAGGAAGATTTTTAATATATTTCCATGTTTCAGCTAAATCAAAACTTTCATATATACCTGCATCAGTTCCCACTAGAAGATAATTTGGATCATCATCTCTGAAATTAATTGAATGATTATCAGAATGTTTATCTCTTTCTTTTAGTTGAACAAATGTTTTCCCTCCATCTTCAGAAGTAAGAATTCTTACATTCATAAGATAAAGTCTATCAAATTTATGAGGACTAGCATAAAGCTCTTGATAATAATGAGGTCCAGTGGCACCAGAAACAGTATTTGACATTTTTTTCCATGATGCACCTCTATCTTCAGATTTAAATACTCCCCCTTTTGTTCTATCTAATTCAATTGCTGCATATAGAACATCAGGTTTTTGAGGAGATATAGCAAGTCCAATTTTTGCCATATTTGATTTAGGAATTCCATTGGTTAGTTCAATCCAAGTATCACCTCCATCGGTTGATTTATGAATTCCAGTTCCAGGTCCACCTCCCATTAAGGCAGCTACAGTTCTGTGTCTTTGCCATGTTGCAGCATATAAAACGTTTGGGTTTCTTGGATCGACTAATAGATCTGTTGCACCGGTCCATTCATTGCCACCTAAAACTTTTTTCCAATTTTTCCCTCCATCAATAGTTTTAAATAAACCTCTTTCGCCTCCTTTAGACCATAATGGTCCTTGAGCTGCAACCCAAACAATATCAGAATTATGAGGGTGAACTATAATTTTTGAAATATGTTCGGATGACTTTAAACCCATGTTTTTCCAATTTTTCCCTCCATTTTCAGATTTATATACTCCATCCCCATAAGCCACATGTCTTCCTCCAACATTTTCTCCAGACCCAACCCATATAGTCGAATGATTATTTGGATCAATCGTAATGCAACCAATTGAATAAGATGATTCATTATCAAAAATAGGTTTCCAAGTTGTTCCTGAATTTTCAGTTTTCCAAACACCTCCAGAACCAACAGCAACATACCAAAGGTTTTTATTTTCTGGATGAATAGCAATATCTGCAATTCTTCCCGACAAAAAAGCAGGTCCAACATTTCTAAGCTTTAAAGCAGAAATTGAAACATTTCTACTACTTGAATTGTTAGCCGTGTTTTTAGCTGGTTGTCGTTTTCTTTGAGCGAAAATCGATGTAGATATTAAAGACAATAATAGTATATATAAAAATATATTTTTTTTCATAATTTGGATTTTTAGGGTTAATAAAAGGATTATAAATTTAATAAAATAATTTATAATGAGTATATAAGACTAATTAATTTCTATCTTAAATTAGTTTAAAGAATTTTTAATGTTACTTTTTAGTTTTATAACTTCGGATTTCCATCTAGAAATGTTAATTTCTTTATTTTCATATTTTTTATGAGCCATTTCAACAGAACTTTCAATTTGATTTGACCATGAATCCAATAATTTGTCTATTCTATTTATGTTAAAAAAATTATTTTTAAATACATTATCTAGGCTATCGTATTGTTTTATATATATAGCATAACTACCAATTATTTTATCACAGCTTGCAGATCTTTGATAAAGGCCTGCTTGTCCAAATTTAAATGATTTACAGTCTGAACTTTTCTCATGCCACTTATCTTTTATGGGAGTAACAGGATTTTCATCTGAAACTAAATTTTCAAATGCATTATCTAAATCCCAAGGTATAAGTTGAATATTATTTAAAAAAGGATCTTCATACCAATAATAATTATGATTATGACAAGAGCCACTTTCTCCACAATACCAATGAAGAAATCCATCATCATTTGCTATTCTTCTGTCCACAACTAATGTTTTTAAAAATTGTTCTGTATCGATCCATTTAGAAACAACGGAATGAATTTCATTATCAGACGCGGTTTCGACTTCTATTCCAAAATTTTTCATTTTTGAAACGTCTGAAATTTCTTCATTGGTTTTAAGTGCATCTTTTAACCTATCTTCACTTGTTGCATTATTATAATTATTTACAGGCCAAACTTCTTTGTATAAATTCCCATCACCATTTGTAAAGTTTTCATTACAAAATTCACTATCAATTTGCTCTGTATTTGCATATAATCCAGAAAATTCACCATTTATATAAATTATAGCATGATTTGATCTTGGAGCTGGTACATTAAAATTTCTATACATCCAGTAACCAAGTCTTTCATGCATTTTGCTTGGATCTAAATTCTGTGAATGAAATTGAAGTTTTTTTAACCCATAAAATTTATTATCACTTCCTTTCCAATTAATTTTTAATTTTAGAGATAATTTCGGGCACTTTTTTGCACCACTTGGATTTGACCAATCTTCTCCTTCAAGACAACCAACCCATGCTCCAATTGAGCCTTTATATCTAATTCCTATTTTTGAAATAACTTCATCTTCAAAAACTAAAGATCCTTCAACATATTGTTCTGCTGCAGGGTCTGCATCAATTTTAGAAAGGTTTTCATTGGTTAGCCAAATATCAAATCTATGTAACTTATTTTGATCATATATATATTCGGCTTTATGTGAATTTTTATAGGAATATTCATTGTAAGAGTTTCTTATTTTATCTAAATCTATATCTGATAATAAAATTTCTTCTTGATTTTTATTACAACTAAAGAAAAGTAATAAAAAAATAATCGTATAATTTGTTGTTTTACTTTTCATTGATTGAAAGAAATTGATATTATAAAACAAAGTTAATCTAACTATATTTGTATTTTTAGTAACATATATGAAAAAATTATTTTTTATTTATTGTTTTATAATATTTATTATTTCTTGTAATAAAGATAAAGAGAAAGTTGATGAGATTTCTGGTCTTTTTATTAATGAGTTTTTAGCAAGCAATGATGCTTGTTGTGCTGATGAAAACGGTGAGTATGATGATTGGGTAGAGCTATATAACAAAACAGAATCTCCAATAGATATTGGTGGAATGTATTTTACTGATAAACCTGATGACGATGATCCATATAAAATTCCTGATTCTATTCCCTCTAAAACTACTATACCTCCAGGTGGTTTTCTTGTTCTATGGTGTGATAAGGATGAAGAACAGGGAGTCCTTCATTTAAAAGTTAAACTATCTGCTGATGGTGAATCTGTAATTTTAATTGATAAAGATAGAGTTTCAATTATTGATTCTCTAACTTTTGAATCTCAAAAAACAGATGTATCAATGGGTAGAGACCCTACTAATTTCTTACAATGGAAAACTTTTGCAAATCCTACTCCTGGTTTTCCAAATAATTAATTATAGATTTATATTGTGAAATTTCTATTTAATTTATTGTTTATTATTTTATGTTTTTCTTGTAGTTTCAATGATAAAAACAAACCACCGAATATAATTGTAATAATTAGTGATGATCAGGGTTATGCAGATGTTGGTTTTCATGGTAGTAAAGAAATATTTACCCCAAATATCGATCGAATTGCTAATAATGGTGTGGTTTTTTCTCAGGGATATGTTTCATTTGCTGTTTGTTCACCAAGTAGAGCAGGTCTTATTACAGGAAGATATCAGAATAGATTTGGTTACACTAGAAATATTTTATTAGCACCTAAAGACTCTACAATGGGACTTCCTTTAGGTGAACAGACTCTACCTGAAGTTTTAAAAAAAGGTGGGTATAAAACTAAAGCAATTGGGAAATGGCATCTTGGAGCTCATGATTTACTAATCCCAGAAAATAGAGGTTTCGATGAGTTTTATGGTTTTTTAATAGGAGGTCATAGATATTTTCCTGATGACCTTACTTTAAATGATTTAACTGAAGCTAGAAAACAAATGGATGGATATATAACTAAAATTTATGATAATGGAAATAGAATAAATACCTCAAGATATCTAACGGATGAGTTATCTATAAATGCAGTTAAATTTATTGAAGATAACTCAAATAATCCTTTCTTTTTATATCTATCATATAATGCTCCACATACTCCTTTGCAGGCCAAAGAAGAAGATTTACTTAGAAATATGCATATAAAAGGAGAAAAAAGAAGAATTTATGCCTCAATGGTTACCTCAATGGATGATGGGATTGGATTAGTTCTAGATAAATTAGAACAGATGAATATTATAGACAATACAATCGTGATTTTTTTCTCAGATAATGGAGGAGTAGAGTGGTATAATCATTCTGATAATGGAGAACTAAGAGGTATTAAAGGCGATTTTTTTGAAGGAGGAATAAGAGTTCCATTTGTGATGCAATGGCCTAAAATTATACCAAAAGGAATAGTTTATGATAAACCAATTATTGCCTTAGATGTTTTTGCTACTTCCATTGCAGTTGCAAATGTTGAAAATCATACAATAAATGAGATCGATGGAGTTAATCTAATACCTTATATTATTGGAGAAAACAATAATTATCCTCATAAATATCTTTATTGGCAGAACAGAGATAAAGAAATTGATGTTATAAGGGATGATAGATATAAATACTTACGAATTAAAAATAAAGAATTCATATTTGATTTAAGTAATGATATAAGTGAGGAAAATAATTTGATAAATTCTTCTAAACAAATTTATGATAATTTAAAATTTGAATTTAAAGAATGGGAAAAAGATATGATAGATCCAATATTTCTTGATTTAGGAATGGGAAAAGAGTATAATAAATTACATCCAGATAGATGGCATAATTCTAATTCAGAGAAACAGTAATTGGCCATCCTTTAAATTGCTTTGCGCTATTTAATTTTATATTTTGAAACCTTGGCCAACATTCAAATGTAACACTGTTTGTTTTTTTATTAAACTTTATTATTCCATAACCAGCTCCATTTGAATCAGTGTCTGGATTAGCATAAGCATGCATTGTAATTTTATTATTAAAACCATCTAAGTACCTTCCTGTCCAAGGTAGTTTTTTACTATTTTTGATTTCATTATTTATTTTATTTTCAGGCCACCACCATCTACTATAATAGTCATTGACTATAGCAGGTACAATGAATGCCCAAGGGCCATCTTCATATTTTTCTATACCATGTTGTATTACAGTTGAAATATGTTGATCACCTCCAACATGAATTGCATTGGCTTTTTTTATTAATTTCAATGCCTTATTTCTTCCAGATTGGGGCCAACCATTTGAGTCCATATCGGCATGTAGTCTATTATCTTTACTTCCATGAAGGTGAGCCCCTCCACAAAACCCAGTTTGAGATAAGACGCATTTCATAATACTTTTTTCTTTACTAGATCCCCATTTCTCTAAAAAATAAAGTTGTCTTTCACCTAATAAAGTAAGTCCTTCCACATCAACAGATTTTGGATCATAATTCGGATTCCTTATATGATCTGGTCTAGGTCCTTGTTGAGGTATTTTTCCTTTTGGACCGGATTTAAATTTTCTATCTTCAATAATCGCGAAATCAATACCTCCTAAGATCAAATTTGTATAATAAACTCCAATTCCTTGTTCTATGGATGTAGTATCAAATGGGTCGGGAAGATGTGAAGTTTGTGCTCTTTCAACCATTTTCACATAGTCTTTATCATAAAAATATCCTCCATCATTTCCAGCAGGGGAAGAAGCTTTTTTGCCATTTTCTCCCCATAAGTTACCTTGGCCTATATCATGGTCATCAGGTATTGTAATACAAGGTCTTTCTCTAAATATTTCTCTGAATTGAATACCGAATTTTAACCATGCTGCGGTATGTTCTTTGTGATCATAAGATTGATCTCCCGCAAAAAACAAAATATCTGGATCTATGTGATTTATATTTTTAATATAATTTTCTCTATCACCTCTGTCCTTATTACTATTACACGAAAAAGCAGCTAATATAATTTCGTTTTTATCAATTGGGTCTTTTCTAATAATACCTTCAAAAAATGCATTTTTTCCATGTTTTAACCTATAATTTATATCTTTTTTAGTATCCCAATTTTCAACTCTGAATGTTGTCATCCAACCTATTTCATTTACTTTTCTTTTTTGTATTTCAAACCATTTGTTTCCTTTTTTTATTTCTAGCCTTACTTCTCTAGATTCATCGGGATATAAAGGAAATAATTGAGCTGACAGTTTTAAAGTACTATTGGACACAGTATATATCCCAAATGCAATAACATCTTTTCTCTCAACTTTAAGATTAATTATTGGATTGGGGTCTCTATTCCACCAGTCATTAGTTGATAGGGTATCTAGTGAATTGAAAGGCGCCTTTACAATACCTTGAAATAATTTCTTATCTGTATCTTCTTTTTTTTCATTGGTGCATGAAAATGTTAAAACCAAGAGGATTAAAAAAAATATATTCAAATTTTTCATTTAATTAAGTTTATTATACAAGATAATCAATTGCATGATATTTCATATTCTGTCCAGTTTTTTTGAGTTTTTTGATTAGGAAAATAAAAGCATTTTTTCGAATTATTAGGGAATGTTATATGTTTATAAAATCCATCAGGCACGTATGCATCTGTATCCAATATTTTACTATTTTCAGAAAATTTTACTTCTATTTTAATATTTAAAGTTCCGAATTCTTTTGCCCATAATCTATTTTGTTCTTCAAGTTCTCTCCACTCACCTCTGTTTAATTGGTCTAACTGCAAAGCACAATTTAAAAAAGAAAATGTAGTATAAAGATTTTCCCATGAATCAGTAAAAGATCCTGCTGGAGCCATATGGCCTTTATCCCAAGGATTATTTTTATAATCCATATTATCTGATGTCCTTACATTATCATCAAGGTAAAAATCCATTCCATCTCTGTCTGCAACTTTTGTTATATTTCTTACTTTGTATTCAATCCAATTTGGTTGTTGTTTATTTTCATTATATGAAACTTTAAACACATTGTTTTCAACTATAACCTCTTCTCTTAATGGACCAAGATTTAATTTTTCAACTTCTTTTTCATTTAAACATGAAATAAAGAAAATACAACTAAGAATAAATATTGATTTATACATAAATAATCTTATTAATTAAATTCAATAACTTTACAAAAATTATTTATAACAAGTAATTTCTAATAATTAAAATGAAAAAAATTTTATTTTTTTTTTTAATATATCCTTCTTTTTTATTTTCCCAGCAAAAAAACTTTTCACCAAGACCATCTTTTGATGCTTTTTTTTCTGATTCAAAGCCTGTTTTAGATGGAAATATTATTTCAGATGCGTTTTGGGTAAATGTTCCTGTTTTAAAAGATAAAATGATTCAACAAAAACCTTTTTTAGGTTTAGAATCAACAGAAAATACAGAAATAAGGATTACATATAATAATTCAACTCTATTTTTAGGGGTAGTATGTTATGATTCAAGTCCCAATACTTTAATTGTATCAGATTCTAGAAGGGATTCTGATTTAAGTGATGATGATAGTTTTTTATTTATAATTGACACATACAATGATCAACAAAATGGATTTCTATTTGGAACGAATTCAGATGGCATGGAATATGACGCTCAAATTGACAATGAAGGTGTAGGCAATAGAACATCTCAGAGACAACAAGGTGGTGTAGTAGGAGGAACAAATGTAAACTGGGATACTTCTTGGAGTGTAAAAACAGAAAAAAATGATTATGGGTGGAGTGCTGAATTTGCAATTCCATTAAAATCCATTAGATTCAGTCCAGGAAAAGATAAAACTTGGGGTATCAATTTTCAAAGAAATATTAGTAAGAATAATGAAGTGTCCTTTTGGTCTCCTTTACCTGTAGGTTTTGGATTTGGAATAAAAAGAGTTTCTTTGGCAGGAAAAATGAGTGGATTAAACTTAAAAAACCCTGGTAACTTAAAGTTTTTACCATATATTTTAACACAAGCTACTAGAAATAAATCCACTAATAACAACTCAGCTGATTATGAGTTTGGTGCTGATATTAAGTATAGTATAACACCAGCTTTAACTCTTGATTTAACCTATAATACCGATTTTGCACAAGTAGAAGTAGATCAACAGCAAGTCAATCTTGATAGATTTAATCTTTTTTATCCGGAAAAGAGAGCTTTCTTTTTAGAAAATGCTGGTCAATTTTCTATTGGAAGTCCTGGGGAAATTGATTTATTTTTTACTAGAAGAATAGGTATTTCAGATGAAGGAGCCGTTGTGCCTATAATTGGTGGTGGTAGGCTTTCAGGTAAGATAGGACAAACAAATGTTGGTTTTCTTTCAATGTTTACTGATAAAATTGATGAGTTAAATATTAATGGAAATAATTATAGTGCAGTCAGAATAAATCATAACCTAAAAAATTCAAGATCATCTATAGGGGGAGCATATATAAGAAGGACATCTTTAGCTGATGCTTCAAACGATTACAATGGAGTCTTTGCAGTTGATGGAACTTGGGGAATAGGGAAAAAAGCAAAAATATCCGGTTTTATATCAAAAAGTAATACTCCAGGAATCACGTCAAGCAACCATGCTTTTAAATTTTTAGCTAATTATGACTGGAATATGTGGAATTTAATTGCACAGTATTCAGAAGTAGGGGAAGGCTTCAATCCAGAGGTCGGGTATCTTGAAAGAAGTTCATTTAAGAAACCTGAATTTTTGATTTTTAAAATCATCAGAATGCCAGAAGAAAATAAATTGTTAGAATATAGACCACATATTTCAGGAAGATATTATTTTGATTTTCAAGGTAATGTAGTTACAACTTATACTCACATAGATACACATTGGGCTTGGAAAAGTGGTTTAGAAATACATACAGGTTATAATATTAGAAAAGAATGGGTGAGTGAAGAATTTAAAATTGTGGATTTAAATATTCCTGCAGGTAATTATAATAATAGTGAAGTTCAGCTCGTATTTATGACTAATAAGAATAAAAAAATATCCTTTAATACAAGAAGTTATATAGGTGGTTATTTTGGAGGAAATAAATTTTTCAATAATGCAACTTTAAATATAAGACCTACTGATAAATTGAGCTCTTCAATTTTTTTGAATAGTAATATAATAAAAGCTAATTCAGATAATTTAAATATATTAATTAGTGGAATAAGATTATCATATTCATTTAATCCTAGAATGTTTCTTCAAAGTTTGATTCAATACAATAATATTACTAATTTAATTTCTGTAAATACAAGATTTGGACTTTTACAATCTGCAAATACGGGATTGTTTGTAGTTTTTAATTTGCTAAAAGATGAAGATTTAATTGATAATATTAATAATCAAAGATTAACAATAAAATATTCTTATACATTTGATTTTATTAAATAACTTTTAACTAAAAAAAATAAATTATGAAAAAAATATTTTTCTTTCTGATAATATGTTTTCCATTATTTTCTCAAGAATATAAAAAACCTCCAGAGGTCATTAGTTCTATGATTGAAGCAGAACCACAACCTACACTAAACTTTAATAATAATGGTGATTTAGCTTTGATGCTAAGAAGAGATGGATATAAGTCAATTGAAGATCTTGCAATTGAGGAATTGAGAATTGGAGGCACAAGAATTGATCCTGTAAGATATACTTCCTCTAGAATGACATACTATAACTCTTTCTCTTTACTTGATATTAATACTGGAGAGAATATTCAGCTGAATCACCCAAAAAACGGAAAATTTTCTTTTTTTAGCTGGTCACCTGATGAAAGTAAGGTTGCTTATACTAATACAACTGAGGATGGTGTAGAGCTATGGATAACTGATATTAAAACAAAACAATCAAGAAAAGTTTCAGATAAATATCTAAACGATATATTAGTAAGTCCATTTCAGTGGTATAATTCAGGTTCTGATTTACTTGTCAGTTTAAGGTGTAACTCAGATATACCTTCTGTTAGAACCGTTCCTTCTGGTCCAATAATTCAACAAACTAATAATCAAATTGCTCCTTCAAGAACTTATCAAGATTTAATTAAAAATAGTAATGATGAGATCTTATTTGAACATCTATCATGCATTGAATTACATAAAATTTCTATTGATGGTAAAAAATCAAAATTTATAGAAAAAGGAATGATCAAAGATTATGATCTATCTCCTAATCAAGATTATCTTTTGATAAAAAAAATTAAGAAACCGTTTTCTTATTTAGTTCCTTATTATAGATTTCCTTATATAGTAAAAACTATAGATCTAAATAATAAACAAGAAAAAACTATTGCAGATATTCCTATAGATGAGGTAAGACCAATAGGTTTTGATGCTACTAGAGTTGGAATTAGATCTGTAAGTTGGAGAAATGATAAGGAAAGTGAACTCTATTGGGTTGAAGCAAATGATAATGGTGATCCAAAGGTAAAATCTGATGGAAGAGATATTGTTTATACATTAAAAAGCCCATTTAATGATAAAAAAGAGGAACTTTTAAGAACAAAACTCAGGTATAGTAATATCAGATGGAGTTCAGGAAATTATGCTATTCTCACAGAACGTTTATGGAAAAACAGAAACGAGGTAACATCATTAGTTAATGTTAAAGATAGGAATATTGAAAAAGTATTATTTGATAGACAATATGACGATATTTATTCAGATCCTGGAGATCCTATTTATAAAAAAAATGAATATAATAGAAATATTATTGATATTAGAAAAAACTCTATAGTAATGATTGGACAGGGCGGGTCACCAGAAGGTTACAGGCCTTTTCTCAGTGTTTTAGATCTAAAATCAGTTTCTAGTAAAATTTTATTTAGGTCTCAGGCACCTTACTATGAAAGACCTATAAAGCTTTCCAATGATAATGAAAATATTTTAATTACCTCTAGAGAATCTAAGTCTGAAAATCCAAATTATTTTCTTAGGGATCTGCAGAAAAATACTAATAGACAGATAACTTTTTTTGAAAATCCTTATAAAAAACTCGAGCAACTTAAACAAGAAGTTATTAACTACAAGAGGAAAGATGGAATAGATTTAAGTGCTATAGTTTATACTTTAGATACATATAATCCAAAAAATGAAGGAAGATTACCAGTACTTATATGGGCATATCCTAGAGAATATACATCCAAAAAAGTTGCTAGTCAGGTAAGAAATTCACCCTACAGATTTACTAGGATTAATTATGGATCTCCAATTTTTTGGGCTTTAAGAGGTTACGCAGTCATGGCTAATACTGAGATGCCTATTGTTGGTTTTGATGGCGATCAGCCAAATGATTCTTTTAGAGAACAACTTGTTATGAATGCTGAAGCTGCAATTGATAAAATTGTTGATATGGGCATTGGTGATAGAGATAGAGTAGGTGTAGGTGGGCACTCTTATGGTGCATTCATGACAGCAAACCTTCTTGCACATTCAGATTTATTTGCAGCTGGAATTGCTCGAAGCGGAGCTTATAATAGGACTTTTACACCTTTTGGTTTTCAGAGAGAAGAGAGAACTTATTGGGAGGCACCTGATCTTTACAATTATATGTCTCCATTTATGCATGCAGATAAAGTAAATGAACCTGTTTTACTTATCCATGGAGAGGAAGATAATAATTCAGGTACTTTTCCTGTTCAAAGCATTAGATTTTTTAATGCCATAAAAGGACATGGTGGAACATCTAAACTTGTAATGTTACCAAGAGAAAGTCATGGGTATCGTGCTAAAGAATCTATTTTACATATGCTATATGAGATGGATTCCTGGTTAGAGGAACATGTCAAAAATAAACCATTAAAACCCGATGATGCTATTCTTAAAAAGAATAAATAAGATCTTTTTCAATAAACAGATGATTAATTACATTTGAGTGTTAAATTTAAATTTTTAAATATCATGAGATTAATATTAATAACTTTATTTTTTATCACTTTTACAGGTTTTTCACAAATTAAAACACCTGCTGCAAGTACGAGTTCAAAACTAGAACAAACTGTTGGATTAACAGATATAGATATAGAATACAATAGGCCTTCAAAGAAAGGAAGAGCTATTTTTGGAAATTTAGTTCCTTATGGAAAAAAATGGAGAACCGGAGCGAATAGTAGTACCAAAATAAGTTTTTCTACAGATGTTAAGATATCTGGATCTACTATAAAAAACGGAACTTATTCTGTGTTCTCTATTCCAAATGAAAATGAATGGAATGTAATACTTTATTCTGATGCTGAGCTATGGAGTGTGCCAAGAGATTGGGATGAAAATAAAATTGTATTTCAATCAAACTTTAAAGTAAATAAAATAACTGCAGGAAATGAAATTGAAACTTTCACAATCTCAATTAATAATATTACTAATAATAATGCAGACCTAATATTTGCTTGGGATGATACATATGTAAAAGTTAGAATTGATGTTCCTACTAGCCAAATAGTTGATGCTAGTATACAAGAAGTTATGGGTGGTACCCCAAAAGCTACAGATTATTATGCTGCTGCAGTATATTATAGACAAGAAAATATAAAATTGGATGTTGCATTAAAATGGATAAATAAGGCCATGGAAATGACTGAAAACCCAAGATTTTTTCAACTAAGACAACAGTCTTTAATCTTAGCTGCAAATGAAATGTACAAAGAAGCGATTGAGGTAGCTAGGAGATCGTTGAGACTTTCAATAGAAGCTGATAACCAAGATTATGTTAAAATGAATAATGATTCGATACAGGAGTGGTCTAATAAATAATTATAAACCTAAATTTTTTTATGATTGTATATGCTAATTAATAATATTAGATTAGCATAATATGACTAAAAATAGGCTAATTTCATTAGATGCATTTAGAGGCTTTACAATTGCTTTAATGATAATTGTAAATGATCCTGGGGACTGGGATAATACTTTCCCTCCTCTACTTCATGCTGATTGGCATGGTATCACTTTAACAGATTTTGTATTTCCTTTTTTTATTTTTATTGTTGGTGTATCAATAGTTATATCTCAAAAAAATAAAGGTACTTCTTCATCAAATTTTTCTATCATTTTCAGATCAATCAAAATATTTTCTTTAGGTCTTTTTCTTGGTTTATTTGGTGAATTTATGCATCATTTTATAAGTTTAGGAGAAACCATTCCCTTATCAGATATAAGAATACCGGGAGTACTTCAAAGGATTGCTTTGGTATATTTATTTTGTGCATTATTGCATAATTATTCAACTTGGTTTCATCAATTTTCAATAACTCTTATTCTTTTGATTGGATATTATATTGTTATGGAATTTATACCTGTTCCAGGAATTGGACCAGGGATATTAGAACCTGGGAAAAACATGGCTGCTTATGTTGATAGTATTTTAATACCAGGATCACTGTGGCAGGGGACATGGGACCCAGAAGGGATACTAAGTACGTTTCCAGCAATTGCATCTGGTATTATTGGAATGTTAGCAGGTCATTTGATCATATCAAAACAAACAATCGAAAAAAAAATTATTTGGATGTATTTGATTGGAGTTTTTTGCTTAATTGATAGTTTTATTTGGGAATGGCTTATGCCAATGAATAAAAACTTATGGACAAGTACATATGTTATGTATACATCTGGATGGGCATTTCTAGTACTAGCTTCATTAATTTGGATTTGTGATGTTTTAAAATATCAATCTTGGTTAAAAATAGGTATAATTTTTGGCAGCAATTCAATAGCTATATATACATTATCTCAACTATTGGTTTGGTTTGCTTATGAATTTTTAGGTGAAAATTCACTAAATAGCCTGATTTATGGAGGTATGGTTAATATTGGTGTTTATCCTAAAATTGCATCTTTACTTTGGGCGATATTTTATACATTTATTTGTTTTTTGCCTGCTAAATATCTTTATGATAAAAAAATATTTTTAAAGTTATAATCAAACTTATGAGATATTTATCAGGATTATTTTTCTTTATTTTATTTCAAATTTTTTCATGCTCTTATAAAAGTTCAAAAAATGAATTAAGTGTTTTTAGAGATGGCAGTGCAAAATGGATACAAGATGAAAAAAAGTTACCAAAAAATGATTCTTTATTTTATTTAGACGATCCAGCCCCACTTTTTCGTAAAGTTTTTGAGGTAGAAAATAATATTGAGAATGCAAAATTATATATCACATCTGCTGGGTATTATTTAGCATTTATAAATAATCAAAGGGTTGGAAAAAACATTTTAGATCCTGCTTGGACTGATTACTCAAAAAAAATTTATTATACAGAATATGATGTTACATCACTTATTAAGAATGGGAAAAACTTAATAGGAGTAACTATTGGAAATGGATTTTACAATCCTCTACCATTAAATATGTGGGGTAGAATAAATTTACGAAATGAAATAAATGTTGGAAAACCAAAATTTATATCAAAACTCATTATAACATTCAAAGATGGGAAGCGTAAGGAAATAGTTTCTGATTCTTCATGGAAATATTCTTATGGCCCGATAATAAAGAATAGTGTATATATAGGATCTCATTATGATGCAAATAAAGAAGTTAAAGAATGGGGTTCTTCAAAATTTGATGATGAAAACTGGAAAAATGCTCAAATAAGTGAACCACCTGGGGGAGTATTGAAAAAAAGTTTTTTCCCCCCAGTTCAAATAACAAAAGAAATAGAACCAAAAGAAATTTATTCTTCTGGAAATGATATTTGGATTGTTGATATGGGGGAAAATTTTACAGGTACTTATAAATTAAAAATACAAGGTAAAAAGGGTGATACAATTACTTTTAGATTTGGAGAAAGAATTTATGAGGATGGGAACCTTAATCCAATGACTTCGGTTACTGGACAAATAAAAAGAAAAGGTATTGGTGGTCCAGGATCTCCTGATATTGCATGGCAAACAGGCAGTTATATAATTGGAGAAGACACAAGTATTTGGTATCAACCTGAATTTACCTATCACGCATATAGATATATGGAAATTGAAGGGCTAAGGAAAAAACCTGATAAAAATGAGGTTTATGGATTATTTATGCATACTAATGTTAGAAATGAAAACAATATTACTACTTCATCAGAACTAATAAATTCAATTCAAAAAGCTGTTGAAAGAACATTTCTAGCAAACCTTATAAGTGTCCAATCGGATTGTCCGGCAAGAGAAAAATTTGGGTATGGAGGTGACTTGAATGCTACAAGTGAATCTTTTATTTATAATTTCGATATGCAATCCATTTATCGAAAAACAATATACGATTGGGTAGATGCTATGAATGATTCTATTTTTGTTGATACTGCTCCTTATGTAGGCATAAAATATTGTGGTTTGAGCTGGGAATCAGCATTTCTTATTACTCAATATTATTTATATGTTTATTATAATGATCTAGAAATCATTCAAGAACTTTATCCATTAAATAATGAATGGATGGATAAGGTTTTAAGAATTCATCCAAATGGCATTGTTGATGCTGGTCTAAGTGACCATGAATCATTAGAACCTGTGCCTGTAGAGTTAACTGGAACCCTTCATTATCTTCAATCTGCTCAAATTATGACCCTTTTTTCAAAGTTGCTAGGAAACAATGAGAATGAGATAAAATATAAAAACTTATCTAATAAACTTAAAAAAATTATAAAAACTAAATTTTGGGATAAGCCAGTAAATGAAAATATTAATCGTCAAACTTTATTTTCTTCTTTACTTTATCATGATATTATTCCACAAAATGAAGTTGAAATGGCTAAAGATTCTTTACTTAAAGCAATATTAAACGGGCCTTCTGGACACTTTACAACTGGTATTTTTGGAACTAAATATATATTAGAATCTGCTTCTAAGTATATTTCCCCTCAAATTGTTTTTGATATTGTTAATAGTACAGAATATCCTGGATGGGGGCATATGATAGATCAAGGTGCTACTACAATATGGGAAACATGGAAAGAGAGTGATAATACTTTTTCAAATTCACATCCTATGTTTGGAGTTGTTACTGAATGGTATTATCGATGGCTTGGAGGTATAAGGCCAGATCCAGAAAACCCAGGTTTTAAAGAATTTATCTTAAATCCCTCAACTCCTAATGGATTAAATTATGTAAATTCTAAATATCATTCTCCTTATGGAAAAGTAGTTTCTAATTGGAAAAAACAATCGAATGGATATATCTATGAATTTCAGATTCCTAAAGGAAGTACCGCTAATGTATATTTACCGGTTTCTTCTTTGCAAAAAATAAAAGTAAGATCTAACGATGTAATATTAAAAAATATTATTGGTTTAGAAGATGGAAAGTTCAAGTTGAAAAGTGGAGAATATAAAATTACAATTTCAGGTTAATCATCATCATAAGTTATATTTTTATAATTTTAAATCTACAATTGAATAATTTAGATGAAAAACATTCTATTTTTTTTACTATTATTTGTTTCTTGTATAAATAAAAGTATAGATAAACCAAATATATTATTTGTATCTATTGATGATCTAAATGACTGGAATGAACCATTGTCTGGTAATAACAAAGTTTTTACTCCTTTTCTTGAGGAGTTTTCTAACGAGTCAGTAAACTTTACAAAAAATTATTGTACAAGTCCAGGTTGTAATCCATCTCGAGCAACTATGATGACTGGCATCCATACTTTCAATTCTGGAATGTATTCTAACTACCAAGACTGGAGAAAAGTACCAATTTTAAATAAAGCTACAACATTACCTCAGCTATTTAGAGAAAATGGATATTTTACTGCAGGTGCTGGTAAAATTTATCATTATTCTCAAGTTCATCCAGAAAGTTGGGATGATTATTTTCCATCACAAACTCAAAACATGCCAAAAAATTATATTCCCAACGATGCTCCAGTCAATATGAAACCATTTGAGTATATGTATTCTGCATTTGATTGGGCTGAGTTATCAATAAATGATGAGCAAACAGGTGACTTTAAAAGTGTCAATTATATTTCTTCTTTTTTCAAGAAAGAACATAATAAACCATTCTTTCTAGCTTGTGGTATATATAGACCTCATTTGCCATGGTATGTTCCAAAAAAGTATTTTGATATGTATCCACTAGATAGTATTGAGCTACCGAAATTATTAAAGAATGATACTTCAGATTTAGGTGAAAGAGCTAAAGAATTGATTTCAAGAGGAGGGAATTACCATAAAAATGTAGTAGATAATGGAAAATGGAAAGATGCAATTAGGGGATACATGGCTTCTGTCAGTTATGCTGATGCTATGGTAGGAAAATTAATTGAAAATCTTAAAAAAAGTAAATATGCTAAAAATACTATAGTAATTATTTCTTCAGATCATGGGTGGCAATTGGGAGAAAAAATGCATTGGAGAAAATTCGCATTGTGGGAAAATGTAATTAGAACTTTACTTATGGTGAAAGTACCTAAGAATATTTCAATTTTACCGATGGGTAGTAGTAACGGAAATGATGTAAAGAGCTTAACCTCACTCCTTGATATTTATCCAACATTAACTGATCTTGCAGGAATAGAGCCAAAATCAAAATTAGATGGAACCAGCTTAATTCCACTACTTAAAAATCCTAACGAGTTAACAAATAGGGAAGTGATAACAACCTATGATTTTGCTGACTATTCAATAAGATTTAAAGATTGGCACTATATAAACTATGTAGATGGAAGTGAGGAACTCTATAACCTTGAAGAAGATGATGAAGAATGGAATAATTTAGCATATAATAAGAATTATTTTAGTTTAATTCAAGATTTTAGAAATAAAATACCTAAAAATCCTATTCCACTGCCAAAAGAATCATTGATTGAATTACAAGAACACCATATTCCACCTGTTATATCTAGAGAATTTTATTTTAGTGATAAGAGGAAAAATTGGCTTAAGAGATTTGAAAATTAAAGAGAAAATTAGACTTTAATATGAAAAATTGTCAATGAATGTGGTGGTAAGTAAACAATGCCATTGTTAATCTTTAGTTTTATTTCTTTTGGAGCTACTCTATTAGGGTGCTTAATATCATTGAAACTATCTGTTGTTTCACCAGTAAGAATTGTCGCTTTATATATACCATTCAATAGCTTATCTCCCATTATAACTTTACACTCAAGGTTTTCTGATGGATGACGATTTACCAATGAAATAGCCCATTTTTCTCCTTTTTTGTCAACTGTAGCTATAGCATCAATGACAGAAACGGAATCTTTACCGTAAGTAAGTTTGCTTCCTGTTGTCTTTGTATTAATGATATATTCTTCGAGTTGATTAACATACATTGACATTGTATGGAAATGAGTCCGCTTAACAATTCCTTTTGGATGTACATAAAGAGGTCCAGTCTGATTTACCAGAGGTGCAATATTCGCCATAGAAATATATTCAGAATTACGGAGACATGAATTAAGAAATGAGGCGGAAAATAATGCATCTGAGAGGTTATAAATCGATGGGTCCAAACTTTTATCCCTAGCTTTTATCAACTTTATAATTTCTGGGTCTTTATAATCCACTTTCTCAAAACGTTGAAATCCTGGATGATGCCAGGAACGTAAGTTCCATTCATCGAAAGCAATCTTGATTTGTCCTTCATTAATCTGTCCTTTTTTTTCTGCAGTTTGTATTTGACTAATTATATTTTTAATATACAACTCAGGCTTTTCAGAAAGCATCATACATGAAAGGTAGTTTGGTCTAGAATGTTCTTGCCAGTTTTCAATCCAGTATTGATGTGCTGAAATATAATCCAAATATTCTCCTGCTGCTTCAAATAGATATGGATCTATCCTGGAATTTCCGTGAATACCTGAACAAGTTACTAAAATACTTGAATCCATCATTTTCATTTCTTGACCAGCATCACGTACTTTATGAATATAATCGCGACCTGACCTTTCATTTCCTACACTCCATATCTTTACATTAAGTGGGTCAAAATAACCATTTTCCTTACGCATTTCTGCAAATTTTCCTTCATTTGCATTGGAGTATTTAACCCAATCGGTCATTTCTTTAACTTCTGCTAAACCATTATGACAGATATACGGTTCGGCATCTAATAATCTACAAAGCTCAATAAACTCATGAGTGCCAAATGTGTTTGGTTCAATTACTCCCCATCTAATATCATCTGTAGGTTGACGATTATCTCCCACGCCATTAATCCAGTGGTAACCATCTACGAAACAGCCACCTGGCCATCGAATTACAGGTACCTTAAGTTCATTTAATGCATTAACGACATCAATACGAAATCCATTTTTATCTGACAATGGAGATCCAGGATCAAATACACCTCCATAAACTTGCTTTCCAAAGTGTTCAATGAATCCACCAAAAATCATAGGATTATAAGGTTTAGCAGTTATATCAGTGTTTATTGTAACATTTGCCTTTATAGATGTTAGTGTTTGTGTTTTACATGAGAGAAAAAAACACATTAAGCTAAAGAATATTAGTTCTAAATACTTCATATTCTAATCTACTATTAATAAAGAAAAATTCAAAAGGAAATAAATGAGTAGTATATTTGGTTATATGAAAAAAATCTATTTTTTATTATTTTTTCCTATTGTTATTTCATGTGAAATTATTAAAAAAAAAGAAAATATGTCTCTAGTTAAAATCGAGAAAGAATTTTTTGGAAAGACTAGTGATGGTATTGATATCAGTCGATACACTTTAAAAAACAGTAGCGGTATGGAGGTAAGTATCATTAATTATGGAGGGATAATAACCTCATGGAAGGCTAAGGATAGGGACGGAAACTACAAAGATATTGTTTTAGGTTTCAATGATTTGTCAGGCTATGAGAGTAATAGCCCATATTTTGGAGCTCTAATTGGAAGGTATGGTAACCGTATCAAGGAAGGAAAATTTAACCTGGATGGGGTAGAGTACACCCTTGCAGTTAATAATGGAAAAAATCATTTACATGGAGGATTAAAGGGTTTTGATAGAGTAATATGGAACATAGAGGAAGACGTGAATGAGTCATCAGCATCTCTGATATTAAGGTATACTAGTAGGGATATGGAAGAAGGTTACCCTGGAAATTTAGATGTGAAGGTAACCTACACTTTAACAAACAATGACGAATTGAAAGTAAGATACGAGGCAGAAACAGATATGAGGACTGTTGTTAACCTTACTCAGCATTCGTATTTTAACCTTTCTGCGGACTTAAGTAGAGATATATTAGATCATCAAATTACTATCAACGCAGACTCCTTCCTTCCTGTAGATACTACTCTGATTCCAACTGGAGAGTTAAGAGATGTTGAGGGAACTCCATTTGACTTCAGAGAGTCAAAGAGAGTAGGCGATGATATCAATGAGTCAGACAGACAGCTAACTTTTGGGAATGGCTACGACCACTGTTGGGTACTAAATAATCAAGATGAAGGTGTCAGATTAGTCGCCTCGGCATATGATCCTCTTTCAGGAAGATTACTAGACGTATTCTCTGATCAACCTGGTATCCAGTTTTACTCTGGAAACTTTCTAGATGGTACTTTAAAATCTAAAGATGGTGGTAGTTATGCATTTAGATCTGGTTTCTGTCTAGAAACTCAACACTATCCTAACTCCCCAAATCAGGAAAGTTTTCCTTCTGTCATATTAAATCCTGGGGAAAAGTATGATACGGAGACAATATTTAGGTTTTCAACTAGATAATCTTCACTATCAATCAGAAAGTAAACCCCTCTCTACCAGCCAATTTTTTACTGTTTCTGGCCAATTCTTAAATGCTCCCTTGTAATTGTCTGCTAGACCTAACCCATGTAGACCTCCTTCCCATATGTGTAGAGCTGCTGGAATATTAAATTTCCTCAGGGCCAAATAGTAATTAATACTATTTTCAGGTGGTACTACTTTATCTTCATCAGTATGAATTAGGATTGCAGGAGGGGTATCTTCTTTCACTTGAAGTTCATTAGAAAAATAATTTAATGAATCTTCTAATGGCATTTCTCCTAATAAATTTATTCTTGTACCCATATTTGTATATGGAGTATCTTGCATAGTAATTACAGGATAGACTAAAATTGAAAAATCAGGCCTACTACTTATTTTATCAATTTCTAATTCTGATTCATTTAATCCGTTATCGTGGTGAGTGGACAGGGTTGAGGCTAAATGTCCACCAGCTGAAAAACCTAAAACACCAATTTTATTAGGGTTTATTTCCCATTTTTTTGAGTTTGCTCTTATAATTCTAATAGACCTCTGAGCATCTGAAAGGGCAACTTTACTTCTACAGTCTTCGGACTCCCAGTGCGGGACCCTATGCTTTAATACAAAAGCCGAAATACCTAGGTTATTTAGCCAATTAGCAACTTCTACGCCCTCTTTATCAAACCATAGTCCGTAATACCCACCGCCTGGAATTATAAGAACAGCTGTCTGAGTTTTATCTTTTTTTGGAGTAGGGTAATACCATATTTCAGGATCAACTACTTTCTTGAAAATCCTTCCGCTCTCATCATAATCAGTTTTAGCAGGTAATTCATTTCGACAATTAACTCCTTCAGGATATAGAGAAACTATTTTATTTTGCCCATTAACTATAAATAGGCATAAAAAGTAAATTGATATTGTTAGTAGATATTTCATAGGGTAGAGCAAACTATTTCAGTAATATTTCTTTCAAGAAATCTATCTCTGCCTGATCGAAAGGAGTTTTATCAGGCATGAGGATGTCATGGTGCCAAACTTCAGGTGCCGAGGTGAAGTCTTCATCCCAAGAAGACCAAGGAAAAATAGTATTTGTTTTCCCAGCAACAAACCCCCAATTTATTGCTGCTATTTGTTTCTCTTTTAGCAGAGGTAACATTGCCTGAAAGGTACTTCCTTGACCTCTTGCAAGATACTCAGTACACATTATCGGACGATTATATGTTTCTAATTGTTCAACTCTCAGCTTCATCTCATTAATATCTCCATATGTATGGAAAGAAATCACATCTGAGTTAGATAATGTAAACTTGGAGAGGTCAGACAGACTATCTAATTTTGACCAATCATTATCTTTTTCCCACGTTTTCCATATGGAAGTCGTTAAGGGTTGAGTGGGGTTTATCTCTCTTGCCCATCTAAAAGCTTTTCTAAGAAGAGATAGTGTATATATATCTTTATCTTCTTTAATTGCAAATTCATTATGTCCTTTCTGAGTTGGGGCAACGTTTCCAGGTTCATTATAAAGATCCCAGCCGATTACTCGATTGTCGTCAGCAAAATGACTAATAATACCTTTAACATAGTTTTTTACCTCATGATGTCTCGAACTATCTCCTAAAATTGCTGATCCTGGAGATTGAACCCACCATGAGTTATGGACAAAAGGCATTGGATCTGGTTGTTTTCCTAGTTTTGGTGCAGGATGCCAACAATCATCAAATAGGACAAATAGTGTTTTGATACCCTTGCTATCCGACATCTCTAAATAATTTTCAATTCTTTTTATAAAACCTATTGAGTCTTGATTCCAGAGTAGGTTGTGTAGATAGACTCGGTGAGTATTCATACCAAGTTCTGCACTCCATCCTAATTCTCTATCAATGGTTTCTGGATCGAAAGTGTCTTCTTGCCAGAATTCCAACTGATTTATAGAGGTGCTAGGGTTGAAATTAGAACCAACCATCCAACCATTATCTTGCTGCCACTGCCAGGCTCTCTCTTCACTCCATCTTTTTTCAGGAACCAGTGAAGTTGTTTGTTGGCACTGAATAAATATTAACGATATAAATGAAAGAAACGAAAGATTAGTTAGTTTTTCCATAATTAATAAATTTAATTTTTTTTGAAAAAAGTATTAATAAATAATTATCCTGTCATCTTTTCCTTTAATAGATTTAAATTTACCCACAATTCCTGATGCTGAATTATTACTATAATTTTTAAAATATTCAATTTTTATATTTCCAATTATGTTAATTTTCCCAACTGATCCTTTATTTATATTACCCGAATAATTTTCATTGTATTTAAATTGAATACCATTTATTTCTTTTAATTTTCCAACATAATCGCCAAGTTCTGAATATGTATGTCGATTATGATATTTAAAAGATATATCATCAATTTTTTCGATTTTGCCCATATAATTACCTCTTTGGTTTTCGCTGTAATTTATATGGTAAGAAATAGGTATATTATTTACAGACTTTAATTTTCCAACAATTCCAATTATCCTATTATTACCAATTCTTTTATGATACTCTATGTTTAAACCATCTATTTTGGTAACAGATCCAACAATTCCGGCAAAAGAATTATCACTATAATTTTTTGCATAATCAACACTGTTATAAGAATTTATATGTAGTATAACACCGTTATGTAATTCTAATTTTCTTCTTGGTTTAAAATCATATACAGGGTCATAAAAAAATCTTTCAGATAGGGAATCATTAGAAAAGACGTAAATGTTTTTTATGTTACTGTTAGAAGAATCTAATTCAAATATAATTTTATCTTTTTTAATGTAAATGCTTTCAATAATACCTTGATTTCGATCTAATTGTATTCCTATATTTTGAGAAAAAAGATTAGTAAATGAATATAGAATAATAATATTTAATAAATAATATTTTAAATAATCCATATCTTATTTTAAATATATTGTAAAATATTTTTTTGGGGATCAATTTATAAAAAAAACTAAAAAAGGCCACATTATAAGGGCCTTTTTTAGTTATAAAAAAAGGAAATTATTGAGTTGTTATGTACTTTAAATTTTCAAATGTAAAGTCATGAACAATTTTAGTTTTACCTCTATCTTTAACAAACTTTTGCATTGCTTCAGGATATTTTGTTTCAAGATTATGTAGTAGTTGCAAGTGATCATCAAGATCTTTTCCAGATACTAAAACCCAGTGAGTTGCCCCATTTGGCTGATTTATATCGTATGTGCCAAATCCATTGAATCTTCCACTAAATATTTGAGGTACTGATTCAACAAATTCTTTGTGTGCTTTCTGAAATGCAGCAGGATCTTCTGGAGTAATATCCCAGATATGAACAAATGGTGTTTCTTTCATATCACCTTCAACCCAATTAATCATTCTACCTGAGTATGACATTCCCCATTTCTCTACATATCCTCTTAGTTGACTTCTGAAATTTGATTGTTCAAATTCAGATAATTCACCATCTACCATTCCTCTTTTGCCAAGTTCCCATAACCAAACAATTCTGTGAGTCATTCCCTCTGGTCTTCCATGTCTTAGCTTTTCTAATACTACTCCACCAGATTGCCTCTTATTGTTAGTATAGTATGTCTCAATTAAGTTGCCAATTTGCCACTCTGAATTTTCTTCAGCTTTAACATATACAACATTATAAGCCATTTGTTGAGCCATAATGTTTGTGCTAAATGTTATTAGTATAATTAATAATAAGTTTTTCATGTTTATTTTTTTTAAGTTTAAAATGTAGTTTAATCTAGTTAATATTTTATAAAGAAAAAATATTTTGACAATGTCACCTATTTCAGATCGCTTTTTTTACATTATCGGCTCAAGTTTAATTTCAATTCTTTCGCCAACATTTGTTTCAATATGTATGTAAAAAATATCTCCTTCAGAGCGCTGATAACTAAGACTGTGATGAGCGCCATCACTAACTCCTTTGAAGGCTAAATATCTATCTCCCACTTCAATTAATTCAAATTTATGAATTCGAGAATAAGTTGCACTTATGTTTTCTGGTTCTAGCGAGTTGTTAAAGATTTGTAGATTTAATTCTAGAAGGCCATTAATTTCACTTATATGAATGATTTCAACAAATCGTGTGTATGATTCTTTTGTATAGCGAACTAAAGCAGTAATAGTGCCAGAGCGAGGAGGTAACCATGTTTGTTCTAAGATTCCTCCATCATGCGAACCCTCTCTTTGACCGGTTAACCACTCCAGTTGATACACTGATACCGTAGAACTTTCCTCTCCACTAACGACTGAAGGAAACTTAAGTAAAGTACTGTTTTCTTCAATTCCTGATGTAGGGTAGTCACATGTAAAAACAAACGGAATGAACACTAAAATAAATAAAAGCTTTTTCATACATACAATTTACAATAATTTTAAAAGAAGAAGATATATCTATATTTAATTGATTAGGTAATAAGAAATTAGTTATACACCTTGTCAGGCATTGTTTTTTTAGTTTTACTCAATCAATAAACTATAAATAGGAATGATTCATTTCATGGAATAAGTTAAATTTTCAACCTTATTAGATTTGGCGACTAATATATTTTCTTTAAAAAGCATTAATCCTTTTCCTTTACTATATCTTTTTCCAGTTTTATCCCATATTAATGAGAATTTTTTACCCTGATAATATATATTATCAACAGCAAACCATTCCCAATTATTTGGAACGAGAGGATTTATCTCAATTGTACTATTGAGTTTTGGCTTAATTCCTAATAGGTCAGATAGTATCAAGTCTGTAAATCCTGAATGGTTATAATCTTTCCCTCTTTCAACTCCACCTTTCTCATCAGACCATCCTTTACCATCCCAATTTTTTAATCTAGTCCTTGAAATCCAATCTCCGGTAAAAGGATTAATATTTTCATCAATCCAGTTAATTGTTTCGCCATTTTCATTCTTTAACTTATGCTGTCTAGAATATTGTAGAAGGAGATGATAGTAATCATTCTTATTTATAGTTTTATTGTTTGAATAGTTATTTAAAAAATTAGCTAAGGCCTTTAAAGTTTGAGTTGTTGCAAAAGGCCAGGAGGGACCATTCCATTGACATTCATGACCTTCGTAGCTTATTTTAAAGTATGGGTCAGACCGTTCTGTTACCGTAAGTCCAATAGGTGCATAAAAGCCAGTTGTATCCATAATTTTATTCCATGCAACTGAGTATTTTGGTTCATCATCTGGTAGATTAAAGTACCATGGAACATAGCCGATTAATTCTCGAACATCTAATG